>DAOUBF010000078.1:0-205463 GCA_034432795.1 Anaerolineae bacterium
CTGCGGTTGACTGCCAGCAGGCGTCCCGTGAGGGGAACCGCGCCTGCCAGGCCGGGGGCCGGGCGCCCCCCGACATGGGATGGGCAAGGCGGGATAGAATACCTGTAGGGCGGCTTTCCATAGCCGCCGCAACAGGGCCGAAGAGCGGCAGGTATAGAAACCTGCCCTACGCCGGGGAGGGAAACCCCGCCCACTCAGTGTTATCTCCTCGCCCGCCGGCCGCTGTGCCGGCCGCTTCTCCAAGGCGGCCTGTGCGTCTTATACCATCCTCGTCTTCAGTTCCTGCTGTGCCACGTCCATGCTCTGCTCTCTCCTGGTCTCGTTGTCCTCGTCGTGGCCAGCGTACCATATCTGCCCCCAATATGGGATACACCTACTGTCTTACGCCGGGGGCAGGCCATTTTCAAAACAGTAATAAAACTGCTGGTAAGGGCGCCGGAACTCAATCACATCCTCCACCACATCGTCCGGCGACGCTCGCTCAACCAGGATACGCGCGATAAAGTCAGCAATCGTCTCCATCTCAGCCTCGCGCATCCCCAGGCGCGTCACCTCAATCGTCCCCATGCGCAGTCCGCCGGGCCGATCCCAATCCTCCGGTCGGTCGGTGGGGATCAGGTTCTTGTTGGTGATGATATTGGCCCGCGCCAGGCGTTGCGCCACTTCCAACCCGCCGCCGAACTGGCGCACGTCGGCGACCACCTGCTGTGTGCGCGTGTAGCCCTTATGCGCACCTAACACGGGGATACCCCGGCGCTGCAACGCCGCCCCTAACGCCTGGGCGTTGCGCACGATCTGCCGCATATAGATGGGGCCGAATTCCAGCATCTCCGCCGCCGCCACCGCCAGCGCCGCCACCCGGTTGACCTGATGGGTCGCCGCCAACACCGGGAAGATGGCATGGCTGATCGGCACGGTCAGATTCGGATCATCCCACACGATGATCCCACTCTGGGGGCCGCTGAAGGTCTTGCCCGCCGAGCCGGTCATTACAGCGGCACCTTCGCGCAGCGGGTCCTGAAACTCGCCGCCCGCCACCAGGCCAAGCTGATGTGCGCCGTCAAAGTAGATACGTCCGCCCCATTCCGCCACAATCTCACTCATCTCGCGGATAGGGAACGGGAACAACGTCATAGAGAGGCCCAGCGCCACCAGCTTGGGGCGCACCAGGGGCGCCACCTTGCGGAACAGGTCCAGGTCCACCTCCAACTCCACCGGGTCAAAGGGAACATCCACGATCTTCAATCCACGCACGCCCGCCGGCCCATCGGCCCGGTTGCTGGAATGGCCGCCAAACGGTTGCGCCACGCTCATAATGACATCGCCAGGCTCGGTGAGCGCCGTGTACACTGCCATATTGCCGATCATCCCCGCCACCAGGCGATGATCGGCATAGCGCGCCCGAAAGACCTTTTTGAGCAACTCAATACATAAAGCTTCAATCTCATCAATGTACTGCGTGCCAGCGAACCAGCGATTGACCGCGCCGATGTGCCCTTCTGCCGCGCGGGTCCCGACCTCGGCGGCCAGTAGCGCCCTCACGGTGGGGCTGGTGGGCGCTTCCGGTGCCAACAGGTTAATGCATTGCCGCCCGCGCCACTCCTCGTTCCGCCGCACGGCGGCAAGCACAGCCTCCTGCATCTCTCGTGCAGAACGGCAGGCATCCAGCACTGCCCGTGCCTGGGCCAGCACAGCAGGATCATGAACCTCCACGGGTGTTCCATGCTCAGGTGACATGAAGAGACCTCCTCGCGCTCTTTAAGATAACGTGATGAACGATTCCTGGCAAACAGGTGTATGCGGCCTGAAACTTGGGGCGCTCTCATCTGACCGGCGATACCGTACCACACCTCCAACCGTTTTGTCAAGCCCCTAAAGCCCTCAGAAAGAGGCTATCCCATCAGGGGCGAGATAGGGCTGGCAATTGAAAAGGGCGCCCCCTCCCTGCCCCTCCCCCTCCGCGCCATCGCCTAGCAGGCCCAGATAGCCCGCCTGCCGAACCTGGCCAACCCGTCCGATCAGGGTCAATCACTACGAACGGCAGCCCTCTGGCCTTGAGTTCATGCGCGACGAGGCGATTGACACTCTCCAGCCCGGCAGGTACAATGTAGCAACTAAAGTATATACAATTGCTACAAGGAGAGCTTAAGATGTTGATGCCAGCAATTATCCCTATCTCTGAGTTACGTAAGCACCAGGCCAACGTTCTGCAAGAGTTGAGTAAGCGGCCCGTCGTGCTCACCCAACGAGGCCATGGCGTAGCTGTTCTGGTAAGCCCGGAGCAATGGGAGCATCTCCTGGACCGCCTGGAAGACCTTGATGATGCCTTGACAATGCTAGAAGCACGCCTGGAGGACAAAGAGCCGCCGCTCCCCCTGGAACAGGTCCTGGCAGAATTGAAAGCAGATCGCGAGGCCACCGTTGTATAGAGTGCTTCTGCAACGCAAAGCAGAACGAGGATTACGTCAACTCCCCCGGCTCATACAGGAGAAGTTCATAACTGTCTTGCTGGCGTTGCAGGATAATCCACGACCGCCTGGCTGCAAGAAGCTCCGTGCCGGCCTTGGTTGGCGCCTGCGGATCGGCGAGTACCGGTTACTCTACGACGTGGATGACAACGCGAAGACGGTTACCGTCTGGTACATTGGCCCTCGCGGCGATGCCTATAGATAGGAGGGAGGGGCGCAGGACTCTACGCCCCTACTCCACCGTCACGCTCTTGGCCAGGTTGCGGGGTTGGTCCACATCGCAGCCGCGCCGGATGGCAATGTAGTAAGCCAGCAGTTGCATGGGGATGGCTGTCAACACTGGCGTGAGCAAGGGCGACGTCTCCGGCACATAGATGACGTGATCCGCCTTCTCGCGGATGGCGTCATCGCCTTCCGTCGCCAGGGCGATCACCCTCCCGCCCCGCGCTTTGGCCTGCTCAATCTGGCTGACCATCTTGTCATACACGTGGTCGCGCACCGCGATGGCCAGGACGGGCATGTGCTCGTCAATCAGCGCAATCGGCCCATGCTTCATTTCCCCCGCCGGATAGCCCTCGGCATGGATATAGCTGATTTCCTTGAGCTTGAGCGCGCCTTCCAGGGCGATGGGATAATTGAGGCCCCGGCCCAGATACAGGAAATTTGAGGCGCGATAGAACTCGTTCGCCAGCGCTTCATATTCGGCGGCGCGGTCCAGCACGCGCCCCACCTGGTCTGGCAACCGCGCCAGGTCGTCCACAAGCTGGCGCAGGCGGCCATCCCCCAGGCCGCGCTGCTGCGCCAGGTAGCAGGCCAGCAGGTACTCATCCACCAGGGAAGCCGTGAACGCCTTGGTGGACGCCACGCCCACCTCCGGCCCGGCGTGCATCAGGATATAGCCGTCGGCCAGGCGTTGGGCCTGGCTGCCGATGACGTTGACGATGCTCCACAGGCGCGCCCCCTTGCGTCGCGCCTCCTCCATTGCCGCCAGCGTATCCACCGTCTCGCCCGACTGGGTGATGGCCAGCACCGCTGAATTCGGCTCAATAATCGGGTCACGATAGCGAAACTCCGAGCCGATGTCCGCCTCCGCCGGCAGCCGGGCGATGGCCTCAAGCAGGAAACGGCCCACCAGGGCGGCATGGTAGGACGTGCCGCAGGCGACGATGAACGCACGGCGCAAGCGTTGCGCTTCCTTAGGGCTGATCTCCAGATTCTCCAGATGAATGCGCCCGCGCTCAAAATCGGCGCGCCCGCGAATCGTATCCGTGATGGAGCGGGCCTGCTCAAAGATCTCCTTCTGCATGAAGTGGCGATACTCGCCCTTCTGCGCCAGCACCGGGTCCCAGGGGATGGTGTGGACGGATTTGGCCACTGGCGTGCCCTCCAGCGTATAGCAACGATAGCCCTCCTGGGTCACCACAGCCATCTCGCGGCTGTCCAGGAACACCATCCGCCGCGTGTGCTCCAGGATCGCCGGGATGTCCGAGGCCAGGAACATCTCGCCCTCGCCCAGGCCCAGGGTGAGGCCGCCGGCGTTGCCGATGCGCACGCCGACCAGGACGCCTGGCGCCTGCGTGCTCATCGCCACGATCGCGTGCGCGCCCTTGAGGTGATGCATGGCGCGGCGGGTCGCCTCGGCCAGGTCCGCTCCAGCACCCATATAGCGCTCAATCAGTTGGACAATGACCTCTGTATCCGTCTCCGAGGCGAAGCGCACGCCCTCGGCCTCTAACTCCTGGCGCAGTGGCAGAAAGTTCTCCACAATGCCATTGTGGACGACGACCACCTGGCCATTCATGCTGACGTGGGGGTGCGCATTACGGGGGCTGGGCGCGCCGTGCGTCGCCCAGCGGGTATGGCCGATGCCGATATGGCCGGTGACGGGCTGCTCGGCCAGCAGCCGTTCCAGGTTGGCGAGCTTGCCCACATCGCGGCGCACCGCAATCTGCCCATCCTGGATAACGGCCAGGCCAGCCGAGTCGTAGCCGCGATACTCCAGACGGCGCAGCCCTTCCAGAATGATCGGCGCCGCCTGGCGCGGGCCGACGTAAGCGACAATACCGCACATAGTCCCCTCCTTAATGAAGAAGCTATCAGCTTTCAGCCGGGGGCCCGCCTCAGAAGGCAAGCCGACCGCCGATCGTGGATAGCCGATGGCACTTTCGCCACTGTCCCCCGTATTGTCCCGCCGGTCGCCCGACGGATTTGACGGTGGACTTTCGTTCTCAGGAGGGGGAAAGGGAGGGCCGTGGCTGGCCCTGGAGGCATCCGCTGACCTGTCGATTTTCCCCGCTGCCTGTAGGGGCACGTTGCAACGTACCCTACAGGCACCGGGTTAGCTCCACCTTGCGGTGGAGAACCTCCGCCTCGTCAACTGAGATCGTGGGGGCGATCTCAGCCCATGCGCTGTCTTTCCCCAGTCCTGGGCACATTATACGCCATCCGAGGCAAAATGCCAAATGGGGGTGACTTTGTCCCCCACCCCAGCCCTCCCCCGCCCAGTACCGGGCTTCAGCCCAGTTGGGAGGGGGTGATAGTGCCCTCACCCTCTTCGTCCCCTCTCCCGAAGCTTCGGGAGAGGGGGTTGGGGGGGTGAGGGAGATGGAAATGCACCCCTTTCCCCACCATAGGGGAAGCTACCCCGAAACAATCTCCAGGACGCGGGCCAGCACCTCCTCTATGCTCAGGCCCGTCGTGTCCACGATCACGGCATCCTCAGCCGGGACCAGCGGCGAGATAGGCTTGGTGCGGTCCAGGCGGTCGCGCTCGCGCATGGCTGCCAACACCTCCTCGTAAGAGACCGGCTCGCCACGGGCGAGGCTCTCCTTATAGCGGCGGCGGGCGCGCTCCTCCACAGTGGCCTCAATGAACAGCTTCAGGTCCGCATCCGGCAGTACCACCGTGCCGATGTCGCGCCCGACCATCACGATCTTGCCCTGGGCGGCGATGCGGCGTTGCTCATGAATCAAGGCGCGGCGCACACCGGGGACGGCAGAGATGGGCGAGACCACCGCGTCCACCTCCGGGCGGCGCAGGTCCCAGGTCACATCCCGCCCGTCCACCAGCACCGTGTATTGGCGGCCATCGGCCATCGTGGGCGGCAGAACCTCAATCCGCAGGCTTTCGGCCAGCGCCGTGAGGCCCTCGGTGTCATCCGGGGCCACCCCACGCCTGAGCGCTTCCACCGCCACCGCCCGATACAGGACACCGGTATCAAAATAGCGGTAACCCAGCCGTTCAGCTAAAAGCTGGCCGATGGTGCTCTTGCCCACACCTGCCGGGCCGTCAATCGCGATCACAGAAGGGAGGGACATCGCAGCCCTCTACACCACGAACGCTTTTAACGCCTTCACTTCGCGCTCCGTCAGCCGCCGCCACTGGCCGGGCTTTAACGTCCCCAGGCGCACCGGCCCAATGCGCACGCGGATGAGCCGCCGCACCGGATGGCCAAGCAACGCGGCCACGCGGCGGACCTGGCGCTTGCGCCCCTCATGCAGGACCACGCGCAACCAAGTGCCGCCCTCCCCGGAGCGCTCATCCCCCTCAACACGTATGACCTCCACCTGGGCTGGCGCGGTCAGCCCGCCGTCATGCGTTTTGGCATCCACATCGGGCAGGATCACGCCGCGCCGCCAGCGCGAGAGTGTGGCCTCACTGGGGCGGCCCACGACCAGCACGTGGTACTCCTTCGTCGTCTGGTAACGCGGATGCGTGAGCCGGTTCACCAACGCGCCGTCGTCTGTCAGCAGCATCAGCCCTTCGCTGTCCGCATCCAGGCGGCCCACCGGCACCAGGCGGCCTGGGAGCGGCACTAGGTCACGCACGGTTCTGCGGCCCCGTTCATCGGAGAGCGTGCTGATCACGCCCGCCGGTTTATACACGGCGATATAAGTATGCGCTGGCCGAACCTGGACCGGCGCCCCGTCCACGCAGATCATATCCTGGGTCGGGTCGGCGCGGTCGCCAAGCCGGGCCAGCCGACCATTGAGGGTCACACGCCCCTGGCGGATCAGGGTCTCACAGGCGCGGCGGCTGCCATAACCGGCCGCCGCCAGGACCTTCTGCAGACGTTCTCCCCCTTCGGCCACCATTCCCTTCGCGCCTTCAGACGTTCTGCCAACTATCTCCACTATACCATGATCGCGGTTGAGCGGAAAGCGGAGCGCAGGGGGTTTACCCCTCCCAATGGGTGGGGGCATGTCACCCCCTCCTCCCCTTGTGGGGGAGGGCTGGGGTGGGGGATAGCATCATCCCCTCCCCTCCCATTTGTGACTTTTATCACCGCCAGACAGGCCATTTATCACTTCCAGCCATCTCTACATTATGTTACTCTGATTTCAGGGACAGATGGAGGGAGGCGCCAGCCATGACGGAAAACGCAGCCAGGCTATTCACTGCGCTCGCCCAGGCCGCCGATGGCGCTTTCGTCATAGACGAAAACCAGACCATTCTCTTCTGGAACCGGGCGGCCCAGGACATTCTGGGCTTCACCGCCGATGAGATCGTGGGCCGCAAGTGCTGGGATATTCTGGAAGGAAGGGATGAACTCAGCCGCCTGGTCTGCCACTACCGCTGTCGCATCGTCTTGGCCACGCTGATCGGCAACGGCGTGGCCAATTACGATGTCCGCGCTCGCACCAAATCAGGTGAGCTGCGCTGGATCAACGTGAGCATCATCCCCTTCCCCACCGCCAATGGCGCCGCCCCGTTTATCGTCCATCTTTTCCGCGATGTGACCGAGAAGAAGCACAACGAGGCCCTGATCCACCAGATCTTAGACGCCGCAGACCAGCTACGCCACCGCAGGCCACCTCCGTCCCCTCTTTCCTCAGCCCGGCCCGATCAGGTGCGGTTAACGGGGCGCGAACGCGAGATCCTGGGCCTCCTCGCCCAGGGCCTGAGCACCCGCGACATCGCCCACGCGCTCTCCATCAGCCAGGCGACGGCCCGCAACCACATCCAGAACATCCTGCACAAGCTGCGCGTAAATAACCGGCTGCAGGCCGTCACCTACGCACTGGAACACGGCCTGATAAGTAAAGATTGAAAATCTTAGGATGGGAGTTAGCTTCCTTTCAAGTATCTTTTCGGAACGTGGGTCAGAATGATAGATTCCAGCATGTCCAAGTAGTGAAGGTTGATGAAGTAATGGCAGTTTTCCACCAGGCGTTGGAGGTCCCTCTTCCTGGCTAACCAGCCCCCTCCGTCTACGAAATTGACAAACGCCCTGTTTTCGCCGTATCGGGCGTTGGAACGGAGAATCCGTTCGTAGGCCGAGAGCATATCCCGCGCCTTGGTGCTTTGCCCGCTGCTGGTCGTCTCCTGAAAGGACACCATCAGGATGACCCAGGGGTCATCTAAGGAGGGGATGGCAAAGTCTATATCGGTCTCAATAAAGCGCGAACGTCCTCGCTCAAAGCCTACCCCATACTTTTCCTGAACACTCGCTAAATACCCTCCAATGTGTGCTTCCACACGATGCCCCTTACGGCCACTATACGTGCCGATCAGCGCGCGTTTGTAACGCATTCGCCGGGCCATGTCAGAGTCAGCAGCAATTTCGCGAAAATTTAGGGTCTCAAGGTAGTAACGGGGGATCAAGCGCTGCAATTCCAAGTCTTGGTATCCGTCTATGAGCAGGTGAGCTATAAGGGAGGCAAAGTCCTTGTCTTTCTGAATCTTTTGGGCGACCTGCCTTATAGACCATTCCCTATCCAGCGGGGCGGGGATACGGCCAATCTTACGGAGCAGCGAGATAATGCGCAGAAACTTCTCCTGGGAAAGCTCTATTTCGCGCAACACGAACTCCAGGGCTTCTTCTTGCTCTCGCAAAAAAACGGCCAGGGACGAAGGGGTGATCAGCTTTGTGTTGATGATTCCATGTCGTTCAGCGACTTTGATGAGCCTTTCAACCTCCCTATCAATCTCCCGTTCCAGGTCTTCATCTACAAAGAAAACAACGATGGTCTCCCATGCCTCCTGGAAGGAGAGCTTACGGGCGAGGACGGCCATTATCTACCTCTATCAACTTCGCGGCCTTCAAGGCTTTGCCCCAGGTGGGGAAGGCTTCTAGAAATGGCTTTAACCCGTAACGGCTCATCTGGCGGACGTCTTCCTGGGTAGGCAACCGGCCGAGTTTAAGGGCGATCTCCTGCAACTCCAATTGGAGGGCCTTCTTGTTGTAGCGGGGGCGTGGTCTGGGGGCCGGGGGACGATACACCTCACCGAAGACCTCCACCTGGGCCAGCTTTTCACGGGTGATAGCCACATAAGCCGGATCAATATCAATAGCGACATAGCGCCGCCCCAACTTCGCAGCGGTCACCGCTGTTGTGCCAGTGCCAGCCAATGCGTCCAAGACGACGTCACCCGGGTGGGTAGAAAGACGGATAATGCGCTCCATCAGCGCGTCCGGCAACTGACACGGATGGTAATCCCGGTGACGATGGTGTTTAATCCGGTGGATATCCCACCAGATGTCGGTTAACCGCTCCTTCTCATCCTCCCCTCTCGCTTTGCGCTGGCGGATACAGGATGAACGCAGGCAGTAGAAGCGAGCATCAATGACCCCCACGCTTTCATAGTTAAACGTGAAGAGAGTAGGGTGTTTCGTGTAGAAGAGAAGCGCGTAGTGAGCGGGCATGATCTTCCCTCGCGGCTCAGAGAGCGCATCCCACACAATCCAGTTCTGGAAATACAGGCGCCGATTCAAATAGGCCGCATGATACATCCCCCAACGGGGCAGGTTGAGGATGTAGAGGGAGCCGGTGGGCTTCAGAATACGGATGTATTCATCCAGCCAGGCATTGCACCAGTTCAGGTAGGTTTCCCTGTCCTTCTCGTCATCATAGGTGGTATACGCCTTGTCCAGGTTGTAGGGTGGATCGGCAAAAACCAGGTCCACCGATTCATCTGGATAACGCCGGAGCACCTCCAGGGCATCCCCCTGGATGACCACGTTGAATAAGGAGCCATCGGCAGGATGGTTTTCCTCTTGTAGAGAAGGGGTGGGTAAAAGGCCGGGAAGCGGGAGCGGTCGGTACTGAACGGTTGGCTCCACCAGCCTGGCGTCCCTGAACCCTTGAACGCGCTCCCGCGGCCCGATGAGGCCATTCAGTGCGCTGGCATCAGCCGGGTCGCCGCTGGGAGAAACCATCCGCAGCAGGGTATCCAGGACAGGAGCCGAAAGCGCGGTGTAGTTATCCTCCAGAGGCAAGGCCTTCCAAACATCCGAGAGTGCCACACCGCCTGGATGCATCAGGTGCGTTTTGCCCCCCCAATCCCGCAGCGATCTCCCACAGGCTCGGCAATACTGATGGGGAAAGCGAACGCGAGAGATTCGGAAGGTCTCCCCTTTGGAGAACATTAAGAGGGCCGCGTGGGCGGAAGGAAGCCCCCGATCCGAAAGGCGGAGCGCCGATTCTATAGCGATCCAATACTTGAAGCGCAGGCGCCTGTCTAGATAGACACCCAGTTCAGGGAGGGACTCCGGCACCCCCTGGACGAAGAGCAGCCCACCTTCCCGTAACGCCCGCGTGGCAGCATCCAGATAAGGGACCCATCGTTCGGCTTCGGCGGGGGCCCAGTCCGCCCCAGTGATCAACACGACGAAATCCAGGGAGCCGGGCGGCGCCTCTGCCAGAGCGAACAACAACTGGTTGCTCTCAGGATACCCGATCATCTCATTCTCAATATACTTCAAATCACATCCGCCCGCAAACCTGGCCTTCGCCCTGTCGGTCTCCTCCCATCACCACGATTTTTTTCCTCTGCCCCGGCCACGGTCTATCCTGAGAGCGGCCTAGCAGGCAAGTGTGTGACACCCTGCACAAATAATGCATTTGCATCACCCAAGATAAGCCGTTTGCATCTTCTATTCCAACGGCATTCGGGCGTATAGTGCTAAAAAACACAAAACGCGCACAACGCGCAAAACGATCAACAGGGACATCCATGATCACGACGGGTGAGAGCCGAAGGGGGATGAGCGCGCTATGAAAAGACCGCAGGACCCAGGTAAGCGCCTCCTCACACGCACGGAGGTCGCTCAAATCTTTGGCGTGTCTCCTGCCACGGTGACCCGCTGGGGCGAGTCGGGGAAGCTCCCCTCAGTCAAAACCCTGGGAGGACACCGGCGCTATGAGGCTGAGGTGGTCATGCGCCTGGCCCAGCAACTTATCAAAGGAGAAGCTCGCATGGAACACACGCTCTTGACCATTCCCAAACTGTACGCCGACCATCACGTCACTGCCGTGCGCCAGGTGCTCATGGCATTGCCGGGCGTGATGGATGTGTACGCCAGTTCCGCCTGGCAGCAGGTGCAGGTCACTTACGACCCGGCGAAGCTCTCCGTCAACGACATCATCCGTGCGTTGGAACAGGCGGGGTATCCAGCCGGGACGACGGATGACGGACGACGGACGACGGAAACATTCGGTCCTCCGACCTCCGACCTCCGTCGCAAGGACCCGGCCTGGGATGTGCTTGGCGTGCGCGTCACCACCACCCACCGGGCCGATGTGGAGATGAGCGGTGAATTCAGGCGGTATTAAGGCACTCAACGGATAGGAATCAAGGAAATTGGAGGACGAACGGCGAAAATCGCTCGTCATTCCTTATCCCCCACTTAGTCAGGAGGAACAAGCATGACCGGCAAAAAGGTACGCACCCCCCAAGAACGTAGCGCGGACCCGGCGGCCCATCTTTTGCTGGAGTTCGCCGAGGCAGCGGGCCTGAGCACGGCCTTCAGCCGCGCCGACACCCTGGCGCCCTGCCCCATCGGCGCCGATGGGTTGTGCTGCCGCAACTGCTCCATGGGGCCTTGCCGCCTGGTCAAAGAGGGTCAGGTCGGCGTATGTGGCGCGACGGTGGACACGATTGTGGCCCGCAACTTCGCCCGCGCCGTCGCCGCAGGCGCGGCGGCCCACTCCGACCACGGGCGCGACATGGCCTTCACCCTCAAGGCCGCCGCCACCGGCCAGGCCCCGGACTACAAAATCCGCGACCCCTACAAGCTGCTCAGCATCGCCGGGATCCTGGGCGTCCCCACCGACGGGCGGCGTATTGAGGAGATCGCCTCAGATGTGGCCGATGCCGCTATCGCCCAATTCGGCCAGCAGACCGGCCAGATTCTCTACGCCAAACGCGCGCCTGCCCGCCGCCAGCGCATCTGGCAGGAACTGGGCTATATCCCACGCGGCATTGACCGCGAAGTCGTTGAGGTGCTGCACCGCACCCACATGGGCGACGACCAGGACCCGGAGCACATCCTGGATGCCACCATCCGCTGCGCCCTCGCCGACGGCTGGGGCGGCAGTATGTTGGCCACCGACATCTCCGACGTGCTCTTCGGCACCCCCAGCCCGCTCGTGGCCCAGATGAACCTGGGGGTGCTTAAGAAAGACCAGGTCAACATCATCATTCACGGCCACGAACCGACCCTGAGTGAGATGATCCTGGCCGCCGTGAGCGATCCGGAGTTGATTGACTATGCCAGGAGCAAGGGCGCCAACGGCATCAACCTGGCCGGCATCTGCTGCACCGCCAATGAGACCCTGATGCGCCAGGGCGTGCCCAGCGCGGGCAACTTCCTGCACCAGGAACTGGCCATCCTCACCGGCGCGGTGGAGGCCATGGTGGTGGACGTGCAGTGCATCATGCAGGCGCTCGTCCCGCTGGCCGAGAACTTCCACACCGAGATCATCACCACCTCCAAGAAGGTCAAGATCAGCGGCGCGACCCACATTGAGTTTGATGAGCACCACGCGCTGGACACGGCGCGGGCGATCGTGCGCCGGGCGATTGACAACTTCCCCAAGCGGGGGGAAACGCGCATCCCCGACGTCCGCTCCGATGTCGTCGCCGGCTTCTCCCATGAATACATCAACTACGCCCTGGGCGGCGTCCTGCGCGGCTCCTTCCGCCCGCTGAACGACGCCATCATCGCCGGGCGCATTCGCGGCGTGGTGGCCGACATCGGCTGCAACAACCCCCGCACCGCCCAGGACGCCGTCCATCAATACGTGGTGAGAGAATTTCTCAAGAACGACGTTCTGGTGGTGGAGACGGGCTGCGGCGCCATCGCCAGCGGCAAGCGCGGCTTTATGCTGGGGGAGGCTGCGCTGGAATATGCCGGGCCGGGGCTGCGCGAAGTGTGCGAGGCGGTGGGCATCCCGCCCGTCCTGCATATGGGCTCGTGCGTGGACAACAGCCGCATCCTCACTGTCCTGAGCCAGATGGTCACGGAGGGCGGCCTGGGCCAGGACATCAGCGACATCCCGGCGGTGGGCATGGCTCCGGAGTGGATGAGTGAGAAAGCCCTGGCCATCGCCACCTATGCCGCCGCCTCCGGTGTGTACGTCATCATGGGCGTCACCAGCCCGGTGGCCGGGAGCGAGACCGTCACCCGCCTGTTGAGCGAGGGCTGGCGGGCCAAGTTCGGCGGTCGCCTGGAGTTCATCACCGACCCGGAGGAGATCGTCCGCCGCGCCCTGGCCCATATTGACGAACGCCGCGCTGCCCTCAAGCTGCCGGAGTACGACGCCAGCAAGTGGGGCAAGAGCGGCGACCGCCGTATCCTGGAACTGCTGCAGTTGCCATTTGCCGAGCGGCAGGCCGCTCTGTACGGGGGGCCTGTGGCGGTGGCCGCCACGCTGCCGATGTGATTGCATTGGCCGGGTATGGAAACCCGGCCTACTAGCAATGTCGCCTTCGGCGATAGGAATCAAGGAGGTTGAGGAGGGAAGCGAGCATGAGCCGATATATTGCCACCCGCGCCATCCGCGGCGCAACGCTGATCGTTAACGAAGCCGAGGAACTGCTGCAACAGGCCATCGCCCAAAAAGGCGCCGACGCGCCGGTGGCCTTCCCCAATACAGCCTACTACCTGCCTGTGATCCTGGGCCTCACCGGGCGCGAGGTGAAGACCCTGGGCGACCTGAAGCCCGTGCTGGAATACGCCCGCAAGCTCCTGCACCCCATCCCGCCGGGCCAGCGTTGGACGCCTTACCTGGGCGAGACGTTGGACAGCGGCATCGCCACGCTCCTGGCCGAGGAGGCCATTGAGGGCATCCGCTTCGCCCTGGGCCAGCAGCCGGAGCCTTTCCCCGGCTTCCGCCTGGCGGGCGGCACCTCCTTCACCAGCCCGGACTTTGAGGGGAACGGCGCCGGGCACCTCAACGGCCCGATTGATGACATCCAACTGCGCAGTTGGGGCATCCAGCTTGTGGATGGGCGCATGCCCGGCTTCGCCGCCATCGTGGGCTGCGCCAAAAGCAACGAGGTCGCCGTCAAGATCGTGCGCGAATTCCAGCGGCGCAACATCCTGGTGTTCCTCTCCGGCAACGTCAACGGGCGCTCCATCATCCACCAGTTACAGGAAGAAGGGGTGGAGATGGGCTATGACACCTACATCGTCCCCTTCGGTACGGACACGATCAGCGCGATCTATGCACTGGGCTTCGCCACGCGCTCCGCGCTCACCTTCGGCGGTCTGAAAGGTGGCCAGGCCCGCGAGATCCTGCTGTACAACAAGTACCGCGTGTTCGCCTTCGTGCTGGCCCTGGGGGAGGTGGATGACCTGAAGTACGCCACCGCCGCCGGAGCCATCAACTTCGGCTTCCCGGTTATCGCCGACACGGTCATCCCCCAAATCTTGCCCACCGGCGTGACCCGCTACGAGCACGTCATCTCCATGCCCTGGAACGAGATCCCCGGCAAGGACGACCTGGAGAAGGCCGAGCACCTGGTGCAGAAGTGCATTGAGGTGCGCGGCGTCAAGGTGAAGATCACCGAGGTGCCTATCCCCGTGCCCTATGGCTCGGCCTTTGAAGGCGAGGTGGTGCGCAAGGCCGATATGCGCATTGAATTCGGGGGGAAGAAGTCACGCGCCTTTGAGTACCTGCGCATGGTGCCAATGGACCAGGTGGAAGATGGCCGCATTGAGGTCATCGGCCCCGGTTTTGAGAACGTGCCGGAGGGCGAGGCCATGGACCTGGGCATCCTGGTGGAGGTAGCCGGGCGCAGGATGCAACTGGACTTTGAGCCGGTGCTGGAGCGCCAGATCCACCACTTCATCAACGGCGCTTCCGGGGTGCAGCACATCGGCCAGCGCGACATTGCCTGGATCCGTATCAGCAAGACCGCTGCCGCCAAGGGGTTCAACCTGCGCCACTTCGGCGACATCCTGTACGCCCGCTTCCACGCCGATTTCGGCAACATCGTGGACAAGGTTCAGGTGGCCATCATCACCGAACCGCGTCTCCATGCCGAATGGCTGGAACGTGCCCGCGCCGCCTACGACTATCGCAACCGACGCATGGCCGACCTGACCGACGAGGCTGTGGACACGTTCTACTCCTGCACGCTGTGCCAGAGCTTCGCGCCTAACCATGTGTGCATCATCACCCCGCAGCGGCTGGGGCTGTGCGGGGCGTACAACTGGCTGGACTGCAAAGCCAGCCATGAGATCAACCCCAGCGGGCCGAACCAGCCTATCCCCAAGGGCCGTCTGATTGACCCGGTGAAGGGCTATTGGGAAGGCCCGAACCAGTTCGCGGAGCAGGCTTCGCATGGCAGCGTGCACCAGGTGGCCATCTACTCCATCATGGAGAACCCCATGACGGCCTGCGGCTGCTTTGAGTGCATCGTCATGGTCATCCCGGAGGCCAACGGCGTCATGGTTGTCTCCCGCGAAGACCCCAGCATGACGCCCGCAGGCATGACCTTCAGCACGCTGGCCGGGCTGGCCGGGGGCGGCCAGCAGACCCCCGGCGTGATGGGCGTGGGCAAGTACTACCTCACCAGCCCCAAGTTCATCTCGGCGGATGGCGGTTTCAAGCGCGTGGTGTGGATGAGCAGCTTCCTGAAGCAGAGCATGGCCGAGGAACTGGCCAAAGTTGCCGAGCGCGAAGGCGACCCCGACCTGATTAGCAAGATCGCCGACGAGACCATCTGTACCGACGTGGATGGCCTGCTCGCCTACCTGACGGAGGTGGGCCATCCGGCGCTGACGATGCCACCCTTGTTCTGAGGAGGTGCATGATGGCCGTGATAGAGATTCCCAAAGAGAAGTGGAGTGGCAAAGTGCGTGAGGTCACCCTGGGGGCGACGGCGGCCCAGGGGGGCACACGCAGCCGAACCGTCACGGTGGGCGGCGAGACGACGCTGCCCTTCCTGCACTTTGAGGGCGAGATCCCCCACCCACCCGCCATCGCGGTGGAGGTCCAGGACCGCCCACCTGCCGACTGGTCCCCTATCCTGCTGGAGGCCTGGGGGGAGGCTGTCCAGGATGTGGCCGCCTGGGCCAAAGCCGTTGAAGACCTGGGCGCCGACCTGGTGGCGCTCAAGTTCACCGCCCACCCCGACCTGAACGCCGCTTATGCCCGCCAGATGCTGCGGCGCGTGCTTGGGGCCACCGGCCTGCCCCTGCTCGTCTATGGGCCGGGCCAGGCCGAACTGGACAATGAGGTCCTGGTGGCCGTGGCCGAGGAGGGCGAGGGCGAGAACCTGGCCCTGGGTGTGTGTGAGGAGAAGAACTATCGCACCATTGTGGCGGCGGCGCTGGCGCACGGCCACCTGGTCATGTCCCGCACGCCCATGGACGTCAACCTGGCCAAGCAACTCATCATCCTGATCAGCGACATGAGTATGCCGCTGACGCGCATCCTGATGGACCCGACCACCGGCGCGCTGGGCTATGGCATGGAGTACGGCTACAGTGTGATGGAGCGTCTGCGCCTGGCCGCGCTCCAGGGCGACAGCATGACCCAGCAACCTATGATCGTGACGCCGGGCGAGGAGGCCTGGCGCACCAAAGAGGCCCGCGCCGGCGAGGGCGTGCCCGCCGCCTGGGGCGATTGGGCCGAACGGGCGATCCTCTGGGAAGTGCTCACCGCCAGCACGCTGATCCATGCCGGCGCGGATGTCGTTGTCCTGCGCCACCCCGAATCGGTCCGGCGCATTCGTGGGATGATCGGCGCGCTGATGGAAAATGGACAGATCACTTAACCGCAGAGATGCAGAGAACGCGGAGAATGCGCAGAGATTGATTAGATTTTCTCTGCGCCCCTCTGCGCTCTCTGCGGTGAGGGATACGGAGGCAGAGAATGGCTTTATCCGGGCTTGAGATTTACAAACTTCTCCCCGCAGGCAGCAAAAACCCGGCGGTCAAAGCCCACGCCAACTGTAAGGAGTGCGGCTTCCCCACCTGCCTGGCCTTCGCCATGAAGCTGGCGCAAAAGCAGGCCGAACTGGCCCAATGCCCTTACGTGGAGGAGGAATCCAAGGTCCTCCTGGAAGCCTCAGCCGCGCCCCCCATCCGCTTGATCACGCTTTCCGCCGATGGGCGCAGGCTGGAGGTGGGCAATGAGACCGTGCTCTTCCGCCACGAAAAGACCTTCTTCCACCCGCCGGGCCTGTTTGTGCGCGTGAAAGACACCCAGCCCGATGCGGTGGACCTGGCGACAGCCGTAGATCGCTACGCAGTGGATTACGTCGGCAGGAGCCTGACGTTGGACGGGGTGGCGATTGAGGCGGCGGGCGGCGATTTCGCCCGCACGGTCGCAGCTATCAGAGCTGCCACCTCTCTCAACCTGATCCTGCTCAGCGCGGACCCGGCCACGGCAGAGGCGGGCCTGCAAGCCGCTCAGGGGCGCGGTTGCCTGCTGTGGGCGGCCAACCCGGATAACTGGGAGGCCATGGCGAAGCTGGCTACGCACTATCGCGTCCCCCTGGTCGTCACTGCCGCCCCCGGCGACCTGGAGGCGCTGGCGACGCTGGCCGACCAGGTGAAAGGGGCGGGCGTGGAGGACCTGGTGCTTGACCCCGGCACGCGCGGCTACGCCGACAGCCTGGCGGCCTTCACCCAACTGCGGCGGCTGGCCTTGAAGAAGAATGAACGCCGGGTGGGCTACCCCATTCTGGCTTTCGCCGGCGACGACCCGATCCTGGCGGGCCAGCACATCGCCAAATACGCCGGCTTCATCATCCTGGACCGCTTCAGCCCGGCGATGGCCTACCCGCTCCTGGTGTTGCGCGCCAACATCTTCACCGACCCGCAGAAGCCCATCCAGGTACAGCCCGGTGTCTATGAGATTAACAACCCCGGCCCGCACGACCCGCTGATGGTGACGACCAACTTCTCTATCACCTACTTCGCTGTGGCCAACGAGGTGGAGAGCAGCGGCCTGCCGGGCTGGTTGCTTGTCGTGGACGCGGAGGGCATGAGCGTGCTGACCGCCTGGGCAGCGGGCAAGTTTGACGCCGAGCGCATCGCCAAGAGCGTCCAATCCACCCGTGTCGCCGAGAAGCTCAACCACAAGCGCCTGATCATCCCCGGCCAGGTGGCCGTGCTCCTGGGCGAGCTGGAGGAGGAGCTACCCGGCTGGGAGATTAACGTCGGCCCGAAAGAGGCAGTGGATTTGCCCAATTACCTGAAGCTGAAATGGGGATAAATGCCCCCACCCCAACCCTCCCCCACAGAGGGGGGAGGGAGATGGGGTGAGGGGGTGACAGACCAAACGTATTATTATGAAGAAGGCCAGCACACACACCATCCGCTTTGAGCCATCCGGCAGGGCGGTCCAGGTGCCCACCGGCACACTGCTTTTGGAGGCCGTGCGCCAGGCGGGCCTGGACCTGAACGTGCCCTGCGGCGGGCAGGGGCGCTGTGGCCGCTGTGCCGTGATCGCCCAGGATGGCGCCGGCCTGCGCCGTCGCTCCACCATCCGCCTGAGCGCTGCCGACCTGGCCGCCGGCTATGCCCTGGCCTGCCAGACGGTCATTGAAGGCGACGCGGTGATCACCATCCCGCCCCAGGAGCAGATTGCGCGCCGCCTGGTCAGCGACAAAACGGCAGCCAGGGTCACTCTGCCCTTCCCTTACGACCCGCTGCAGCACCAGCCCCTGCGCCTGATCCCGCTGGCGTTTGACCCGCCCAGCCTGGCCGATCAGACCGACGACTGGTCACGCCTGAAACGGGCTTTGACCACGACCTGCGGCATCGCCGACCTGACCGCCGACCTGCCCACGCTCCAGCGCCTGGGCGCCGCGCTGCGCCAGTCCAACTGGGCCATCACCGCCGTTGTTGAGACCGACACCTGGGATCGCCCCAACGGGCCGGCGCGGCTGGTGGACGTGCTGAGCAGGGACGATGGGGAGCCAGGGGCATGCCGTTTGCTGGGCGCCGCCGTAGACATCGGCACCACTACCGTCAGCCTGTACCTGGTGGACCTGGAAACCGGCGAGGTGCTCGCCCAGGCCGCCGAGTACAACGGCCAGATCAGGCGGGGGGAAGACATCATCTCGCGCATCATCTACGCCAGCAAGAACAACGGCCTGGGCGAATTGCAAGCGCTGGTCGTCGGCACGATCAACGCGCTGATTGAACGGGCCGCAGCCCGCGCCCGCGTCAGCCCATCCCATATCTACAAAATGACGGTGGCCGGGAACAGCACCATGATCCACCTGTTCCTGGGCCTGCCGCCCGCCTCCATCCGGCTGGAGCCTTTCGTCACCACCATCAACCACCCGCCCGTCGTGCGGGCAGGGGAACTGGGGCTGAATATCCATCCTCAGGCCAGCGTGGACTGCCTGCCCGGCGTGGCCAGCTACGTGGGCGCCGACATCACCGCCGGCGTTATCGGCGCCGGCATGTGCAACGATCACCGGCTCACCCTCTTCCTGGACATCGGCACGAACGGCGAGATGGTGCTGGGGGACTGCGACTGGCTGGTGAGTTGCGCCTGCTCCGCCGGGCCGGCCTTTGAGGGCGCGGGCGTGCAGGACGGGATGCGCGCCACCATCGGCGCGATTGAAGAGGTGTGGATCAACAGCCAGACCTACGAGCCGACTTATCGGGTCATCCCCGATCCCCGACGAGAGGCACGGGGCGAGCGGACGCCCCCGCGCGGCATCTGCGGCTCCGGCCTGATCTCCCTGCTGGCTGAGATGTTCATCACCGGCGTGATTGACAAGCGCGGCAACCTGAACCTCCACCTGGGCACGCCGCGCATCCGCCAGGGCGAGCACGGCCCCGAATACGTCGTCGCCTGGGCGGGCGAAACCGAGCACGGGCGCGACATCGTCATCACCCGCGTGGACATAGATAACCTGATGCGGGCCAAGGGGGCGGTCTATGCTGGCCTGTCCGTCCTGGCCGAGAGCGTGGGCGTGGACCTGGCTCAGGTGGAGCGGGTGCTCATCGGCGGCGCCTTCGGGCAATACATCAACGTGGAGAAGGCCATCCAGATCGGCCTGCTGCCCGACCTGCCCTGGGAGAAGTTCCACTTCCTGGGCAACACCGCGCTGCGCGGCGCGCTCCTGGCGCTGCTCAGCCGCCAGGCCCGCCGCCAGATCGCCGAGATCGCCGCCAGGATGACCTACCTGGAGCTTTCGGCGGACAACACCTTCTACAACCAGTTCACGTCGGCGTTGTTCCTGCCCCACACCGACATCACGCGGTTCCCATCCGTTGCGGAGGCGCTCTCATGACCACGACCATCGCCGTCGCCGGTAAAGGCGGCACGGGCAAAACCACCGTGTGCGCCCTGATCATCCGCGCCCTGACCCGCCACGGCCTGGGGCCGGTGCTGGCCATTGACGCCGACCCCAGCAGCAACCTGCATCTGGCCCTGGGCCTGCCGCTGGACGAGGAGGACACCGTCGGCCACATCCGCGAGGAGTTGCTGGCCCAGATTCAGGCTGGCGGGAACAGCGGCGGAATGCAGGGCGGGCTGGCAGGCGGCCTGTCCAAGTACGAGTACTTTGATTACTCTATCCGCTCCATCCTGGTAGAAGGCGATGATGTGGACCTGCTGGCGATGGGCCGCCCGGAGGGGCCGGGCTGCTACTGCGCTGCCAACCATGCCCTGCGCGCTGTGATTGACCGCCTGAGCAGCCGCTATCCCTTCGTGGTCATGGACAACGAAGCCGGCCTGGAACACCTCAGCCGCCGCACCACCCGCAATGTGGATCATCTCCTGATCGTCACCGATCCCACCCAGCGCGGCATTATGGCAGCCCGCCGCGTGGCTGAACTGGTCACCGAACTGAGCATTGAGGTGAAACAGACCCATCTTATCGTCAACCGTCTGCCTGGGGGCGAGGTCCCGCCGGAGTTGCAACCTGCTATTGCTGCCCTGGGCGTCCCCCTGCTGGGCGTCATCCCGGAGGACAGCAACGTGCGGCAATTTGATCTCAACGGCCGCCCTCTGATAGACCTGGGCGACCAGTCGCCGGTGGTGCAGGCCGTCACCAGGATGATGGAGACGCTCAAACGGGCTGTCAACGGATTCTGAGAACGGATTGAACGGATTATCTACAGGAGGTCAAGGAAACTGATGAAGATTATCGGAGAGAACATCCACATCATCTCGCCAGCCGTGAAGGAGGCCATCGCCAACCGCGACATCCGCTTCTTCCAGAGGCTGGCTGTGCGCCAGGTGGAGGCGGGCGCGGATGTGCTGGACCTGAACATTGGCCCGCAGAAGAAGGAGGGGCACGAGATCATGCCCTGGCTGGTGAAAGGCATCCAGGAGGTCGTGGACGTGCCGCTCTCGCTGGACACAACCAACCTGGCCGCCATAGAGGAGGGCTTAAAGGTGGCCAAAAACCAGTGCATCATCAACTCCACCTCGGCGGAGGAGGAGCGCCTGGCGACCGTGCCACCGCTGGCCAAGAAGTACAACGCCAAGCTGATCGCCCTGACGATGGGCAAGGGGGGCATCCCGGTCAGCGCGGTTGACCGCGTCAACATCGCCCTGGAGGTCCTGATCCCCCGCGCTATGGAGTTGGGCATTCCGATGGAGGACCTGCTGATTGACCCCTTGGTGTTGACCGTCAAGGGCTGCCAGGAGTACTGCCCGGAGTGCATTGAGGCCATCCGCCTGCTTAAGCTGGCTGGCGACCCGCCGCCCATGACCAATGCCGGCCTGAGCAATGTATCCAACCAGGTGCCGGCGGAGATGCGCCCGCTGATCAACCGCACCTACTGCGTTATGCTCATGGCCGCTGGCGTGGATTACATCATCGCCAACCCACTTGACCAGAAGCTCAAGGAGTTCATCCGTATCGTTAACGAGCGCGACGATAGCACCGGCGTGGGCAGGCTGGTGCTCACGCTCTACGACAAGACGCTGGCAGCGGAGAAGCTGACCGCCGACGACGTGGATTGGAATGACCCCGATCAGGTGGCCATCTTCAAGACCGCGCAGATTCTGTACAACGATGTGATTTACACGGACTCGTATCTGCGGGTGTAGGGGCACAGCTTGCTGTGCCCCACCTTCACCGGGGTGGGATGGAGTTCAAGGGGAGCACAATGGCCCTTTCCCGCTACCAGGGTACCGGCCAGTTCGGCCTCGCATACCAGATCATGCTGGAAAACGACCCCCACGCGCCCGGTTCCGTGGACCGCATGTTGATGGAGCGCATGATCAGGCTCTGCCCCGAAACCGCCCCTTATCTTTATACAGAGTACACCCCCACTCAAGTGCGTTACGAAAAAGGTTCGCGGCCTGAGATAGAACGCACTGTTGGAGCGGCGATTTCAGGATGTAGATCGGATGAAGAACGGCTGGAGGGCCTGGTCACATTCACTTCCAGCCTGGGAGAAGCCGCCGACCAGGCCCTGGATGCGCTGCGGGTGGGCGGGACCGAGGAGGAGATCATCGCCCGCGGCTCAGATTGGTGCGCTGATGTCGCACGTGTCGGGTGCGTTCTGTGTCAGGTCGCAGGGTTCCCGGCACGGCTTGTCTATCTGGCCGACACACAGCGGGCATACAGCGGGCACGTCATCATAGAGGTCTATCGCAGGGGCGCATGGGGCGCTGCCGACCCGGCAACTGCTGTCGTCTATCGTCACCCAGACGGCAGACCCGCCTCCACCTGGGATCTGATGAACCAGCCACATCTGATCCAGGCCCATTGGCGGGGCGCCGCCACGCCATACACGACGGTAGAGCAGTTCAGAAGTGCCGCGATCTCAAATTACTTTGTTTCCGACCGGCAGAACTACGATTACACCATCAGCCCGATCAACGCTTACTATCGCGCCATCCTTGAAATGTCCCATCAGGGATGGCCCGGCGGACTGCGATGGCTTCATGGTGAGGACATAGGAAGGTACTAACGGATTAGCCTTGTGGTTACTGAAAGCGGGGCAACGATGACGGGGAATGGACATCCTCCTGCGGCAAGCGATACGCCTATCGGGGCCGTGATGGTCGTCGGGGGCGGCATCGGCGGGATGCAGGCGTCGCTGGACCTGGCCGAGGCCGGCTTTAAGGTCACTCTGGTAGAATCTAAGTCGGCCATCGGCGGCCACATGGCCCAGCTTGATAAAACCTTCCCCACCAACGACTGCGCCATGTGCACCCTGGCGCCGCGGCTGGTGGAGACGGGGCGCCACCTGAACATTGACATCCTGACCGATACCGAGGTGGTCTCGGTGGATGGCGAAGTCGGCCACTTCAGGGTGACCTTACGGCGCAAGCCGCGCTACATTGACGTGACCAAGTGCGTCGGCTGTGGCGATTGTGCCAAGGTGTGCCCGGTGGTCATCCCCAGCCATTTTGACGAGGGCCTGACCGTCCAGCGTGCCGCACACCGCCTGTACCCGCAGGCCATCCCTGCCGCCTATGCCATTGAAAAGCGCGGTATTGCCCCCTGCCGCGATGCCTGCCCTGCGGGCCAGCGCGCCCAGGGCTACATCGCCCTCATCCGCGAGGGCCGCTATGAGGAGGCCCTGCGCGTCATCAAAGAGGACAACCCCTTCCCCGGTATCTGCGGGCGCATCTGTAACCACCGTTGCGAGACCGCCTGCAATCGCGGCCTGGTGGACGAGCCGATCAACATCCGGGCGCTGAAGCGCTTTGTCACGGACAAAGTCTATGCCAGACCGCGCGTCCCCCAAGCGCCCGCCGAGCGCAAATACCCGGAGCGTGTCGCCATCATTGGCGCCGGCCCCTGCGGTCTGACCGCCGCGCAGGACCTGTGCAAGCTGGGCTACGGCGTGACCGTGTTTGAGGCGCTGCCGGTGGCGGGCGGTATGCTGCGCGTGGGCGTGCCGGAGTTCCGCCTGCCCACCGAGATCATTGAGCGCGAGGTCCAGGACATCCTGGACCTGGGCGTGGAGTTGCGCCTGAACACGCCTGTCACCAACCTGGACGATGTGTTCGCCCAGGGCTTCAACGCCGTCCTGATCGCCGTCGGCGCCCACGAGGGCAAGAAGCTGCCCATCCCCGGCGCCGACCTGCCGGAGGTGCTGGTCAGCACGCAATTCCTCAAGGACGTCCGCCTGTCCGACCTGGGCGCGGGCGCCGATCCCCGCCCTCTGATCGCAGGTCGCCGCGTCCTTGTCCTGGGCGGCGGCAACGTGGCCATAGATTGCGCCCGCACGGCGGTGCGCCTGGGCGCCGCCGAGGTCGCCCTGGCCTGTCTGGAATCGCGGGAGACCATGCCCGCGCACGCCAGCGAGGTCGCCGAGGCCGAAGCCGAGGGCGTGAAGCTCTACCCCTCCCGCTCCTTCAAACGCATCCTGGACCAGGACGGGCATGTGGCGGGCGTGGAGTGCCTGGACGTGACCTTTATGCAGTTTGATGAAGAAGGCCGGTTGACGCTGGAGACCCGCCCGGACAGCGAGCATGTGATCCCCTGCGACACGGTGATCTTCGCCATCGGCCAGCGCGTGGGCCTGGCCTTCATCCCCGAAAGCGCTGGCGTGGGCATCACCCGCCGGGCGACCATCGCCGTGAATCCCAATACCTACGCCGCCACCCGTCCGGGCGTGTTCGCCGCCGGTGACGCCACTACCGGCACCGCCTTCGTGATTGAGGCGGTGGCGGCAGGCCACAAGGTGGCCCAAAGCATCCACCGCTACCTGCGCGGCGAGGACCTGGAGCCGAAGCCGAAGCCTGACCTGCCTGTGGTGAAACTGAGCCGCGAGGAGGTCGCCGAGAAGCTGGCCCGCGGCGAGATCAAGGTGACGCCGCGCGTGCCCATGCGGGCGCGGACGCCGGCGGAGCGCATCGGCTCCTTCGCCGAGGTGGATCTGGGCTACAGCGATGAAGAGGCCCAGGCCGAGGCCGCGCGTTGCCTGGCCTGCGGCGTGTGCTCGGAATGCCTGTCCTGCGTGACCGTGTGCAAGGCCAACGCCATTGACCACGACATGGTGGAGCGCATAGAGACGGTGGAGGTGGGCGCGATCATCCTGGCCCCCGGCTACCAGGTGTATAACGCCAGACTCTCGCAGGAGTTCGGGCTGGGCCGCTATCCCAATGTCGTCACCGCGCTGCAATTTGAGCGCCTGCTCTCCGCCTCCGGCCCCACCGGCGGGCATGTCCAACGCCCCTCCGATGGCGCCCGCCCCAGGCGCATCGCCTTCCTGCAATGTGTCGGCAGCCGCGACCAGACGCACGACTACTGCTCGGCAGTGTGCTGCATGTACGCCGCCAAAGAAGCCATCATGGCCAAGGAGCACGCGCCCGATACCGAGGTCACCATCTTTATGATGGACGTGCGGGCATTCAGTAAGGGCTACGAAGAGTATTACCGCCGCGCTGAGAAACGCTATGGCGTGAAATACGTCCGCTGCCGCATCTCGGCGGTGCGCGAAGACCCCCTGACCCGAAACCTGATCGTGCGCACCTGGTCAGGCGACGACGGGCAACTCGTGGAGGCCGAGTTTGACCTGGTCGTGCTCTCTGTGGGCATGGAGGTCTCCGACTCCGTGAAGCGGCTGGCGCGTGACCTGAGGATTGAACTGGACCCCTATGGCTTCTGCCACACTACGCTGTTTGACCCGCTGCAGACCAGCCGCCCCGGCATCTACGTCGCCGGCCCCTTCCACGAGCCGAAGGACATCCCGGAGACCGTCATTGAGGCGTCCGGCGCCGCAGCCGCCGCAGCGCGCCATCTGGCCCCGGCGCGGCATACGCTCACCCGCCGCCGTGAGTACCCGCCGGAGCGCGATGTGACCGGCGAGGCGCCGCGCATTGGGGTGTTCGTATGCCATTGTGGGACGAACATCGGCGGCTATCTGGATGTGCCTGGCGTGGCCGAGTACGCCCGCTCACTCCCCGGCGTCGTCCACGCCGAGGACAACCTGTACACCTGCTCGCAGGACAGCATCAAGCAGATCATCGCCCGCATCCAGGAACTCGGCCTCAACTGCGTGGTGGTGGCCTCATGCAGCCCGCGCACGCATGAACCGCTGTTCCAGGACGCCCTGCGCCAGGCCGGGCTGAATCCCTACCTGCTTGAGATGGCTAACATCCGCAACCAGTGCTCCTGGGTGCATTCGGACGACTGGGAGGTGGCGACCGAGAAAGCCAAAGCCCTGGTGCGCATGGCGGTGGCGCGGGCGGCCACCTTGGAGCCGCTCACCCCGATTGAAACGCGGGTGACTCAGGCGGCCCTGGTCATCGGTGGCGGCGTGGCCGGGATGACCGCCGCCCTGACGCTGGCCGACCAGGGCTATCCGGTGCATCTGGTGGAGCGCAGCCCAGAGCTGGGCGGCAACCTGCGCCACATCACCGCCCTTCAGGATGGGAGCGACCCCCAGGCTTACCTGCGCGACCTGATCGCCAGGGTCAGCGCCCACCCGTTGATTCAAATACACACCCGCTCGGCGCTGGTGGACACGAACGGCTTCGTCGGCAATTTCACCAGCCGGCTGCGCGCTACCGACGGCAGCGAGACCGAGGTGGAGCACGGTGTCATCATCGTCGCCAGCGGCGGCCAGGAGTATCGCGGCAACGACTACGGCTACGGCAGCGACCCGCGCATCCTCACCCAGCAGGAATTTGAATCCAGCTACCTGGCAGGTCGCGGAGACCTGCCAGGTCTGCCCGCATCCGTCGTCATGATCCAGTGCATCGGCCCGGCGGAGCGCTATTGCAGCCGCATCTGCTGCAGCGTTGCTCTGAAGAATGCCCTGCGGCTGAAGGCCCTACGGCCCGATGCCCACGTTACCATCCTGTACAGGGACCTGCGGGTTTACGGCAAGAAAGAGGCCCTGTACACCCAGGCCCGCCAAGCCGGCGTGCTGTTCATCCGCTATGACGACGCCCACCGCCCGGAGGTGACCGCTGGCGACAGACTGCGCGTGCGCGCCCACGATCCCATCCTGGGCATTGACCTGGAGCTAACGCCTGACCTGCTGGTCCTGAGTATGCCGGTTGTGCCTGCTGAGGGGGCGCAGGAACTCGCCCACATCCTCAAAGTGCCGGTGGACGCCGACGGCTTCTTCCTGGAAGCGCACGTGAAACTGCGCCCGGTGGATTTCGCCTCGGAGGGTATCTTCATGGCCGGCCTGGCCCACTACCCCAAGCTGCTGGACGAGAGCATCGCCCAGGCCCAGGCCGCCGCCGCACGCGCCGCCACCATCCTGTCCCACGCCACGCGCCCGGCGGGCGGCAGTGTCGCCCAGGTGGACCCGGCGAAGTGCACCGGCTGCCTGACCTGCGTGCGTCTCTGTCCCTTTGATGTCCCTGTCATCCGCCCGGACCTGGTGGGCGTGGGGGGGATCGCGGGCGCGGCCTACATTGAACCGGCGCTGTGCCAGGGCTGCGGCATCTGCGCCAGCGAATGCCCCGCCCAGGCGATCCAGGTGCTGCACTACAAAAACGAGCAGATCGCCATCAAGGTCCGTTCACTGTTTGGGGCGGACCTGACCCCCCAGCCCCCCGCCCTCTTAGGGAAGGGGCCGGGGGGAGAGGTTCGGACTCCATGAGCGCTGAGGCATTTGAACCGGAGATCGTGGCCTTCTGCTGCCACTACTGTGCCTACGGCGCCGCCGACCTGGCCGGCAACCTGCGCATCCAGTACCCGGCCAACGTCAAGATCGTGCGCCTGCCCTGCACCGGCAAGCTGGACGTCTTGCTCGTGCTGGAGACCCTGGAGGCCGGCGCCGATGGCGTCATGGTCGCGGGCTGTTTGGAGGGGGATTGCCATTTCCGGGAGGGCAACCTGAATGCCAAACGGCGCGTGGCCTACGCACGACACCTCCTGCAGCAGATCGGGCTGGAGCCTGAGCGCGTGGAGATGTTCACCCTGTCTTCGGCCATGGGCCGCCAGTTCGCCGAGGCCGCAACGGAAATGACCGAGCGGATCCGCACACTGGGGCCAAGCCCGTTGAGGAGAGGAACGCATGGAAACATCGGGAACCCCCTCCCCTCTTGCGGGGGAGGGTTGGGGCAGAGGGCAATGTCACCCCCTCCCCCACAGAGGGGGGAGGGTTGGGGTGGGGGGTGATGACCCGTTGAGTCCCTGTGCCCTGATGTCGGAGGTCCGGGATGATCGTCGCAGAACAGAAACCGCTGGAAGAGATTAAGGCCATGCTCAACGGCGCGCACAAGGTGCTCGTCGTCGGCTGCGGCACGTGCGTGACCGTGTGCTTCGCCGGTGGTGCTAAAGAAGCCGCCATCCTGGCGGCCTCCCTGCGCATGGCGACCCGGCTGGACGGCGACCCTAAAGAGGTCAGCGATGTCACCGTGCAACGCCAGTGCGAATGGGAGTACCTGGATGCGATCCGTGAACGCATCGGCGAGGTAGACGCGGTGCTCTCGCTCGGCTGCGGTGTCGGCGTGCAGGCCCTGGCCGAGCGCTTCCCCCAGGCCCGCGTGCTGCCGGGGCTGAACACGCTATTCATGGGCCTGCCGCTGGAGCCGGGCGTCTGGGCCGAGCGTTGCGCCGGCTGCGGCGATTGCATCCTGGATGAGACCTTCGGCATCTGCCCCATTGCCCGCTGCGCCAAGCAGTTGCTCAACGGGCCATGCGGCGGGGTCCACATCGTGGATGGGCGGGCCAGGTGCGAGCTAAGCCGGGAGACCGATTGTGCCTGGGCGCTGATCGTTGAACGCGCCATGCGTGCCGGGCAACTGGAGAAGCTATTGCACATTCGCGCCCCCAAGAACTGGGCCACTGCGCGCGATGGCGGCCAGCGCAAAGTTGTGCGCGAAGACCTGCGTCTGCCGGTCCATCGGACGGACGATGGACGGCAGACGACGGGCGACGTCAGCGCGCTCCCTTAAAACTGCCCATCCCCCTGGCCTGAGGTGTCACCATGATGGAAAACAACGGCTACAAAGTAGGTTCCAATCTGGAACGCGTGCTCCGCGCCGGATACTTCGCCGTCACCGCCGAACTGGGGCCACCCAAGAGCGCCGATGCCCAGATCATCCGGCGCAAGGCGGCCATCCTGAGGGGCTATGTGGACGCAGCCAACGTGACCGACAACCAGACGGCCATCGTGCGCATGTCCAGTATTGCCGCTTCGGCCCTGGCCCTTCAGGAAGGGTTGGAGCCGGTAATGCAGATGACCTGCCGCGACCGCAACCGCCTGGCGCAACAATCCGACCTGTTGGGTGCGTATGCGCTGGGCATCCGCAACTGCCTGTGCCTGACCGGCGACCATCAAAGCTTCGGCAACCACCCCGAAGCCAAGAACGTGTTTGACCTGGACTCCATTGGCCTGATCGCGATGGTGAAGGGGCTGCGCGACTTCCACAAATTCCAGTGCGGCGAAGAGATCGCCGAGGGCGCACCGGCGTTCTTCATCGGCGCGGCCGAGAACCCCTTCGCCCCGCCCTACGAGTGGCGCCCCTTCCGCCTGAGCAAAAAGGTCCAGGCCGGCGCCGACTTCATCCAGACGCAACTCGTTTACAACCTCCCCCGCTTCCGCGAGTTCATGGCCCGCGTGTGCGACCTGGGCCTGCACGAGCACGTTTACATCCTGGCCGGGGTCGGGCCGATCAAAAGCCCCGCCGCCGCCCGCTACATGCGCGACCAGGTCCCCGGCCTGGACGTGCCCGATGAGATCGTCGCCCGCATGGAGGCCGCCGGCCGGGGCATTGAGGACAAGAAGGCGCGGGCCCAGGCCTGGCGACAAACCGGTATAGACATCTGTGTGGAGATCATCCAGCAGGTCCGCGAGATCCCCGGCGTCGCGGGCGTGCACATCATGGCGATTGAATGGGAAGAGGCCGTGCCCATCATTGTGGAGCGCGCCGGGCTACTGCCGCGCCCCAGCGTGCCTGCGGTGATGGAAGGAGCGCGATCCGATGGCGATCACGGAACTGTCGCCTGAGTTAGCCCGACGCATCCAGCGCGAGACCGGCCAGAACGTGTTCCTGTGCTATCAGTGCGTCAAATGCACCAGCGGCTGTCCCCTGGCCGCCTTTTTTGACCTCCAGCCCAACCAGGTCATGCGCGCGCTCCAATTGGGTCAGGAGGCGCTTGCCCTGAACGCCAAAACCCCCTGGCTGTGCGCCTCCTGCCTGACCTGCACCACGCGCTGCCCCCAGGGCCTGGACGTCGCCTGCATCATGGCCCACCTGACCATGATCGCCCGCGAGGTGGGCATCGCGCCCAAGGTGCCCGAGGTGGCGCTGTTCAACAAAGCCTTCCTGCGCCAGGTGGACCTGTGGGGACGGGCCTATGAACTGGGGCTGATCGCCGAGCTGAACCTACGCAGCGGCCAGCCCTTTAGAGACCTCCCCCTAGGCCTTGAGATGCTGCGCAAGGGCAAGCTCAGGCTGCTCCCCTCCAGGGGGCGCCCGCCTAAACAGGTCAGGCCGGTTGAACCCAAGCCCAACCAGATCGCCTATTACCCCGGCTGCTCGCTCCACTCCACTGCGAGGGCTTTTGATCGCTCCGCGCGCGCCGTGTGTCAGGCCCTGGGGCTGGACCTCATTGAGCCGTCGGGCTGGATGTGCTGCGGCAGCACGGCAGCGCACAGGACCGACACCGACCTGGCGACCGAACTGCCACTGCGCAACCTGGTGCTGATAGAGCAGAGCGGCCTGACCGAGGCGGCCCTGCCCTGCGCCGCCTGCTTCAACCGCTTCCGCACCGCGCTCTACGAGACCCGCGCCGACCCGGAACTGAAGCGCCGCATGGAGGCCCGCATGGGCCTCCCCTTCCAGGACCGGGTCGCGGTGCGCTCGCTCCTGGATGTGCTCGTCAACCGCGTCGGGCTGGAGGCCATCGCCCGGCAGGTGAAACGCCCCCTGGCCGGGCTGAGGATCGTCTCTTACTACGGCTGCCTGCTGCTGCGTCCACCCCAGATCACCGGTGCGCCGCAGCCGGAGAACCCCCAGGACCTGGACCGGCTCATGGCGGCTCTGGGCGCGACGCCGGTGGACTGGTCGGAGAAGACGACGTGTTGTGGGGCCAGCCTATCGCTCACGCGGGCGGACATTGTCCTGGAGCTTAGCCGCAACCTGATTGAGCGCGCCCGTGCCGCCGGCGCCGACCTGATCGCCGTGGCCTGCCCGCTATGCCATGCCAACCTGGATGAGCGCCAGGCACAGATGCACCTGGAGATGCCCCTGCCCGCGTTGTACTTCACCCAACTCGTAGCGCTGGCGCTGGGCCTGGGCGACGAAGCCACAGCACTCCACATGAACATGATTGACCCCAGGCCAACGCTGGCGCTTTATCTGGGGTCCAGATGACGCGGCCCGCAGCGCTTCACCGCTATGTAGAATGGTCATGGTGGACCAGCGCATCTGCGCCAACAATTCAGCCGGTGTCAGGACAGGAATAAGAGCCGCCTTGAAATCCTCTTTGTCCCGGCTGACCAGTGCATCCAGCCCCGCAAGTGTGGCGCAGGCTATCTGGAGATTATCCTCAAAGTCGTTCCCTGGGAGAGCCTGTGCTTGTTCCAGCGCCTGCCGATCGACGGCACAGATTTCAAAAGCATCCAGGCAAATGCGCACAGCCTCGCGGGCGCTATTCAGTCCAGCGAGCCGACGGGCAATGTAGAAGATATCTGTGACAGATGAAGCGACAATATAGCCCGTGATACGGCCTTCATCATGCGCCTTCCAGAGTGCACTCGCCTCGGCAACCCAGGGCTCGCGCTTAAGCAGGACATCCAGAATAACATTGGTGTCCAGAAGAATCTGCATCATGTATACTTCTCTATACGATGCTCATCCAGCCACTGTTCAATCTCTTCATCGGATGGGGCAGGGCGCTCAGTTGCCAGGAGCCCAAGAGCTTTTTCAAGGGTATCGCGCTTGGGTCGTAGAGGCTCTATCTCCTTAGCGAGCGTCTTCAAAACATCCTGGACCAAACTTAACCGCTTGGCAGGGGGCCAGGTCTGCACGACCTCCAGCACCGTCTCGTAATTCAAGATTTCAGGCGTGCCCATGATTGCCTCCCATGATTATACCTTATCTCACTATTTTACTCCCAAATCACATCTATTTGCAACAGAGCAACGCCCTCTCCAATTCAGAGTGGGGTAGGGCGACCCGCTACCCTTCCAGGAGGCCGGCGCGCAGGGCCTGGGCGATGGCTTCGGCGCGGTTGCGCACGCCCAGCTTCTGCAGGATGTTCTTCATATGGTATTTGACGGTGTTCTCGCTGACGGAGAGCCGTTGGGCAATGGCCTTGTTCGGCAGGCCCTCGGCCACCAGGCGCAACAACTCAATCTCGCGGGGCGTCAGGCGCTCTGCGGGTCCGGGCTGCTGCCGGGATTGCCTGGCCAGGCCGTTGAGCAGGCGGGCCGTCATCTGCCGGGTCAAGGCCGCTTCGCCCCGCTGCAGGCCTGCGAGCATGTCCAGGAACTCCTCTGCGTTGAGGTTCTTCAACAAATACCCCCGTGCGCCCGATTGAATGGCCTGTAACAGGCTGGCATCGTCATCGGAAACGGTCAGCATGACGACCTGGATCTCCGGCGCCTGGGCCTTGATCTGGCGCAACGCCTCCAGGCCGCTCATCTGCGGCATACTGATGTCCATGAGCACCAGGTCGGGCCGCAGCCGCAGCGCCGCCTCCACTGCCGCCTGGCCGTCTCCCACCTGACCGACGACTTTGAACCCCGCCGCCTCAATCAGGCTGGCGACGCCATCGCGGAACAGAGAGTGATCATCTGCCACCAACACGCGCATCTCCCTGCCATCTCCTATAAGCAAGCAGGAACTTTACGAACGCATAGGAACCCTATATTCCCCCTGAGTTTCCAGAGTTCCTATGCGTTCCCCGGAGGGAAGCGGCAGGCGCACCACGACGCGCGTCCCGCCGCCGGGCTGCGACTCCACATAAAACTCCGCGCCGATGGCTTCAGCGCGCTCGCGCATGGTATTCAGCCCAAAGTGGGCCAGATGGTCAGCGCAAACCTGCGCCGGATCAAACCCGCGACCATCGTCGCTCACCAGCAGTTCCAACGTGCCATTGCAGCGCTGGACACGGATGTGCACGCTGGTCGCCGCCGCGTGTTTGCGCACGTTGGTCAGCGCCTCCTGGACGATGCGCAAGAGCTGCAACTCCGCCTCGGCTGCCAACTGGACCGAGGCCGCTTCTGGGGCGATCTCAATCTGCACAGGCAGGCTGCTGAGCCGGCTGAACTGCGCGGCGTATTCGTTCAACATGGCGGATAGCCCCACGCCGGCCTGCCCGGAGGCCTTCAGGCCCAGGATGGCCTCGCGCACGTCAACAAAGAGTTCCCGCGCCGCCTCCTCCAACTGAAGCAAATGCTCCTCAGCCGCCTTCATCTGGCGCTTCTTCAGCATCAGGCGCACTGCCATCGCCTTGGTATTGACGTAGCCCAACAGTTGCGCCAACCCATCGTGCAGCTCACGGGCGATGCGCTCACGCTCCTCAATGATCGCCCGCTGGCGCAGTGCGCTGCGCTCCCGCTCCTCGCGCATGTGGCGCTCCAACTCGTCGGCCATACGGTTGAAGGCCGTGGCCAGCGCGTCCAGTTCGTCGGCGTCCTGCGCGCCCGTCGGCAGCCGCGCCGCAAAATTCCCTGCGCCATACTCCGCCAGCGGACGGCGAAACGCCTCCACGCGGCGCACCACCAAACGATGCACCAGCAGGTACACGCCCAACGTCACCGCCAGCGTGATGGCCACAGAGATGGCCAGATCAACCTGCAGGTCCTGGAGCAAATGCTGCTGCAAGGCCACCATAGTCATATCGGCCAGCAGGATGCCCAGGTGCGCCGTCCCCGGCGCATGGCAGGTAACGCACTCCGGCCCATTGGCGATGGGCGCGGCGATGCGCAACACCCCGCTCTCGTTGGAGAGCAACACCGTGAGCGGGCGTTGATCGGGTGGGAAGCGGTGACACTCATTGCACCCCGGATTTTCCATGCGCCACACCTGGCCGACCTCCGCCGGGGCGCTGCTGACCTTCACCTCGCCCCTCAAGTCCAGGACCTGCACCCGCTCAATCGTCTCCATCGCGCCAATGTCACGCAGCATCTCCGCCAGCATCTCGCGGTCGTTGAGCAGCATGGTGTGGCGCAGGCTGCCGGTCATCACCTGCCCCAGCTGAGTCACCGTCAGCCGCGCCTGGTCCTCCGCCAGGTGACGCTCGCGCCAGTAGTGCAACAGCGACAGGGAAAGCAGCGCCACAAACACGGGTAGCGCCACCCATAGAGCCACCCGCACGCGCAGGCTACGGCTTAGACGACGAACGACAGACGACGGACCCCTCCCCTCACTCCCCTCCCCTAATAGGGGAGGGGTTCCTCCGTCCTCCATCCTTCGCCCTCTATCACTCAGGAGCACCCGCATCAATCCACTCCACAACCAGCTTCAACTCGTCCGCTGTCAGGTTGGCGAAGTGTTGGCCGCTTTGCACCTTCACCAGCTTGCTGCCCTGGCTATCGCCGGGGACGATCACCGCACCCTGGGCCGAACCGGCCAGCGCATCAGCGTAGGTGGTGAGCTTCAGGCCGGCGGCCTTGCCGTCGCCATGGCACGCGCCGCAGCGGGCCTGAAAGATCGGTTGGATGTTGGCGGTATACGTCGGGGCACCCACGACCGGCGCCGGGGTCGGTGTAGGCACAGGCGTGGGCAGTTGCGCCGCGATCACCGCCGCCAGCGCGGGCGCGTCCAGCCCCGCATATTTCCAGCCCATCCCGTGGCAGGCGGAGTTGGAGCAGAACGAGGAGTTGTCCGTGCCGCCGGGGTTCGTCGTCGTATGGCACAGCGAACAGGTCTGGTCAAAGTACGTCCGGTGCATGGCGATCCAGTTCGGATTCAGATGGCTCTGCGGCTCCGGCCCGCGGCTGATCTCAATCTGCGCGGCGAAGCGTTCCGCGCCCACGACCACCGGGATGGAGTGGCACAGGTTGCACTCCAGACGGACGGCCTCCTGCTTCGCGTTCAGGTGCTTGCCATCGTGGCAACGGAAGCAGCCAGGCGAGTCCTTATGGCCCACGTTGTTAGGGTGGGTGGTCCAATTCGCCTTCTGCTCCGGGAACACCGAGCGCACGTAAATATCCTGGATGGCGGCGATAGCCGCCCGGACCTTGTCCGCATTGGCGGCGTAGTAATCCGGATAGGTGCCTTTGTAATACGCCTCCAGCGCCGCGATGCCCGCCAGCGCCTGCTCTTGCGAGGCATAAGGGGCTTGCAACACCTCCACCCCCTTGCGGCGGATCTCTGGGATCGTCGGGTCAATCACCTTCCGCGCCAGGGCCATATCCATAGAGTCCTCTGGAGTGTAGATGCGGTGGGTGATGCGGTTGTGACAGGTAATGCAGTCCATTTCCTTGAGGGCCGTTTCCGGGATGGTGGCAGGATCAATCTTCGCTTCCAGGTCCACGTACTCGGTGATGCTGCCGTCGTCGTTGTACACCCGAATGTAAGGGATGGTCTGCTCCTCTATATCGGTGGGATAATACAGGACGCGGTTCTCAATATGCCAGTGGATGCCCCGGCCCAGGCCCTGGCGCTTGCTCCCGCCCCCGGTCTTCAGCACCAGGTAGATGCTGGTCGGCGTGTTATTGGGGTCATCGCCAAAACGCTTGATCTCGCGCAGGCTGTCATCGGAGAACTTCTCCGGATAGTGGCAGCGTTCGCAGGTCTCGCGGGCCGGGCGCAATTCACGGGCGACGATGGGGAACTCATACCTCTTGAAGGCCAGCGAGAGGATGTGTTTAATATCGCCCGCCTTGCGCGTGACGCGCGTGGCGATAAAGCCCCGACCAATATGGCAGTCCACGCAGTCCACCCGCGCATGAGGCGAGGCCAGATAGGCGCTGTACTCCGGCGGCATGGTGTGGCAGGTCGTGCCGCAGAACTGGGGCGAATTGGTGTAATCCCAGGCATAGGCGCCGCCGGCGATCACGGTCAGGGTTAAGATGCCCAGTGTCATGTAAGGCAACAGGCGCACACTCAGCCGCGCTTCCGGCGGAGGGAAGAAGAAGTCATGCAATGCGCGCTTCAATCGGGACATACCCTATTCTCCTGGCGGATGACGGACGATTGTCCCCAACTCCTGTCGCCGAAGGCGACGTTGTTAGATAATCCGTTGAGCACCGATGGTCCTCTGCCCTCCCCTTTTTATTTTCACCGCAGAGCGCGCAGAGGACGCACAGATTGATAAATAAAAATTCTCTGCGCGCTCAGCGCTCTCTGCGGTAAATCCCTGTCCTCTCCGTCATTCCGGCGCTCCCGCCTCAATCCACTGGCGGATCAGCGCCAGTTCATCGCCCGAAAGCTGACCGGGGTGGTTTCCGGCGGCCTGTTTGGTGACCAGCACACTGGCCCCGGGGTCGCCGGGCACGATGGCCGGGCCGGAATTGCCGCCCTTCAACGCCCCCTGATAGGTGCTCAGGTCCAGGCCGCCCAGCTTGGCAGTGATATGGCAGGCGCCACACTTCTGCTGGAGCAGGCTGGCGATGCCACCTTCCCAGGAGAGCGCCACCTGAGGTGCGGGCGTGCGGGTGGGCACCGGCGTGGGCAGCGGCGTGGGGGTGAGCGGCGCGAACACGACCACTTCCTCAGCAGGCGGCACGGTGGTAATGGCCGTCTGCTCAAAGGTGACGAAGAAATAGATGCCCACGAGCAGCACCGCAGCAATGACCCCATAGACGGCGAAGAAGGCCCGCTGCCGCCGGGCCACCACCTGCGGGTCCAATGGCCGCGCCGCCACGCCCGCTTTGAGGTCGGCCAACTCCAGCGGGTGTTCCTCCAGCATCTCCTCCTCGGTCAGATAGCCGGTGAACATGCTCTTGTTGAAGCGCCGCAGGTGGACGTGATAGACGTGCCAGATGATCACGGCCAGCACGGCCAGAAGCGCCTCGTTGCCATGGGCGGCCTTGGCCGCGGGGATGGCCTCGCCCGGCAGGAAGCGCGTGGTGGCGATGGGGTTCCACATCATGAAGCCGGTGATCACCATGATGATCGTCCCCCAGACGAAGGCCCAGTATTCCAGTTTCTCCTCGGCGGTGTAGCGGCCCTGCTGGGGCCGGGACTTACGCAGGCCCAGGTTGTACAGGAACGTGCCGATAAGTGCCTGCACGTCGTCCAGGGTCGGCAACATGTTTAAGCGCGAGCGCTGGACAAAGATACGATAGCCCGCCGCGCCCAGGTGATACACCACCTCCAGCATGAGCACGACCGCCGCCACGCGGTGGATGACGCGCACCCTCTCAATGCCCCCCAGCAAGGCGATGAGGCTTTTGGACAGGGTGACATCAGCGAATTTCTGCACCAGGCCGGTGATCGCCAATGTGATGAAGCTGGCCACAGCCACCCAGTGCTCAATCCGGTAGCTGAGCGGGAAACGCAGCAGCTTACGGGAGACGCTGACCGCAGCTTCTTTCGCTTCAGATACGTTGACTACCTTACTCATGATTGCGCGCTTTGACCCCCTTTCACCGGACGGCGTGTCCAGCGCCCCAGGATGCGCCTGCCGCTATCCGCGATCACGTAGATGGCCATACCGCCGAGAACGGTGGGGATGAACACCTTGTAGAACAGATTGACATAATAGACCAGCGGTGCATGTTCCGGGCTGGGGCGGTAATGGCTGAGCCAGGCCGCCGGGAAATTGGTGCTGGCGTCGGGATGGCACTTGCGGCAGGTCTTCAGCAGGTTCTCCTTGATCACCGTGCTCTCCGGGTCGTCGGTCCGGCGGATGTCGTGCACGCCGTGACAGTCCACACACACCGGCTTGTTCGTGGGCTGGTCTGGCGTGATCTCCTCAAACAGCTTGACGGTTGTGCCGTGAAAGTCCGCCACATAGGTGTTGAACACGTCGGTGCTGATGCCGTATTTCCCCATTAACTGCGGGTCGGCATGGCAGCGGGCGCAAATCTGGGGCGAGAACAGGTGGAAGGGGCCGGTGGCAGGCCCCTGCACGTTGTGCACGCCGTGGCAGTCAATGCAACTGGGCACATCCGGATTGCCCTCGCCGATCAGCGCCGCGCCGTGAACGCTCTCCTTGTAAAGGTTGTAAATTTGCGAGTGGCAGCGTTCGCAGGTCTGGGGGATACGGCTGCGCGGCTGCATGGGCGGCTGGACATTATGGGCGCCGTGGCAATCGGTACAGACTGCGGCCTCCTTCTTTCCGGCGGCCAATGCCTTCTGGTGCACGCTATCCAGCGTGGCGGTGTACTTCTCCTGGTGGCACTGGGCGCAAGTGGTATAGAGTTGCAAGGTGAGGTCGCGCCGCGTGGCCGCGGTGATGGGCGGATGCGGGTAGCCACTGATGTCGGTATGGCACTGGACACAGGCATAGCCCCGCCGTCCGTGCGTGGAGGTCAGGTAGGTCACGCGGTCCACCGTCAGGTAGAGGACCTCGCCGGAGGGGAGCGTAGTCTGCATGCCGGGCGTGTCGTGGCAGGCCAGGCAGGTCTCATTATCCACGACCGGCGGCGGTGTGGCCTGGGTGGGGGGCGCGGGCGCGCTATTGTCCAGGCCGTTTCTCCCGCTCGCTGGCGCGGCGATCAGGAGCAGGCCCATCCCTATGAGCAGAAGGACAGTGATCCGAATTGCAAACCGCATACAAATATTCTCTCCAACTATCCAAAATATAATAGCGTTCAGGGGGCAAGCGCAATGGCCCTGGAGGGGGCCGAGGGCCTCGGCCCCCTCCGTAAATTATTTCGTTGTTGGCCGGGCATGGTAGCCGATAGCCATATCGCGGAGTTCCTCATCGCTCCGGACGCTCGCCTTACCGCCCTCAACATGGCAGCTCTTGCAGGCGAAATCCAACGCGACCTGCGAGATCGCGTTCTTGCCGTCCGCCGTGAACTGCGAGGTGGCCTCCGGGTCAATGGCGAAGAGATGGGCGCGGATGTCGCCGGTGAATTTGGCGGCATCGCCCCAGGCGCTCTTGACGATGCGTGGCATATGGCAATCAATACAGGCCACAGTAGCTTTCATCGCTGCCGACTTCTGATACCTGGCCTCCTGGAAGTGGCAGGACTGGCACTCCACGCGCACTGTGGGCTTGCCCTCCTGCCGCGCCGCGATCACCCCCTGATGCGGGTCGTGGCAGGCGATGCATTGCAGCGCCCGGTGCTTGCTCTGGAAGATCTCCTCATACTGCTCGTGGTGCTCAATGAAGCCGCCAGCGGCGTTGATCTGCTCCACTGCACCGCGGGCGTGGCATTTGCCGCATAGTTCTGCGCTGCGGTCCACCTTCATCGCCACCCCATAGGGATTCTTCACATGCAGGCTGCCCGGGCCGTGACAGGCTTCACATTGGATGCCCGGCTGTGCCCACGTGCCCTTAATGCCTTCCAGACCATCCTGGTGACCTTCAGGCTTGTAGCCGGTCGTGTGGCACTCGCCGCAATCGTAGGGCAAGTTCTTCACCCCAGATTTATACTTCACCCACCCCGCCTCTTTGCCCACGATGGGGTTGGCGAAGTTATACTGGTTCAGGTAGTTCGTGTCGCTGATCGTCGCGCCCGGCCGGTCGGTGATGATGTAGCCGTTCTTGTCCATGAAGCGGGCCTTCCAGCCATAGCCGCCAATGACATAGCTGATGTCGTTCCAGGTGTACCCCTCGGGCAGTTGGGTGATCTCGGTGAACGGGTACTTGGGCGGTTGCCCATTCACCACCTTGTTCAGCTTATACGGGTGGCCCGACTTCATGAACTTCTCGCCGATCTCCTGGTGGCAGCCGATACATGTCTCTGTGCCCACATATTCAGCGCCAGCGACACCTTCACCTGGCGGACCAGGCGGCCCGGCGGGGCCGGCAGGGCCGGGTGGCCCTTGCGGGCCTTGTGGGCCAGCAGGACCGGGGGGACCGGCAGGGCCAGGCGGACCTGGTTGGGCGGCACAGGCGGCCAGTAAGACGGCGGCCAGCACCAATGCGCCAATGATGATCCATTTCCGCATCATAGGCTGTTCTCTGTGCCCTCCTCTCTTTATTGGTGCGATCGCTCAGTTGTGGATAGCAAGACCGTGTAACCGTTGCCCGATACCCCACCTCCTTTCCAGAAGGCACAACGCTCAGCCAGGCCAAGCATATGCTCTGGCTACCCTGACCTCTGTCGCCGAAGGCGATGAAGTACACCTATTTAAAGTACCCTAATCCGCACCAGGAGTGGAGTGACAAGTAGCACGTTTAATGGTGCAACTTGTCCTATTTCGGCCTTGCCGCTTGCCACCCAATACCTGGCCTTACACCACCAAAAGCCAGCTTGAAGACAAACCAGGGCAAGATGAACCGAATTCTATTCTGCTGGGGGCGTCAAAGCAAATGGATCAGAGGAACTCGGTCAGATTGAGGGCCTTGTAGAGGCGCTCGCGGGCAGCGGCGGGGAAGCCGGGCTGCGGCGCGGTCCGGTAGAGCAGGATGGTCTTGCGCAGGGTGTCCACGACGGTGCGGCAGTCGGCGCATTCTACCAAGTGGCGCTCAATCTCAACGCATATCACTTCGGACAGTTCGCCGTCCAGGTAGGCGGACAGTTCCCCTAAGAGATGTCGGCAGTTTTGTTTATCCATCGCGGCATCACCCTCCCTGACGCGCCTGGGCCAGTTCGGTGAAGTAGCCCGACAGGCGCTCGCGCAGCCACAGCCGGGCGCGGTGCAGGCGCGTCTTGACCGCCTCCGGTGACAGCCCCAACGCCTGCGCCGTCTCCTCTGTGGACAGGCCCTCCAGTTCGCGCAGGACAAACACCGCCTTCAACTTCTCCGGCAAGGCTTGAATAGCCGCCTCCAGTTCTGCGCGCGCCTCTGCCGTCTCAAAATCCTCTTCGGGCAGGCAGCACCAATCAAACAACTGCCGGGGCAGTTCCGCGCCATCCTCGTCCAGCAGCGGTTCGTCCACCGAGACCAGGGCCGGCTGCCAGCGGCGCAGGCGCATGAGCGCGGCGTTGTAGGCGATGCGGTACAGCCAGGTGCCCAGGCTGGAACGCCCGTCAAAGGAATCAATGGCCTTGAAGGCGTTTAAGAAGGTCTCCTGAACCACATCCTCGGCCTCGTCCTCATCGCCCAGCAGGCGCAAGGCCAGCCGGTACAGCCCCAGCGCATGGCGCTCCACGCACTCCGCGCAGGCCGCTTTGTCCCCGGCGCGAATGCGGGCCAACAGCGCCGCTTCGCTGTGGGCTTCGTTCTGGTCGGCGTTCGTTTGCCCCATTGGTTAGATGCCGCCCTGGCCGAAAGGATACAAGATGCCCAGATTATACAACAAATTGCCCGCAGCGGCATGGGCTGCGGGCTTCAACTTTAGAGAAGGGCCACGACCACCGGCACACGGCCGGCTACAGGCGGATACCTCAGGTGCTGCCGGTGGAACAGGTGGCTCCGCTGGACGCGGTGGAACGGCTGGCGTTGCCCAGGCTGGCGAAAAGCGAGATCTTCTTTTTGACCTCGTGGCTGCCGCAGGTGGGGCAGATGACCTCGGCGATGGCCGCCGGGCTGTGGACAAGCTTTTCAAACGGCTTGCCGCACGCGGCGCAGTCAAACTCGTAAAGCGGCATGGCTCACTCCCGTAGCGCCGCCGCCACGCGTTCCAGGCGGGCTGCGGCCTCTTGCGCGATGGGCTGTAACTTCGGATTGGGGACGATGCCCAACATCGCCAGCGGATTCACCAGCGAGACCTCCACGAGGCCCTCATCCACCTGCGCCACGGTCACGTTGCAGGGCAGCAGCAGGCCGACCTCCGGCGCGGTGGAAAGCGCACGGTAGGCCAGCGGTGGGTTGCACGCGCCCAAAATCTTGTAGGGGTGGAAGTCCACGCCCAGCTTCTTGTGCAGCGTCTCTTTGACGTCAATCTCCGTGAGCACACCGAAGCCCTCTGCTTTAAGCGCCTCGGTCACACGCGCCAGGGCCGTGTCATAATCTGTGTTCAAACGCACTGTCTGCCCAAGTGCTGTCGTCGTTTTATCCAAGGTCTGCCTCCTTCCGGGCGATGGTGTTGAGATGATTCCCAGGGGATTAGATGCCAGGCGCGCCGGAAGGTTACAAACGATTACCTTTCTCTGCGGCAGGTATGGAAACCTGCCCTACGCGTCTACTAGAGTGAAAGCTTCCTGGACCGTCTGGGGGGAGGGGACGATAATGTTCCCGATTGGTAAATAGACGTTGCTCTTCTTCGGGATAGAGATAATCCAGTGCATTCATTTCCTAGTCATTTAGCATACCAGCTATATGACTAGCTGGTATCACGCGATTCACCGACGTCAAGTCTCTGGTGCCTGACCCGACCACGCGCTCAGGTATGAAGAGGCCCCAACGTGAACCGACATCACACACGCGAGGATCGCCTTCGTTCAACCACCTCCTCCACCAGCACCGTGAACTGGCGCCCAATGGGTTCCCAGTCGTAGCGAGCCTGCACGAAGGCGCGCGCGTTGGTGGCCAGGCGCGTTCGCAGCTCAGGCTGGGACAACAGAGCAATCGTATGGCGGGCGAACTCCGCCGGATCATCGGCGATCAGGAGGTGCTCGCCGTGCGTTGCGCCCAGCCCCTCAGCCCCTTTTGAGGTCGCCACCACCGGTGTGCCCAGGGCCATTGCCTCCAGGATTTTGAGCCGCGTGCCGCCGCCTTCCAGCAAGGGCGCGATACAGATGCTGCTTCCTGCCACCAGCGGGCGGATGTCCGGCACATAGCCGGTGAAGGTCACGCTCTCGTCGGCGCGCAGCCCCGCCAGGGCCACGCCCTCGGTGCGCCCGGTGATCGCCAGGCGCACCTGCGGACATTCCGCCCGGATCAGCGGGTAAATCCGCTCCAGAAAATAGGCCATGGCCTGGTAGTTAGCGAAATAGGTGAGCGCGCCGTTGAATATCAGCGTATCCGCTTGAGGATGGGCTTCAACGCCGCTGTACCAGCCCAGGTCCACCCCATTGGGGATCAGCGCGATGCGAGCCGGGTTGACCCCGATCTCCACCAGCCAGCGTTTCTCCACTTCCGAGACGACCGTGCAGGCATCAAAGCGGGCGATCAGGCGGCGCAAGAAGTGGCGGTGCTTGGCCCAGGTGAAGGCGTGGCGCAGCCGCCGCAGCCCCTGGCTCGCCTGCAGCCGGGTTAGATAGCTGCCGACCTCCACCTCTTCAAAGACCTTCGCCTTGCCCCGGACCTCAGCGGCATAGACCGCGGCGCCGATCTGTGATCCGATGATCACATCGTAGTCCCGCTGTGCCAGTTCTTCGTGAAGGAGACGGCGCATGGCCGGGCTGTCGGTATCCACCAGAAAGCGCGGCCTGGGCGAAAACAGCCCTAAAAGCGCCTTCCAGCGCGTTGGCTGGTAGGGCTTCCAGGGCACGGTGCGGATCACCTCGCAGAGGCCCTGCAGGCCGTCGGGCTGGATCGGCTCGCCCTGGCCGACGAAGGCGAGGAGCGTGATCGTGTGGCGTTGCGCCAGGGCGCGCAGTAAGTTGTAAATGCGCATCTTGGAGCCGTTATCCGGCGGAAAGGGGAACCATAGGGAGAGGAATAAGATACGCATCTCACAGTCCCTTATCCGGGCAAGACGGCCCACGCCACCGGCCCCCTACCCGATCACAGGGAAATGTTTCACGTGAAACATACCCCCCTACTTCCACCGCGTCAGGATGGTCTCACGCTGGAACAGGCGTGCCCCCAGCCGGATCAGCCCGGCGTCCACCAGCGCCAGTACAGCGGCCAGCCCCATCATCGTCTGCAGATTGACGAGCATCACGCCCGCCATCTGGGCGAAAAACAACGCCAGCACGGGCAGGATGACGAACATACTCAACTGCTCCGCCGCGCGCGGGTCATTCACCCGCGACGAGACGATCAGCCCCACGTTCACCGCCAGGATAGACATGAGCGGCGCGACGACGATCAGCGCGAACAGCCACATCGGGTTCACGATGGTCGCATATACGCGGTCATTCTCAATCAGGAGGCGGGCCAGGACAGCGTACAAAGCGTAACTCGCCCAGGTGGCCGCGATGCCGGGGAGGGCCGCCGCCAGGCTCTTGCCCCATAATAGTTCATTCACCGTGATCGGCGTCGCCAGCAACGGCTCCAGGCTCTTCTCGCGCTTCTCGCCGACCACGCTATAGGCCGCGATCGTCACCGGGATGGCCAGGGGCATGATCAGGTAGAACAGCATGAATTGATTGACCAGAAGGGCCAGCACCCTATCCTGCTCATCCAACCCCTGGAACATCGGGTTATTTGCCAGGCCCGGCGGCAGCGGGCCAGAGCTGCGGAAATCCTCCGGCCCGGTATTCTGGAAGACAAAGATCAGGATGAGGGGCAGGAACGCAAACAGAACGGGCAACAGGCCGACGGTGAATACCACCATGCGGTTCTTGAACGCCTCGGCCCACTCCTTCTCTATAATGGCGCGAACCCTCATGCCTCTCCGATCAGCTTGAAATAGACCTCTTCCAGCGAATGGTGCAGTTCGCCGACATATTGGACGTCTGCCCCGGCTTCCACCAGCGCCCGCACGATCTGCGGGTTCTGGTTGTCCGGGTCGTCCAACGCCACCACGATCTGACCGTCCTGGATGTGCACATCCTGGACAAAGGGCAGTGCCTGAATACGAGCCACCAGGGCCGGCGTGATCGCCCGCAGGCGGATGGCCACCTTGCGCCCGTAGAGTTGCTGGCGCAGATTCTGGGGCGTGTCCACCTGGATCAGGCGCTGTTTGAACACGGCAATGCGGTCGCACAGCCGGTCGGCCTCATCCAGGTTGTGCGTGCACAGAAAGATCGTCCGCCCCTGGCCCTTCAGTTCCTCAATGAAATCGCGGACGACACGAGCGGCCTCCGGGTCCAACGCGGCGGTAGGCTCGTCCAGGAAGAGGACACGCGGCTCATGGACGAGTGCCCGTGCAATGGCCAGCTTCTGCTTCATGCCCTTGGAGAACTCAGCCACCGCCCGCTTGCGCTCATCCCACAGCCCCAGCAGGCGCAGGTACTTCTCCACCTGCCCGGCCACATCCCGGACGCCGTACAGACGCGCGTAAATGCTCAGGTTCTTCTCCGCGCTCAGCCGCTCATACAGCCCCGGCGCCTCGGTCAGGATGCCCACGCTGGCGCGGATAGCGCTATCCTCCCTGCCGATCTGATAGCCGTTCACCCAGGCCGTGCCCGCCGTCGGCGCGATCAGGCAGCAGAGCATGCGCACGGTGGTCGTCTTGCCCGCCCCGTTGGGCCCCAGGAAGCCGAAGACCTCGCCCTCGCGGACCTCCAGCGTCAGGTCTTCAACAGCCACTTTGCCGTTGAAATGCTTCGTCAGCCCCTGCGTGATGATCATCAGGTGGAAGTATACCCCAGCTCAAGGAGAAATATGAAGTTGAGCGCGGATGACACGGGCCTATTTCAGGAAGGTAGGGACCGCGTGAAGTCGCTTTAGAAGAGCAAGCGCATAATGAACAGCCAGGCGAGCACGCTCAGCGTGGTCGCCCCCAGGACGGAGAGTTGCACCAGCCGTCCCAGCAGCCCACCGCGCCGCGCCAGAATGAGGATGGCGGCCACCTGAAGGATATAGGCCAGCGCCCACACGCCTTTGCCGCCGGTATTCATCACCCAGGTCCACACCGGGTTCGCTTCAATCACGCGCAGCCCGTTCGGGGCAGTCAGGCCAACGCCGAAGAGGGTAAACCCCAGGTCCGCTGCGGCCACCGCCAGATAGCACCGTTCTATCCACTGCATACCTCCTCACTCCATCCATCGCCATGATGTGCCCTTTTATTATGGGACACAGCCGGACGGGATGGAATGGTACAAGGGTCAGGAGGTGAAGCGGAATATCGTGTGATCCTGGTCCTGCCCCAGCGCCGCCTTGATACGCTCATACAAGACCTGGAGGTCAATCGGCTTGGTCAGGTAGTCCTCCGCGCCGGCGGTCAGGCCGCGGGCGATGTCGTTGCGCTGCGTCATCGCCGAGAGGAAGATCACCGGTGTACGGGCGGTGCGGGCCTCCTGGCGCAGGCGTCGGCAGACCTCATCGCCGCTCATGTCCGGCAGCTTCATATCCAGGATGATGACATCAGGCCCGGCGTGCATCGCCGCCAGGATCGCCTCGGCGCCTGTCCGCGCCAGCGTCACGCGGTAGCCAAACAGCTCCAGGCAGGCGTTGAGCATACTGGCTATGTCGGGTTCGTCCTCTACCACCAGAATGTGGGGCGCATCCATCGTGGCACTGATCATATCAGCCCTGATACATTTGCGCAAGGGGAAGGCTTCAGCGGGTGCATGTCTATTCGGGGGCCGTTTTCTTCACCACCGCAGGGATGCGCAGGAGCGGGTCCTGGACCTGCCCCTACGGCCCGGTTCTCACCCTCTCTCCCTCCCCCGTCAAGGGGGGAGGGAACTTACCCCCTCCCCCCTCTGTGGGGGAGGGTGGGGGGCAGAGTCACCCCCTCTCTGACCCTCGCCCCTAGGGTTTCTTCTCTGCGACGACCAGGGCCACTTCACTGCGCGGCAGCCTGTCCACTTCTACCGTGAAGCTGAAGCCGACCTCCGGAAACAGCGCTTCGGGGTCGGGCGGCCAAGGCCCGCGCTGGCCGGTGACGGCATAGAGCCACTCCAGGAAGCGCACCGCGACGCCCTGGCCTGTTAAGCGGGCTTCACCGACGACAACCAGCCGCCCACCCGGCATGAGCACCCGGCGGAACTCCTCCAGGCTGCGTGGGTCCAGGATGAATTCGGTGGGAAAGGTAGTGACGATAGAGGGGAAGCTCTCCGAAGCGAAGGGGAGTGCCTGTGCCCGCCCGCGCACCAGCGGCACATTGCGCCCATGCCGCCGCAACTTGCGCCGCGCCAGCCGCCCCATCGCCGGCGAGAGGTCCAGCCCCACCGGCTGGAAGCCAGCCTCCGCCAGGTCAAGCAGGAGGTCGCCCGTGCCGTGCGCCACCTCCAGCACATGCGGCCCGCGCAGGCGCGCCAGCGCCGCCCGCTGCCAGCGCCGCCACTGCCCCAGCGAGACCGCCTGGCTGACCCAATCGTAGGTCCAGGCAAGTTCGTTGTAGAGGAGGCGAAAGGCAAACCGGAGGAGGGACAGACGACGGGGGACGGAGAAAGTCCTCGCTCCCTGGTTCCCCGTCCCCCGTCCTCCATCGTCCGTCATGCGAATCGGCTGCTGCGCTCTCGGCCCGTCGTCGCCAGCGCCCAGCGGAGCACGTCGGGGCGGTTCGTGAGGATCGCGTCCACGCCCAGGGCCGCCAGCCGCATCATCTCATCTGGCTCATCCACTGTCCAGGCGAGGAGGCGATAGCCGTAGCGCCGCGCCCAGGCGATAGTGTTCGCGTCTATAAGCGTGTGATGCAGGAGACGGGAGGCGTAACGCATCACCGCGCCCAGCCGCGTCCAACGGAGATAGAGCGGCTGGTGGGGGGAGATCAACAGTCCGACCGCGATCTGGGGCAGCAGGCGCCTGACCCGCCGCAATGCGAACGGGTTAAACGAGGCCAGGATCACCTGGTCGGCCAGGCCATGCCGCTGGATAATGGCGATCACGGCCTGTTCCAGCCGATGATCGCGCAGGCTGTTCGTCTTCAATTCAATTACATACAACAGGCGCTCGCCGAAGGCGGCGAATACGTCCTCCAGGCTGGGGATGCGCTGGCGGGCGTATTGGGAGTCAAACCAACTGCCAGCGTCCAGGCTGCGCAGTTCGGGCCAGCGCCAGGCAGACACCGGCCCACGCCCATCAGTCGTCCTGTCCAGCGTGGCGTCGTGGATGACCACCGGCACGCCGTCCGCCGAGAGGCGCACATCCAGCTCAATGCCGTCGGCGCCCAGGCGCAAGGCCAGGTCAAAGGCCGCCAGCGTGTTCTCCGGCGCGTCGTAGCTGGCGCCGCGATGGGCGATGTTCAGGGGCTGGTTTCTATAGAATTGGTCCACAGCCTCCCCCCTGTCAAACGTCAAACGTTATAACTACGCTTCACGTTTGACGTTTGATGCATCACGCCTCACAGCTCTACAAAGTAGGCTTCACAGGCCCGATCGATCAACTCCTTGGTGAGACGCGGCTCCACCCCCAGGTAGCTGGCCGTGTCCACGATCTGGTCCACCAGGTCGCGGGGGTGGACAGCGCGCAGCTTGCGGTGTGGCTTGACATAATATTCCTGGAGCAGGTACCCCAGCCCCCGCTCGTCGTAAGGCACGCCCTTCTGCTGGCACACCCGGCGGAAGATTTCGCGGTAGTCATCAAACGAGGGGTCGGGGATCTCAATCTTGTGGCGGATGCGGCGCAGGAAGGCCTCGTCCACCAGGTCTTTGGGCGCCAGGTTGGTGGAGAACACGATCAGCACATCAAAGGGCACCTCAATCTTGCGCCCGGTGTGCAGCGTCAGATAGTCAATGCGCTTCTCCAGCGGCACGATCCAGCGGTTGAGCAGGTCGCGGGGGCGCACCTGCTGCCGCCCGAAGTCATCAATCAGGAACATGCCGCCGTTGGCCTTCATCTGGAAAGGCGCTTCATAATACTTATTGGTCTGGTCGTAAACCAAGTCCAGGCTCTCCAACGTGAGTTCGCCACCGACGGTGATCACGGGCCGGTGGATGAGCACCCAACGCGGGTCGCGCGGCTGCGCCCGCAGCTTGGGCGAGGTGGGCGGTGTCCCCGCCGGGCGGGTCTCGTCGGCCAGTTGGTGGTTGACGTTGTCAAACACCTTGATGATCTGGCCGCCGACCTCCACCGCGTAGGGGATATACATCTGCCCGCCCAGGATCATGCGACCAATGCTCTCGGCAATGGCCGTCTTGCCGTTGCCGGGGTTGCCATAGAGGAACATAGAGCGCCCGGAGTTGACCGCCGGGCCGATCTGGGCCAGAAGCTCGTCGTTGATCACCAGATGAGAGAGGGCCTCGCGCAACGCCTGGGGGTTCACCACCACGTTGCGCAGCGGCTGATAGTGCACGGCGCGGGTATACGCCTCCAGGGTGACCGGGGCAGGGCCAATGTACTGGCTGCGGTCAATCACCTCACGGGCCTTTTCGCTCCCCTTGGTGGTGATCGCGTAGTTGTAGGTGCTCTCGCCGAACCCCGCTGCGCCCTTGACTTCACATAATTGCTCACGCTTCAGGAATTCCAAAACCCGGTCCACAATGCCCGCAAACGGCAGCTTCAGGATGTCGGCGATACGGCTTCCCGCAATGTAGCCCTCAAAGTACAGAACTTTGAGCGTCAGGTCGGCCAGGAAGCCCATATTCAGGCCGGTGTCCTCAATCGTGCGGATCGGCGGCGGCTCCCAGCCTTCACTGGTTTGTGTGACAGGCAGCGCAGGTGGCGCTACACCCATATCCCACTCCCTTCCTTCTCACCTTTAAGATGACATGTCTTTACGCCGGGCAGGGCCTAAAACTTCACAGATCCGGGCGATCTCCTCTTCTGTATTATAGCAATGCGATGAGACACGTAAATAGCCCTCGCGTACAGCCACCATCACCCGGGCCGCCTTCAGCCGCTCAAACGCTGCCTCGGGCGCGCCGGGGACGGCGAACGAGACGATCGCCGAACGAGTACGCGGGTCGCGGTTGCTCAGGATACGATAGCCGTGCCGCTCCAGGTCCTCCATGAGCAGGCCGCTTAAGTGGCACGTCCAACGGTCTATGTTCTCCAGGCCCAGCTCCAGCAGCATCTGGATGGCCTCAATCATCCCCGCCAGGCCCACCCAGTTGTACGTCCCCTGCTCAAAGCGGGCGGCTTCGGGCCGGAACGTCAGGTTGTAATCCAGCCACTTTTCCCAATCCACCACGCTGATCGGCCCGGCGAAGACGGGCTGGAGTTCCTCCAGGCGCTCGCGCCGGATGTAAAGGAAGCCCTGGCCGGGCGGCCCCATCAGCGACTTCAGCGCGCCGGTCGCCAGGAAGTCTATGTGATAAGCGCGCACGTCCATAGGGATATGGCCGAGCGACTGAATCCCATCTACAACGAAGTACAGATTCCGTGCCCGGCAGAACTCCCCCAGCGCCGCCAGGTCGGTGCGGTAGCCCGTGAGGAACTGCACGGCGCTGGTCGTGACGACGCGGGTGCGCGCGTCAGCGTGGGCCTCCACCGCCGCCAGGCTCAGCCCGCCGCCATCGGGGGGGATCAGCCGGACCTCCACGCCGCGCCGTTCCAGGTTCAGCCAGGGATATACGTTGCTGGGGAACTCAATATTACATACCAGCACATTGTCCCCCGGCTGGAGCGGCAGGGACTGCGCGATCAGGTTCAGCCCGATAGAAGTGTTTTGCACCCAGGCGATCTCGTTCGGCGCAGCGTGGATCAGCCTGGCGACGGTGGCGCGGGCCTCCTCCGGGAAGGCGCGGAAGCGCTCAATGCCCCAGTCCACAAAGGCCCAGGCGCTTGCGTCCAGCATAGACTGCATCGCCGCGCTCACCCGGCGGGCGAGCGGCGAGATGCCGGCATGGTTCAGGTAAGCCCACTCGGCCACGATCGGGAACTCTGCCCGCAGACGGGCCAGATCGTAGGCCAGCGTGGGCGCAGCAGGTGGCAGACTCAGGATCAGTCCTCCCTACTAAAAGGATAAATACAGAAATGATTATATCACGCAATACAGCGGGCACAAGCGTACGAATGGGCTATATTGTTAGAAGTATGGCCTCTTTACCTCTCCTCTCCCCTAATAGGGGGAAAGGGGAGTAGGGAGAGGTTGCCCCTCCCCCCCGTGCGGGGGAGGGCTGGGGTAGGGGGGAAACTCTACGATCTACAGAGACCCGGCTCTGCCACAGGTTGAAAACAGGGGGGTCAGGCCAGGGGCAACTCCATCACAAAGCGGCTGCCCTGCCCTGGCGCGCTCTCCACCTTCACGCGCCCGTGATGCGCCTGCACAATGCTGTGGACGATGGCCAGGCCCAGGCCGCTCCCCTCTGTCCTGGCGTGCCTGCCACGATAGAAGCGCTCAAAAATGTGCGGCTGGTCGGCAGGGTCAATCCCAGGGCCATTATCCTGCACCCACCAGCGGGCCATCGCCCCATCCACCTCGGCCCCGACCTCAACGCGCCCCCCAGGGGGCGTGAACTTGAGCGCGTTGTCAATCAGGTTAGAGAGGGCGATCTCCAGCCGGGCGCGGTCACACTGCACCTCATAGGGGTCGGCGGGCAATTGCAGGCTGAGTTCAACCCCCTTCTCCTGGGCCAGCGGCCTGAAGGCGGAGGCCGCCGCGTTGGTGATGTCGCGCACATCGTGCCGGGCCAGGTCCAGCGCCGCCAGGCCCGCCTCCAGCCGCGAGAGGTCCAGCAGGTTCTGCGTGATCCACTCCAGGCGGGAGACCTGCTTCTGGCTCTCGGCCAGGAACTCGCTGCGGGCCGCCGGGTCCTCCGCCGCCGGCCCCTGCACCAGGTCAAGGAAGTTCTGCAAGGCGGTGATGGGCGTGCGCAATTCGTGCGAGGCATCAGCGATGAAGCGGCGCAGCGCGTCGCGTTCGGCGGAGAGTTGGGCGAAGCTGGCCTCCAGATGGGCGGCCATCTGGTTGAACTGCCGGGCAAGCTGGCCGATCTCGTCCTCGCCGTGTACCGGCGCACGGGTGGACAGGTCGCCACCAGCCATGCGCGTCGTCGCCGCCATCAGGCTGTTCAAAGGCGCGGTCAGGCCACGCGCCACCACCAGGCCCACAATGGCCGCGATCAGGGCCGTGCCCAGGCCGGCATAAACGAAAGCCCGCCGCGTCGTCGCCAGCGCCTCCGCGCCGAGGTCCGGGCTGTCGCTCAGCTCCACGTAACCGATCACGCCCAGGTCGTTGCTCACCGGCACAGTGACAACGTGCGCCGAACGCTGAATCACCTCAGGCGTGGGCACAGCGGCCTCTCTGGGGTCACCCTGCTCATCGTCCACAAACAGCAGGCGGCTACCCCACGCGCCTTCAATGCGCCAGACAGTGATATAGCCGTGGTTACGAGCCCCCCACCAGGCGGGCTTCCCCAGAAGCATGAAGGGCGGAGCGGATGAGGTCGCCTCACCATTCTGGACCAGCCCCTCGCCTGAGCCAACCAGGGCCATCTCGCCCCCCTGCTGGCGCGGGCCGGAGTCGGCGATCACCTGCTGCCGGGCGTCCAGGATGCGCACGCGGGCGTTGCCCAGGAACGCCGTCACCTGCGCCAGCCGTGCCAGTTCCAGCGGGCGCGGCGCCGGCCACAGCCAGCGCTCCGCCTGCCGCGCCACCGCCTCGGCATTGGCCTGAAGGGAGGCGATTTCACGCTGTCTGACGGATTGCCTGACCAGGGAGAGCGTCAGTACACCCACCAGACCCACTGCAAGCAGCGTTAATAACACGTAACTGGCGACTAAGCGCCAGCGAATGGAGCGAAACAGCATCCCCGTCTCCCTAAACGACGATAGACGATAGACCCCGTCTACCGTCCGTCGTCCATCGTCTATCGTCCTCGCGCTGCCCTCGCTTCAGGCCCCTATCGCTTACCAACCCCAACCTATGTCTCATTACCCGGTACAGAAGGCGCCACCTGTCCAGGGACACTGAAGCGGAAAGGCCCAAAGCGGAACACGCCGCCCCTGCCCCACATCCACCCGCGGAAGGCCGGGCCATGGGTGGAGATGCCCAGGTAGGCTTTGCTGGCGTCGTCGGGCCGGCCAGCCAGGGTGACCTGGATGTCCAGCGTCTGCCCATCGGCGGGGCGGTACACCTTAAGCGTGATCTGATCGCCGGGCTTGTGCGCGGCAATGGCATTGGACAGGGCGCGCGGGGTAGCGACGACCTGACCATCCACCTCGGTGATCACATCGCCCACCTGCACGCCCGCCCTTGCTGCCGGGCTATCGTCCGCGACCGAAACGACCAGGACGCCCTGATTGACGCCTTCGGGCAGGGGGATGAACTTCGGCCAGCCGAAGGGCACATAGCTCACACCGAGATAGGCCTTGCCGTCCTTATCCCCCAGCGTCACGGTCACATCACGCTCGCCTTCGCCGGGCCGGGCCACGCGCAGCGTCACCGTGTCACCGGGCTTGTGTGCGCTCAGCAGTGTGGCCAGCGTGTTGGTGGCGTCCACCGTCTTGCCATCCACCGCGAGAATGCGGTCACCCACCTGCAACCCGGCCTCGGCTGCCGGGCTGCCCTCAGCTACACTGGTGATCAGGGCACCAGGCCCCCGGCCGGTAAAGCCCAGCCAGAACCGCCCCGGACGGCCAGCGCACACCTCAATGCCCAGGTAGGGCCGGCCATTCTTCTCGCCCAGGGTCGCGGTGAGCGTCCGCTCCACCCCGCCGCGCGTGATGGTGAGCGTGACCTGATCGCCGGCCTTGAGGTTCGCCAGCGCATTGACCAGGTCCTTATACGAGTTCACGGCGGTGTCGTTGATCTTGAGCAGAATGTCGCCGCGCTGCAGCCCGGCCTGGGCCGCCGGGCTATCCGCCGCGATCTGAGTGATGACAATGCCCGCCTCGCTGGTGCTCTGGGGGGCAGCAGGGGTAGCGGTGGCCTGCTGCACGGGCGCGGCGCTCGCCTGGCTCGCCTGACGCGCGGCATAAGCCGCTCCAACCACGCCAACCGCGATCAGGCCCAAGACAAATACCAATACAACCCCGATCCCGATCCACTTCAAGACATTCCGGTTCATGGAAATAACCTCCTGTCGTCGCAGTGTTACACCGCTTAATATACTCCAGGAAGTTTACGACCGCGTTACGATTCGGTTAAGGTTTCGCAACACTACGGCTCAAATTTGTAGCCCACCCCGCGCACGGTCACCAGCCAGCGCGGGTTGGTGGGGTCATCCTCCAGCTTCTCGCGCAGGTGGCGGATGTGCACGTCCACCGTGCGCTCGCTGCCGATGTCGCTGTCATAGCCCCAGATGGTCTCAATGAGTTCGGCGCGGCTGAAGGGGCGCTGGGGGTTGCTCACCAGATAGCGCAGCAGTCGGAACTCGGTGGGCGTCAACTCCACCGGTTTGCCCCCGCGCCTGACCTGCAACCGTTCCAGGTCCAGCTCAATGTCGCCGAAGCGCAACCGCCCGCCCTTGATCGGCGCGGCCAGTTCACCATAGGCCCGGCGCAGGAGCGCGCGGATGCGAGCGATCAGTTCGCGCAGGCGATAGGGTTTGACCACGTAATCATCGGCGCCCAACTCCAACCCCATGACGCGGTCCAGTTCCTCATCACGCGCCGTCAGGATCAGGATAGGCTGGCGCAGCCCCTCGGCCCGCAGTTGGCGGCATACGTCAAAGCCGCTCATATCCGGCAGGCGGATGTCCAGCAGGATCAGGTGGGGGTCGCGGCTGCGGGCCAGCGCCAGCGCCTTCTCACCCGTCTCGGCGCGCAGCACGTGAAAGCCCTCGCTGGTCAGGCCATATTCCAGGCCGCGCGCCACCGCTGGCTCATCTTCCACGATCAGAATGCGTTCGCCCGTCATCTCCCCTCCTCCGGTAATTCTACGCATCTCGTGCCGGGTGGCAAAGAGGACGGGGGTCGCGCGCCAGGGGCATAGTGGGGTCGGGCGCCCCTATTGCTCATCTCACCCCCCTCCCTGCCCCTCCCCTATCCAGGGGGAGGGAATAGGCGCAACCCCCTCCCCCCTCTGCGGGGGAGGGTTGGGGTGGGGGGTACCTCGCACGCGGCCCCCTTATCGGTCGCGCTGCGCCTGTGGCCTTGTTGCGCACCCTGATCCGGCAGGCGGGCGGCGGCGCTCCACCCAATGGGAACCCACGTGGGCAACATCCTGAATAAGCTGGGCTTTACCTCGCCTGGGCGCCGGCTCTGGCCCTGGGCAGCGTGCCAACCTTGTAGTTTGGGTGTAAAATAGGCCGAAATGGACCGCTATCTGATTGAATCGCCACATGAAGCCAAAGACTGCGCGCGCATACTCCGGCAGGTCACAGCCATGGGCTACCTCCTCAACTTTGACTGGGGCTGTAAGGCGGGCGTCCACTGCGGCTGGGCCATCGTTGAGGCAGAAGACGAGGCCCAGGCACGCCTGGCTGTGCCGCTGCTGGTCCGCGCTCAGGCGCGCATCGTCAAACTGAGCAGGTTCAGCCCGGAGGAAGTGGAGGCGCTTCACGGGGAATAGCACCATCATGCCCGTGCGCCAGCCACCTCATGAAAGGGCATAACACATGATGGAGCCATTGAGACTCCTGTGCGTGCTCGCCCACCCCGACGATGAATCGCTGGGCGTGGGCGGCACGCTGGCGAAATATGCTGCGGAGGGCGTGGAAACTTACCTTATCACCGCGACGCGCGGCGAGCGCGGCTGGTGGGGCGACGAACAGGAGTATCCCGGGCTGGAGGCACTGGGCCGGATTCGCGAGCAGGAACTCCTTGCCGCCGCGCAGGTCCTGCGCCTCCGTGAAGTGCACTTCCTCGGCTACATAGATGGCGAGTTGGACCAGGCCAACCCGACGGAGGCCATCGCCAAGATCGTCGGGCATCTGCGGCGCCTTAAGCCCCATGTGGTGATCACTTTTGACCCCTTTGGCGGCTATGGCCACCCCGACCACATCGCCATCTCCCAGTTCACCACCGCCGCTGTCGTCGCCGCCGCCGACCCCGACTATATCTACACCGATGAATTCGCCCCCCACCGCGTGGCCAAGCTCTACTACATGGCTTTCACGCACGACGTGCACACAATGTACCGGTCCATCTTCGGCGACCTGGTCATGCACGTTGACGGGACAGAACGCCGCGCTGTCGGCTGGCCGGAGTGGGCCATCACCACCCGGATTGATACGAAAGCGCACTGGCGCCGGGCCTGGCAGGCGATCACTTGCCACAAAAGCCAACTGCCCGGCTACGCCGCCCTGGAGAACCTGCCGGAAGAGCAGCATAAGGGCCTGTGGGGCTGCCAGACCTACTACCGGGCCTATAGCACGGTCAACGGCGGGCGGCAGATAGAGGATGACCTGTTCGCGGGGCTGCGATAACGTTGGAGAGGGCACATGACCGATCAGGCATGGGAGAACACGTATAAGGGCGCCCGACAGGGCACACCCGCCCAGGCCAATGAGGGTGCAAACGCGACATCCCCCGGTGGGGCGGAGCCGATCCGGTGGGTCCGGGTAGCGGTGGCATTAGGCCCGGCTCACGCGGAGATTCTGCGTGGTCGCCTGGAGGCGGAAGGCATCCCGGCGCGAGTGCTCCAGGAGCCTGCCGGGAGCGTCTATGGGCTGACGGTGGGCCTGCTGGGACAGATAGATGTCGTGGTGCCCCAGGAGTATGCGGCCCAGGCCCGCGATCTCCTGGCCAGCGAAACCGAAACGACCGATGAGGATGTGGGGGAAGAGTAGGACGTGAGGGCTTCGCGTTGAGTAAGGAGAGATATCCACCTTATCCATCTCAGTGTATATCATAAAGATAGTCACCGTCGTAGTGCTGGGGATATGTGGATAAGTGGCTTCCCTTCCCGTTGGCATACCGGCGCCCTCGCCTGGGCCTGTGGACGGGCTGTGGATGTGGACAGCCTGTCCACTTTTACCCACATAGAGCCGCCCAAGTTATCCACAGTTATCCACCGATACGCCGACTTATCCACAGTTTTTAACACGTTATCCACAGCCAGGGGCGGGAAGCTCTGTGACGGCAGTCCCCGGCCTGGCTAGGGTCTTGCCAGTTCGTCCGGGAGGCCCAGCCGGCGCAACTCGTCCTCCAGCTTGAGCCGGGGGCGCTGCCGGTGGGCCAGGACAGGGGGCAGTTCCAGATTGAACGTGAGGATCTGGGCGTTGATCTTCTCCAGCGCGACCTGAAAGGCGGCCACCGCCTCGCGCCACTCGCCCTTTACCTGGGCCTTATCCGCGCCCGGCTGGGCCAGTGCCCACTCGCACCAATGATACGAACGCAACAGTGTCCGCCGTGCCAGGCGAATCTCGTCCACGATATGCTGCTCCAACTCCAGCCAGGCGGGGAGAAGGCCCTGGTCGTGCAACAGCCAGTGGGCCAGCGCCAGCGCCGGATCGGTGGCATCCTCTGGGTCAAGCTTGAGGGGCTTGCCCTTCCCTTCCAGGTGGTCAAACTTGCCCTCGGCCTGCGCCTGCCGGATTTGTTGTTCCACCCACCATTCCCAGTTGAATTCCATTTCACCCCGTGTTTGGGCCTGGAGCGCAGCCCGCTCCTTCTGTGATCTGCAAAGCAGTCAGCCCCCAGTTTGCCTCAAATTCGCGCCGAGGGCAAGTGGACGCGGATGTTGCCCCAGGGCTGGCGTACGATGGGAAAATGGGGGTGCATTTAATTTTGGGGCACCTGTCAGCGGTCACCCCCTCCCTGCCCCTCCCCCATCCAGGGGGAGGGAAGTTGCCCCCTCCCCCCTTGCGGGGGAGGGTTGGGGTGGGGGGGTAACCCACCGGGTCATCTGCCCCAAATCTGATATACACCCGGGAAATTGGCCAGTTGACAGATCCCCAAAGATCAAGTACGATATACATGGTCGTGCTTGGATGGGGTGCTAGGGGTGCCCTGTACCCGAAACCCTCTTTAGGCGGGATCGACTTCCCCTCGAGGGGTGGCGTCCCTGAGTTCGTCAAAGTTAAGTAGCGTGGAAGGCCGGGTCCCGCGCGGCAGGAGCCTTCAAACCCCGCCAGGTCCGGGAGGAAGCAACGGTAAGAAGTGTCTCCTGGGTGCCGCGGGAGTGCCTGGCCGGAGCTGGCTGGCGGCGACTGCTCGGGTGGCCCACTTCGACAGGGGGTGCACGACCATTCCCATTATCTTAGACGACAGACGATGGACGGCAGACGATCGCTCAGTGCGCCACCTGTCGCCGTAGTCTGTCGTCCATCGTCCTGATGGCGAATGGCCTTTAAAGCCTGGCGCGAGACCCTCCTCGGTCTGTTCGTCGCAGTTTCGCTCATCCTGGGCTACATGCGAACGTTGACCCCTGTCCGCCTGCATGTAGATGGCCGCGTGCGCGTGATCCACACCCATCAGACCACCGTTGAGGCAGTGCTGCGCGATGCCGGCATCCGGCTTATCCCCCCCGACCGCGTTGAGCCGCCCCCAGAAACGCGCCTGCAACGCAACATGGACATCTTCGTCGTGCGGGCACGCACGGTGACGATTGAGGCCGATGGCCGCACCTGGGCCGTGCGCACACAGGAGGCCTCCGTAGAGGCGCTCCTGGCTCAACAGGGTATTCGCCTCCAGCCGGGCGACCGGCTGCTGGTGAATGGCCAGGAGTTGCCCCCCAGCCGCGCCCAGAGGGAGCAAAGGACGGTAAGCGCCGGGGGCCTGTATCGCGCTTCGCTCGCGCTTGAGGCCCAATCTCCACCTACCCATATCGCCGTTCTGCGCGCCGTCCCCCTGTATGTGGATGACAACGGGGCGCAGATGACCCTGAACACAACTGCCGCCACCGTCGGTGAGGCTCTGCACCAGGCCGGGATCACGCTCTACCTGGGCGATCATATTGCCCCTGCCCTCAATCGGCGCGTCACCGCCGGCCTGCACGTCCAAATCCGCCGCTCCCTGCCCATCACCGTGCAGGTGGATGGGCACCTGGTGCGCACGCGCACCTTCCGCGCCAGCGTGGGTGAGGTGTTAGGCGAGATCGGCATCTCGCTGGTGGGTCTGGATTATACCGTGCCGCCGCCGGACAGCCCGCTTGTGCCGGACATGACCATCCGCGTCGTCCGCGTCACCGAGGAGGAGATCACCGAGCAAGAACCTATCCCCTTCCGCTCCATCTGGCAGCCCTCCGCTGATCTGGAGATTGATACCACCAGCGTCCTCCAGGTTGGGCAACCCGGCGTGTTGCAACGCCGCATCCGCATCCGCAGGGAGGATGGCCAGGAGGTGGCCCGCTGGGTGAACGAATGGGTGCTCAAGGAGCCGGTGACGCACATCAACGGCTACGGCACCAAGATCGTCATCCGCACCCTGAATACACCGGAGGGGCCGGTGGAGTATTGGCGCGTGATCCGCATGTTAGCGACCTCTTATACGGAATCCACCGCTGGCAAGGCCCCCACTCACCCCAGCTACGGCATCACCTACACCGGCCTGCCCATGCGCTATGGGATCGTGGCTGTGGACCCGCGCATCATCAATTTGAACACCTGGGTGTATGTCCCCGGCTACGGCAGAGGCTACGCGGCCGATACTGGCGGCTGGATCAAGAATTACCGCATTGACCTGGGCTATGACGACGAGAACTTCATCTCCTGGTACAGTTGGGTGGACGTGTATCTGCTGACGCCCGTGCCCGACCCCAGCCAGATCCGGTATGTCCTGCCCGGGTCGCCGGCGTATGGGCAGTAATCCACTGCTCTACTCCGCTGCCCCGCATTTTACAGGTATCCGTCTCTGGCCTGCTTGACAGGGTTGGTTTTGCCCAGCCTGTAGGGCGGCTTTCCATAGCCGCCAAAGAGCGGCAGGTATAGACACCTGCCCTACGCCGGGGAGGGAAACCCCCGCCTACTCAGTGTCATCGCCTCGCCCGCTGGCCGCTGTGCCACGTTCATGCTCTGCTCTCTCCTGGTCTCGTTGTTCTCGTCGTGGCCAGCGTACCATATCTGCCCCGAATATGGAATACACCCCCGTCTCCGGCCTGCTTGACAGGGTTGGGTTTGCCCAGTATACTATTAACAACAACGCAGTTGCCCAAGGGGAGCCTGAACACATCGGGCTGAGAGGATGGCCACTCTGGTATAACAGGTGCGATCCTCCAAGAAGGCCATCGACCCTCTGAACCTGATCTGGGTAATGCCAGCGTAGGGAAGGGGCTGTCGTGATCCCGTCCGCGGGGGAGGGGGTAGGATGGCTTATCCATTGGGCACACATCTGAACGCGCTTTTCCCTCCTTTGGAAAAATGAACAGAGGGAATTCATGTTGCATGAATTCCCTCTGTTTCTTTTCCTCCCCGTCAGACGGTGCGCGCGCCGCTGATCTGACGCAGTCACCGAATGTCAGGTAAGGTGTTGAAGGCCCTCAGGTAAGGCCAATACAAGCGAAAGGAGGCTACCATGGCAGAAATTAGCAAAGAGAGGCTGCTCTGGATGTACGAGCGGATGCGGCTGATCCGCGCGTTTGAGGACCGGGTGGCGGACCTGTTTGCTGCGGGCAAACTGCCTGGCTTCGTGCACCTGTATGCCGGCGAGGAGGCTATTGCCGTGGGGGTGTGTGCCCATCTCACCGACCGTGACTACATCACCTCCACGCACCGCGGACATGGCCACTGCATCGCTAAAGGGGTGGACGTGAACGCGATGATGGCCGAATTGTACGGCCGGGCCACCGGTGCGTGCAAGGGCAAAGGAGGCTCTATGCACATTGCCGATGTGGACAAGGGCATGCTCGGCGCCAACGGCATTGTGGGCGGGGGTGGTCCCCTGGCCTGCGGCTCCGGCCTCACCGCCAAGGTTCTGGGCACAGACCAGGTCACGGTCTGCTTTTACGGCGATGGCGCCGCCGAGCAGGGGACGATGCACGAGTCCATGAACCTGGCCTCCATCTGGAAGCTGCCCGTGATCTTCGTCTGCGAGAACAACCTGTACGCCGAGTCCACGCCGTGGACCTATCACGGCGCGACCAAGAGCTTCGCGGATCGGGCGGCTGCCTACAATATGCCCGGCGTGCTGGTGGACGGCACGGATGTCTTCGCCGTCTACGAGGCTGCGGGCGAGGCGGTCGCCCGGGCGCGGCGCGGCGAGGGGCCGACTCTCATTGAAGCCCGGGCCTTCCGCTACTACGGCCACTTCCAGGGCGATGCCACAACCTATCGCACCGAGGAAGAAGTGGCCAGCTACCGCGCCCGCGACCCCATTGCGCAATTCCGCAGGCGGGTGCTGGAGCGCGGCCTGGTCTCTGAGGATGAGCTGGCCGAGATTGACGCCAGAGTCACCCGGGCCATAGACGAGGCAGTGCGCTACGCCGAGGAAAGCCCCTATCCGGCGATAGAAGAGTGCCTGACCGACGTCTATGTGAGCTATCCCTAAGGAGGTGGAGCCATGACCACACGCACGTTGACATTTCGCGAAGCCATCAACGAGGCCATCCGGCTGGAGATGCGCCGCGATCCCAGGGTGATCCTGATGGGAGAGGATGTGGCCGGTGGCGCCACCATCCCCCACATTGAGGGCAAAGGCGAAGAGGCCTGGGGCGGTGTGCTGGGGGTCACCAAAGGGCTGGCCAAGGAGTTTGGCCGTCAACGCATCCTAGACACGCCTATCAGCGAGTCGGCGTTCATCGGCGCAGCGGTGGCAGCCGCAGCGACGGGCCTGCGGCCCATCGCCGAGTTGATGTTCGTGGACTTCTTCGGCGTGACCATGGACCAGATTTTCAACCAGGGGGCCAAACTGCGCTACATGTTCGGCGGCAAGGCCCAGGTGCCCATGGTGATCCGCACCATGATCGGCGCCGGTTTCCGGGCGGCCGGCCAGCACTCCGGCTGCCACTACTCCGTCTTCACCCACATGCCGGGCCTGAAGACGGTGGTCCCGGCCACCCCCTACGATGCCAAGGGCCTGCTCATCTCCGCCATCCGCGACCCGGACCCGGTGATCTTCTTTGAGCACAAGCTGCTGTATGACACGACCGGCGAGGTGCCCGAGGGCGATTACGCTATCCCCCTGGGTGTGGCCGACGTCAAGCGCCAGGGGAAGCAGGTCACGCTGGTGACCATGGGCCGCATGGTCCACTTTGCCCTGGAGGCGGCAGAGAAGCTGGCCCAGGACGGGGTGGATGTGGAGGTGATTGACCTGCGCACCCTGTCGCCGTTGGACGAGAAGACGGTCCTGGAATCGGTCAGGAAGACCCACCGGCTGGTGGTGGTGGATGAGGACAACCCGCGCTGCAGTATGGCCACAGACATCGTGGCACTGGTCAGCGAGCGGGCCTTTGACTACCTGGATGCCCCACCGCGCATGGTGACGGCGCCACACACGCCGGTGCCCTTCAGCCCGCCGTTGGAGGACTACTACGTCCCCAGTGTGGACCGCATCGTGGCCACAGTGAAGTCGCTGGTGGCGTAGAGAACGGAGGACGGAGGACGGACGACGGAGGTTATCCGTCCTCCGTCCTCGGTCTTCCAGTGGCAAAGCAACGGGCCACATTTGTAGCGTGGATAGATACTCCACAGAGGTTACGATGCCAACAGTTGGGATCATCGCCAACCCGGCCTCAGGCAAGGATATTCGCCGCCTGGTGGCCCATGGCTCGGTGTTTGACAATAACGAGAAGGTGAACATCCTGCGGCGCGCCCTGCTGGCACTGGACGCGGTGGGCGTGCGGCGGGCCATCTTCATGCCGGACTACTATGGCCTGGGGGTACGCGCCCTGGACGGCCTCAAGGTCTCCCTGGAGGCTGTGTTTCTGGACATGCCGGTGTTGGCCAATGATCAGGACTCCACCGAAGCCGCCCGACGCCTCCAGGACATGGGCGCCGGCTGTATCATTACCCTGGGTGGCGATGGGACCAATCGGGCGGTGGCTAAGGGCTGTGGGGCGATCCCCCTGGTGCCCATCTCAACAGGCACCAACAATGTCTTCCCCTACATGATTGAGGGCACTGTGGCCGGGCTGGCCGCCGGGCTGGTCGCGGCACAGGCGGTAGATGTGGAGCGGGTGGCCTTCAACACCAAGCGGCTGGAAGTGCACGCCGATGGTCAGTTGGTGGACATCGCCCTGATTGACGTGGTGGTGTGCACGGACCTGTTCATCGGCAGCCGGGCCTTGTGGGACCCGGCACGCATCCGGGAGATGGTCCTGGCCCGCGCCCAGCCCGGCAGCATCGGCCTGTCTGCGGTGGGCAGTTGTCTGCACCCTGTTGACGCTCGGGACGGCACGGGGATGTATGTGCAACTTGGGGAGGGCGGCAGTCGGGTGCTGGCGCCGATCGCGCCCGGCCTGATCGTTCCGGTGGCGATTCACCACTACCGGCTCCTGTCCCTGGGGGATGAGGTGGTCCTGAACTCCGGCCCGTGCACGGTTGCTCTGGATGGGGAGCGCTCCCTGGAGATGGGCCAGCATCAACACCTGACTGTGCGCCTGACGAACCAGGGGCCGCGGGTGGTGGACATCGGCGCGTGTATGGCCGAGGCGGCGCGCGCTGACGTGTTTCGGACCCCTCACCCCATCCCTCCTCTGCACGAGGGATAGGGGCTGCCTGCCCTCCCCCTGGATGGAGGGTCAGGGAGAGGGTGAGTTTCCCTCTCAACGGGATAAAGGAGGTGAGACTCTGAGCGAAGGGTAACGCTTCTACCTATTGCATCCGGCGCATTGCTAGGTGACGACGGGACCATTCAAGATGCTGAAAGGAGGCAATCCCATGGAAGTCAGCAAGGAGAAGCTCATTGACCTGTACCGCCTGATGGTCAGGATCCGCACATTTGAGGAGACCGTCGGCGGGCTATATTGGGAGGGGAAGACACCCGTCTTCAACATTGCTGCCGGGCCAATCCCAGGCGAGATGCACCTCTACAGTGGCGAAGAGGCCGTGGCTGTCGGTGTTTGCGCCCACCTGCGGCCCGACGACGCCGTGACCGGCACCCATCGCGCCCATGGCCACCTGATCGCCAAAGGGGTTGACCTCAAGCCGATGATGGCCGAGTTGTTCGGCAAGAAGACCGGTCTGTGCCAGGGCAAGGGCGGCCATATGCACCTGTTTGACGCTAAGCTGCACTTCGGCTGTGGCGGCATTATTGGCGGTGGCATCCCTCACGCCGTGGGCGCGGCTCTGGCCTTCAAGATGCAGGGCCGGGACAATGTGGCGGTGTCCTTCTTCGGCGAAGGTGCTGCTAACATCGGCGCGTTCCACGAAAGCCTGAACCTGGCCGGGTTGTGGAAACTGCCGGTCGTGTTCGTCTGCGAGGACAACCTGTACGCCATCTCCGTGCCCAAAACCAAGTCCACCTCGGTCCGGTCCAATGCCGAGCGGGCGACGGGCTACGGCATGCCCGGCGTGCTGGTGGACGGGATGGATGTGATGGCCGTTTACGAGGCGGCCGGCGAAGCTATTGCCCGGGCCCGGCGGGGTGAGGGGCCGTCTCTTATTGAATGCCTGTGTTACCGCTATCGGGGTCACTTTGAGGGCGACCCCCAGGCCTATAAGCCAGCCGGTGAGGAAGAGGAATGGCGCAAGAAGGACCCTATCCCCCGCTTCGCCGAAAAGCTGATCAAGGACGGGGTCCTCACCCAGGCCGATGCCGAGCGCATTCAGCAGGAGGAGACCGCCGCGGTCAATGCGGCCGTTGAATTTGCCCGCCAAAGCCCCTACCCGGAGCCGACCGAGGCGTTGCAGCACGTCTTCGCCTGAGGAATCCGGGTCTCTGATCGCCAATGACAGGAGGAAGCAAAATGGCACAGCGAGTTATCCCCATGTATCAGGCCATTGCCGAGGCCATTCGGCAGGAGATGGAGCGCGACTCACGTGTGTTCGTCATGGGCGAAGATGTGGGCCTGTATGGCGGCATCTTCGGCGCCACCTATGAGTTGTGGAAGCGCTTCGGCGACGAGCGCGTACGGGATACGCCCATCTCAGAAATGGGCTTTGTCGGTGCCGCCGTAGGCGCTGCGCTGGAAGGGATGCGCCCCATCGTGGAGGTGATGTTCATTGACTTCATTGGCGCCTGCTTTGACCAGGTCCTCAACCACATGTCCAAGATCTACTACATGTCCGGCGGCCAGATGAAGGTGCCTGTGGTGCTCATGACAGCCATCGGCGGGGGCTACAACGACGCCGAACAGCACTCCCAATGCCTGTACAGCCTCTTCGCCCACCTGCCCGGTATCAAAGTCGTCGTCCCCTCCACACCTTACGATGCCAAAGGCCTGATGATTCAGGCCATCCGCGACGACAACCCGGTGATGTACTTCTTCCACAAGGGGCTGATGGGCCTGCCCTGGATGAGTATTATTGAGGCGACCTGGGCCCCGGTGCCTGAGGAGCCTTACACCCTCCCCTTTGGCGTGGCCGACGTCAAGCGGGAGGGCACGGACGTGACCATTGTGGCCGTGGCCATGATGGTCCATCGCGCATTGGAGGCGGCGGAGACGCTGGCGAAGGAGGGCATCAGCGCCGAGGTGATTGACCTGCGCACCCTGGTGCCGCTGGACAAGGCCGCCGTCATCAACTCGGTAAAGAAGACCCATCGGCTGCTCATTGTGGACGAAGACTATAAGAGCTTCGGCCTGGCCAGCGAAATCGCCTGCCTGGTGGCCGAAGAGGCCCTGGACTATCTGGACGCCCCGCCCAGGCGGCTGGCCGTGCCCGATGTGCCTATCCCTTACAGCGATACCCTGGAGGATTTCGTCATCCCCAGCGCGGCCAGCATCGCCGCCGCGGTGAAGTCGTTGGTGGCATAGCCGTGTGAGGCGCGGAGGAGACGGGAGTGGCCACACAAATTATCATGCCCAAACTGGGTATGGCCATGGTTGAGGGGGCCGTGGTCAAATGGGTGAAGCGTGACGGCGAGACGGTCAATCAGGGCGATCCCCTCGTTGTAGTGATGAGCAAGAAGATCAGCTACCAGATTGAGGCGCCGGCCACCGGGATCGTCCGCCATGTCGCGCAGGAGAAGGAGACTCGGCCGGTGGGGGCGGTCATCGGGTACATTCTCGCCCCAGGTGAGGCCCTGCCTGAGGTTGCCCCACCGCCGGCCGCTGCTCCGGCTGCGGCGGCGCCCGCGACGGCTCCAACGCCAGCGGCCCCATCGCCTGAGGCTGCGCCCTTCGTCCCGGCGTCACCGGCGGCCCGGCGGCTGGCCAAAGAACTGGGCATAGACCTGGCTCAGGTTATCGGCACCGGCCCTGAGGGCCGGATCACGGAAGCCGATGTGCAGCGCGCTGCCGAGGAGCGCGCCAGAGCAGCGGCGCCGCCGGCAGGTGCCCCCGCCGAGGTGCTGGCTTCGCCTATGGCCAGGACGCTGGCCCGGGAACACGGGATTGATCTGGCTCAGGTAAAGGGCACGGGTGCGGGTGGCCGCGTCACCGAGAAGGACGTCCTGGCCTTCATTGAGGCCCGCAAGGTAGGGGCACCCCTCGTGGGTGCCCCTCCACCGCGGGCCATCCCCTTCATCGGTATGCGCCAGGTGATCGCGCAGCGCATGAGCGAGAGCCTGCAGAGCATGGCCCAGGTGACGCTGCTGACAGAGGCCGATGTCACCGAGACCGTGCGGCTGCGAGAACGGCTCAAGCAGCGCTATGACCTGAGTTACACCGACATTATCGTGAAGGCCGTGGCGGTGGCCCTGAAGGAGCACCCTCTGCTCAACGCCACCCTGGTCGGCGAGGAGATTCAACTCCTGACAGAGGTCCACATTGGGGTAGCGGTGGCGCTGGAGGACGGCCTGATTGTGCCAGTGGTGCGGGATGCGGATAAAAAGACCCTTCAGGAGATCGCCCAGGAGACGAAGCGGCTGGCGGAAGGAGCGCGGGCCGGGACGCTGACGGTGGACGAGGTCACAGGGAGCACCTTCAGCATCACCAACCTGGGGATGTACCACGTGGATGGGTTCACGCCTATCATCAACCCGCCTGAGGCGGCCATTCTGGGGGTGGGCCGCATTGTGGAGAAGCCGGCTATCTACCAGGGTGAGATCGCCAAACGGGCGATGCTGACGCTGAGCCTGACCTTTGACCACCGGCTGGTGGATGGGGCCCCGGCAGCCGCCTTTCTGGACCGGGTGAGGGAGTTGCTGGAAACGCCGGCCTTGATCTTTGCGCAGTAAAGACAACATTTTGGGGGCAGGCGTTCTCTAACGCTGTGCGCATTAGCAGCGCTTGCTCTGGTGTTTCCCGTCGTGCCCTTGCAAAGCCATCGCGCATCCTTGACGTAACTGCAAATTGTAACTACAATCCTATGGAATTCGAGTGGGACGAAGACAAACGTCAATCCAATATTCGCAAGCATGGAATTGACTTCGTTGATGTACCTACAGTCTTTGATGGCTACACTGTCACTATAGAAGATACACGCTTCGCCTCGACGAGCCACGCTATCTCACGATTGGGCTTCTCAAGGGACGTGCGGTTGTCGTAGCACATACCGAGCGCGAAGATAAGATACGCATTATTTCGGCTAGAAAGGCAACCAGGAATGAAGAAATCGCGTATTTCGAACAAATCACTGACCGATTGGAAGCGGCTCGACGCGCTAAGAGACGCAGACATTGATCTGTCTGATATCCCAGAAATTACACCAGAGATGTTTGCTAAAGCAGTGGTGCGTCGCGGTTTGAAACCTGTCCCCAACAAGGTACCAATCACGCTACGCTTAGATCGTGATGTGCTGGAATGGTTTAAGAAGCAGGGACGCGGTTACCAGACGCGTATTAACGCACTGTTGAGAGCCTACATGGAAGCGCACGAACGGGAAACACGCGCTCCCCGATGACGGCATAGGTACGGCGTTCGGCAGTGTGGCCTTAAAGACACAGTTCTTGTAGGTGGTATGCACAGCAAGAGAGCACGGCCGTAAACATACGCCTGCTTCCATCGCGGTTGTCTCGGCGAAGGTTTATAATCAAATCGGATGAAGAGAAAGTTATGCATGCCAAGGGGAGGGTTTGATTATGCGCACAGTTCAGGAAATTGAACAAGCAATTTCTCAATTATCGCCAGAAGAACTGGCCCGTTTCCGAGAGTGGTTCTATGAATTTGATGCAGAGGCATGGGACAAGCAATTTGAGACAGATGCCAGGGCCGGAAAACTTGACAAGCTGGCCAACCAGGCTATCGCTGATTTTCGCGCAGGCAAGTCCGAAGAGCTATGAAGCATTTTGCCAGCCCTTCGTTTCGGGAGCGGTATCGTAATCTACCGCCATCCATCCAGGACCTGGCAAACCGAAGCTTCGAGCTGCTCAAGGTGAACCCTGATCACCCTTCCTTGCACTTGAAGAAGGTGGGAAAGTACTGGTCTGTGAGAATAGGTAGAAAGTATCGCGCTTTGGCGGTTGAAATAGAGGAGGGCTTACTTTGGTTCTGGATCGGCACACATGCCGAATACGATAAATTGGTACGGTGATATGGATGCCGATCTCATAATTCTAGGAGGAGGCCCGGCGGGCCTGGCGGCGGCCACACGCGCACGGGAACGCGGGGCACAGGTCCTGCTGGTGGAACGGGAACATCTGGGGGGAACGTGCCTGCATCGCGGGTGTGTCCCCACCGTCGCCAGCGTGGAGATGGCCCATCTCCGCCGCCGGGGCCGGGACGCACGCGCCTGGGGATTGGGCCTGGCTCTGGAGGCGCCGGACTTCCCCACCCTGCGCCAGCAGCGCGATAAGATCATCCAGCGCCTGCACAGCACCATTCACTTCCAACTGGAACAGAGCGGTATCCAGGTCGTGCGCGGGGATGCTCGTGTGGTGGGACCGGGCGCGGTGGAGGTTGAAGAGCCTGCTGGCCCGAACCGTGTTCTGCGCGCCCCACGCCTGATCCTGGCCACCGGTTCGTCTTTCGTCCTGCCAGCCATTCTAGGCGCCGCTGAACCTGGGGTTCTGACCACCGATCATGCTCTGGACCTGGACCAGCCACCGTCAAGCCTGGTTGTGATCGGCGGGAACTTCATCGGGGTGGAGTGGGCGGTCTTCTTTCATACCTTTGGTTCTCAGGTCACCCTGGTAGAAGAAGGCCCCCAACTCCTGCCCCGTGAGGACCCGGAGATCGCCGAGGCCCTTCAGTTTGTGCTGGAAGAGATGGGGGTCCGGGTTCGGCTGCAGTTTCCTGTCCAGGCCATCACCACAACGTCTCAGGGCCAGAAGCAGGTGCAAAGTGCCAATGGCAGCGCGGAAGTGGCTGATAAGGTCCTGATCTCAGACTGTCGCCGGCCCTTCGTGCCCGCTGGGGTAGGGGTCCGGGTTGAGGGGGGCGCGGTGATGGTGAGTGAGTCTCAACAGACTGCCCAGCCCCAGGTCTACGCCGCCGGCGATGTGACCGGGGGCTGGATGCTCTCCGATTTCGCCCGCGCCCAGGGGCTGGTGGCCGCGGAGAACGCCCTCGGCGGCAGGGCCGCGTTGGATGCCCGCGTTGTCCCCCGCGTTTACCACAACCCGCCGGAAGTCGGGGCGGTGGGGCTGACAGAGCCGGAGGCCCAGGCGCAAGGGATCGCTGTGGTCATCGGGCGGGCCGACCTGGGGGGCAACGCCCGTGCTCTGACCCTGGGGCAACCGCTGGGTTTGGTGAAGGTCCTGGCCCAGAAACCGCACGGCAAGCTGATCGGGGTGCACATCCTGGGCGCCTACGCGACAGAGTTGATCGCCCAGGCGGCCCTGGCGTTGCGCCTGGAGGCGCTGGCCGAAGACCTGGCCGGAATGGTCGTGGGCCATCCCACAGTGGCGGAAGCCCTGGCCGAAGCCGCCCAGGATGCCGCAAGGCAATTGTGAAGACCCGCAGGTCTGGCCCAGTATGAACAAGGTGACTGTCCTGAAGTTGGGCACGGTGGATTATCGCTGTGCTCTACGGCTGCAAGAACGCTTCGTTGAGGCCAGGCAGCAGGAAGCAGTGGGCGACCTGCTGCTTTTGGTTCAGCATCCCCCGGTCATTACCTTTGGCCGGGGCGGCGGCGCAGAGGATTTACGTCTTTCAGAGGCGACCCTGCATCGGCTGGGTTTTGACCTGGTCCAGACGGACCGGGGGGGCCGGGCGACCTACCACGGCCCCGGCCAACTGGTGGCCTACCCGATCCTCAAGCTGGGCAGCCCGGCGCATTCCTACGACCCCCCCACCTACCTGTGGCGGCTGGAGGAATCCGCCATCACCTGCCTGAGCCGGTTTGGGATCGCCGCGGGGCGGCAGGAACGCCATCCCGGCGTCTGGGTTGGAGAGGACAAAATCGCTGCTGTGGGTATCGCCCTGGCCCCAGCCTCAGCCAATGGAGGGAGTTGGCAGGGGGTGACCTATCACGGCATGGCGTTAAATGTTGACCCCCTGCTGGCACATTTCCAGTTTATCACCCCCTGTGGCCTGGCGGACAAGGGGGTAACCTCCATGGCGCAGGTCCTGAACCGGCCGGTGGACATGACGGCTGTGGAGACGGCCTATCTGGAGGCCTTTGCCCAGGTCTTCCAGGTAACATTGGAGTTCGGGTTTCAGCAGGCGCCCTGGCTCACCGCCCGCGCCCCCCTTGGGGAGAGGGTGGAGCAATTGGAGGGCCTGTTTCAGGCCCTGCGTCTACACACCGTGTGTGAAGAGGCCCTGTGCCCCAACATCGGCGAGTGCTGGGGCGGGGGGACGGCGACGTTTATGCTCCTGGGCGACATCTGCACCCGTTATTGCCGCTTCTGCGCGGTTACGCCCGGGCGGCCACTGCCGCCAGACCCCCTGGAACCCCAGCGGCTGGCGGAGGCGGTCGCCCGGATGGGATTGCGCCATGTCGTGATCACGGCGGTGGCGCGGGACGATTTGCCCGATGGCGGCGCGGCGCAGTTTGCCGCGACGATCGCTGCGGTGCGCCAGCGCTGTCCTGGGGTCACTATTGAAGTACTGATCCCCGACTTCGGCGGTTCGGTGGTGGCTCTACAGCGGGTCATTGCGGCGCGACCCGACGTGTTAAATCACAATATTGAGACTGTCCCCCGACTTTATCCTACGATTCAGCCCCGGAAGGACTATCGCCGCGCCCTGGGTGTGTTGGCCTGGGCCAGGCGCGCCGGCCTGACGACGAAGGCCGGGTTGATCTTGGGGATGGGGGAGACGCGGGGGGAGGTCATTCAGGTGATGAAAGACCTGCGACGGGTCGGGTGTGAGTTGCTGACCCTGGGGCAATACCTGCAGCCCACATCTCGGAACTGGCCGGTGGCCGAGTACATCCATCCGGTGGAGTTTGCCTGGTACCGTGAGGTGGGGCTGGCGCTGGGCTTCCAGGCTGTTGCCGCCGGCCCCCTGGTGCGCAGTTCCTATCAGGCGGGTGAACTCTTAGCGCAGCGCCTTCTGGCGCATTCAGAAGCCATAACTGCAGGCTGAAACGGCCAGTTCCCTGCCGGCTTTCGTTCCCTCCCCGATGGCCGACGTTCCCGCGCTTCTCCGTCGCTTCGCCATCCAGCCGAAAAAGAGCCTGGGCCAGAATTTTCTCGTAGATGAGGCTGCTCTGGCGCGCATCACCGATGCGGCCGACCTTGGCCCCAAGGACACGGTGCTGGAGATCGGGCCGGGATTGGGCACGCTCACCCGCCGCCTGGCAGAGACCGCCGGTCGGGTGATCGCCGTTGAACTGGATGAGCGCCTGATCCCCGTCCTGCGCTTCACGCTCGCGCCCTATCGCAACGTGGAGATTGTGCATGGCGACATCCTGGACTTCAACATCGCCGGGTTGATCGCGCCAGAAGGGCAGTCGCCCCTCTCCTACAAGGTCGTCGCCAACCTGCCCTACTACATCACCTCGGCGGTTCTGCGGCATCTCCTGGAAGCGCCGCTCCGCCCCACCCTGATGGTGCTGACCGTGCAACTGGAGGTGGCCCAACGCCTGACCGCCGGGCCGGGCGAGATGAGCCTGCTGGCGGTGAGCGTGCAGGTGTACGGACAGCCGCGCCTGGTGGCCCGGATCAAAGCGGGGGCATTCTACCCGGTGCCCAAGGTGGACTCCGCTATTGTGCGGGTGGACCTGTACAAGCAGCCGGTGGTGCCCCTGGAGGAACTGGAGGGGTTCTTTGAGGTGGTGCGGGCGGGCTTCAGCGGGCGGCGCAAGCAGTTGCGCAATGCCCTCAGTCGCGGCCTGAACCGTGATGCACAGGCGATCACCCTGGCGCTCCGCCAGGCGGGAATAGACCCGACGCGGCGAGCCGAGACGCTCAGCCTGGAGGAGTGGGTGCGGATCTATCAACACGTCAAGCGTGAAACGTCATATGACGTTTGACGTTTCACGTTTCACGCCGGAACAGGTTCTGCATCTGCACCAGGGCTGTCAGGTCGCCCTGGATGGCGATGCGCCCCTGCATGAAGGCCGAGACGGGGTTTAGCGTGCCGTTCACCAGGGCCACATAGTCCTCCGCCGACATGGCGATGGTCGCGTTGGGCGCCGGGGCAGGGCCGGTGTTCACCGTACACTGGCCGTCGGCGATGCGCACGTGCCAGGTGCCGCCGCCCTCGCCGCTCAGGTCAACCTGGATGGTTGTGTTCACGCCGGCCGCCCGCTCCGGGATAAAGTGGGCCGGCATCCGCGCAAATATCTCGCTGGGGTTCATAGATTACAGCCTCATTTCGCTAGAGTGGCCGGGGAAGACCTTGGCCTCAGGATGCAGATACGTATAGGCGTAGTTCACCGCGACCGCTGCCTGGGCGTAGCCGATGGCGATCAGGTTAAGCGGCTCCACATCGGGGTGCGCGGCCACATCCCCCGCCGCATACACGCCGGGGATGCTGGTCTCCTGCCGACAGTTCACCTTAATGTAGCGTTTGGCCTGCTGCTCCAGGCCCCACTCCTTGATCGGCCCCAGATCGGCCTTGAAGCCCAGGTTGAGCAGGACGTAGTCCACGTTGAGAATGGTCTCGGCCCCCGTGCGGTTGTCAAAGACGACAACGCTCTCAATGTGATCGTCGCCGCGAATCTCCTTAAGTTCATGGTAGAGCATGACATTCACGGATGAACTCATCAGCTCGGTGACGCTGGCGGGGTGGGCGCGGAACTGATCGCGGCGGTGGATGAGGGTGATCTCCCTGGCGTAATCCTTGAGGTTGAGCGCCCAATCTACGGCAGAGTCGCCGCCGCCCACGATGAGCAGGCGCTTGCCGCGGAAGGGGCTTTTGTCCTTGACGAAGTAGTACACGCCGCGCCCCTCAAAGCGCTCTACCGTCTCGTTCTTCAGCTTGTTCGGGGAGAAGGCGCCAACGCCCGCGCAGATGATCACCGTGCGGGTGTAATGCACACCCTTGTCGGTTTCCAATACCATGGGGCTATCCTCGCCCACGCGCAGCATGGTCACGCGCTCATCCAGACAGAGCGTGGGGTTCCAGCGGCTGGCCTGCTCCCACAGGTTTCTGACCAGGTCCTTGGCCAGGATTTTGGGATAGCCGGGCGCGTCGTAAATCCACTTTTCGGGGTAGAGGACGGCCAACTGGCCGCCCACCTCCGGCAGCGCCTCAATGATCTTGCAACTCATCTCGCGCATGCCAGCATAAAAAGCGCCGAACAACCCTGTGGGTCCGGCGCCAATAATAGTCACATCGTAAACGTTGTTCTCCGGGTGATTCGGTTTGGGTTGCATTCCAGGCATAAGCGTTCGCTCTCTCCTCTTGTGAATAGGCCACCACGCTACGATTTTCGGATCGTGATGCGACGGTAGTATAATGGGACACAGAGTTTCTGTCAACAGAGACGGGTGGAGGGGGGTGAGTTCCCTCCCCCTGGATGGGGGAGGGGCAGGGAGGGGGTGACCGCTGGCAGGTGCCCCAAAATTGAAATGCACCCAGATGGAGTGGCTCATGGAGGGGCGGTTTCAACCCCATGGTTACACGGAAAGGGCCGGCATGAGGACATATCATTACCCCCCTGAAGACATAGGCGCGCTCCTGCTGCGCCTGGCGGATGAGGAGTACTGTTACGTGACCACGACCGGGCGCGTGAGTGGACGCCCCCACACGATTGAAATCTGGTTCGGCGTGCAGGACGGCACGCTCTATCTTCTCTCTGGCGGTGGCGACCGCTCGGATTGGGTGAAAAACCTGCGCGCCCATCCAACGGTGGCGGTCCAGATCGGGGAGCATACGTTCACCGGTCAGGCGCGGATCGTAAGCGATGCCCAGGAAGACGCGCTGGCACGGCGGCTATTGGCCGGCAAGTACCAGGATTGGCGCGAAGGGCGCCCGCTCAGCACTTGGGCGCGCACGGCGCTCCCTGTGGCCATTGATGTCAGGCAGGCGGAGGGCTGACCCAAGGAAACTGTGGTGCTCAACGGATTATCTACAGGAATCAAGGAAACTAACGTCGCCTTCGGAGACAGGAGTCAAGGAAACTGAGGAGGCTCACATGCGTATCCCCATCATCGCGGGCAACTGGAAAATGCACAAGACGGTGGCCGAGGCTCTGGAGTTGGTGCGCGAGTTGCGGCGTGGGCTGGTGGAGGTGGAGGGCGTTGAGGTTGTGCTGTGCCCGGCCTTTGTGGCTCTGGCGCCTGTGGCCGAACTGCTCAAGCCCACCAAGATCGGCCTGGGGGCGCAGAACATGTTCTGGGAGGACCAGGGCGCGTACACGGGCGAGGTCTCACCGCTTATGCTCAAGGACCTGGTGCAATACGTCATTCTGGGCCACTCCGAGCGCCGCCAGTATTTCGGCGAGACGGATGAAAGCGTGAACCGTAAGGTGAAGGCGGCCTTGAAGCACGGCCTTACGCCGATCATCTGCGTCGGCGAGAACCTGGAGGAGAACGAGGCCGGGCGCACCCAGGCGGTGGTGGAGCGCCAGTTGCGCGCCGCCTTGCGCGACATCTCCGCCGAGCAGGCCCGCGCCCTGGTCATCGCCTATGAGCCTGTCTGGGCCATCGGCACGGGCAAACCGGCCACAGGCGCCGGCGCCAACGCCGTCATCGGCCTGACCGTGCGCGGTGTCCTGGCCGACCTGTATGGCGAGGAGGTCGCCCAGGCAGTGCGCGTCCAATACGGCGGCAGCGTTAACCCCCAGAACATCGCCGAGTTCGTGATCCAGCCCGACATAGATGGCGCGCTTGTCGGCGGCGCCAGCCTGAAAGCACCCGACTTCATCGCCATCGTCCAGGAGACGGCGCGGGCCAAGGGATACCATCGTGGCTAACGCCCCATGTGGATGGCGTTCTTCTGGCTGCTGCTCACGCTACTGCCGCTCCTGGCGCTGGAACGCTGGCTGCGCCGCCATCTGTACGGGCTGGGGCTGCTCCTGAGCGGCAGCCCCGAGATCGCCGAGTTTGTCTATTTCCTGCTGCTCCTCCCTGGCATTCTTGTCCACGAACTCAGCCACTGGCTCATCGCCTGGGCTTTGGGTGTGCGCACCGGGCGCATCTCCATCTGGCCGAGGCGGCAGCGCGACGGCAGTCTGCGCCTGGGCTACATTGAGACCGAAGCGACAGGGCCGGTACGCGAGGCGCTCATCGGCGTGGCGCCACTGGTCAGCGGCGTGGCGCTTATCCTGCTCATTGGCGAACATGCCCTGGGCATCGCGGGCATTGGCTCGGCGCTCGTCGCTGGCGACCTGGCGGGCCTCGTGAGCCGCCTGGCGGCGGCTGCGCAGGCGCCTGACGTATGGCTGTGGCTCTACCTGGTCTTCGCCCTGGCCAACGCCATGCTCCCCAGCCCTGCCGACCGGCGGGCCTGGCCGGTGGGCGTCCTGGTTGGGCTGGGGCTGGCGGTGCTCCTGGGGCTGGCCGGTCTGGCGAATCGCTTGGCCGAATGGGCAGACCTGGCGCTGCGCTCCCTGGCCGCGGCCTTCATCCTGGCTATCGCCGCCGATGTGGTGGTGGGTCTGGCCGTCTGGCTGGCCGAGGCACTCCTGGCGCGGGCGCTGCGGCGCGGGGTGGAGTATCTCTAAGAAGCCAACTACGGGTAGCCTAAACATCCCAGTGACGCCGGCCTCAGAGGCCACTATAATACGGTCAGGTGTCAGACAGACGCTCTTTTGTTTATGCTCTGTTGTCTGCTGAGCGCTGAACGGCTGCGCCTTGAGGGGCTAACCACCGATTATTCTCTATAGCCATGACAGAAGACATGCGTTTTCTCACCGCCCGCGAAGCGGCTGACTTCCTGCAAGTGAGCCTCTCCACGCTGTGGCGCCTGGAGCGCCAGGGACTGCTTGTGCCCTTCCGCACCCCTGGTGGCCATCGCCGCTACAGCCAGGCCATGCTGCATGCTTACCTTGACCGGGTGCGCCTGGGCCTGGTGCCCCGGCGCCGGTTGCACCGGCCCAAACCCGACCCCTTAAACCGCTAATGTGATGAGCCAGGCCCCGCCTTCCGTACACCAGCTCATCCATGACCACCGGCCAGGCTCGCCGGTGACGCCGCAGGGAGCAGAGGGGGCCGAGGGCGAGACCCCGCCAGGGGATGAGGCCATCGGCCTGGAGGCGTTGCACAGGGCGCTGCGCCTGGCGCAACGCCAGCAGACGTTTAGCGCCGCCGCCGCTGCCATCCTGAAGGCACGCATCCCGCAAGACGTATATACTACCGCCGCCTCTGAACTCATCGGCCTGGGCCTGTATGCCCATATTCTCAAACTGGAGCCGGATGGACAGCACCTGTCCATCGCCCACATGGCCTTCCCGCCCTCGGTCCTGCGCACGCTTATCACCGCAGCGGACCCGCCGCGACGCATCCCTCTTCAGGCTGTGCCGCTCTGCGCCGCCGCCCTGTCTGAGGGGTGCGCCCAGTTTGCCCCGGAGGCCCGGCCCTACCTGGAGGCGCTGCTGGGGGAGGCCGTCGGCCAGGCGCGGCCTTTTATTGAAGGGCAAAGCGCCATCCTGGCCCCTCTTGTTTGCCAGGGGCAGCCCTATGGCCTGCTGGCTGTCACTGGCCCGCTGACGCCGGAGGATGTGCCAGCGCTGGCGACGCTGGCCGGGCAGGTCTCTGCCGCCCTGGAGAACGCCCGGTTGTATGCGGAGGCGCACCGCCGCGCTGAACACATGCGCCTGGCCCAGGAGATCGGCAGCGCCATGGCGCTGATCGCTGATCTGGACGTCTTGCTCCAGACGGTGATCACACGCATGAAACAGGCATTTGGCTACAGCCATGTGGCTGTGGGGCTGATTGAAGATGACCACGTTGTCTTCCACTATGCGGAAGGGGTTGTCTCGCGTATTCCTCTTGGCCAGGGGCTGATCGGTGCGGTGGCGCAAACGGGCCAGCCTGCGCTTGTGCCCTGCGGGGGACAGACGACGGACGAGGGACGGCCCCAATGGGCACCCCTGCCCCAGATGTGCGCCGAACTGGTTGTGCCCATCCTCCTGGGCCAGCAGCCGATCGGTGTGCTGGACGTGCTCAGCGACCAGGTTGGGGGGCTGGATGCCCAGGACCTGGAGATGGTGCAGGCGCTGGCCGGCCAACTGGCGGCGGCCATCCAAAACGCCCGGTTGTATCAGCAGGTCTCGCGCCAGGCCGAGGAGGTGAGCGCACTGCTGGCCTCCGCCGCCGTAATTACCTCTAGCCACACCCTTCACGACCGGCTGTGGGCTATTGCCAAACAGGCGGTTGACCTGGTCCAGGCCGACGGTGGCACAATCTACCTGCTGGATGAGGACGGCCTGACGCTGCGACCGCTGGTGGCGCTGGAGGAGTACGCCGCCGAAGTGCTGGCCACGCCCTTGCGCCTGGGCGAGGGCATCACCGGCAGCGTGGCCCGTTCGGGCGTGGGCGAGATTGTGAACGATGTGCTCAGCGACCCGCGCGCCTATCAGATCCCCGGCACACCACGCGAGCGCGAGAGCCTGGTCTCCGTGCCCCTGGCCGTCCAGGGCAAGGTGATCGGGGTGATGTCGCTGGTGCGCAAAGGCGGGCGCGGCTTTGTGCCCCACGACCTGGAACTGCTCACCAGCCTGGCGCATCACGCAGCTATCGCCATCAAGAACGCGCAATTGTTAGAGGAGGCTCGCCATCGGGCCGAGCAACTCCATGCGCTTTACAGCGTGGCGGTCACCGCTGGGCGCAGCCTGGAACTGAATGAGATGCTGGATGCGGTGCTGGCCGAGGTGTTGCGCGTCACCGGCCTGGAGGTGGCCTTTATCCATCTGATTGATGACAATAAGGTCCTGCAAGCCACGCCCCCCTTGCGCCTGGCCGCCCAACGGGGCAGCACCAAATTGGCCTTGCACGGCGCGCGCCTGCACCTGGATGAGGGCATCCTGAAGCACGCGGCGGCCACAGGCAAGGTCACTATGGGCAGCGTGGGCCTGGCTGACGAAGCCGTGATCATCGCCGTGCCCTTCTGGGCCAAAGGACGGCTGCTGGGCGTGCTCAGCGTGGGCGGGCCAGGGCGAGACTACGCCACCAGTGACATCGCTGGCGCTGAGCAGGTACACCTGCTGGGGGCGCTGGCCCAGCAGGTGGCTGGCGCTATTGAGAATGCGCAATTGGTTCAGGCCCTGCGCCAGCGGGCGGAGAGCCTGGAACGCGCCTACGCGGAACTGGCCGAGGCCGACCGGCTCAAAGACGAGTTGATCCAGAACATCTCGCACGAATTGCGCACGCCCCTCACCTTTGTCAAAGGGTATGCCGACCTGCTGGCGAATGGCGACCTGGGGCCGCTGCTGCCGGAGCAGGCAGAAGCGGTGCAGATGATCGTGCAGAAGGCCAACGTGCTCGTCCGCCTGGTCAGCGACATCATCTCCCTCCATGCCGTCAGCCCCAGCACGCTTGTCCCCCAGCAGATCAACCTGACCGACCTGGCTGAGTCCATTGTCGCCCGGCTGGACCCGCAGAAGCTCCTGGCCGAGGCAGGCATCGCCCTCCGCTGCGACTTCGCCCCCAACGTACCGCCCGTGCGCGCCGACCCCGACCGCATGGCGCAGGTGTTGGAGAACCTGCTGTCCAACGCCATCAAGTTCTCCCCGGACGGGGGCCAGATCACCGTGCGCATCTGGCCGGAGGATGGGCTGGTGTACACTGCCGTCTCGGACACGGGCATCGGCATCCCGCCGGACAAGCTGGCCCGCATCTTTGAACGCTTCTACCAGGTGGATGGCTCCACCACGCGACGCTTTGGCGGCGCCGGCCTGGGGCTGACGCTGTGCAAGCAGATCGTTGAGGCGCACGGCGGCCAGATTTACGTGGAGAGCGAACTGGGCAAAGGGACCACCTTCTGGTTCACCCTGATGGCGGCGGCATAGCAGGGGCACGGCGCCGCCGTGCCTCTACACCTGCGCTCAGGCTGGCACTACCTGTGCGCCGCAACCTGGTGGATAGTAGCCAGCAGGTCGTGGTTGAGGCGGGCCTTACTGACGAAGGCAGCCGCGCCATAGGCGGCTGCCGCTTCGCGGTAGGCCTGGCCGTCCAGGAGGGAGACGATGATGATAGCCACCTCCGGAAGCTCAGCCCGCAGGCGGCGCATCCCCGTCAGCCCATCCATCCCCGGCAGGTTGATGTCCATCAGGAGCATATCGGGCCTGGCCCCTGCGCGGATGAGGGCCAGGGCCTCGTCCACACTGCGCGCCGTGCCCACCACCTGGAGGTGAGGCTGCGTGCCCAGGTAGCCGGATAAGGCACGCAGGAACGCTGCGCTGTCGTCCACCAGAAGCAGTTTAAGCGGGATCATGGCACTCTATGGATGAGTTCACAACGTCGCCAGTTTCCTTGACCCCTGTAGATAATCCGTTCAATCCGTTCTCAGAATCCGTTGACAGCAATCCGCTGAGTACCACTTCGGCGACAGGAATCAAGGAAATTGTAATGAATTTGTGTGGCCTGACCATCGGGGGATGCCCTGAAATCAGCCCTCAGTAGTCAGTATCCGGTCGTCAGACTCGCCAGCACAGAAACCCGGTTTCTCAAAGGAACCGGGTTTCTCGTGAACATTACGCCGGGGATTACGCCACCTCGCCTCGCGTTGGCCTCTCGTCGCGGCGGTAAGGGACCGGGATGTATTGGACGGAGGGGCGGCGCTGGCGCGGCTGGGGGTACAGGCTCATCAGGCGGTAGATCGCTTCCGGCATCTCGGACGAGACCGGCAGGCCCATCGCCCGCGCCTCCTCCACCGAGATGGGGTAATCGTGCGTCCAGCGCCCGCTGGAGAGCACCTGGGCCAGCGTCTCGGCCCGTTCGCGCTCCATGCCATTCCCCATGAGAATCTCCGCCACCGTGTTGCATACCTGGCTCACCGCTTTACGGGCGACATCGGCCAGGATCAACGTCTCGTCCGAGATAGAGGCGAGAGGCTTGACCTCCAGGACACTCAACACCGAGGCCGCCGGCCACTGGCCGATCTGGGGGTCCACCGGGCCGAGCACAGCGTTGGGGTCCATGACGATCTGATCGGCGGCAAGGGCGATCAGCGTCCCGCCGGAGAGGGCATAGTGGGGCACAAAGACCGTCACCGGGGCTTTGTGGCGAAGAAGGGCGTGCGCGATCTGTTCGGCGGCGATGACCAGGCCGCCGGGGGTATGTAAAATGAGGTCAATCGGCGTGTCCGGCGAGGTCAGGCGAATGGCTCGCAGCAGGTCCTCGGAATCGTCAATGTCAATGTAGCGCGAGAGGGGCAGCCCCAACAAAGAAATGGTTTCCTGGCGGTGGATCAATGTAATCACGCGGGAATGGCGTGTCTGTTCAATCTCGCGGATGGCCGCTTCGCGGGCGCGTTCCAGCAGCCATTGCCGCAGCGCCGGCAGCATGGCGGAGAGCAGAAAGAGCAGCCAGATGAGCGAAATCAAGTCCACGTTGACCCTCCTGAAGCGTCCTGGGTAAGCTGTCAAACAGGTGGCCAGGGAACAGTTTCCGGCTCTGGAAAGACACCGTCGGCGAGCAGGCGGTCCAACCGCTGGCGCAGCGCAGCCATCTCTGCGGGCAGCAACAGCTCCTGCAGCGCAGCGTGGAGCACGGCGGGCGGCCGCAGGCTGCCGCGCAGGGCGCGCATGTCGGCCAGCAGCGCGGGCGGGATGGGCTGGCCGGTGAATTCCCAGATGACCGTGCGCAGCTTGGGTTCGGCATGAAAAGTGATGCCGTGATCAATGGCCCAGACGCGCCCATCGCGCCCCAGCAGGCAGTGCCCCGCCTTGCGGTCGGCATTGTTCACGATCAGGTCAAAGGCGGCGATGCGCTGGACCTCATCCACGCGCTCGTGGTGGAAGGTAAAATAGTTCGCCTGGGGGTCGTTATCAATGTAGAGCTGGACCGCGCCGGTGCCCTGAGGCCCATCGCGGATGACGGTGGGCGGGATACGCGGCCAGCCCAGGGCGCGGCTGACCAGGTAGGCCGCGTACTCGCGCCGATACAACGTCCCTCGCGGGAAGTCCCACAGGGGGCGCTCCCCGCGCCGGGGCTTGTACACCGCCATACACCTCAGGTCGCCATCCTCAACGGAAACCAGGTAGGTGGTGTTGGAACTCCAGGGGAGCAAGCCATGCATGTGCATCTTCCCCCGGCAGAGCAGGTCCACGACCCGTTCCACCGGGATGGCGTTGATCTCATCATCAGGGGGGCGGGCTTCGTGCATGGTACTCAACAGATTATCAGGTACTCAACGGATTATCTACAGGAATCAAGGAAACTAACGTCGCCTTCGGCAACAGGAATCCAGGAAATTGGTCACACAAGGCGAATCCGTTCCGTCCCGCTAGAACTCCGGCGGGGGGTGACCGTTGCGGCGCGGGCAGAAGTGGCCCTCCGGGTCAATCGGCTCACCGCAGTGGCCGCAAATGGGGCGGCCAGCCGCCACGACCCTGGCCGTGTGTTGGCTCAGCGCCCGCATTTGCTGGCGCGTGGCCCAAAAGCGGGCCACCGCCAGCGGCTGCGCTGGCTCATCCCCCGGGGGGAGTTCCTGCACCACCAGCACAATCAGGTCACGGTCGGCGTCGTACCCCAGGCTCATCTGGCCGATGCGGAACTCCGGCGAGATCGGCTCCTCAAGCTGCATCTGGGAGGCGGGGACCTCGCCTGGGCCGGGGTTCAGATGCGGGGCGCGCTCCGCCAATTCATCCAGCAGCCGTTCAATGGCTGTGGCCAGCGCCTGGGCCTGCTCCTTCTCCATGAGCAGCGTCACCAGTGTGCGGCCCCGCCGCGCCTGGAGATAAAATGTGCGTTTGCCCGGCGGGCCGATGGCGTCAATGGTAATGCGGTTCACCGGGTTCAGATCAAAACGAAGCTCATCCATCATGACCGTTCGGCTTTCTCAGCAGTCTCTGCCATCGGATTTATCCGACAGCTTTCGCTGCCCCTTCGCTTCCAGGGGCCGAGGCTTCGGCGGCCGGCTCGCGGTGGTCCTCGCTGGCCTTCTCCGGCGGTTCAGGCCGCCCGGCAGCGCGTTGCAAATAACTCAGGTCGCCGGTAACGTTCAGGCTGATCAAGGCCGTGCCCTGTTCGCCCAGCATCAGCACCGTCACCGAGGCCGTGCTCACATACAGACGGTGGAAATAATTCAGGTCCAGCCCCAGATAGTGGCAGACGGCTGCCCTGATCGGATCGGCGTGGGACACGACGGCGACCACACCGTCGGGGTGGGTGTGGCGGATGGCCTCAATTTCGGCCACCATCCGCGCCTGCACCTCATCTATGGTCTCGCCGCCGGGGATGCGCACGCCCCTGGGATGCTCGTGGAGTGCTTTCCAGGCCTGGCTTCCCTCCACATCCTGAATGGCCTTCCCTGTCCATTCCCCGATGCGCGTTTCGGCCAGCCCATCGCGCACCTGCACCTCCAGTCCATGCGGGGCGGCGATGATCTGGGCGGTCTGCAGGGTGCGCTCAAGCGGGCTGGAGTAGACGGCCTGGAGGGGGACGAAGGCCAGTCGGCCCGCCAGGGCGTACACCTCCCGCCGCCCGGCCTCGTTCAACATCACGCCGGGGGTCCAGCCAGCCAGGCGCTTCTGCGCTACCATATCGGTCATGCCGTGTCGGATCAGGAGTAGAACCGTCATATCGCCTAGTGTAGCGATGTTGGGATGTTGTGTCAACCGCTCGCAGCCCACTTGCCCCGCCACCCCGCCCATGCTATACTTCCTTGCACCCTGCTCACCTGGGGTCCAGGCGCCCGCTGGCCCCTGGCGGCGCCTCATCACCCAATGGACACACTGGTCTCGCTTGATCTGGAAACGACCGGGCTGGACCCGGACCACGATGCCATCACCGAGGTCGCCGTCATCCGCTTCCGCGGCGATGAGGTGCTGGACCAATGGCGCAGCTTCGTCAATCCGGGTCGTCCCATCCCGCCCTTCATCCGTGAACTGACCGGCATCCGCCAGTCCGACGTGGACAACGCGCCGCCCTTCTCCAGCATCCGGGGCAAACTGGCGGCGGCCATCGGCTCGTCTGCCATCGTGGGCCACAACATCGGCTTTGACCTGGCCTTCCTGCGCCGCTATGGGATGACCTTCGCCAACCCGGCCTTTGATACGCGCGAGTTGGCGGCCATCCTCCTGCCCTGGGCCGGGCGCTTCTCGCTCAAGGAACTGGCCGACCGGCTGGGCTTTCCCCATCCGAACGTGCACCGTGCCCTGTCCGATGCCGACACCACCCGCAAGCTCTTCCTCTACTTACTGGAGCAGGCCAGGCGGCTGCCCGAACCCGTCTTGCGCGAGATCGTCGTCGCGGCGCGGCGCATCCCCTGGTCGCTCAAAGCCGTGTTTGAGGAGGCCCTGGACTACGCCACCGCCTCTGCTCCGCGTCCCCAATCCGGCCGCGATGATGGCCTGGAGCTGTTTCGCCGCCTGCCCCTGGAACGGCGCAGCCTGCGCCAGGCAGCCACGCCTCAGCCACTGGATGCCGATCAACTGGCCGCGCTGCTGGAGGACGAGGGTGCTTTCGCCCAAAAATTCCCCGGCTTTGAGCATCGCCCGCAACAGGTGGCGATGCTGCGGGCCGTGTCCCAGGCGCTCTCCACTGGCCGCCATCTGATCGTGGAAGCGCCCACCGGTGTGGGCAAGGGCCTGGCCTATCTCATCCCTGCCGTCCATTGGGCCGTCCAGAACGGTTGCCGCGTGGTCATCTCCACCAACACCATCAACCTGCAAGACCAGCTCATGACCAAAGACATCCCGGCGTTGCGCCAGGTCCTCGGCCTGGACTTTCGCGCCGCCATGCTCAAGGGGCGCTCCAATTACCTCTGTCCGCGCCGTTTCCAGGCATTGCGCCACGCCGGGCCGACCAACGTGGACGAGATGCGCCTGCTCGCCCGGCTGCTCATCTGGCTGCCCACCACCGAGACCGGCGACCGCGCCGAGTTGAACCTCTCGGCACGCGAGGCGGCGCTGTGGGCCAGCCTGCTCTCGGCGGAGAACGAACTGTGCACCCATGAGCGCTGCGCGGCCTTCGGCGGGGGCATCTGCCCGCTCTACCGCGCCCGCCGCCAGGCCGAGGCCGCGCACATTGTCGTGGTCAATCACGCCTTGCTCCTGGCTGACATCGCCACCGAGAACAGCGTCCTGCCGGAATATGACCACCTGATCATAGATGAGGCCCACCATCTGGAAGAGGCGGTGACCCATGGGCTGAGCTTCCACGCCGACCGGGGCGAGATAGAGCGGCTGATCGCCGAGATCGGTCGGCCCCGCGCCGGGCTGATCGGCGATGTGCTGGCGGCCTGCCGCCGCAGCCTGCCCGAGGCCATCTTCGCCGATATAGAGAATTCCGCCGCCAAACTCAGCCACACCGCCGAGTTGATGGTGAGCACTGTCGCTGACTTCTTCGGCGCGGTCACCGCTTTCCTGGAGAACCAGCGCGAGTGGAACGGGGGCGAATACAGCCAGAAGCTGTGGATCACGCCCGCTGTGCGCCAGCGGCCCGGCTGGGAGCGCGTGGCCGCGGCCTGGGAGAACCTGGCGCTGCATCTGGGGGCGCTGGCCGGGGGCCTGGCGCGATTGGGCAGTGACTTCGCCAACCTGGAGGAGTACGACATCCCCGACTGGGACGAGCTTCTGGCGCGGATCATGGCCGTGCAGCGCCGGTTAACTGAGGTGCGGGCGCAAACCGACGCGCTCATCGCCCACCCCTCTGATCAGATGATCTACTGGCTGGAGCTGGACTGGCGTGGCCTGGCTTCTGTTCACGTGGCCCCGTTGGATGTCGGCCCCCTGGTGGAGCGCTACCTGTTCCAGGCGAAGGCGAGCGTGGTGCTCACCTCGGCCACGCTGCGCACGGGGAAGAGCTTCAACTTCATCAAGGACCGGCTGCACGCCTGGGAGTGCCAGGAGTTGGCCGTCGGCTCGCCCTTTGACTATGAAAACAGCACGCTTTTATACCTGGTCAACGACATCCCGGAGCCGGACCAGCCGGGCTATCAGCAGGCCGTGGAGCGGGTTTTGGTGGAGTTATGTAAAGCCACACGGGGGCGGGCGCTGGTCCTGTTCACCTCGCACAGCCAGCTTCAGGCGACGGCCCGCGCCATCGCCGATCCGCTGGAGCGCGCCGGCATCCTCGTCTTTGAGCAGGGCGAAGGGGGGTCGCGCCGCCAGTTATTGGAGGGCTTCCGCCTGAGCGAGCGAGCGGTGCTCCTGGGCACGCGCAGCTTCTGGGAGGGCGTGGACGTACCCGGCCAGGCCCTCAGTTCGCTGATTATCACCCGCCTGCCCTTCACCGTCCCCTCTGAGCCGATCTTCGCGGCCCGCAGCCAGACGTTTAAAGAGCCTTTCCAGCAATATGCCGTGCCGGAGGCCATCCTGCGCTTCCGCCAGGGCTTTGGCCGCCTGATCCGCAGCCGCAGCGACCGGGGCGTTGTGACGGTCCTGGACCGGCGCATCCTGACCAAGGCCTATGGTCGGCATTTCCTGGAGTCCCTGCCTGCCTGCACTATCCGGCGCGGCCCGGCTTCGGCGCTGCCTGCGCTGGCCGCCCGCTGGATTGATGGCCCGGCGGCGGGAACAGAGGCCGGGGTGAGTGCGTCTCTAAGGCAGCGGTGATCAAAACTTTGGTGATAGCCCTTATCCTGCTGGCCGCTGCGTTCGCCTGCCAGATCACGGTCAGGGTCGGCCCGACCGCTGCGCCCACGCCCGCGCCGACCCTGGCGCCAGGCCGTATCCCGCTCTCCCTGCCGACGAACACGCCCCGTCGTCCGCTGCCCATTTCCCCGACCGCGGTCCCGACGGCTACGCCGCCCGGCCCGGCGCCGAGCGCCGCAGCGACCGTCCGAGCCACCGCCCGCGTGCCGCAGGCGCCCTGGCCCTATCCGCGCGCCAACGCGCACAACACGGCCTCCACCGACCTCAAGGGCCGCTTCACCACCCGCCCCCGCGTCGCCTGGGCGTTTGAGCCGCCCGCCGGAGAGTTGCTCCCGGCCTACCTGGTGGCAGGCGACCTGGCGGGGCAGGGGCGGCTGGAGGTCATCGTGGCGGCCTCCGGCTTCGGCCCATTTGATAACTACCTCTACGCCGTCCGCACCGAGAACGGCAGCCTGTATTGGATGGCGCCGGTGCCTTTCATCGTCCGCTGGGCGCCGCCGGTGTTGCTTGATCTCACCGGCGACGGCAGGCTGGACCTGGTGGTGGGTGGCTCCGGCGGCGAGGGCCGCGTTTGGGCGCTCAACGGCCAGACGGGCGTGGAACTCTGGCACAGCCAACTGCGCACGGCCACCACCGGCATGACCGCCGGTGACTTTGACGGCGATGGCCAGCCGGATGTCTTCGCCACCGACTACAGCAGCCCCACGCGCATCGCCCAACTCCTGGACGGGCGCACCGGCGAGCAACGCTGGCGGCGTAACCTCAGCGGCACGAACTACAATATCCCGCTGGCGCTGGACCTGGACGGCGACGGCAGGCAGGAGTTGGTCTTCTCGGCCCATGACCCGGCCCGCTACCGTGAGCGCTTCTACGCCCTGCGCCTGGACGGGCGCAGTCTGTGGGAGATCATCTCCACACCCACCCGCGAGCAACTGGCGCGGACACGAGCGGAAACCGGCCACATCACCGAGTTCGGCTACACCTCGGCGCTGGCCGCCGATTTCAACGGCGACGGCCAGCTTGACATTGGCGTGGGCACGGACTTAAATTACTACGTCTTCCGCGCTGATGGCCGCAAGCTCTGGCAGGCGCCTACGGGCATGTTGGGCAACAATCTCATCTTTCGCACGGATCAGAATGGCCAGCAGACGGTGATTGACAGCCATTACAAGGTCACCGACGCGGCCGCCGATGACCTGAACGGCGATGGCACCCCCGACGTCGTCTTCGGCCTGAGTTCCGACTTTGATGAATACCAGATGTTGGAGGGGGGACGCATCATCAGCCGCACGATCACCCACCTGGTGTCGCGCAACAGCGCGGTGGCCCTGGATGGGCGCACCGGCCAGGTTCTGTGGACCTTCATCTCAAACGACTACCCGCTGCCCGAATGGGGTGGGGCGATGAACGACCCGATCATCGCGGACGTGGACGGCGACGGCCATAAAGACGTGCTGATCGTCTCCAATGACCGGCATCTGTATGCGATTCGCGGGCGCGATGGAGCGAAGCTGTGGGATTGGTCCAACGGTGAGGAGTTCCGCAAGAGCCTGATCTTCGTGGATGCCGATGGCGATGGCTGGGGGGACATCCTGGCCGTCGTGGGCAACCGCCTGATCGCGCTTTCGCCGTACACCCTGGGAGTCTCCGGTTATGGCCCTCCAGAGCAGTGAGCACCTCACCTATGGCTTTCTGGACGTAACCGACGGCGTGCGCTACGAGGGCCAGCCGCTCGGCGCGGCGGTTCTCCCCGCCCCCAGGCACGCTGCGCGCAATCGTGTCGGCGACACGCTGTGCCTGCTGCTGGAACTGGACGGCCCCCAGCCCATCCCGCAGACGATGTACCGCGATGTGATCGCGGCCATCGCCGACACCTATTTTCTGCACCCAGGCAGCATCACCGCCGGGTTGCGTGCAGCCATTGCCGAGGCCAACGCCGCCCTTCTGCGCGAGAACACCGGCCCAGAGCCGCGCACTGTGGCCTATGGTGCGCTCACCTGCGCCGTCTGGCACGGGAACGAGGTGATCATCGCCCAGGCAGGCCCAGCGCAGGCGGCGATGGTGCGGGCGGGCCGCCTGGAACGCTATCCGCCGCCGCCTGTGCCCGGCACAGCCTCGGCCCGGCCCATGCTGGCGCTGGGGCAAGCGCGCAACCTGGACCCGGCCTTCTTCTACACGCCCGTCCGCCCCGGCGACCGCCTGTGCCTGCTCAGCGGCCTGCCCGCCGAACCGGGCAGCGAAGCCCTGATCCGTGCTCTCAGCCATGCGGACCCGGAAGCTGTGCTGGACGATCTGGCCTGGCTGGCGGGCGAGGGCAATGTCTCGGCGGTCCTCATCGTCGTCGGCGCACAACGGACGGAGGACGGAGGACGGAAGACAGAAGGCAGAGGGCCATCGGTCCTCCGTCCTCCATCCTCCGTCCTCCGTCGTCTCTCGTCCCTTCTGAACGAGTGGCTGCCCCAGCCCCGACCGCGCGGCGAACGCCCGCCACCTGCCTGGCGGGGCCGACCGGCGCCGCTGGGTCTGCTGCTCCTGATCGCCATCCTGGTGCCCGCGCTGGTCTCGTTTGTGACGGCCCGCATCTATATTGAGCGCCAGCGGGACGCCCAGTTCGCCGATCTCCTCACCCAGGCCCAGGCGGAGGTAGAACGCGCCCGCGCTGGGGGTGCGGACCCTCAGGCCGCCCGACCTCACTGGGAGGCGGCGTTGGCCTGGCTGGAGGCGGCCGCGGCCTTGCGCGGCGACGACCCCGCCCTGGCCGAGCTGCGCGCCCAGGCCCAGGGCGAACTGGACCGTATGGACCGGGTCATCCGCGTCCACCCGGTCCGATTGCGGGAATTCCGGGAGGGCACGCCTGGACGGGTGTTCGTCCGAGGCGCTGAGGTCTATACGCTGGATACGGGCAGCGATGCCCTTTACCGAGATACACTTGACCAGGAGAAGGCCAGGCTGGCTCAGGCGCCCGCCGGCCCGTTGATCTTTAAGGGGCAGGCGGTCAGCGCGCAGGTCCTGGGCGAGCTGGTGGAGATGGCCTGGCTGCCGCCAGCGGCCTCGCTGCGCACGGAGGCTCTGGCCGTCCTGGACGCCAATGGCGCACTGGTGATAGTCGCGCCCGGCGCAAACGAGCTTCGGGCGCAGCCCCTGCCCGATATGGGCAGTCCATTCGGACAGGTCCGGGCCATGGCCGGGTTTCAAGGCAATCTGTACCTGCTGGACGCAGAAGGGGGGCAGATCTGGCGTTACGAAGGGCGCGAGGCCGTGTTTAGCCTTCCCCCCAGGCCCTATTTTGACCAGGCGCGCCCCGAACTCACTGAGGCCCTGGACCTGGCCATTGAACCGGAGGGGGCGGTGTTTGTCCTGCGCCAGGATGGGGAGGTGTTGCGCTTCTTTGGTGGCAATCCCCTTCCCTTCAGTATCACCGGCCTGAGCCAGCCGCCGGGCCGACCGGTGGCCCTCTTTTTGAGCCAGGGCCCGCTGGCGCCCTCGCTGTATATCGCCGATGCCGGGGAGCAACGTATCATCCACTTAAGCCTGAGCGGGGTCTATCTGGGCCAGATCAAGGCCGATGCGGGCAGCTTTGAGGGGTTAAGTGGTCTGTTCGTGGACGAGGCGGGCCAGCGCCTGTTCTTCACCAATGACCAGGGGCTGTTTATGGCCGAACTGCCCTCCCAATGATCTCTCCCCGGCTGGCGATGCCGACCGGGCGGGTGCTCCAGTTTCCTTGATGCCTGTAGATAATCCGTTCAATCCGTTCTCAGAATCCGTTGACAGCAATCCGTTGAGTACCTTAAAGCCAACGCCCCGGTCGCTTTGAGCAAATCGCGCGCTCGTGTTAAAATGTGCCGCGATGTTTCCATCCTCACTCGTCCTTCAGGCGGGTGCCACCATGTCTGCAGGCGAGTGTATTTAGAACTCCGGGCAACGTAAGCCTGGGGCTTGCGTTGATGAAACACTTGAGGGACCTGATGCTGCTTGGGTTTGCTCTCAGCGTTCCTGCGGCAGTATTAGCGGCGTGGGCCAGCCAGACCCCGACGCCGACGCCAACACCTGTGGAAGCCGCCGACATGCTGGCCGGGGCTGCCCTGCCCTGGGCCTGCGGCTTGAATATCCTGGCGGTCCTCCTGGGGCTTTACCTTCTCCTGGGCCGGCCCGCCCCAGCCATGTCGGGGAACGCGATAGAGGAGGAAAGGCCCTCGACGGATTATCTCAAGGAAGCGGGGAAATGGGAGTGATTCGCGGCGTAATCTTTGACCTGGGCGGGACACTGCTCCACTTTGAGGGCAACTGGCACGACGTGCTGAGCGAAGGCCGGGCCGCCCTGGCCGCCCATCTCAAGGCAGGCGGGCTGGCCCTGGACGAGGCCGACTTTATCGCCCGGTATGGCGCTTATGTGAATGCCTTCTACACGCAGCGCGAGCACGACTGGGCCGAGTACACGGCGGCCCACGTCCTGCGCCTGTGCCTGGCCGAAATGGGCTTCACCCAGGTCCCGGAGGCGCTTGTGCAGGAGGGACTGGCGGCGCTGTTCGCTCCCGCCGAACGGATGTGGCGCCCTTTTGACGACACTCACGCCACCCTGGAGCGCCTGCGCGCCGCCGGGTACCGATTGGGGCTGATCTCCAACGCCAGCGATAACGGCAATGTCCAGCGCCTGATCGATCGCGGCGGCCTGCGCCCCTGGCTCCATCCCATCCTGGTCTCGGCGACGCTGGGCATCCGCAAGCCCAACCCGCGCATCTTTGAGAAGGTTCTGGAGCAGTGGCAGTTGCGGCCCGAGCAGGTCGTGATGGTGGGCGACACGCTCGGCGCGGACATCCTGGGTGCGCAACTCACCGGCCTGCGCAGCGTGTGGGCCACGATGGACGCCGACAACGCGGCCAACGCCGCTCACCGCGATCACATTTGCCCCGATGCGGAGATCGCCACCCTGAGTGAGTTGCCCGACCTGCTGGCCCGTTGGAATGGCACTCAACGGATCATCTAAAGGGTTCAAGGGAAATGGGACACGATGAAGCTCTCTATCATCCTGCCCATTTACTTTGAAAATAGAAGCGCATCGGCCACGCTTCGGGAAATGGTGCGGCGCGTGGCCGCCGTCCCCCTGCACAAGGAGATCCTCCTGGTGGACGATGGCTCTGGCGTGGACATCACTGCCATCCTAGAGGGTCTGGACGTGCCGGGGCTGCGTCACCTGCGCCATGACCTCCATCGTGGCAGGGGCGCGGCCATCCAGACCGGGTTGAGCGCCATGACCGGCGACGTCGTGGTCATCCAGGAGGCTGACCTGGCCTATGACCCGCAGGACCTGCCCCGCCTGCTGGCCCCCATTGTCGCCAGTCAGACGCAGGTCGTCTATGGCGTGCGCAGTTTCGCCAGCCAGGGCTGGACCCTGCGCCTGGGCAACCGCCTGGTGGCCTCTGTGACCCAGTTGCTCTACGGTGTGCGCCTGCGCGATATGGCCACAGGGGTCAAGATGATGACGCGGCGCGTGGCTAAGGGGCTACGGCTGGAGAGCCAGCGCCTGGAGGTGGAGGCCGAACTGACTGCCAAGATCCTGCGCCAGGGCTATACCATCCTGGAGGTGCCCCTCCACACCAGCGCCCGCCCTGATCGCGGTTGGGACAGGGCGGGCCTTACGCCGGCGCTGCAGGGCCTGCCCACGCTGTGGGCGCTTATTCGCTACCGCTTCTGGCGACCGCTTCCGTCCTCTGGCGCGGAGCTTCAGGTGGTCCAGAGCGAAACCACCCAATCGGACTGACCTATTTAACCACCAGCACCGGGCATTCGGCGCGCTGGGTTACCGCCATGCTGACGCTGCCCAGGATCAGGCCGCGCCAGGTGCCCAGGCCACGCGCCCCCACCACAATCAGGTCGGGCCGGCGCACCTCGGCCACATTGAGGATGGCCTCCGCCGCCGGCCCCTCCACCACCTCTGTTTCCACCTCGGCCACGCCCAGTTCGCGCAGGCGCCTGGCGACATCGGCCACCAGCGCCTCGGCCTCCTCCAGCGTCTTATACAGCGTCCGGCTGTAGTTCGGCTCGCCCAGGTAGCCCGGCACAGGCGTATAGGCATGGAGCACGATCACCCTGGCGCCGTAGCGCACTGCCAGCGAGGCCACGAAGTCGCCGGCGCGCTCGGCGGGGGCCGATCCGTCAGTGGCATAGAGAATGCTCTGAATCATCTCCGCTCTCCTTGCGTGGTTTGGGGGTGGATTATAAACGCCCTATTCAGGCCATGCAACCGCCCACCGCTTCACTCCAGCGGGCGCTCCACCGGCGCGCCCGCCCCCAGCGCAGCCTCAGGCACCTGGGCACGCGCGGGGCGCGGCGCCAGGAACCATGACAGACCCATCGTCAGCGGCAACAGGGCGAGCGTCACCAGGAAAGGCCATTCCGGGTTGCGCGTGTACAGTTGCCCCGCCAGATAAGAGACCCCTACGTAGGAGAGCGAGATAATCGTCTCCACCAGGCCGAAGGCCAGCCCATGCTGGTGGGGCGCGACGACGCGCCCGGCCAGGACGTTGGCTATGGTGCGCGCCAGGCCGTAACTGGCCCGCAGGAAATAGGCCAGCCCCAGCCAGCCCACCCACGTCCCCTGCCACAGGAGCAGGGTGGAGAGGAACAGCAGGGCCTGGCTGGCCACCCACACCCGCCGCGCAGGCCGCCGCCCCAGGCTCAGGTTAAGCAGGACCGCCCCGATCGTTTGCGCCGAGCCGAACCAGCCCACTGCCGCCACGTCCAGCCCGCGCACATCTTTGAGGTACTTCGGCGCCAGGGGCAGGCCCACCCCCATGACCGAGAAGACGAAGAAGAACAGCGCACACAGCCCCAGGAAGCTGCGCTGGCGCAACAGCGCCCCATAGCGCAGCCCCGTCACAGAATGCTCCACCGGCTGTGAGCGGATCAGGAGGATGACCAGGGTGGAGACCACGAAGAACGCCGCCGCCACCCCATACACCGTGCGCAGCCCCAGCAGCTTGCCGATCTCGCCACCCAGCGCGGGGGAGAGGATGGAGCCGGCACTGTAGCCGGCATACACGCTGGTCAGCGCCCGTTCCGGGGCCAACTCCCCCCGCGCCGCGATGATATAGCTGGACAGCGCGGGCATGACATAGGCGGTGGTGCCATAGACGAGCAGCGCCGGGATGAACAGGCGCAGGTCTGGCGCCAGCGCCATAGCCACGCCGGAGACCGCGCCCAGAACCCAGCCGCTGACGATCACCCGCTTGCGCCCGGCGCGGTCGGCGATGATGCCCGCCGGGAGGAAGGAGAGGGCCGCCATAAGCGAGAACGCTGAGAGGACCTCGCCGATCTGGACCGGGTTGGCGCCCAACTGGTCCAGATAGAGCGGTTGGATGAAGATGAACAGGCCCTCGCCCATCCCCCACAGGAACAGGGCCAGCGCGATCAGGCGGTTATCGCGATTCATGGGCAGGCTGGGGGTTACGCTGCCACCAGGTCGCGGACGAATTGGACCAGCAGCCGCACCCCGAAGCCGGTGGCGCCTTTGGGCGTGTAGGGCTTGTCTTTGTCCAGATAGGCCATCGGTGCGATGTCCAGGTGCGCCCAGGGATAGCCTTCGGCGAAGGCTTTGAGGAAGGCCGCCGATGCGCCCACGCCGCTGTAGCGCCCGCCGCTGTTCTTCAGGTCGGCCACGTCGCTCTTCATCACCTCACTATACTCGTCGTACAACGGCAGTGGCCAGATACGCTCGCCGGTGCTGGCACTGGCCCGCTTGAGTTGCTCGGCCAGCTTGTCGTCTGTGCTGAACAGGCCCGCCGCCTGGCCCTTCCCCAAGGCGGTGATGCAGGCGCCGGTCAGCGTGGCCAGGTCCACCACGGCCTGGGGCGCATAGCGTTTGGCGTACACCAGGGCATCGGCCAGGATCAGGCGGCCTTCGGCGTCGGTGGAGATGATCTCAATGGTCTTGCCGTTCATGGCGCGCACGATGTCGGCGGGCTTGTAAGCGTGGCCGTTGATCACATTCTCGGTCGCCGGGACCAGCCCGACGACGCGGACGGGCAGGTTCAGGTCGGCGATGGCCTGCACCGCCCCCATCACTGCGGCACCCCCGGCCATATCGCTCTTCATCTCCTCCATGCCTTCGGCGGGCTTGATGGACAGGCCACCGCTGTCAAAGGTGATCCCCTTCCCCACCAGGACGATGGTGGGAGGCGTGGCGCCCTCCTGGCGCGGCTCCGGCTGGTAATCCAGGATGATGAACTTGGGCGGCTCATCAGAGCCTTGGGCCACGGCGAGCAAGGCGCCCATACCCAACTCGCGCATCTCCTCGCGCTCCAGGACGGTGACGCTGATGCGGCGCCCTTCAGCGATCTGGCGGGCGCGCTGCGCCAGGATGGTGGGGGTGGCGAAGTTCGGCGGCTCATTCACCAGGTCGCGGGTCAGCGCCACCGCGGCAGCGATGGCCTGGCCGGCGCGAACGCCGGCTTCTATGGCGGGCAGCCGCGCCGCGTCAAACTCCACGACGGCCATCTCGGCCACCTGGCGCTGATCCTCTGAGGGCGCTTTATGCCGGTTGAACTCGTACAGCCCCAGGAGCGTGCCTTCGGCCACGGCCTGGGCCGCGCTCTGTGCCTCCAGCCCGCCAATGCCTGCACCGTGCACAATGGTGGCAAAGCGCCGGGCGCCCAGGTCGCGGGCGCGGCGGGCCGCCGTCGCCGAGGCCCGGCGGACGCGGTCCAGGGTGAACTCCTCGGCCTTGCCCAGGCCCACGATGAGCACGCGGCGGGCGGGGATGGCTCCGCGAGGATAAAGGACGGCGGTCTCATCCAGTTTGCCCTTGAAGTCGCCCCCGGCGATCAGGTCGCCGACCGCGCCGCCCAGCGCCCGGTCCACCGCGCCGGTCGCGCCCCCCGGCTGGGTCACGCCTTCAAACAGGTTCACCACGATCAGGTCTGTATCTTGCTCTTGGATCGCTCCGTGAATGACTTTGATGTCCATACCTTAAATCCTTTCCAAATAGTCTCTTTTACTCCCTACCCCCCACCCCAACCCTCCCCCGCAAGGGGGGAGAGGGTCCATGCGCCTAAGAAGTGACACTCACCTGGGCGAGTTCCATATAGGTCTGGCGCAGCACCAGGGCATCGTCTTCCATCTTGGGGCTTTCGCATAGCAGCCGACCCTGGACGCCGAAATCAATCAGCGCCTGAAGCAACTCGCGGTAGCGCAGATCGGCCTCGTCCAGCGCCAGATGCACCTTCTCGCCGCGTGGGCCATAGGCAATGCCGGAGAGATGGATATGGATCTCCTGCAGGCCGGGTGGCCCCAACTCGGCGGCGACCAGCCGCAGGATGTCGGCGAATTCCGCGTAGCTGTTCAGCCTGCCGTCGCCCGTGCGCGCATGAAGATGAGCAAAATCAATGCACGGCGCCACGCCTTCCACCTCGCGGCTGAGCGCCAGCACCTCCTCCAGCCCGCCAAACATAGCCGCCTTGCCTGTGGTCTCCGGGCGCAAACGCACCTGGACGCCCTCTTCGCGCAGTATCTGGATCAGTTCCTTCAGTTGATCGCGGATATGCGCATAGACCTGTGAGGGCGGTTGCCCGTGATAAGAGCCGGGATGGAAGATGATGTCGGTGGCGCCGGCCTTCCAGCCCGCGCGGGCTGCGCTGAGCAGGCGTTCGCGGCTGGCCGCCAATGTCTGGGCGTCTTGGGCGTTCAGATTGATGTAGTACGGGGCATGGACGCTGAGGGCAACGTCGTGGGCCGCCGCTGCCGCCTTGATGGCGGCACAGGTCTCGTCACTGACGCGCACGCTCTGCACCCAGGCGAGTTCCAGGGCATCCAGCCCAAGCTGCCTGCTATAGGCGATACCGGTCACCGTCCCGCCCGGTTTGGGTGTTTTGAGCGGAGAGCCTACCGTGCCGAAGCGTAAGCCGTAACCTGAGGTGCGTTGTGGCCCCATAGCGAAGTCCTCCCTGATGGGTTAGATTGTATCTGAAAGCGGGCGGAAAGCCAAGATGCCCCGCCTGTGAGAGAGAAGGGAGACCGGTTTCCGGTCAAGAAGCGCGGGGCGAAGGGAACATTCCGCTCCCTATCCTAACCATAACTATCAAAGTATTGATAAGCCCCCGGTCTCTACGGGGGGCTTGCAAAATGCGCTCAGAATGGCTATAATACAGGCAGAATGGGCGGTTAGCTCAGCCTGGTCAGAGCACTGCGTTGACATCGCAGGGGTCACAAGTTCAAGTCTTGTACCGCCCACAGCCCGCGCTTCGGCCTGCCCCGCGCCCGATCAGGTGCGGGGCGATTGATTTACACCCAGCCCCGGCCCGATTTCTACGTTATTTTACGTATTGCATACATCCCATACGATGTGGTATAGTCAGGAACGATGTATGACCGACTCGTGTTGGTCTGGTATTGGATCGGCCTCAATACCCTGGACCTGTTGACCACACATGCTGGATTCCAACGCGGGCTGGTGGAAGCCAATGTGATCCCCCGTTGGCTGATCCAACATTACGGCGTGAGCGGCATGTATGCCTGGAAGATGGTGTTTATGCTGCTCTTCGCCGGCCTGATCGTTCTCCTCAGCCGCCGCTACCACCACGCCTGGCTTGCCCTGCGCCTGTCCAACCTGGCGCTCGCCCTGGGTATCCTCGCCAACGTGGCCCTCATCGTCCACACAGGGTTATGAGTTCCGCGACGCAGGCTGGGGGAGGCAAAAACGTGAACGAGCAGGCCGAATCGGAGGTTGCGCCCTCTCCCTTTATCGTCCCGCTGCAGGCGATCGGGGCCGACGACGTGGCACTGGTGGGCAGCAAGGGGGCTTGCTTGGGCGAGTTGCTGCGCGCTGGCTTCCCTGTCCCGCCCGGTTTCGTCGTCACCTCAATGGCCTATGATCGCTTTGTGGCCTGCAATCACCTGGCTGAGATCATCGCCCAGGCACTCCGCGGGCAGGCGAACAAGGGCGCCGGGGTCCGGGATGCGTTTGAGGGGGCGCCGCTCCCCGCCGAGGTGAAGCGGCCTATCCTGGCAGCGTACCGACAGCTTGGGCAAGGGCCGGTCGCTGTGCGCTCTAGCGCACCAGCCGAGGACCTGGCGCAGGCTACCTTCGCCGGGCAATATGAGACCTGCCTGAACGTCGTCGGTCAGAGGGTGGTGTTGGCTGCCGTGCGGCGCTGTTGGGCTTCGCTGTGGAGCGACCGCGCTATCGCCTACCGCGCACGCCAGGGAATGGACCAGATAGCGGTTAAGCTCGCCGTCGTCGTACAGCGCATGGTTGAGGCGGAGGTTGCGGGTGTGATGTTCACCGTCAACCCGGTCACCGGCGCAAGGGATGAGATCGTCATTGAGGCCAACCCTAACCTTGGCCAGGCCGTCGTCTCCGGCCTGGTCACGCCCGACCACATTGTGCTGGACAGGCGCTCCGGCCAGGTGAAGAAACAACGGCTCGGACGGCGCGAGGTGATTATTCGGGCGCGACCGGGCGGTGGCATAGAACGCGTGGATGGCCTGGCGACTGCGAACACGTTGGCGCTCCCCGACCCGGCCCTACGCCATCTGGCGCGTCTGGGCCTGGCTATTGAGCGGTATTTCGGTTGCCCCCAAGATATTGAGTGGGCCTGGGCCGGTGGGACGCTGTTCATCCTCCAGGCGCGCCCCATCACGGCTCTGCCCCCGGCCAGCATTGCCGGATCAGGCGAGCCGGGGTAAGATCGGGGGCGTAAGCTATCCGTGCACAGTCCAAGACCCTGGAGGGCCTATGTCGAGACTGCCTGGCCGCCGCACACAAGCCTTCACCGAATCCGTCATCCGCGAGATGACCCGGCTGGCACGCCAATACCACGCCATCAACCTGGCCCAGGGTTTCCCCGATTTCCCCTGCCCCGACGAACTCAAGGAAGCTGCCATCCGGGCGATCCAGAAGGACCAGAATCAGTACAGCTTCACCTGGGGCAGCCCGCGCCTGCGGGCGGCGGTGGCGGAGAAAGCGGGCTGGTTCAATGGGCTGGACGTGGACCCGGAGCGGCACATCACCATCGCCTGTGGCGCAACCGAGTGCATGATCGCGGCGCTTCTGGCGGTGACCGAGCCGGGCGACGAGGTGATCATCTTTGAGCCGTTCTACGAGAACTACGCGCCGGGCTGCTGGCTGTCCGGGGCGCAGCCGCGCTTCGTGCCCTTGCGCCCGCCGGACTTCACTTTTGACCGTGACGAACTGCGGGCGGCCTTCGGCCCACGCACCCGCGCCATCATCGTCAACACGCCCCATAACCCTTCCGGCCACGTCTTCAGCCGCGAGGAACTGGCCTTCATCGCCGGGCTGTGCCAGGAGTTTGACTGCCTGGCGATCACCGACGAAATTTACGAGCACATCGTCTTTGATGGGCATGCGCATGTCAGCCTGGCGACCCTGCCCGGCATGTGGGAGCGCACCATCACCATCAGCGGGCTGTCCAAGACCTACGCCGTCACCGGCTGGCGCGTTGGCTGGGCGATTGCCCCGGAGGCCCTGACGAACGCCATCCGCAAGGTGCACGACTTCCTGACGGTGTGTGCGCCCGCGCCGCTGCAGGAGGCGGGCGTTGTGGCGCTGCGCCTGCCCCGCGCGTATTACACCCGCCTGGCCGAGGAGTATGCCCGCAAACGCGACATCCTGCTGAACGCGCTCACCGCCGCCGGCTTTCGCCCTTGGAAGCCGCAAGGGGCCTATTACATCCTGTGCGACATCTCCGCCTTCGGCGCAGCAGATGACGTGAGCTTTGCCCAGGCCCTGGCCGAGCAGGCCCGCGTGGCCTGCGTCCCCGGCTCCAGCTTCTATCAGGCCGGGTCAGCGTTGGGGCGACAGCAGGTGAGGTTTACCTTCTCCAAGAAGGATGAAACACTGCGAGAGGCCGCAGAACGACTCAGCGGGATGGGCGCCGTTCTCCATGCGAAGCCTCTATCCGGCTGAATAGGGGCACGGCGTGCCGTGCCTGGAGGGGCGAGGCGTGCCTCGCCCCTACGGCTTAGCCGTTCCGCTTCAGCCGCCCGGTCCGCTTGGCGTAGCGCTCGGCGACCTGGAAGGCGCGCACCCCCAGCGGGATAGCTATCCCCCCCATGAGCAGGAGCGGCCAGATATACGGCCACAGCGTTGAGAGCGCCGCACCTTCCAGCAGGGTCGCACGCATCCCCTCTAGTACGTAGGTGGCCGGGGAGATGCGGGCGACGGGCTGCAGCCAGGCCGGCAACACCGTCACCGGATAGTAAACCCCGGAGACGAAGAGCAGCACGGCCAGGATCAGGTGCGTCATCTGCGACCCCCGTTCCGGGAACAGCAGCGGCAGGATCGCGGCGACAATCCCGATGCCGATGAACGACAGGCTTCCGGCCAGCAACAGCACCAGCGTCCCCACCAGATTGGCATTCCGCAGGTCCAGGTTGAAGAAGGCTGCCGTCGCCAGCAGGATGCCGGCCGTGTGGATCAGGCTGTAGATGATGGCGAAGAAGGTCTGACCCACCAGGTGGGTGATCCGCGGCACGGGCGCCATCAGCGTGTACTCAATGGTGCCCTCCCAGCGCTCCCAGCCGATCATATCGCTGATCGCATGGAAGATCACGGCCAGGTAGCGCCAGACGATCGTGCCGATCACCAGGTAGAGGATCAGGTAGTGCGTATCCACCTTCTGGCCGGAGATCTGCTCCATGCCCGCGCCGATATAGCTGACGGCCAGGCTGTTGGCGATGGTGTAGGCCATCCACACCAGCTCCCAGCCCCAGTAGCGCTTGACCAGGTTGAGATTGCGTTCAATGAAGGCGTAAGACGCCCTCGCCTGGTGAACGATCGGTGTCATCGGGTTGTCTCCATTCGCTGCTCTCAGGCAGCTATCTCTTCTTCTTCGGCCAGCACCTTCCCTGTGAGTTGCATGAACACGTCCTCAAGTGTCGGCACATGGCCATTGGAGGGGTGGACCAGGGCCTTCAGCCCCACCGGCGTGTCCAGCGCGATGATGCGGCCCTCGTCCATGATGGCGATGCGATCACAAAGCGCATCGGCCTCCTCCATATCGTGCGTGGTCAGCAGGATGGTGGCGTCGTGGCTGTCGCGCAGTTCGCGCACAAAGGCCTGCACCTCGCGCTTGGAGCGCGGGTCCAGGCCGGTTGTCGGCTCGTCCAGGAGCAACAAGATCGGCGCGGTGAGGAAGGCGCGGGCGATAGCCACTTTCTGCTGCATCCCACGCGACATCTCCTCCATCGGCTTGCCCAGCGCATCGGCGCGCACGTCCAGTCGGCGCAAGATTTCGTAGATGCGGCGGCGGGCCTCGTCACCCGACAGGCCGTACAGCCGGGCGCCGTACAGCAGGTTCTCAATCGGGCTTAGGCGTTTGAAAAACGCAGCCTCTACGCTGACGCGGTTGATCAAGCGCTGCACCGCCCGTTCCTCCCTGACCACATCGTGCCCGAAGACGGTGATCGTCCCGCTATCGGGCAGGAGCAGGGTGGAGATCAGGCGGATGAGGGTGGACTTGCCGGAGCCGTTCGGCCCCAGCACGCCGAAGATCTCTCCGTGCCGTATCTGGAGCGTGATGTCGTTGACGGCAACAATGGGACGCACCTCCCCATTTCTGCCGCGCAGCCTGGGCAGCCAGCGCCAACCCCCGCCGAAGGACTTGCTGACATGTTGAATGTTGAGCGCGATCGTATCCATGTGAGTTGCCCCCTGAGATGGTGAACGGGTCCTACAACAAAAGCGCCGTGGCAGCCCACGGCACAAGGAGGGTACAAACAAAAAGGCCGTGAGCAGCCTTGTGCGCCCACGGCCGGCGTCAGCGAACGAAGCGGAATCTACCGGGCACTAGGCGCACTACGGCAAGGCATTCCAGCGAAGATAACATCTCCGCTGCGCAGCCGATAGCCAGTGATGCTGAGGAACAGTGTTCTCATGCGCCTAACCCCTTCAAGGATAGGCGCATTATACGGGGAGTTGGGGAAATTGTCAAGTACGAATTTTCTGGGCCTCAGCCGCTGGCAAAGCGGTCACCCCTCCCTGTACAGGGGCACTATCGTCTCCTCCCTCACCCGCCCCCACCGCGGAGAATGAAGGAGACCATTGGGGTCACCTGTCCTATCCAAAATGGGACAGGTGACCCTGTTCCATACGCCCAGGATCGGGTAAATTATGACCAGGAAGGTGAGAAAAATCACAATCGTGAGGATAAGAAAGGGAGGAAAGATGGCAACCAACATCATTACGCGGAAGGGGCATGTGATTCAGGATCCGCCTTTTGTGCACAAATTGCTCAATGATCCCCGCGCCGGCTGGTTCTGGCTGATCCCGCGCGTCTGGCTGGGTCTCCAGTGGCTGGACGCGGCTCAGCACAAGCTCGCCGACCCCAAGTGGGTGCAGACCGGCGAGGCGCTCAAGGGCTTCTGGATGAACGCGGTCAAGATCCCGGAGACGGGCCGGCCGCCAATCGCCTTTGATTGGTATCGCGCCTTCATCCAGATGCTACTGGATGCCCAGGCCTACACCTGGTTCGCCAAGCTGGTCACGGCGGGCGAGCTGCTGGTGGGCATCGCCCTGGTCCTGGGTGCCTTTACCGGCATCGCGGCCTTCTTCGGCGGCTTTATGAACTGGAACTTCATGATGGCCGGGTCGGCCAGCACCAACCCCGTGCTCTTCACCATCGCGGTCGGCCTGATCCTGGCCTGGAAGGTCGCCGGCTACATCGGCGCGGACTACTTCCTGCTGCGTTGGATCGGCACGCCCTGGCGCAGCCCCCAGGTTGATGTCAAAGTGGAGACTGCACCGGCCAGCGGGCGTAAGGCCAGCGCGCCAGCCGCCGCCGATTGACCCTGACAGCAGGAGATGCATCCGCAGGGCCGCAGGAAAGCCTGTGGCCCTGCGTTTCTTTTAACGCCCGTTTCTATAGCGCCGCGATGACGCGCAAGGCGATCGCTGCTGCTTCGCGCTGTTCGGCCAGCCGTTCCGGATCGGCCTGGATGCGCAGCAGATGGGCGCGCACGGCAGCGCGTTCCTCTACCGTCAGTGTCGCCCAGGCCGCCCTGATCAGCGTCGCCTCGCCGCTGAAGATATTCGCCCAGAATTGTTCCAGATCGCTGAGCGGTTCTTCTTCCGACAGGTCCATCTGGCCCATAACTTGCACCTGAATGGGGCATATTGCCCTGGATGTGCTCTCAGTTTAACACGAATGCCCGGTCTTGAACATCTATGAGGATGCCAGGCTGGGGGACGGTGCACTCTATCCAAGAGGGAATGCACCCTTTAGGATGGCCCAGTTGCATTTAAATTCAGATTGAAATATAATATGACTCGCCGCCGCTATGCGGCCTTGCTCTACCCGACGTTTATGCTCTAAGCGCAACTCTGGAACTGAATGGCTGCCCTGTCGCGGCACAACTGAACTTCTCTATCCTTTCATCACCGCCCTGACGCGGCGTCGTCAGGGCGGTATGTTTATCCGCCTGGGGGGAGCGGATTGATGAAGCCAGTCCAACACAAGATGCGCTCTCGTGCGGGGGCGGCCATCTTCGTCAGGGGCGCGCATGAGGTTGCGCGCGCTCGCGCTGCCGAACGCCATATCCAGTTCCTGGCCGAGATCGGCCACCTGTTCCATGCCTCGCTGGACATCGCGCAGGTGTTAGAACAGGTGCTGATCAAGAGCAGCGAGGTACTGGGGCAGAGCAACGCCGTTTTCCTGCGCGAAGGGAATGAACTGCACCTGGCGGCCCTGCATCACCCCGACCCGGCGATGGCCACGCAATTGCGCGCCTTTTACAGCCAGAACCCGGCCCGCGTAGGCGAGGGCATCGTGGGGTGCGTGGCCGAATCCGGCCAGCCGGTGTGCCTGTCGGGTTTATCCCCGGAGGACCTGAGCGATTTGAGCTCGCCTGCTTATCGCGCCATCCTGTCCCAATCAGCACCGGCCACATTTCTGGCCGTGCCGCTGGTCCTCGGCGACCAGGTGATCGGCGTCTTCTGCTCCGCCAGCCGTGTCCCCGGCCGGCGCTTCACCGCCGACGACCTCAAGCTGGCACAGGCCATCGCCGAGCAGGCCGCTGTGGCCATTGAGAACGCCCGCCTCTATCGCGAACTCCAGGAACGGCTGCGCCAGCAAACGATCCTATACGAGGCCAGCGTGGCGCTCTCCTCTGCCGCCTCGCTGAACGATGTCCTCAACACCCTCGGCCTGCACCTGTGCCTGGCGCTGAACCTGACCGGTGTAGGCGTCAGCCTGGCAGCGCTGTCCCGGAACAGGATCGTGCCCACCCAGGTCTATGACACGTCGGGCCTGATCGCTGTGCTGGACGAGGCCACTGGGGAGCTTTACCAGCGTCTGTCCACCGCGCTGGAGGTGGCCTCGCAGGCCGGGCAGCCGGGGAAGCTTCCGGTCCTGGCCCTGCGCGCCGACCAACCGCAGGTCAGCCCGGAAGAGCAAGCGCTGCTGGAGGCGTTTGGGGCACAGGCGCTGCTCATCATCCCCCTGGTGGTCAGGGGCGAATCCCTGGGGCTGTTGGCACTCTACGACAGCCGCAGGCCGCGCCAGTTCAGCGCTGAGGAGACCGCGCTGGCCCAGGCGCTGGCGCACCAGGCAGCGGTCGCCATTGAAAATGTGCATCTGCTGGAGTCACTACAAGCCACCTACGACGAACTGCAAGAGAGCAGCCGCCTGAAGGACGAATTCATCCAGAATGTCAGCCACGAACTGCGCACGCCCTTGACCTTCGTCAAGGGGTACATTGAGCTGTTGCGCGAAGGCGCGTTTGGCCTGCTGAGCGATGAGGCGCAGCATGCCCTCAACGTTGTCGCCGATAAAACCGGCCAGATCATCCGCCTGGTGGAGCGCATTGCCACCCTACACGTGATGACGCAGCAGAAGCTGAACCTGGAGCCGCTGGACCTGAACCGCCTGGCTCAGGAAGCGGCGGAGCGCTTCCGCCCGGTGGCCGAACAGGCTGGCCTCAACCTCCGCCTTGAGTTGACGCCGGCGTCTGCCCCCGTCATGGGCGATCCACTGCAATTGCCCCAGGTGTTTGACTGCCTGTTGGAGAACGCTATCAAATTCTCTCCTCAGGGCAGTTGGGTCGCACTGCGTGTCCACAGCCGGCCCGGCGTTGCCTGGGTGGAGGTTGAGGACAACGGCATCGGCATCCCGCCGGACAAGCTGGACAAAGTTTGGACGCCCTTCTACCAGGTGGAGGGGCACATGAAGCGGCGCTTTGGCGGCGCAGGCGTGGGCCTGGCCGTCGTCAAGCGCGTGATCCAGGCGCACGGCGGCCACGTCTGGGCCAACAGCCAGTTGGGGCAGGGGTGCACCTTCGGTTTCGCCTTGCGGCGCCTGGACGCGGGTATGTGAGGGGGTAATTTTACCCCCCACCCCAACCCTCCCCCACAGAGGGGGGAGGGAGGTATATTCCCTCCTCCACCCAGTACCAGGCTTCAGCCCGGTTGGGAGGGGCTTGCCGACCCGCTCAATCTCAAGTATCATCAGGCCATGCGCGTGGCCCTATTCGTCACCTGCCTGGCCGACCTCTTCTACCCGCAGGTCGCCGAGGATGTCGTGCGCGTGCTGTGGCGCCTGGGCGTGGAGGTGGACTTCCCCCAGGCGCAGACCTGCTGCGGCCAGCCTGCATACAATAACGGCTACCGCCGCGACGCCGCAATCCTGGCCCGCCATTTCCTGGACGTCTTTGAGGCAGCGCCCCATATCGTCATGCCCTCCGGGTCCTGCGCCGCCATGGTGCGTAAGGTGTATCCCGACCTGCTCGCCGATGACCCGGCCCGCCGCGCCCAGGCCGAGGCCATCGCCGCCCGCACTTACGAGTTCTCCGAGTTCCTGGTGCGCGTCCTGGGCGTGGAAGACGTCGGCGCCACGTACTCCGGCAGCGTGACCTATCACGACGCCTGCCATCTGTGCCGTGCGCTAGGCGTGCGCGAGGAGCCGCGCCGCCTGTTGCGCGCCGTGCGCGGCCTGACGCTGGTGGAGATGGAGCGCCCCGACTGGTGCTGTGGCTTCGGCGGGACGTTCTCCGTGCGTATGCCCGCCATCTCTACAGCCATCCTGGCTCAGAAAATTCAGCGGGCCAGGGCGACAGGGGCCGATGCCCTGGTGACCAGCGATGCAGGCTGCATGATGCATATCGCCGGGCGGCTGGCGCGGTTGGGCGAGCCGCTGCGCGTGCTGCACCTGGCGCAGGTGCTGGCGAGAGAAGATGAGCCATCGCAGTCTGGGTGATGCCTCGCGCCTCAAGCGGATTAGAGTCCGGGGTGGGGCTGGCGGGCGTAGGCGATATAGCGCCGCACCTGATCGGGCGTGAGAGGGGTGGAGGCAGCCAGGGCCAGGTAGTCCTCGGCCCAGAGTTGACCCGCCAGATGGCGCTGGCGCAGGCGGGGGAACTCGGCGAAGATTGTCTCGGTGGTCAATCGTTTAAAGGTCTCCACCACAGCCGCCGCCGCATCGCCCGGCCCGGCGGCAATGACGACGTGCACATACTCCGGCTGCACCTCTAGATAGCGCACCTCCCAGCCATAACCGCGAGCGATCTCCTGAATAAGCTCGGTCAGCCGTTCGGCCAGGTCGCCCACGAGTTGCGTTGTGGGGAAACGCGGCAGCCAGACCAGCGCGTAGCTCAGGTTATACACGCTGTGGCCTGTGCGGCGCACCTCGGCAAAGGGGTCGGCGCTGGTCGGGGGCGCCGGGGCTGGCCGCTCCTCCGGCGGCACCTGCGGCCTTCGCGGCCTCTCCGCCGGGCGGGCCGGCGCTTCCACTTCGCGCTCCCAGCCCGGCTCAATGGCCTCAAGCGGCGGCACCACCTGGCCCAGACCCGCCACGGGCTGCCCGGCCGCGGACGGCTCCGCCTCGGCCTCCGGCGCATGGCGCAGGCGTTCGGAGATGCGCCGGGCCTGGCCCCGGATCACGCTGAGGGGCGTATCGGCGTGGAAGACGAGCGAAAGTACCGCGTTGTTAATCACGGGCGCGGAGTACAAGAGATAGTCCGGTCCATCGGGTTTGAGCCGGACGAAGCGCACCTGAGCTTCGTTGCCGATGGGCGCTCCGCCGTTCTCGCGCCAGCCCTCGGTCACCAGTGCCGCCAGCGCCTCCACCTCCTCACGGGGCAACTGGCCGGTATGGGCGACAAGTTCGCCGGTTTCGGTCAAGAGGGCCGCCTCGGCCCCGGCCTCTAGTGTGATGGTCTGTAATTGCCGCGCCGCACGGATAACCGCCTCCGTGCGCGGAGGCCGCGCCGGTGGGGAGGGGCTGCGCACCAGCGCGGCGGCGATAAGGGCGGGCAGTTCGGCGAAAGCCACCGGGCGGCGGAGCACCCCCTGGATGTCCAGGGCAGCAAGTTCCTCCGGGTTGAAGTCGGGGTCGCGGGGGCTGACGATGATGCGCAGGTCAGGTTGCTGACGGCGCAGGGCGCGGATCAGTTCGGCGCCCTGCAGGTCTTCCAGACCCAGGTCAAGGATGGCGAGATCAAAGGGGGCGGCGGCCTGGGCATCCAGTGCAATCGCCGCAGAACCGGCGACGGTAACCTGATACAGGCCACTGCGTTCAATCGCCTGTTTAAGTGTGGCGGCAAAGGCCACATCGCGGTCGGCGATCAGGATGCGCCTGCGTGCAGCCATCAAGCGTTCCTCATCCCAGGCCGAGGGTCAGAGGTCTGATTACCCGCAGGCCTTTGGCGAGTGCGGGGGCCTCATCTCGGCATCCATCTTTTTCCTTAACATAGTTTGATTGTAGTCGCCATAGGCCCAAAAGTCAACGAGACAATAGTCCACATATCTTAAAGGGAGACGTTTGTCCCTTTATCCCCCACCCCAACCCTCCCCCACAGAGGGGGGAGGGGGCTACTTCCCTCCCCCTGGATAGGGGAGGGTCAGGGAGGGGGTGACCGCTGACAGGCCGGGTTTCCCTCCCCGGCGTAGGGCAGGTTTCTATACCTGCCGCTCTTTGGCGGCTATGGAAAGCCTTTCGGCGGCTATGGAAAGCCGCCCTACAGGCTACGGGAGAGGGGGTGACATGCCCCCCACCCCAGCCCTCCTCCCTCTGTGGAGGTGGGGGTGAGGACCGGGCTGAAGCCTGGTTGCCAGGCAGGCCAGAAGGCCACTATAATACCCTTGTGCTGGATGCATTTTTCAGGCCACAGTCCGTAGCTGTGATCGGCGCCTCACGCGACCCGGCCAAGCTGGGTTATGCGGTCGTCGCCAATTTGATCCGCGTGGGCTATCCAGGCCGGATCGTGCCCATCAATCCCAAGGCCAGCGAGGTCCTGGGCCTGCAGGCGTACCCCAGCGTCCTGGCCGTGCCGGGCCAGATTGACCTGGCCGTGATCGTCATCCCCTATCCGCTCGTCCCCGACGCGCTGCGTGAGTGCGGGCAAAAAGGCATCCCCGCCGTCGTTGTCATCAGCGCCGGCTTCCGTGAGGCCGGGCGGGAAGGCTTTGAGCGCGAACTGGAGTTGATCCGTATTGCCCGCGAGTACCGGATTCGGTTGATCGGCCCCAACTGCCTGGGCGTGATTGACACCTTCACGCCGCTCAACGCCTCCTTTGCTGCCGGAATGCCGCCGCAGGGGCCGATTGCCTTCATGTCGCAGTCGGGCGCCCTGGGCACGGCCATCCTGGATTGGGCGCTGGGCGATAGCGGTATCGGCTTCTCGCGCTTCGTCAGCCTGGGCAACAAGGCCGATGTGAGCGAGATTGACCTGCTGCAGGCCTGGGTGGATGACCCCAACAGCCGCGTCATCCTGATGTACACCGAGGGCCTGACCGATGGGCAGAAGTTTATTGAGGTCGCCCGGCGGGTCAGCCGCGTCAAGCCCATCGTCGCGGTCAAATCGGGGGTGACCCAGGCCGGCACGCGGGCGGTCTCCTCGCACACCGGTTCGCTGGCCGGTTCGGAGCAGGCCTACCGCGCTGCCTTCCAGCAGGCGGGGGTGCTGCGCGCCGACTCTATGGAGGCCCTGTTTGATTACGCCCTGGCCTTCGCCTACCAGCCCCCCCTTCCCGGCAACCGCATCGCCATTGTTACCAACGCTGGCGGCCCCGGCATCCTGGCCACCGACGCGCTGGAGCGGGCCGGATTGGAACTGGCCCGCCTGCAACCGGAGACCATCCGCGCCCTGGAGACCTTTCTGCCCGATGCGGCCAGCGCGGCCAACCCGGTGGACGTGCTCGGCGATGCCCGCGCCGATCGCTACGCTTTCGCCCTGCGGCACGTCCTGGCCGACCCCAACGTGGATGGCATCCTGGTCATCCTCACGCCCCAGGCGATGACGGAGATTGAGGCGACGGCGGAGGTCGTGGTCCAACTGGCCAGGGAGCAGGCCCCGCAGCAAGCCCGCCCCATTCTGGCCTGCTTCATGGGCGAAGCCCGCGTCCAGGCGGGCATCCGCATCCTCAACCAGGGCGGCATCCCCAATTACCCCTTCCCGGAGCGGGCGGCCGCCGCTTTCCAGGCGCTGGCGCGCTATCGGGCCATCCAGGCGGAGCCTCTACCGGAGTTTGAACACTTTGAGATAGACCAGGCGAAGGTCAGGGAAGTGTTGGACAAGGCGCGGGCGGCGGGCCGGGTCAGCCTGGGCGATGCCGAAGCGCGGGCGGTGATGGCGGCCATTGGGTTGCGCGTGCCGGAGTCCCGGCTGGCGGCCACGCCTGACGAGGCGGTGGCGGCGGCGGAAGCGCTGGGCTATCCGGTGGCGCTCAAGATCGCCTCGCCCGACATCCTGCACAAAACTGACATCGGCGGCGTCAAGCTCAACCTGACCTCGGCGGGCGACGTGCGCGACGCCTTTGAACTTATCCTTTACCGGGTCACGCGCTACATGCCCGACGCTGAGATTTGGGGCTGCCAGGTGCAACGCATGGCCCCGCCGGGGCTGGAGGTGCTGGTGGGCATGAACCGCGACCCGCAATTCGGGCCGCTGGTGACGTTCGGCCTGGGCGGTATTTATGTGGAGGCGCTGCGCGATGTGGCCTTCCGGGTGGCGCCTTTCTCGCGGCGCGAGGCCGCCGCCATGATCCGCGAGATCCGCGCCCATGCGCTCCTGGAGGGCATACGGGGGCGGCCTGAGGCCGACACCGAGGCCATTGTGGAGGCCCTGCTGCGCGTCGGCCAGCTCGTCACTGACTTCCCAGAGATCGTGGAACTGGACATCAATCCGCTCATTGTGTACGAGAAGGGGCGTGGGGCATTGGCGCTGGATGCCAGGATGGTTCTGAAAGCGTGAAATGCGATGATGGCCTCTGGCGTTTCACGTCTCACGCATCACGCGAAGGATAGCGACTATGAAAGCACTGTACATCTCCTCAATTGAGACCTTCTCCGGCAAGACGGCCTTCTGTTTGGGGATTGCGCGGCGGATGCAGGCCGATGGCTATCGGGTGGGCTACCTCAAGCCGTTGAGCATGCAGCCGCACCAGGTGGACGGGCGTATCCTGGACGAGGACGCCGAGTTTGTGCAGCAGGTCCTGGACCTGAAAGAGCCGCTGGAGGTGCTGGCGCCGGTGGTCTTGACGCGGGCGCTGTTGGAGAGTCACCTTAAGGGGGAGCTTCAGCGCGACTTCGCCGCCGAGGTCCTGGCCGCCTTCCGCACCGTCTCCCATGACAAGGACGTCGTCCTGTTAGAGGGCGGCGCCTCCTTGCGCGACGGCTACGCCATTGGGCTGAGCACACCGGCGATAGTGCGGTTGCTGGGTGCACAGGCCCTGGTGATCGTCCGCTGGCGCGGCGAGACCCACCTGATAGATGATACGCTGGCAGCGCAGTTCCGCCTGGGGGAGGCCATGCTGGGCGTCGTCATCAACGCCGTGCCCGAGGCGGGCTGGCACTTCGCCGACGACATCGCCCGCCCCTTTCTGGAGAACCGCCGCATACCCGTCTTCGCTGTCCTGCCCCAGGAAGCCAAACTGGCAGCCATCAGCGTGGGGGAACTGGCCGATGTGCTGGGGGGGCGGTTCCTGGTCCACCCGGATAAGCGCGATGACCTGGTGGAGAGCCTGACCGTTGGCGCTATGACGGTGGAGTCGGCGTTGCCTCGCTTCCGGCGGCAGGTGAACAAGGCCGTGATCACCGGCGGCGACCGCACCGACATCCAGTCGGCGGCGCTGGAGACCTCCACGCGGGCGCTGATCCTGACGGGCAACCTGCATCCCAGCCCGGTGTTGCTGCAGCGGGCCGATGAGCTGGGCGTCCCCGTGATCCTGGTGGCACAGAACACGTTGGAGACGGTGGAGGCGATTGAGCGCGTCTTCGGCAAGACGCGCCTGGGCCATCCGGAGAAGCTGGCCCGCTTTGAGGCGCTCCTGGCGCAGCACTTTGACTTTAAGCGCCTGTATCAGGCGCTGGGGCTTTGACAGACTCCAACGGAGCGTTATAATCGGCGTTGGAGGTGAATCGCTTTGGCCTACAACCCTGTCTATAATACGGTGCCTTTTGTGGACTTTGCCTCCGTGACGCCGGAGACGCCTCTTCGCTCGCTTAACCTGAACTGGCGAGAACAGGACCTGCCGGAGAGCGAGAGGACGAAGCATGTTCACCGACTCCATCCATACCTTGGTAAGTTCATCCCGCAATTGGCGGAGATCTTTCTGCGCAAGTTTCGTCCAAAACTGGTCTGCGACCCGTTCTGCGGCTCCGGCACCACATTGGTAGAGGCTGCCACCCTCGGCATAGATTCGGTAGGGTGTGACATCTCTGAGTTTAATTGCCTGCTTACACGTGTGAAGACAGCCCGTTATGATATATCCCTGTTGGAGTATGAGATTAAAGACATCCTCACGAAGCTCAATCTGCAACTGGGGGGCGGGTTGTTTTCTGACCATACGATGCGCTTTGAAACAGACAGCGAATATTTGAAGACATGGTTCCATCCTCAAGCGCTGCACCAGTTACTCTGCTACCGGGCGCTTATCGCGAATTACCAGTACCAGGATGTGCTTAAGGTGATCTTATCCCGGGCCGCCCGTTCGGCCCGGTTGACAACGCATTATGAGTTGGATTGGCCCAAAAAGCCTCAAACCGAACCCTACTACTGTTTTAAGCACAGCCGCGTCTGCCAGCCGACGGATGGCGCCTTACAGTTTCTTAACCGCTATAGCCTTGACACGCTTAAGCGTATTAAGGAGTTTCAAAAGATCAGAAAAGACGTTTCGGTTCGGGTTATTTTCGGCGACGCCAGGCACGTTGATTTCCCGGATGGGATTGATCTTGTCCTGACCTCGCCGCCTTATGTAGGTATTATTGACTATCATGAGCAGCACCGTTATGCTTATGAACTTCTCGGTCTGACCTGGCGGGCCGAGGAAGAGATCGGCCCTGCTTTTAAAGGCAGCTCAAAATTGGCGCAGCAAGAGTATATTGAGCAAATTGCCGCCGTGTTTACGCATCTGCGCCCCCGTCTGACACCAGATGCTACGGTGGTCATCATCGTCAACGATAGATATAGGCTGTACGATGAGCTGCCCTCCGAGCTGGGCTTCATTCTGGAAGAACGATTAGAACGCCACGTGAACCGCAGAACAGGGATGCGCAGCAATGACTTCTATGAATCCATCTTAGTATGGAGGCGAGTACAGAGTTGAAAGAAGAGACACGCCAAAAAGTAGCCGACTTACTGAAGGAATTTGTGACACGACTGACGCAGGTTGAATACAGCGTTGAAGAACTTCAGAGGGCTTATCCTTTCCATTCGCTGTTCTTCCGTGATGAGGCTATCATTGCATTCAAACGTCAACGTTCCATTGTGACCAGCCTGGGACAGCGCCTTTACCCTAAGCTGGCGCGTATTATCGCCGAAGAGCATTATAAATATATTCATCTGGAACGTGAATTCCGGGCAACCGTAGATGGAGCGATTGCCGATACAATTGACCGTATTGTTACTGAGTTACGGGTTAGGCAGCGCAGGCCGAATCATGTACAGGAAGTCGCTGAGATTCTAAGGGCAAAAGGGGGTGAACCACGTGAGGTGGTGGTCACCACAGACCTGTTCATTGGCGACTTCACGCCAGGCCCTTTCTTTGCTGAGATCAAAAGCCCACGTCCTAACCTGGACGTGGCTGCTGAGTCAAAAAGGAAAATTCTGACCTTCATTGCCCTACATCGGGATAAAAACCCTGAGGCGTATCTTGCCTTTGCCTACAATCCCTTCATTAGCCGCAAAGCCTACAGCCACCAGTTTACCGCTCAGATTATGGATCTGGACGCGGAAGTGCTGATAGGCGAGGAATTTTGGGACAAGATCGGTGGCAGAGGGACATATATGCAGTTGCTGGATGTGATTGAGGAAGTGAAGAGGGAAACCGCTAAAGGCTAACGACGATGACAGCCTAGTGATCTATAGTCGTACCCAATGCGTTCTGCCCCAAGCGATTCTCAACAGATAAGCGCACTCTACGTCCTCATCGGCGCCCAAGGCTCCGGCAAGACCTCTTGGGCCAAGCGCCATCGCGAACGCCTGAACGCGGTCGCCCTGGCCTCCGATGATGTCCGCAACGACATGGTCGCCCAGGGCCGGGGCGACCCGCGCGATGGCGATCAGGTCTTCGCCGAGGTGGAGCGCCGCTTGCGACAGCTTCTGGCGACCGGCCAGAATGTCATCCTGGATGCCACACACTGGCAGCGTCGCTACCGCCGTTATGCCCTGGATGCCGCCCGTGACTACGGCTACCGCACGGTGGCGGTCTGGTTTGACCTGCCGCTGGAGGTCATTCAGGCGCGCAACGCCGGACGGCGTGACGCGGCCTGGGGGTCTCGTGCGGAAGATAGCGAGTTTGTCGCCCGCGTCCACGCCGGCCTGGAGCCGCCGGGCGCGGACGAGTTTGACGAGGTTTGGCGTATTTCACATGGAGGTGAAGCATGACCATCATTGAAGCGATCCTGGCGCGGGAAGTGCTGGATTCGCGGGGCAACCCCACGGTTGAGGTAGAGGTCTCGTTGGAAGATGGCTCGTGGGGGCGCGCCATTGTGCCTTCGGGGGCGAGCACCGGCGTGCATGAGGCCCTGGAACTGCGCGACGGCGACACGGGGCGCTACGGGGGCAAAGGCGTGCTCAAGGCCGTTGAGAACGTCAACACGACGATCAGCGAGGCGCTGGTGGGCTGGGACGCCACCGATCAAGAGGGCATTGATAAGACGCTGATTGAACTGGACGGCACGCCGAACAAGTCCAACCTGGGCGCGAACGCCATCCTGGGGGTGAGCCTGGCCGTGGCCAAGGCCGCCGCCAATGCGCTGGAACTGCCCCTGTATAAATACCTGGGTGGCGTTCATGCGCACACCCTGCCCATCCCCCTTATGAACATCCTGAACGGCGGCGTGCATACCGGCTGGCAGTCCACCGACTTCCAGGAGTTTATGATCGCGCCTATCGGTGCGCCCAATTTCCGCGAAGCGCTGCGCTGGGGCGTGGAAGTCGTGGGGGCGCTGCGACGCGTGCTCAAGGAGAAGGGCTACAGCACGCTCGTCGGCGACGAAGGTGGCTTTGCCCCGGCGCTGCGCTCCAACGTGGAGGCGGTGGAGCTTATCCTCCAGGCGATTGAGGCCGCCGGTTATCGCCCCGGCGCGGACATCGCCATCGCGCTTGACCCGGCCACCTCGGAGCTATACGAGGACGGCGCCTACCGGCTGCGCAAGGAGGGGCAGACGCTGTCCAGCGCGGAGATGGTGGACTTCTGGGCGCGCTGGGTGGACCAGTACCCCATCATCTCGCTGGAGGACGGGCTGGCCCAGGATGACTGGGAGGGCTGGAAGGCGCTCATGGCGCGGCTCGGCAACCGTATCCAGATCGTCGGGGACGACCTGTTGGTGACCAATATCACCCGCGTGGAGCGGGCCATCCGCGAGCGCGCCGCCAATGCGCTCCTGTGTAAAGTCAACCAGATCGGCACGCTGACCGAAGCCATAGCGGCCTCAGAGATGGCACTGCGCGCCGGTTGGGGCCTGATCATCTCGCACCGCAGCGGCGAGACCGAGGATGCCACCATCGCTGACCTGGCGGTGGCGCTGAACGCGGGCCAGATCAAGACCGGCGCCCCTGTGCGCAGCGACCGGGTGGCCAAGTACAACCAACTGCTGCGCATTGAGGAAGAGCTGGGGGATACGGCGGCCTATGGCGTGCAGCGCCCCCTGTGGAGCACACCGCGTGGGGGTTAGCCTGGGGCGCGGAGTAAAGGTTCCGGGGCTGGCGCTGCTGGCGGCGCTGCTCGTCGCCTGTGCGCAGCAGCCACTGCCGCCTGCCACGCCAACCGCGCCCCCACCCACGCCCCTGCCCGCGCCCACCCAGGCTCCCAGTGAACAGGGCGTGGCCCCACCAGGTTTCTTGCGCCACGTGGACCCGGTGGGCGGATACACGCTCATCTATCCCGATGATTGGGCGCGGGTGCCGGGCGAGGGCGGGAGCGTGCGCTTTGTCGCCAACCCGCTGGCGCTGGCCGAACCCAGCCCGGCGGCCAGCGCCATGGTGATCATCCTGCCGGGCCAGGTGGCGGATATGGAATCGGCCTCCGGCAGGGTGATCCGCAACTCCAAAGACCTGCTGGAGTACGTGCTGGAGGGGCTGCGGGCCGAGCAGAACCCCGACGTTGGCCCTGTGGAGTTGTTTGAATCCAACGGCCTGGTCTTCGCCGCCGCCCAGGTGAGCTACTACGATACGGATTACCGCCTGGAGGTGAGGGCCTGGGTGGCAGCTACCGTGCGGGGCGAACGGGCGCTGGTGGCTGTGACCGGCTCACCGCAGGAGGAGTTTGACACTTACCTGCCCCTGTTCCAGCGGATGGTGCGCACGCTGCGGATGCTATAGCCAGCGGGGGCAGGGGAGGTCCTCATGTCCTGCGGCTGACCGGCTCATAAGCTTCCTCGTCGCTCTCCGCAGAGCGGCTCTCAGGCGCGACAGGGGCAGCGCGGCGAGGGGCAGTAGCGGCGGGTGCAGCGGGGGCAGGCGCGGCGGGCGTGCCGCAGTAGGGGCAGATGTCCCAGGTCAATTCGTTCAGCCGCCCACAGTTCAGGCAGGTCTTGCGCAGGCGCGTGTGGCAACTGGGGCAGACCATCCAATCCGGTTCAATGTCGCGCTGGCAGCCGGGGCAGATGGGCCGCTCTTCAATCTGCCGGAGCAGGGCCTCTTCTTCCAGGGCGCGCTGATAGGCCTCGGCCAGCGTCTCACGTGGCCGTAGGATCAGGTAGATCACCAGGCCAGGCAGCAGCAGGACGGCCACGACCAGCGCGGCCAGGATCGCCGCGAAGATGTCCCGTGAGCGGGCGCGCATATCGCGGAAGGTCCAGATGACCAGGCTGAGCCACAGGGCCGAGAGAAACGCGCCGATGAAGGCGATCAGGATCGTGATATAGTTGGGGAGGTTTTCTAAAGACGGCATGGGCTATCACCCTCATTCTCAGTCATGACGACAAACGACAGACGACAGTCAGCGGGCCGTCGTCCGTCGTCCTACACTGACCGTTGATGGTCAAGGGGAATTATAGCAGGCAAAAGCCAGAGTGCAAACCCGGTCAAAGGAGGCATCTCAATGAACAGCGCGGTGGAATACCAGCCGATGATCCGCGACCTGCCCAGCAGTGAGCGCCCTCGCGAGCGGCTGGCGCAGGCCGGGCCTGCGGCCTTATCTAACGCCGAATTGCTGGCGATCATCCTGCGTGTGGGCGTGAAGGGCGAAAACGTGGTGCGCATGTCCGAACGCCTGCTGGCGAAGTACAAGGGCCTGGATGGGCTGGCCCGCGCCAGCTTCGCCGAACTGTGCGCCGAGAAGGGCATGGGCCTGGCCAAGGCGGTCCAGCTCAAGGCCGCGCTGGAACTGGGGCGGCGTCTGCTGCTGACCTCGCCCAACGACCGCCCGACAGTGCGCTCCCCCGCCGACGCGGCGGCGCTGATCATGCTGGATATGGCCGGGCTGGAGCAAGAGCACCTGCGGGTCATCCTGCTGGATACGCGCAACCGCGTGATCGCCATCAGTGAGGTGTACAAAGGCTCGCTGAACACCGCCATGATCCGCGTGGGCGAACTGTTTCGCGACGCCATCCGCCACAATTGCGCCGCTATCATCGTCGCCCACAACCACCCCTCTGGCGACCCCACGCCCTCGCCCGAAGACATCGCCGTCACCAGGCAGATCGTGGAGGCGGGCAAACTGCTGGATATTGAGGTGCTGGATCACCTGGTGATCGGGCAACGGCGCTACGTGAGCCTGAAGGAACAAGGCTTGGGGTTTGGATAACTCCTGTACCCGCTGAAGTTCGGACATGAGTTGAGACATAAAGCAGGGCGCCTCCGGACTGATAGCATTGGCCCAAATTCCCTCTTGACAGACGCGAAAACTGTGCTATACTATAGAACAAATGTTCTAATCCCTGGAGGGAACGGAAGGAGGGCCGATGTGGGACGAACGTAACGCAGCGGGAACCTGGGCGAGCGAAAGCCGGAGCACTCCATCAGGTCATATAACCACCCGAATCCTCAGCTTATTCGGACAACGCGCAAACAAGGAGGGACACATCATGAGGCGCTATCTCGCATTGGGGGCGATCTTGGTCCTGGCGCTGATCGCCTTTGAACTGTTCAACTTTGACACCACCCAATATGCCCTGGACAGCCTGTTGGGGGGGATTGATTTCATGGGGGTCGGCTGGGCCACCATCCTGGCCATCGCCTTCTGTGGCATTGATTTCGCTGGCCTGGCCCGCCTGTTCATGCCGGGGCGTGATGAGGGCGGCTCAGAGCCTAAAGAAGCCTGGTATCTCATGGGGGCCTGGTTTCTGGCCGCGGCCATGAACGCCGTGATGACCTGGTGGGCGGTCTCGCTCGCCGTGCTCCAGCATCCCCTGGGTAACGAGATCGTGGGGCGGGAGGAACTCATCCGCATCGTGCCGGTGTTTGTGGCCGTGCTGGTATGGCTGACACGCGTGCTGATCATCGCCGCGCTGACCATGGCGGGGGACCGGCTGCTCCGCCCGGCGGCGACCGTCCACGCCGCGCCGGGCAATGGCCGACTGGCCTCGCGGCCCACCCAGGGGGCGCACGTGATCGGCGGTGAGCGCGAACCGGCCTATGCGATGGGCCGAAGCATGCCCTCTGGCCCACGCCCTGCGCCCAAGCCCTCGGCGGCCGCTGCCCAGAGCGCCCGCAGCACGATGATGGCCTCCGCTGTGTATGAGGGCGGTCAGTCGTTTGACTAAGGCGGGGAGGCCACGGTGCTGCAACGGGCCATCATTCACTTGATGCCACTGTGGGTGCTGGTGGTGGGGCCGCTGCTCTTGGGGCCGCTCTCCACACTGCCCAAAGCTCAGGCTGCGGGCAACGCGCCGGTGAGTTCGTTGCCCGCAGCCCCCACCCCAGGCACACCCACGCGCCACATCGCCCCCCTGTTTACGCCGGAAGTGCGCTATTGGGAGAGCCAGATCGTGGCCTGGGCAGAGGCTGCTGACCTGGACCCCGATCTGGTAGCGACGGTGATGCAGATTGAGTCGTGCGGCGACCCGGAGGCGGTCTCCTCCGCTGGGGCGCGGGGCCTGTTTCAGGTCATGCCCTTCCACTTCCAACCCGACGAGGCCATGCACGATCCGCAGACCAACGCGCTGCGCGGGCTGGGCTATCTGGCCCGTGCGCTCCAGTTGGCCCAGGGCGACGTGCGCCTGGCACTGGCCGGATACAATGGCGGCCACAGCGTGATCGGGCTGGACCCGGCCCAATGGCCCGCTGAGACGCAACGTTACGCCCAATGGGGGAGCGGCATCTACGCCGACGCCAAAGCCGGGCTAAGCGAAAGCCCCACCCAGGCGGCCTGGCTGGCCGCAGGCGGCGCCAGCCTGTGCCGCCAGGCCCACACGCGGCTGGGGCTGCCTTGACATTTGACGTTCCGCGGCGGTGATGGGACAATACATGCATGGCGCTCGCGCTCCATCGCGTGCTCAGAAGCGGTCTTATCATCGCCCTGCTGGTGCTGGCTCTGGCCGGTTGTCGCCCCGCAGCGCCACCGGCCACGCCCACTCCACCCCCAGGCGGCAGTGCGCCTCAGCCGCCGTCGCCCCCAGCCACCCTGCCGCCTCCTACGCCGCTCAGGGCCACGCCCGCGCTCTCAGAGGCGCTCACGCCGACACGCCCATCCACCGCCACGCCCACCCCAACACACACATCCGCTCCGCCGGCCTGGACGCCCACGCCGACGCCAGACCTCAGTCTGCTTCAGCGTCGCCCCTACCTCATGAGCCTGACCGAAACTGCGCTCGTGATCGGCTGGACAACCGGCTCGGATGTGCCGGGCGAAGTTCGCATCGGTGAAAAGGTGTACCCGGCGACGCGCCACGGCCTCCCCAACGGCGCCTGGCAGCACGAAGCCTCCATCGGCGGCCTCCAACCCGGCACGGCCTACAGCTACACGGTCACGGTCTCCGGGCGGCCCGCCTACACCGCCAGCTTCCGCACCGCACCCACCCGTGGGCCGGTGACCTTTGTGGCGTTTGGCGACGCTGGCTCAGGCAGCGCCAGCCAGCAGGCTGTGCGCGACCGGCTGGCTCAAACGCCCTTTGATCTGGCCCTGATCGCTGGCGACATCGTGTATGATCGCGGCACGTATGCCGAGTTTGAGGCCCGCTATTTCGCGGTCTATGCCGCTCTGATCGATCATCTGCCTTTCTATACCGCACCCGGCAACCATGATTATGCCACCGATCACGCCGCGCCCTATCTGGCCCTCTTCTACCTGCCCCGCCAGGCGTGGCGCGAACCCGACCAGGAGCGCTATTACAGCTTTGACTATGGCGATGCGCATTTCGTGGCACTGGATACGAACGCGCCGTTGGCGTATATCGGGGACTCGGTCACAGACGACATGGCGGACTGGCTGGCCGCCGATTTGCGCCAGACTACCAAGCCCTGGAAGGTGGTCTTCCTGCACCATCCGCCCTATTCCTCTGGGCCACACGGCTCGCAGGCCCACGTCCGCGACAAACTGGTGCCGCTGTTTGAGCAGGGGGGCGTGAACCTGGTGATCGCAGGCCACGATCACGATTACGAGCGCACCCTTCCCATCCGGGGCGACCGGCCGGCGTCATTCGCCGAGGGGGGCATCGTCTATCTTGTCACCGGCGGCGGGGGCGCGACCCTGTATCCGGTGGGGGCAAACTGGTTCACGGCCTTCAGCCGCGCCGTGCATCACTTCACCCGCGTAACGCTGAGCGGCTGCCAGGCACAGATTGAGGCGATAGACTCTACCGGCGCAGTCTTTGATAACGCCACGCTCCAGCGCTGCTAGACCGGAGTTCGGACGCGCTTTGACGTTGTGCTCTCTCCCAGCTCGTGGTAAAATAGCTCTCCGTATCAGGAGGCTACCATGTCCTTACGGGATACCCTGCGCATCTTGCGACAGCGGGGCTGGATCGCCTTGTTGATCGCCATCCTGACCGCTGCTGCCGCCTTCGGCTTCAGCGAGATGCAAACACCCGTGTATAAGTCCACCATCCTGCTCAGCATCAACACCCGTCCTGACTGGGGCACATCGCAGGCAGCGAAGGCGCTGTTGCGCAATTACGCCGCCAATATGTATAGCCTGCCCTGGGCGCAACAGGTGATCGATCGCCTTCAGCTTGACGTCACCCCAGAGGACCTGAAGTCGCGGGTGACGATTGACCCCGATGAGACGCGCTTTACCTTGCAGATTGAAGTCAAGGATTACAGCCCGGAACTGGCCGACCGTATCGCCGAGACCTGGGCGCAACTGACGGTGGAGTGGCGCCGCGCCGAGAATCAGAAGTTGCTGGAGAAGCGGGACTGGGTGGACGCCAACATCATTGAGCCGCCCAAGGCCACCCTGTATAGCCCGCAGACCAAGATCAACACACTGGCCGGCCTCATCCTGGGCGCGCTTGTCGGCGTCCTGGTCGTTTTCGGGCTGGAATGGATTGAGAGCGGTATCGTGCGCACCCCAGAGGACATGGAGCGCTTCGCCGGCCTGACGGTGCTGGGGGCTATCCCCACCGTCACAGTGGACGGCACCGGGCGGGCCACCCAGCGCACGAGAACGAGACCACAATGACCCCGACCAAAGACGGCCTGATCACGCTCACCGACCCGCGCTCGCCGGTCGCCGAGGCCTACCGGACGTTGCGCACCAACCTGTACTTCTCCAGCCTGGACCGGCCCATCCGCACGCTGGTGGTCACGTCGGCGGCGCCGGAGGAGGGCAAGAGCACCACGCTGGCGAACCTGGCCGTGACTATCGCTCAGGGCGGGCGGCGCACCATCCTGGCCGACTGCGACCTGCGCCGCCCCTCGCTCCACGAGATCTTTGGCGTCTCCAACGCCCAGGGCCTGACCACGATGATGGTGGAGGCCGGCGCCCTGGCCCAGCCACCGCTGGTGGCCACCGGCGTGGACAACCTGTGGCTGTTGCCCAGCGGGCCGCTCCCTCCCAACCCCGCCGAACTGCTCGGCTCCAATCGCATGGACGAGGTCATCGCCGCGCTCAAGGAGCAGGCCGAGATGGTCCTGTTTGATGCCCCGCCGGTCATTGCTGTGACCGATGCGGCGGTGCTGGCCTCCAAGGTGGACGCCGTGCTCCTGGTGGTCAGCGCCGGACGCACCCGCCGCGAGCATGTGCAGCGTGCCCGCGCCCTGCTGGACCGGGCCGGTATCCGCCTGATCGGCGCCGTCCTCAACAACGCACCTCTGGACAGCGCACTGGGAGGCTATTACCGATGAAGGGGCTTGTCCTCAGCGGTGGCAAGGGCACCCGCTTGCAGCCCCTGACCTACACCAGCGCCAAACAACTCATCCCTGTCGCCAACCGCCCGGTCCTGTTCCGCGTCCTGGACACCCTGGTGGAGGCCGGGATCACAGATATCGGCATCGTCACCGGCGACACCGCGCCAGAGATCAAGGCCGCCGTCGGCGACGGCTCGCGCTGGGGCGCGAAGATCACCTATATCCAGCAGCCCGCACCGCTGGGCCTGGCCCACGCCGTCAAAATCTCACAGGACTACCTGGGCGAGGAGCGCTTCATTATGTTCCTGGGCGATAATGTCATCCAGGGCGGGATCGCGCCGCTCCTGCGCGAGTTCGCCACCAGTGACTACAACGCTCAGATTGTGCTCACGCGCGTGCCCGAACCCCAACACTACGGCGTGGCCGTGCTGGAGAACGGTCGCGTTGTCCGGCTGATTGAAAAGCCGCAAACGCCGCCCTCCGACCTGGCGTTGGTGGGCATCTACATGTTTGACCACCATATCTTTGAGGCGGTCAATGCCATCCGGCCCTCGCGCCGGGGCGAATTGGAGATCACCGACGCCATTCAATACCTGATTGATAAAGGCTATCGGGTGCACCCCTACATCCACGAGGGCTGGTGGATTGACACCGGCAAGCCCGGCGACATGATTGAGGCCAATAGCAAGGTGCTGGACGAACTGGAGCCGAGGATTGAGGGCTACGTAGATAAGGACTCGCAGCTTGAGGGCAAGGTCACGGTGGAGAAGGGGGCCGAGATCATCAACAGCCGGGTGCGCGGCCCGGCCATCATCGGCGAGGACACGCGCATCGTCAACTCATATATTGGCCCCTTTACCTCCATTTACCATCACTGCCTGATCCAGGACAGCGAGATTGAGCACTCCATTGTCCTGGAGCACAGCCAGATCATTGACATCCCGCACCGCATTGAGGACAGCCTGATCGGTCGCCATGTCGTCCTCAGGCGTTCCCCGATCAAGCCGAAAGCCTACAAGTTTACGCTGGGCGACCATAGCCAGGTGGGGATTCTGTAACAGCCGGGGCGCGAACATCCCCGTCATTTGCCGGTAGGCTTCATACTCCTGACCGAACAGGCGCACCAGCCGCGCCTCCTCGCGCCGCGCCCGTCCCGGCGTGGTCAGCCAGAGGCCCAGGGGCACCAGCAAGACCGCGTTCTGGATCACGAGCAGCGCGCCGATGTCGCAGAGCAACAGGGCCACGTACATAGGGTGGCGCACCCAGGCGTATGGGCCGGTGCGCACCAGATGGCGTCCCTGCCGCCCCTCCAGGCCATCCATCCAGAATGGCCCCAGGGCGCGATGCGCCCACAGGAACAGCGCAGACCCCGCCAGAAGCACAGCCGCGCCCAGGGCACGCCATAGGTCGGCCCAAGGGAACGCCAGGAGCAGCGCGTCGGGCAACGAGACGGGGTTGATCGCGTAGAGGGTCGTCAGGAGGACTTCAAAATAGGCCGAGAGTTTGGGCAGGCTCTCAGAGGAGGCGGGTTGTGCGGGCGGGCAGGCCGCATGGCGCTTCGCCAGGCGCAAGGCAACGGCGCGCGTCACACCCAGGACGGCCAGGTGAATCGCCAGCACCAGCCGGACCCACATCATGCTGCTTTCCCCTCTCCATCAACCCGACGCTCTCGGCGCAGCCTTTGTTCCAGGTAGAGACGCAGCGACGCTGCACCCCTATAGCTACTCTACTGCGGGCTGAGGAGGTGAGACAATGGTATTTTGGTCAGGTTCTGCTACAATGAGACGGGCATTATCCACTTCACGGGGTATAGAGAGGCAGAGATTACCACATCACGTCGTCGGCGCAGGCCGGGCATAGCGCAACAGATGGCAAACTGCCTGGGGCGGCTGGTGGCCTACCTGCTCGTTTTGCTGATCATCGCTGCCTTCGCCCTCCTGATCACCATCCAGGTGCGTTCCAACCCCAGCGACAGCAGGCCCGCGCCCGAACTGGCCGCGTCCAACAACGCCCAGGTGCTCAGCCGGGGTGAGTACCTGGTTAAATCGGTCGCCCAGTGCTGGCGCTGTCACAGTGCGCCGGAGGCAGGCGAGCCGAACGAGAACGCGCCGCTCTCCGGCGGTCGCGCCCTGGCCCTGAGCGGCCTGGGGCCGGGGTTCGGCCTTCTCCCCCTGGGGCTGGGGACGTATTACGCCGCCAACATCACCCCCGATCCTGATACCGGTATCGGCCGCTGGACCGATGGCCAGATCGTCCGCGCCCTGCGGGAGGGGGTCAGCCGCGATGGGCACATGCTCTTCCCTATCATGCCCTATCAGGACCTGCATGGCCTGTCGGATGAGGACGCGCTGGCGATTGTGGCCTATCTGCGCAGCCGTCCCCCCGTGCGCAATAGCGTCCCACCGCGCCAGCTCTCGCTGGCGGCCCGCGGGCTGATCGCCTTTGAGGTCATCCGACCGGCTGCGCCGATCAGCGGCACAATTGCCCCGCCACCCGGCCCAACGGTGGAATACGGCAGCTACCTGGCCAATCACGTGGCCCTGTGCAGCGCCTGCCACACCCCCCGCGACCCCCAGACCTGGCAGCCCCTCTGGGAGCAGCCGTTCACCGGCAGCCTGTTCCCCATCCCTGTGCCCGGCGGCGGGCCATCGCGCTACGCGCCGAATATCACGGCCGACCCTGAGCAGGGGATCGGCGCCTGGAGCGAAGAGGACTTCCTGCGGGCGTTGCGTGAAGGGGTGGCGCCGCAGGGCCGCCTGTTGGATCCGGCCATGCCCCGCTACGCGCAGATGAACGCGGATGACCTGCGGGCCATTTACCTCTATTTGCGCAGCCTGCCCGCCCGCTAAACTCGCGGTGCCCCCACCCAGAAGGAGGTGCGCGGGCGCGTTGTAAGTTGACAGTCCATAGCGTCTGCAATATACTCCCCTTCAGGACGCCTGGGGGCCGCTCCAGCTTCGGCTATAACTGTCCAGGGAGGAGGCGGTTTCTGCGCGCTCTTATCCCAATGGCGCCAGCGTTCACGAACTTAATCCATAAACATAAGGGAAAAGGAGGAGAATCATGAAACACATATCTATCTTCATCTGGCTCACCATCTTGGCCCTGGTGGTGAGCGCCTGTGGGCCGACGGCGGCGCCGGCCCCGACCCAGCCCGCAGCCACAGCGCCGCCGGCCGGTCTCCCCGATCTCCAGGGCCGCGAATTGCGCGTCGGCACCGACCCCACCTATCCGCCCTTTGAAACGGTGGACCAGAACCAGAACCTGCAGGGCTTTGACATTGACCTGTTCAACGAGATCTGTAAGCGGGTCAACTGCAAGCCCAACTACAAGGTCAGTGGCTTTGACGCCATCTTCATCGGCCTGCAGCAGGGCGATCTGGACATCGGCCTGTCGGGCATCACCATCACCGACGAGCGCAAGAAGACCATGGACTTCAGCGACGGCTACCTGCAATATGGGCAGGTGGTCCTGGTGCGCGCCGACGAGACGCGCATCACAGGCAAGAGCGACCTGGAGTCCAAGCAGTATATAGTCGGTGTGCAGCTCGGCACAACCAACGAGGCGACTGCCCGCGAGATCGTGAAAGATGACACCAAGATCAAAACCTTTGACACCTTTGACCTGGCCGTCCAGGCGCTGATCAACAAGGATGTGGATGCGGTGGTCATTGACAGCCTGGCGGCCTATGGCTACATGGACACCAACCCCGGCAAGATGAAGATCGCCGGTGAGCCGTTCACCAGCGAATGGCTGGGCATCGCGGTGCGCAAGGGCCAGGAGGATGTGGTTAAGGCGATCAATGCGGCGCTGGCGGCGATCAAGGCCGATGGCACCATGAAGAAGTTCTGCGAAAAGTGGTGGACGAAGCCGGAGACGCGCCCATCTTGCTAGGCCACCGGATAGCTTGAGAGGGATGGCGGCAGACGGCAGGGCTGGCCCGCCGTCTGCCGCCCCCCAGCGGGGATGCACATGAGCAGTTCGGCTTCCAGTTCAACGCCGACCCTGGCAACGACGGCCCGCCAATGGGCGCAGGCCCGGGGCCGTGCCTTCCCCCTCCCCACCGCCGAGCAGGTGCCCTGGTGGATCCTGGTCCTGCTCATCCTGGGCATCATTGTCTTTTACCAGGTCCTGACCTCCGAGACCTATAGCAATATCCTTGAATTCATCGCCAGCGGCATCGGGATGACGCTACGGCTAACGGTGACGGCCTTCGCGGTAGCCACCGTGATCGGGCTGATCGCGGGCCTGGCGCGCGTGTCTAAGTCGCAGCCGGATTTCCTGCGCCGCTGGCCCTTGCGTCTGGGGCTGGCGGTGGCCCTGGCAGCGCTGATCCCCCTCTCAGGGGGGACGATCACCGCGTTAACTCCCTTGAGCCAGCTTGGCTTCCTGCGCCTGCTGGTCATCGCGGTAGCCTTCTTTCTCGTCGCCTGGCCGGTTCTGACGAACGGTTACACCATGTCCACGCTCTATGTGGAGGTGGCGCGGGGCGTGCCCCTGCTGGTATGGGTGTTTTACTTCAACTTCGTCATCGCCCCCCTGTTCCGCGATTACCTTGGCGTTGACACCAGCGACTTTACCCGTGCGGTCCTGGCGCTGGCCTTCGGCTACGGCGCGTATCTGGCCGAGATCTTTCGCGCCGGCATCCAATCCATCCCACGCGGCCAGATGGAGGCCGCCCGCAGCCTGGGGATGGGCTATGCCCAGGCGATGCGCTACGTCATCCTGCCACAGGCTATCCGCATTGTCCTGCCGCCCCTGGGCAACGACTTCGTCGCCATGCTCAAAGACACCTCGCTGGTCTACGCCATCGGCGTGACCGAATTGACCATGCTCACACGCCAGTATGCAGCGCGCACCTTCCTGGGGCTGCCTGTGTGGACGACCGCCGCGCTGGTCTATCTGATCCTGACGCTGCTCCTCTCGTTCGTGGTGCGCTATATTGAGCGCCGCTTTGCCATTGTGAAGTGAGGGGCAGGATATAGAAAGGTGGAGTAAAGTGAGCCGATTGCGCAGCCTGCCACGATGGCTGATCTGGATCCTCGTGGGCCTGATCCTCTCGCTGGTAGCGTTCTTCGTGCTCACCGGCGATCCCCTGGTGATGCCGCTGATTGAGCGGAGCTTTCGCTCCGTTGCCTACGACTACAAAAGCCCCTATCTGGCGCCCCTAGCCCCTGGCCCCGCCGGGCCGCGCCTGGTGCCGGGGCGCGTGGTGATCGTCGTCGTGGATGGATTGCGCCAGGACACCTCGCGCCAGGACATGCCCGGCCTGAACACACTGCGCGAGCGCGGCGCCGACCTGACTGCGGTGACCGGCGAACCCTCGCTCTCCTACCCCGGCTGGACCGTGATCGGCTCCGGCGCCTGGCAGGAAGTGAGCGGCGTCGTCACCAATTACTACAGCGGCACGGTCAAACTGGACAACCTGTTTCAGGAGGCACGCAGCAAGGGCCTGAAGACCGCCGTGGTCGGCGCCGAGGGTTGGCGGATGCTGTATCGCGACTGGCTGGACGTGGCCGAGGCCATTCAGGAGCCTGCCGACTACCGGGATGTGGCCGGCGCGCAGGCCGCCGATGCGGAGGCGTTGCGCCGGGCGCTGGCGCTCCTGCAGGGCGCGGACGGCAGCCCCAGGCCCGATCTGCTCCTGGTTCACTTTCCGGGCGTGGACCATGTCAGCCATGGCTACGGCGTCGGGCGGGAGGCACGTGAGACGGCGGCCCACGTGGATGGGCTGATCACCCAGTTGGCTACGGCGCTTGACCTGAGCCAGGACGCGCTTGTGATCACCGCCGATCACGGCCACATCGGGCGGGGCGGCCATGGCGGCTGGGAGCCGGAGGTCAAGACAGTGCCCCTGGTGTTCGTGGGGCGGGGGATTCAGCCGGGGGCGTATCCGCAGGCGCGCCAGGCCGACATCGCCCCCACCGTCGCGGCGCTGCTCGGCCTGCCCATGCCCGCCTTCAGCCAGGGTAAGCCCTTACTCGGCCTGCTCCAGGCCGACCCGGCGCAGAAGGGCCTGATCGGTCAGGCAGCGGCGATCCAACTGGCGACATTCTATGATACTTACTATCAGACGGTGAGCCAGGGGCGCGACCTGGGCGGCCCCTTCGCTCAGGCGGTCCGCGCCCGCTACCAGGCGCGCATTGAGTCGGGCGACGCGCAGGCGCTGGATGACTACGTGCGCGAGTTGGAAACCGCCGCAGCGAACGTGCGCGAGCGTCGGCTGGCGAGCGAACGCCAGGGCCGCCTGCCCCTGGCGGTCCTGCTGGCCCTGCTGCCGCTGGCCTATTTCGTCTTCCGTCGCCCCAGCCGCGACTGGCTGCTGCCGCTGGCGGGCGCGGCACTCTATTTCATCCTGTTCAACTTCTGGTACTTCCTTATCCTGGGCTACAGGTGGTCACTGACCGCCTTCAACACCGAGGCCGACATCGTGCCATTTATAGAGGGGCGGGTGATCCAGGCGGCGGTGTTTATGCTCCTGGCGGCGCTGGCTGTGGGCGCCCTGGCCCGTAAGCGCCCGGCGGGCACGACCGCCGCCCTGGGCATGGACACGCTCTTCCTGATCGGTTACGCGCTCGTGCTGCAAATCCTGACCTTTTACTGGCAGTGGGGGGTGAGCTTCTCCTGGACGCTGCCCGATCTGCGGCTGGGGTTCAAGTATTATGTGGACCTGATCCAGCTTGGCGCCATGTACCTGCCCATCCAGGCGCCCTTCGGCCTGCCGCTGGCACTGCTCATGCCGCTGGTGGCGTTGGCGGGATGGGGCCTGGCGCGCCTGGTGGCCAACCTGCGGGCGCGGCGTATAATTGAAGAGCAGCCCGCAGGCGTCCAGGCTCACCCTGGGGTCACCCGCGCAGCAGGACAGGAGATGGGTTCCGGTGCGGATGTGAGAAGTGAAAGCGCGGGTGAGGAGAGGTCGGATGAACGGTGAACCCATTATTCAGATTCGGGAGGTGCACAAGCATTTCGGCAAGGTGCACGCCCTGCGCGGTGTCTCGCTGGACGTGTACAAAGGCGAGGTGGTGGTGATTATCGGCCCGTCGGGGTCGGGCAAGAGCACACTGTTACGCTGTGTCAACGCCCTGGAACGGATTGACGGCGGGCACATCATTGTAGATGGCATCCATTTAGAGAAGGCCCAAGACATCAACAAAGTGCGCGCCGAGGTGGGCATGGTCTTCCAGCAGTTCAATCTATTCCCCCACCTGACCGCGCTGGAGAACATCACCCTGGCCCAGCGCGTGGTGCGCAAGCGGTCAAAGGAGGAGGCCGAGCGCATTGCGCGGGAGTTGCTGGAGAAGGTGGGCATTCCAGAGAAGGCCGACGCCTATCCTGCGCAGCTCTCCGGCGGGCAGCAGCAACGCGTGGCCATCGCCCGCGCCCTGGCGATGAACCCCAAGATCATGCTGTTTGACGAGCCGACCTCGGCGCTGGACCCGGAGATGATCAAGGAGGTCCTGGATGTCATGCTGGCCCTGGCCATGGAAGGCATGACCATGCTGGTCGTCTCCCACGAGATGGGCTTCGCCAAGGCCGCGGCCAAGCGCATCGTGTTCATGGATCAGGGTCAGATTATTGAGGAGACCACGCCCCAGGAGCTATTCACCGCGCCCAAGCACCGCCGCACCCAGGAGTTCCTCAGCAAGATCCTGCACTAAGGGAACGGAACACGCTACTCTCAGCAGTTCAGGGTGTGGCCCGTTCACGCCACACTGTATCCCTTCTCGGGGTGCATTTCAATTTTGGGGCAACTGTCAGCGGTCACCCCCTCCCTGCCCCTCCCCCATCCAGGGGGAGGGAACTCACTCCCTCCCCCCTGGCGGGGGAGGGTGGGGGTGGGGGGTAACCCACCGGGTCATCTGCCCCAAATCTGATATACACCCCCTCTCGTAGAGGGTTGGACAACTTACAGCCTTCATGATAGACCCGGACAAAGCGGCAGCGTGCCTGGCGCTCTTCCAAAAAGCCCGGCGCAGAGAAGTCCTCCTGACCACTTCAGAGGCCGTGATCGCTGAAGTCGTGTATGTGCTTTCCTCCAAGGCTGTGTACAACCTTCCTCACCAGCTACCCGCTTGACTTTGAGGATGCCCTCATCGTGGCCCATATGGAACGCCAGGGAATAGCCAAGTTGATCAGCTATGATCGGGGGCTTGACCAGGTGGCGGGGATCAGGCGGCTGGAACCCGAATAGCCCATTCCGCGTCCTTAAAGTAAAATCCTGAATCTCGTTGGGAAGTTTAAGGCTGACATGCTGGCGTGGCCTTGCGGCAGAACGGGGTTCTATAGTATGATGGCGACCAGAAATCGCTATAATAAATTGAAACGTTATGGCATCAAGACAGGTATTCGTAATGAGTGTGCAAACGAAAGAGCACATCCTATCCCTTATCCAAGCGCATCAAAGCCAGATTAGGAATCTGGGTGTCAGAAGGCTGGGCCTGTTTGGCTCCTTTGTACGCCGACAACAGGATAGCGACAGCGACATAGATATCCTGGTAGAGTTTGAACCTGGTCAAAAGACTTTTGACAACTTTATGCGCGTTGCCTTGTTTCTAGAAGAGTTATTCGGCCGGCGGGTTGAATTGGTCACACCTGAGGCTCTCAGTCCTTACATTGGTCCCTATATCCTGCGGGAGATTGAATATGTCCCCCTCGGCGCTTAAATACTTGCGCCATATTTTGGACGAGACTGAGTACTGGAGTGGCGATCTATAGCTGGCATGCGTGACCGATTGATACACGGCTACTTCGGAATAGATTACGACATCGTCTGGGATGTTGTGACAAACAAGATACCTATGCTCCAACGGGCGATCAAGGAGATCATTGAAGCGGAGAGTTCTGGCCAGTAAGGGAAAGCCTACCTAACAAGGGCCGGAGTTGACACTGCCTCGCCCGGCGGCTCAGCAGTAAAATAAGGTAAAAGGCGATGACTACGCACGAATGGACAGCAGCCCCGGCCAGGGCGCGCCCTGGGTCCGTATGGGCCTGGGCGCTGCTCCAGTTCTTGCTGGCCACCGCTGTCCTCACCCTGATCGTTGTCCTGACCTTTATCCTGGCGGTCGGCTTGGTGCAGCGCGATTACCGGGGGCGCATCTATCCGGGCGTGCGCGTGTGGCAGGTGGACGTCGGCGGCATGACCCAGGCGCAGGCTATGCAGGCGATTGCCTCTCTCCTCCCTTCTCAAAACGCGCGTATCACCCTGCGCGACGGCGAGCGCACCTGGACGGCGACGCCGGAGGAGCTGGGCCTGCGGCTGGATGCATCCGCGACGGTGGCGGCGGCCTACGCGGTGGGCCGCGAGAGCGGGCTGCTGAACAACCTGCTGGTGCAGGCTCAGACCTGGTACGGGGGCAAGGAGGTCTCGCCGGTCGCCATCCTTGACCCCGGACGCGCCCAGGGGGTCCTGGCTCGCATCAAGTCAGACGTGGATCAGCCCGTGCGCGATGCCGCTATTGTTATCTCGCCTGAGAGCGGCATCCAGGCCATACCGAGCCAGGTGGGGCGCGAACTGGATGTGCCCGCCACCCTCAACCGCATTCTGGACGCGCTGGTCCATCTGCGCGGCGGCGAGATCCCCCTGGTCATCCATGAGACGCCACCGGCCATCGCGGATGCCAGCGATGCGGCAGCACAGGGCCAGCGCCTAGTGAGCCGCCCGCTTGAGTTGTATGTGGACGACCAGGCGGGGGAGGAGCCGCCCGGCCCCTGGGTGCTCTCCCCGCAGGTCCTCATCGGTATGGCGGTCGTGCGCCGCGTGGAGGATCAGAACGGGCCGCGGCTGGAGGTGGGCCTGGATGAGGCCAAATTGCGCGCCTGGGTGGAACCCATCACCGCGACGGTCCAGATTGAGCCACAGGACGCCCGCCTCCGCTTTGATGAGAACACCGGCCAACTGACCGTGCTACAGCCCAGCCGGGAGGGGCGCTCGCTGGATGTGGAGGCCACGGTCGCCCGTATCCTGGAACATGCCGCCAGCGACGACCGGCGCATCCCGCTGGTCTTCCAGCGCATCCCGCCCCAGGTGCCGGACAATAAGAGCGCTGCTGAATTGGGCATCACGGAACTCGTTGCCGAGGGCACGACCTACTTCAAGGGGTCGCCCAAGGAGCGCATCACCAATATCAAGGTTGCAGCGGCGCGCTTTGATGGCGTGGTGATCCCGCCGGGCGGGGTCTTCTCGTTCAATGAGTACCTGGGCGATGTCAGCCTGGATACGGGCTTTGCCGAGGCGCTGATCATCTACAATGGGCGCACGATCCAGGGGGTGGGCGGGGGCGTCTGCCAGGTCTCCACCACCGCCTTCCGCGCCGCCTTCTTCGGCGGCTACCCAATCCTGGAACGTTATCCCCACGCCTACCGCGTGAGCTGGTATGAGCGGGGGTTTGGCCCCGGCCTGGACGCCACCGTGTATGCGCCGCTGGTGGATTTCAAGTTCAAGAACGACCGGCCCTATTACCTGCTGATCACAACGGTGGTGGATGAGAAGGCCGGGACACTCACCTACAAGTTCTACAGCACCTCGGATGGGCGGCAGGTCAGGGTGGAGCCGCCGGTCATCACCAACGTTGTCCCGCATGGGCCAGATATTTACGAAGAAGACCCCACGCTGCCGAAGGGCACGGTCAAGCAGGTGGATTGGGCGGTGGATGGCGCCGATGTGACCGTCAAGCGCGTGGTGACGCGCAACGGCGAGGTCCTCTACGAAGACACCGTATTCACGCGCTACGAACCCTGGCAGGCCGTCTTCAAAGTGGGCACAGGCGAGCCTGCGCCTCCTAACCCCTAGAGTATCCTCAAGCGAGTGTTTAGGGCCAGGGCGCGCAGACCTCGCAGGTCTGGGAGACTTGCGAGGTCTATTTCGCCTCGCCCTTCGGCTGAACCGAGTGGCATGTTAAATTGGGGGCAGACGGCTATGCGCCCCTGCCCCCCACCCCAACCCTCCCCCGCAAGGGGGGAGGGGGTTACGCCTATTCCCTCCCCCTGGATGGGGGAGGGGCAGAGAGGGGGTGACCGCTGACAGTTGCCCCAAAATTGAAATGCACCCAACTGGAGGGGTGTATTCCATATTCAGGGCAGATGTGGTGCACTGGCCACGACGAGAACAACGAGAACAGGAGAGAGCAGAGCATGGACGTGGCACAGCAGGAACTGAAGACGAGGATAGTACAAGACGCGCAGGCCGCCTTGGAGAAGCGGCTGGCACAGCGGCCGGCGGGCGAGGCGATGACACTGAGTAGGCGGGGGTTTCCCTCCCCGGTGTAGGGCAGGTTTCTATACCTGCCGCTCTTTGGCGGCTATGGAAAGCCGCCCTACAGGCCCGGTGCGCTCATCTCTCCAGGTGTAGGGCAGGTTTCTATACCTGCCGCACTTCGGGATACGGCTGCCGCTTTTGGCGGCTATGGAAAGCCGCCCTACTATTCTATCCCGCCTTGCCCATCCCATGTCGGGGGGCGCCCGGCCCCCGGCCTGTCAGGCGCGGTTTCCCTCACGGGACGCCTGCTGGCAGTCAACCGCAGGGCGGCCCCCAATGTGAAATACACCCTAAGACAGCCTTGCCGTTGACACCGCCCAGGATCGGGCCTACAATCCGTCTTGATATGTGAGCCTGGGCGTTAACGCCCCAATGGATGATCAAAGAATCAAGGAAACGGGGGAGCCTGATTGATGCCGAGTCTGCCCGAGATTAGCCTGGAGCAAGCCATAATCATCGGCGTGGGGCTGCTGGTTGCCTGGATCGCCTTGCGCTTTGTGCTGCGCCTGGCGCAGACGATCTTTAATCTGGGCTGCCTGGCCCTGCTGATCCTGTTCATCGTGCTGGTGGTGCGTGCGCTTTTACCGGGCGCGGGATGAGGGGGCCATGGTGAAGTCATACCGCAGCCTGCTCTTTCTCGCCGTGCTGCTCCTGGTCTTCTGGGCCATCTGGAGCCGTGTCCGCTTCCTCGTCGTCATCCCCGTCTCGCTCCCGGCGCTGGTCGGCATCTCTATCGGCGTCGCCATCCTCATCTTCCTGGTCGTGGACCACGCCCTCAGTCGCTTTCTGCGGCGCTAGCGGGCGATAAAGGCTGCCAGCCGCTCCCCTTATGCCCAAAGCGAAACACCTGGGGGTGGAGAATCTCCGCCAGGATCTCCAGGGAGTCGGCCAGGCGTGGCCCAGGCCGGTTGAAGTATTGGTTGCCGTCCGCCAGATAGACCCGTCCGCTGCGCACGGCTTTGAGATCGGCCCAACCGGGCTGGCGCATTAGCACGGGCATCTCCAGGCGCGAGCGGGGGATGTCAAAGCCACAGGGGATCACCAGGATGACATCGGGGTCTCTGTCCCGCAGCTCTTCCCAGGCTAGCCAGGGGGAATGCTGGCCGGCAACGCCGAACAGGTTGATGCCCCCGGCCATCTCCACCAGTTCCGGCATCCAGTTTCCGGCGGCCATCAGCGGGTGGATCCACTCAATACAGGCGACGGTGGGCTTCTGCGGCAGGGCGCGGGCGCGCTCGGCGATAGCCGCCATGCGTTGCTTCAGCCCCCTGACGAGTTCCAGCCCCCGTTCCGGCGTGCCCAGCGCCTCGGCTACGCGGCCCATGTCCGCCCAGACGTCGGCGAGCGCGTTAGGCTCCAGAGAGACGATCTGGACGCGGGCGTCCAGCCAGTCGCACACGGCCTGCTCCACATCGCGCAGGCTGACCGCGCAGACCTCGCATTGCGTCTGTGTGATGATGACGTCCGGTTGAAGCTGGCGTAGCCGCTCCTCGTGCACCCGGTAGACGGACAGGGCCTGGTGCAGAATACGCCTGACCTGCTGGTCAATCTCCTCGCTCGTGCCTGTGGGGTGGAATTTCGGCTCGGTGCAGACCGGGAGCCGCCGCACCGACGGGGGGAAATCGCATTCGTGCGACCGCCCCACCAGGTACGCCTCAAAGCCCAGCGCACACACGATCTCGGTGCTGCTGGGGATCAGCGAGACAATGCGTATATTCTTCATGGGTTCTCCTCCTCCGGCAACAGGTCACAGAAATAAAAGCCGTCCCGGAGCACGACCTGGCCCACAGTGACTTTCACTTCCTCTTTGAAGATCGGCCCGGCATAGACGAACGAATGGAACTCGCCGTTCTCGCCGCACGGGTCCACGCCGGGGGGCAGGTCGCGCAGGAAGCGCTCGTCAATCACCCGCCCGGGGAACGTGGGCGGAAGGGCTTTGGGGTCCACGCAGGTGACCACCGCCTTAAAGCCCAGGGCAATGAAGCTGCGGATGAACTCAGTGGTGTCCTGCCCCCACACGGGGAAGAGCGCCTTCATACCGATGGCGGCGAGGTTGCGCTCGCGGTAGGCGCGGATGTCCTGCAAGAACAGGTCGCCGAAGGCGCAAGCGGTCACCCCCTGGGCCTGGTAGTGGGTGAGCACAGCGCGCATGGTGGCTTCATATTGTGCGTTGGTACAGCCGGGGGGAATAATTGCCTCATGCAAGGGCAGGCCCAGCGACGCCGCCTGTTGCTCAAGCAAGACCCTGCGGACGCCGTGCATACTGATGCGGTCGTATCCTTCTGTGATCGTGGTCAGTAGCGCAGCGATCTCATACTCCCCCGCCCTGCGCAGTGCGTACAGGGTCATGGCGCTGTCTTTGCCGCCGCTCCATGACAACAGAACCTTTTCCATCAGACCTCCACCAGTTCCGGCGCGATCTCAAACTGGAAGCGTCGCCGGAAGCGGCGCAGCGCGCTCAAAAGCGGCCTGCCCAGGGCAATGATCAGGGCGACGTTGCCCACTGCGGCCATCGCATCCCACCACAATGACGTGGCCAGGTAGAACCCGGCATAGCGCCGCAGCGTCTCGCCCAGGTCCAGCCCCGGCTCCCAACTCCCCCCCTCGGCGATCACGAACGGCCAGAAGTACACGTTGGTGATCGCCCCGTAGAGGAAGCCCCAGATCAGGCCGAAAACCGTGAGTGCGGCTATCTCCGCTTTCCCCCTCAGCCCCAGCCGCCCTAACCCGCCCGCCGTCAGCCCCACCCAGCCGGCGGCGAACATCTGGTAGGGCAGCCAGGGGCCTACGCCAGCGAGCAGGAAGGCGGATACCATCATGGTGAAGACCCCTAGCAGGAAGCCCAGCCGGGCACCATAGGCGTACCCCACCAGGATGATCAGCAGGAAGATGGGCGAGAAGCCCCCCGGCAACTGCACGATGTTGTCGGCCAGCCGGGCCACTGCGTTGACGGCGGTGAGCACGCCCAGCACGGCGATCACTTTGGTGTTGACTGCCCCGCCTGTCATCTCAGCCAGGAGCACCAGCAGGCACAGGCTCACCAGCAGCCCGAACACGAGCAGAGCGTCCCCGGCGTGCCCGCTGGTTTCGCCCCCCGCCAGGCGCACGGGCAGCCAGAAGGGGTACAGGTAGGCGACAAGGCCGATCAGGTTGGTCAAGGCAAAGGTGACGGCGGACAGAAGACGGGGGATGAAAGCCGTCCGTCCTCCGTCCTCCGTCATCCGTCGTTTAGCTCGCAGCCAGGACATCTTCCACTGTCAGCAGTGCCGGGTCGCCGAACAGCTTTCCAAGCTGGGGCGCAAAGCTGAGCGAATCGGTCAGGACTGTCCGGGCCGGGCCATCGGCGACCACCTGGCCCTCGCTCAACAGGACGACGCGGTCAGCCGCCCGCGCTACCAACTCCACGTCGTGGGTGGCCATGAGGATGGTGCAGCCCTCGGCCTGCCAGCCCTTGAGCAGGGCGACCAGTTCTGCTTTCGCGGCATAATCCAGACCCCGTGTGGGTTCGTCCAGCAGGATGACCGCCGGGCGGGTGATCAGGATGGCCGCCAGGGCTGCCCGCTGCCGCTGCCCCACGCTCAGATCGCGCGGGTAGGTATCCGCCAGCCCGGCCAGGCCCAGCCGTTCCAACAGCGCCTCCGGCCCGATAGGTGCGGTCGCCAGGCTCAGCCCATGATTGGCCAGCGTGAACCGCAACTCGTCCCGGAGCGAATCGGCGAACAGGAGCAGGCCGGGGTTCTGGGGCACGTAGCCCACCTGCCGGGCGATGTCGGCCACCGAGAGCGCCTGCGTGTCTTGCCCCATGACGCGCACCCGCCCCCGGTCGGGCCGCAACAGGCCGATGATATGCTTGAGGAGCGTCGTCTTCCCCGACCCATTGCGCCCCATGATCGCCACGAACTCGCCCGGCTGAACGGCCAGGCTCACATCGCGCAATGCCGGATGCCCGTTGTAGGCAAAGGACACGCCTTCCAGTTCAACGGCAAATGGACGAAGGACGACGGACGACGGGCGATGGACGATGGACGATGGACGATGGAACCGGGCTGAAGCCCGGACCTGGGCTATCTTCCGTCTTCCGTCCTCCGTCCTCCGTCCTCCAGGCAGCCCGGACAGGAAGGCGCGCCCTTCTTTAATGGTCAGCGGCAGAGGGTCCCAACCCAGCCGCCGGCCCAGTTCCACCAGGGGGGGGACGAGGGGGGCATGGCGCAGGACCTGGCGAGGCGGGCCGATGAGCGCCGCCTGGCCAGGGCCGGGGAGATAGACCATGCGGTCGGCGAACTGGGCGACGCGCTCCAGCCGGTGCTCGGCCAGCACAACCGTCAGGCCCAGGTCGGCGTTGAGGCGCTGGAGCGCGGTCAGGACTTCCTCGGCGGCCTCCGGGTCCAGTTGTGAGGTGGGTTCATCCAGGGCCAGCACGCGGGGTCGCAGTGCCAGCGCTGCGGCGATGGCCACGCGTTGTTTCTCCCCGCCGGAAAGCGTGTGCACGGGACGGTCGCGCAACGCAGCAATGCCAAGCTGATCCAGCACCTCCTCTACGCGCAGCCGCATGGCCGTGGGGGGGACATTAAAGTTCTCCAGCCCGAAGGCGATCTCATCGGCCACGCGCCCGGTGACGAACTGGCTTTCCGGGTCCTGGAATACGAAGCCCACCGTGGCGGCCAGGTCACGCGGTTCATGGACGCAGGTGTCCAGCCCGGCGACGCGGACATGCCCGGCGAAACGGCCGCCGTAGAAATGCGGCACCAGCCCATTGAGGCAGCGCAAGAGTGTGCTCTTGCCCGATCCGGAGGGACCGGCGACCACCACCAACTCGCCTTCACTGATGTGAAGGCTCAGGTCGGCCAGCGCCGGAGGCGCGTGTGCCCCGTCTCGTTCTATATCAGGGTAGCAATACGTGACGTGTTCAAAGTGAATCATGGTTTATCTCCGACGGTCCCTGCCGTCTTCTATCCTTTGCCTTCACGATGGGGGCGGTGAGCAGCACGATGGCGATGCCCACTGGCGGCGCAAACGGGGGCAGAAGGGCACGTGGGTAGGGGTCATACGCCAGTTGGGCCGGGGCAAGCCGATAGAGCACTGCCAGGATGGCCAGGAAGATGGCGCTGGCGCCGGCGACGAACGTATCCGCCCGGCGCCAGGGATGCTGGCGGTAGCGGCTGCGCCGTGCGCCCTGGCCGCCCCACCACAACAGCCCCACCAGGGCCGCGCCGCTTATGCTGACCAGGCCCAGCGCAAACGGCGCCAACGCCGTGCCAAATCCGTAGGCCATCAGGCCGAGGAACAGCCCCAACGAGGCCAGCGCCAGGCCGACCCGCAGCCGGAGTGCGTGCGCGGGTTGAAGCGCGGTCTGGCCGAAGCCCCGCGCCGTCATGGCCTCGGCCAGCCCCAGGGCGTTCTCCAGGCCGGTGGTGATGAGCGGCACGACCAGGGGGGGCAGGTCGCGCAGGCCGCGCGGGCGATGGCCGCGCACCTGTTGCGCCTCGCGGATCTCCAGCAATGCCCGCCGGGTCTGCGGCGCGAAGGTCAGCGCAATGGTGGCGACCAGCCCGGCAGAGTACAAGAATCCGGGCAGGTAGCGCAGCATCTCGGCAGGCTCTACGGCGGCATTGACCACGATAACCACGATAAGCAGGGTCACAATCGCCAGGCCGGTCGTCAGGCCGTAGACCCCTGCCTCCAGCGTCACCGGCCCGCCGATGTACGGCAGGCCCGACGGCAGGTGGAACAGCACCGTGCGCCCGCTGTGGCTGAACAGCATGTTCAGGGCAGTAGAGAAGGCCAGGACGGTAGCCACCAGCCGCGCCAGGCCGCGCCCATTCAAAAGCGCTGTCTTATCGGCCTGGCGCTGCGCCGCCCAGACCACGCCCGCTGCCAGCCCGATCAGCGTCAGATACAGGGGGTTGCGTGTAAGCAACGCCCCAACTCCTGCTGCCCCCGCCCAGGCCAGCCATGCGCCGGGGTGGAGCCGGCCGCGCTCCGACGAAGGACGAAGGGCGGAGGGTGAATTCGCCCCCGTTGTCCGTCGCTCTGTGTTCCCGGCGTTCTTTGCAGTGAACGGCAGGCTCAAGATGACCCTCCTTGCCGTCGCACCAGCCAGACAAGTGCCCCGGCCAGGAGCACCCCCAGCGCGATAAACGAGGCATACGCGCCCCATGAGGGCATGGCCCCGCCCGGCGCCTGCGGCGTTGGCGTAACCGTCGCCGGCAGGAGCGTGAGCGTAGGGGGCAGCAGGGTCGTTGTCACCGTCACAGGTGGAGGCGTGGGGGTGAACGTTGGAGGTGCCCCCGTCGCGGTGGCGGGCGCAGCGCAGATGTCGGCAAAGGTGAGCGCCGGTAATGCTGCCTCGCTCCCCCAGGTCCAGCCATCCACGTCCCCATTGTGGAGCATGGTGGTGCTGGGGCCGCGTCCGGCGCTGCGCCACTGGCCGTCCTCCCCCAGATGGGTATAGACCCAGTAGGTGCACGCCTCGCCCATTGTCTGGCAGCGGCAAAAGCAAGGCTCCCCCGGCGGCTGGCAGCCCTCCCCGTTGATGGCACAGACCGCGTTGCCCAGGCCACCGAAGGACTGGACGCTCACCTCCAGCCCGGCGCGGTACAGCAACTCTTCACCGCTGATCGCCGGCTCAGAGAAGCTCACGCAGGCAGTGACCACGCGGCCATCGCCGTAGCGCACGACCAACCCGGCGCGGTTCGGGCCATCGTCCCCCCTCCCCCTCCCCTCGGCGAAGGAAGGGGGAAGGAGGGACAGGGCCACCGAGAGGGCCAGCAACACGAACGGGCGTACAGACATGAGGCCGGCCGATAGGGACACGGCGCGTTGTGCCTCTACGCCTTCACTTTGGCGCGGCGGCGCAAAGCCACACCGGCCCCCACGAGCGCCAGCCCCACGCCGGCCCCCGTCAGCCAGCGATCCGCGCTGGCCGCCTGGCCGCCGGCGGTGGGGAGGGTGACTGGCGCCGCTGTGGGCGCTTTAGCCGCCTTAACCTGGCGCATCTGGACGAAGGTGACGCCATTCAGTGCCGGGAGCGCCTGGAGGGTGGCCAGCACGTTCTCGTCGGCCTGCCTGGCGTTGAAGCTGAAGGCGCCGCTGGGCCGCTGCAGCGCCAGGAGCGCCGCCAACGGGTCTTTGCCATCCACTGCCCAGGCCTCCAGCTTCTCCCCCGCCGCGATCAGCGCCTGGATCACCAGGGCGGTGGAGTTGGCGTCGGTGTCCTCGCCGAACTGGCTGGGCTTCTGGTAGGTGAAGCCCCCATCGGGGTTCTGAACCTTTTTGAAGTAGGCAAGCGCTTTGGCCACCGGATCGCGCCTGTCGGCGGCGACAAGCGCCTGGACGGCCAGGGAAGTTGTATTCGTGTCGCCTGCGCCGGGCGTCTTATCGCCTGTGAAGCTCCAGGCGCCGTCCTCGGCCTGGCTGTTGACCAGCGCCGTCACCGCCGCGTCGGGCAGGGATTGGCCCGCGTTAGCCAGCGCCAACAGCGCCAGTGCATGGTCAAACAGGCTGCTCCCATAGATATTTGTGTCTTTCTTGAAGTCGGCCTGGATCGCGGCGATCAGATCGGCGCCGCCGAAGCTGTGGGGGTCCTGGCCGGTGGCGACCGCCGCCAGGGTGACTTTGGCGAAGAGGCCAGCGCCTTTGACGTTGCCCGCCTTGACCTGGGCCGCCAGATAATCCAGCGGGGAGGCCCCGCCTTTCTGCCAGGTGCTGGCGTCCTGGCCCGCCGAGGCGATGGCGATAATGGCGTCGGCGGTGGCGCCGATGTTGCTCTCCGGCGAGAAGCCGTTGGAGAAGCCGCCGTCGGTATTCTGTTGGGTAGCCAGCCATTGCAGGGCCTGGCCGGAGGCATCGCCTGGCGCGGCCCATCCCACCTGGGCCAGGCCTGCCAGAAGCAGCCCGGCCATAAGCACGAGTATGAGAGTTCGCTTCATGAGTCTCCTCCTGGTTTGCGTGTGAGTATAAACAAAAAACCTTCTCCCTCACGTATCAAGGAGAAGGCTAGCCGGGCTGATAAGCATTCCGCATGCTCCACCTCCTTTCCGCGAAGGCGTTCAGAGCCGGGCAGAGGCGGGTTCTCTGGCTTGTAGGGTCAGCGCCCTACTTACAGTTGCGGGACAGCGCCGGACTTTCACCGGCTTTCCCCGTTCGGCCCTCGCATCCGGGCTGCGGGTCACCTCTGCCGTCAAAGTATTCAATTGCTCCCAGTATAGTCCATTATGGTGCTCTTGTCAACAGCGAATTTGGGCCGGGTGTACATCAGATTTGGGGCAGATGACCCGGTGGGTTACCCCTCACCCCAACCCTTCCCGCCAGGGGGGAGGGGACGGTTGATGGCAGGTGTAGGGTATAGCCTCTGGCTTCCGCGCTCATAATGGCGGTTGCCCCAACATTGACACGTATCCTTCAGGTCGGCATAGGGCGCGCGCCGTTAGCGCCTGGCGGAAGCAGGCGTCTGAGCCGAGGTAGGTGTGGCCGTGATAGCCGGTGTGGGTGTGGCAGTAGAAGAGATAGGAGCGGCGGAGCGATCTTCCCGCGCAGGCGGCGTCAGGATGGAGACGGTTCCGGCGATGACCATGAGAACCAGGAGGAAAACGCCCAGACCCGAAACCCAGATGCGCCGCGTAGTGGCATGCAATCTCCTGAGCGCCCTCCCGTACATGGCGGATAGGTGATAGAACGGCGCTCCAACGGCGCTGGCCATGCCTCGGTTCACACGATCCATACCTGCAACCTTTGCATAGCTTCATTATCCCCCCAAGCGGTCTGGAAGTGAATAGGATCATAGTCGTAGCAGGCCTTCAATAGGAGCGCTTGAGGCCTGGCGTCGCGAGAGGTGGATTGGGGATGAAGGCTGGAAAAAAAGCGGAGCCCTTCCACTGGGAAGGGCTCCGATCATGATGGTCCCACCCCCTATTTGGGCTTAAGCCCAGCCGCGCAGGCGCACCGCCTCGGCGACACGGCTGACCGCGACCAGATAGGCCGCCAGCCGGTTATGCACCTTGTACTTCTGCGCCGTCTCGTGCACGGCATGAAAAGCGGCTGTCATTTTCTTGTCCAGCCGCTCATGTACCGTCTCCAAATCCCAGTAGTAATCGTAGGCGTTTTGGACCATCTCAAAGTAGCTGACGGTCACCCCGCCCGCATTGCACAGGAAGTCGGGTATGACGTAAACACCGTTTTGATAGAGGATCTCGTCGGCTTCCGGGGTCGTCGGGCCGTTGGCCAGTTCGGCCAGGATCTTGGCTTTGATGCGCGGTGCGTTCTCCTCGGTGATGACGTTCTCCAGCGCCGCGGGGAACAGGACGGTGACGGGCAGCTCCAGCAATTCCTCATTGGTGATGAATTGGGCGCCGGGGAAGCCCACCACTGAGCCGGTGGCCTTCTTGTGGGCCATCACCTTCTCGTACTCCAGGCCGTCCCAGTTCAGGATGCCGCCCTTGGAGTCGCTGACCGCCACGATCTTCAGGCCGAGCAGGTCGTGCCCCAGTTGGTGGGCATAGGAGCCAGCGTTACCATAGCCCTGGATGGCGGCGGTGGCGCCGTTCAGGTTCAGCCCCAGCACCTTGGCGGCCTCGCGCACGCAATAGATGCCGCCGCGCGCGGTGGCATCGTTGCGCCCCTGTGAACCGCCCAGGGCCAGCGGCTTGCCGGTGATCACGCCGAACTCGTTGTACCCCTGGAGGAAGGAGAACTCGTCGGCCATCCAGGCCATGATCTGCGCGTCCGTGTAGACATCGGGCGCGGGCACATCCTTTTCCAGGCCCAGAATACGCCCCACCTGGCGGATATAGGCCCGGCTGAGACGTTCCAGTTCCCCTTTAGACATGCTCTTGGGGTCGCAGATGATGCCGCCCTTGGCGCCCCCCAGGGGCAGGTCCATCACCGCGGTCTTCCAGGTCATCCAGGCGGCCAGGGCGCGCACCGTGTCTATCGTCTCTTCGGGGTGGAAGCGGATGCCGCCTTTCGTCGGGCCGCGGGCGTCGTTGTATTGGACGCGGAAACCTTTGAATATTTTCACTTTCCCATCGTCCATGCGCACGGGCAGGGTCACGTGGAGTTCGCGCATAGGCTCGCGCAGCAGGGCGTGGATGGCAGGCTCCAACTCTAGAATCTCCGCCGCCTGGTCAAGTTGCCGTTGCGCGATCTCAAAAGGATTGGGACGCACGCGGCCATTGCCGGGCACCGCCGGCTGCGCTGGAGCGGGGGCGCGCTCCTTCTGCTCCGGCGCATGCGTCGGTTCACTCTTGGTCACCATAGACACCTCCTCTAAGATTTAGGGACAGCGCTGGCCACGCGGCCAGCATTTAAGACCCATTCTGTCATGATTTAACATTGAAGTCAAATAGAGAGCGCTGCGCGCCTGACCGGAGGAGCGCATCCGTTCTGCCTCCGATTGGATTGCTGAAGCCTGGCTTCGGCAGTCCAGGGATGGATGGTGCATCTCCTATGCCACCCTGAAGGGGTGTAGCGCATTGCGCCTCTACAACTACAATAGACCGGCTTTGCGGCTGGGGCAAGTGATGTTTGTCTATTGAAGCGGGTGACGTTCATCGTGAAGTGGGCTGGATGCGGACAATGATGTGCTCGGCGATGTCCTCATCCAGGGAAAGCTCGGTCTCGTCCAGGCGCACCACCAGGCTGGGCCAGCGTTGCTCCACGCGGACCTGGCTGCCAGGGACGATGCCCAGCGTGCTTAAGCGCTCCAGGCGGCCGGGGCGCGTTGGCCGGATAGCCACCACCTGGGCGGTGGCGCCCACAGGCAGCCTGGAGAGTGGGCAGGACGCAGTCTCAGTCTCAGTTTTTGCGGGGATCAGCCGCCGTAGAAAGGCGCGCCAACCGCCGCCGTAACCACGCAGCCACGCTCGTCTTCGTCTCATCGGGCATCTGGTAACCGCAATTGGGGCAGCAGATCAGCGCACAGCGCTCGCTCAGCGGGCAGGTGCTGTGGCAGTGCTGCCTGCTCGGATCAAATTCATAACCGCACAGAGGACATTGCATGGTTAGAAGCGCACACCCAACGTGCGCAGGGCCAGGTTCAGCAGGCTGCCCACCAGGAAGGCGAAGGGGAAGACGAACGCCGCCATGCCTGCCGCCACCCGCCGTCCGTACTCCTTGATGATCATCAGCAGGTTGGCGATGCAGGGGACGAACAGGGTGATCACCACCATGCTGACCAGAATCTGCACGTTGTCAAGCTGGCCCGCCCGCGCCAGTTGGAACAACCCGGCGGCGCCGTAATCGCGCCGCAGGAAGCCGATCAGGAAGGCCCCGGCAGCCTCTTGGGGCAACCCCAGTGCCCCTACGATGAGGGGCGCGGCCAGGCGTTCAATCAGCGCCAGCGCCCCGGTCTTATCCAGCGTGAACAGGATCAACGTGCCCAGCAGGAACAGGGGGATCACCTCGCGCAGATACCACTCCAGCCGGGCCAGCGTCTTGATGAGGATGTTGCTGAGTTGCGGGCGGCGGATGGGCGGCAGCTCCAAAATGAAGTCGGACGATTCGCCTGGCAAGAGCCGCGCGGCAAGATAGCCTACGGCGAAGAGCGTCGCCAGGACAATGGCCGCCCAGATAGCCGCCGCTATAGGGTTCAGCAGGGCCACCATCCCCAGGATGACGCCTAACTGCGCCGAACAGGGCACGCCCAGCGCCAGCAACAGGGTCACCTGAAGGCGCTCCTTGCGCGTCTCCATAATGCGCGTCGTCAGGGTCGCCATGGTGTCGCAGCCCAGCCCCAGCACCATCGGCAGGACCGCCTTGCCGTTCAGCCCCATCGCCTTCATGGGGCGGTTGACCATGACGGCCAGCCGGGGCAGGTAGCCGCTGTCCTCCAGCAGGCTGAACATGATGAAGAAGGTGGTCACAATGGGCATGACGATGCCGAAGCCGTAGGAGAGGCCAATGGTGACCAGCCCGTATTCGCCGATGAGCACGTCTTGGATGAAGGGGATGGGGATCGGGCTGACCAGGCGGGTGACCAGGGGGATGAGCCACTCGCCGAACACCGTGCCTTCAATAAAGTCCACCAGCGTCCCGGCGCCGAAGTCGCCCACGAAGAGGTAGGTGAGGAGCAGAATGGCGATCAGGATGGGCCAGCCGATGATGGGATGGATGGCCCAGCGCCCCAGCCGCTCGCTCCAATCCCGCCGCGACCAGGCGGATTTGCCGGTTTGGTAGACCTCTTCCAGGATGCAGTCGGCGCAGCGCAACCGCTGCTGGTTCAGGATGTAGCCCAGAGGCTCGGCGTAGCGCCGGGCGACCTCATTGCGGATAGCCTGCAGACGGCGGATGCCCTCCTCACCGATGTGGGGTCGCCAGCGCTCGGCCAGGCTGTCGTCCCCAGCCAGCCACATGAGCGCCAGTCCGCGCTTGCCGCGCTTTTCCGGCAACTCCGCCGCGATCTGGGTGATGGCGGCCTCAATGGGCGCATCGTAGCGCACCAGATGGGGGGAGGAGGAGGGGCTGTCCAGCGCGGCCAGCAGTTGGTCTATCCCCTCCCGCTTAGGCGCGACCGTGGCCACCACTGCCACGCCCAGGATTTGGGCCAGCCGCTCCAGGTTGATGTGCAGGCCGCGCGCGGCAGCTTCATCCGCCATGTTCAGGTCCAGGAGGAAGGGCACTTCCAGCTCGGCGAGTTGCGTCGCCAGGATGAGCGCCCGACGCAGGTTCTTGGCGTCGGCCACCTGGATGACGGCACGCGGCGGCTCGCGCAGCAGAATGTCGCGGGTCACGCGCTCGTCATCACTACGCGGGATCAGGCTGTTGATGCCGGGCGTGTCAATGACGGTCGCCCCGTTTAAGGCCGGGTGTTGAGGTGTATGGAGCGCCCCGCGCGTGATCTCCACGGTTGTGCCGGGGTAGTTGGAGACCTCCACGTAGCGTTTGGTGAGGGCGCCAAAAATAACGGACTTGCCTACGTTGGGGTTGCCAACGAGGATGATGGGGCCGCGGCCATCCGCGGCCTGGGCTGGCTGTGCGGATTCTTGGGTGCTATGGCAGTGCACATTCACCCCACTACAGCGGGTAAGAAACCCGCCTGACTTGATTGCTACGGCGGGTATGGAAACCCGCCCTACGACGCTTTTTGATGGCAGCCTGGCGTGTAGGGCAGGTTTCCATACCTGCCGCTACAGGTCTACAGCGGGTAAGAAACCCGCCCTACGGCTACGGCGGACCCGCCCGACTCAATTGAATTGTGACTAAAACGCGCCGAATGGTAACCCTTCGTTGCAAGGGCAACATACCATAGTGCGAAGACCGTGTATAGTGTCATATGTCACAAATTCAGGGTGACTGTCGTCACATATCAGCTTTCAACTATGTCGCCGACCGCTGCCGGTCAGCACGGTGGGGCGTGAGGGTGGACAGGTGTGCCTGCGGGTCGTGCACCCTAAAGGTACTCAACGGATTATCTAAGGTACTCAACGGATTATTTACAGGAATCAAGGAGGCTAACGTCGCCTTCGGCGACAGGAATCAAGGAAATTGGGTAAAGACAGGCTGGTTCACCCTGTCCACATCTCCACTGGGACAGGCGCTGTGGTCTTCATCGGTGATGGGAATATAAATGTCAGGCGCTTAAGCGCCGTTCCTGAGTCACGCGTGTAGCGCGACGAAGTTCCTGCAACGCCGTACGGGCAGCGTGGTAGCCGCACATGCCGTGCACACCGGCGCCGGGTGGCGTGGACGCCGAGCAGATGTAGATGCCTCTGGCGGGCGTCGCATAGGGGTTGAGCCGGAGGGCAGGCCGGAAGTAGTGCTGCCGCCAGTCTTGCACGCCGCCGCCGATATGCCCCCCGATGCAGTTGGCGTTGTGTGCCTCCAGCAGGGCCGGCGTTGTCACGCTCCGCGCCAGGATGCGGGCGCGGAAGCCGGGCGCAAAGCGCTCAATCTGCGCCTCAATGCGCGCGGTCATGTCAAAGGTTGAGCCGTTGGGCACATGGCAATAGGCCCAGGCGGTGTGCTTCCCCTGCGGTGCTCGCGTGGGGTCAAACAGGCTGGCCTGCACCAGGATCACGAACGGCCGTTCGGGGTGCTCGCCGCGCCACACCGCCGCCTCGCTCGCCGCGATCTCCTCCAGCGTCCCGCCGAGATGCACCGTCGCTGCCCGTGCGCAGGCCGCCGCCCTCCAGGGGATGGGGCCATCCAGCGCCCAATCCACTTTGAAGGCCGCCGGGCCGTAGCGGTAGCGCTCCAATGCCCGGCGATAGCCGGGTGGCAGGCGCTCCCCGGCGATATGGCCCAGTGCGTGAGGCGAGGTATTGAAGAGAATGGCGCGGGCGGGTGGTAGCCCCTCCAGGGAGGTCACACGCACGCCGGTGACGATCTCACCGCCGAGTGCGCGGAGATGGGAGGCCAGGGCCTCGGCGATGCGTTGCGAACCGCCCCGCGCCAGCGGCCAGCCGACGGCATGGCCCGCTGCGCCAAGGAGCAGGCTAAAGGCAGCGGTCAGGGGTTGATCTAAAGGCAGCATGGAGTGGGCGGCCATCCCTGCGAAGAGCGCACGGGCAGGGTCGCTTTTAAACACAACCTGCGCCAGGCGATGGGCCGGCCACAATGCCCACAGGCCAAAGCGGGCGAGCGTGAGCGGGTGGCGCGGCGGCAGGGGGAGCGGGCCAAGCAGGTCGGCCAGAAGCTGTTCCCAGCGGGCAACGAGCGGCCCCATGAGCCACCGGTATCTGGCGGCGTCCTGGCCCAACGTCTCGCCGGTGGCCTGGAGGGAGCGCTCCAGGACGGCGGCGGTGCCGTCCTCCAGAGGGTGGGCCAGGGCTGCAGGCGGCTGGACCCAGGCCAGGCCGTAGTCGGCCAGGGGCAGGGAGCGGAAGACGGGCGAGGCCACGCCCAGGGGATGCACTGCTGAGCACAGGTCGTGGACGAAGCCGGGCAGGGTCAACTCCGCCGAGCGCGTGCCCCCGCCAATGCTTTCCTCAGCTTCATAGACGACAACCGACAGCCCGGCCTGCGCCAGCGTGATCGCTGCCGCCAGGCCGTTCGGCCCGGCGCCGATGATGATCGCATCGTAAGCGGTGTGGCCTGTCATTCTCCCCGCGCTCATGGAAGTTCTGAGTATAGCCGGTGGCGACGCCAATGGAAAGTGGGATCAGGATGGTCATTCGCTGACACAGTTCGTGTGTATAATTGCGTGGTAGGGGACTGCTCTGAGGGTCAATATGATACAACATCGTTGGTCTCAAATCCAGGCGTGGCTCGCCGGGCGGCGGGCGAAGGTCCGGGATGCGGCGGTCAATGTACGGCGGGCTTTCTGGTTAGTCTGGCAGGCCCATCGCCCCTCGGCCCTGGCGATGCTCGCGGCCACGCTCATCGGGGCGGTTTTGCCCGTCGGGCAGGCCTGGGTGGGTAAACTGATCGTGGATAGCGTGGTGGCCTCCATCAACGCGCGCGTAGGGGCGCAGGCCGGGCTCCAGGCCGTGCTGCCCTTGTTGGCGATAGAGTTCGTGCTGATCGTGCTCCAGGCCGCCAATGCGCAGGCGCGCAAATACGCCGAGCACGTCCTGCACGCGCAGATCAACCTGAGCATCAACACGCGCATCATCCGCAAGGCGCTGGAGCTGGACCTGTCGCACTTTGAGAACGCCGAGTATTACGATAAGCTAGAGAACGCCCGGCGCGAGGCCGACTGGCGTAGCCTGCAGATCGTCAACAGCGGTTTCTACATTGTTCAGAACACGATCTCGCTCCTCTCCTACGGCGCGCTGTTGTTCCGCTTCAGCCCCTGGCTGGCTTTTATCCTGTTCGCTGCCATCATCCCTGCGTTCGTTGCCCAGAGTCGCTATGGCGAATTGCACTTCCGTATCCTGACCTGGCGCGCACCGGAGGCGCGTAAGCTCGCCTATCTGGAGTACCTGCTCACCGATTACAAGGCGGTGAAGGAGATCAAGCTGTTCGGGCTGGGCGAGCCGCTCCTGGGCCGCTACGCCAGCCTGTTCTGGAAGTTCCTGCGCGAAGACCAGGCGCTGGCCTGGAAGCGCAGTTGGGCCTCGCTCGGCTGGGGGCTGCTCGCCTCGCTCTCCTATTATGCCTCCTATGCCTGGATCGTCTGGCGGGCCGTGGCCGGCCTGATCACCCTGGGCGATATGACGCTCTATCTGAACATCTTCCGCAGCAGCCAGAACATGTTTGAGTCTGTCTTCTACGGCTTAAGCGATCTCTACGAGAACGGACTGTTTCTGAGTAACCTGTTCACCTTCCTTGAGCTGCGGCCCCAGATGGTCATTGCAGCGCGTCCTTTGCCTGTGCCCAGAGAAATCCGCCGGGGGATTGAGTTCCGGGGGGTGTCCTTCAAGTACGATGGGCACGGCGAATGGGCGCTGCGCGATGTAAATCTCACCATCCGACCCGGCGAGAAGATCGCGCTCGTCGGCCCCAACGGGGCGGGCAAGACGACGTTGATCAAGCTGCTCACGCGCCTCTATGACCCGACCGAGGGGCAGATTCTGCTGGACGGCGTGGATTTGCGCGACTACGACCTGAACGAGCTGCGGCGGCGGATCGGGGTGATCTTCCAGGACTTTGTGCAGTACTATATGACCGCCGCGGAGAACATCGGCTTCGGTCAGGTGGAGGCATTGGACGACCGCTCGCGCATCGTCGGCGCGGCAGTGAAGAGCGGCGCCGACCCGGTCATCCGGGCACTGCCGGAGCAGTACGAGACGACGTTGGGGCGCTGGTTCTCCAAGGGGCGCGACCTGTCGGGCGGCGAGTGGCAGAAGATCGCGTTGGCGCGCGCCTTCATGCGCGACTGCGAGGTACTCGTTCTGGATGAGCCGACGGCGGCGCTGGATGCGGAGAACGAGTTAAAGGTGTTTCAACAGTTCCGCGAGCTGACCAATGACAAGATCGCGGTGCTGATCAGCCACCGCTTCTCCACTGTGCGTATGGCCGACCGCATTTTCGTCATGGAGAAGGGCCGCATCACCGAGCAGGGGACGCACGCGGAGTTGTTGGCGCAGGGCGGCACCTACGCGCGGCTGTTCAGGCTGCAGGCAGAGTCGTATCGGTAAACTCAAGCGCCGGCGACGGATAGAACCGGGCGGCGAATCACATCCCGTTTTGACATGCACCCCTGGCCGCCTGCCTGGGGTCTGCCACTATCCGGGCTCCTGCCGCCTGATGCCGACGAAACGCTCAAAATGAACGTCGTACGAGTAGACGATTTGTGAGCCGGATTGCTCCATGGAGGCGACGATCATGGCGTCGCCGAAGCCGATATTCGCAGAGGTGTATAGATCAAGCGCTCGCAAGACCGTGCGGCGATTTCGCAGCTTAAACCCAGGCAGGCGAACCAGCGGGGCGAGCAGGTCCCGCACGTGGTCATGAGGGAGATGGTAAAGCCGCGGCGACGACAGCACATACACCGCATCGGCGATCACTGTATCAGGCGCCGCTATCTCTATCTGGCCATCTCGCACGCGCTCAAAGAGTGCGGCCGCCTGTGCCTGTTTGGTCAAGTCATCGCCGGTGAGAAAACGGATGATGACGTCGGTATCAATGAAGGCCACCGTCATTCGTCTTCTTTGTACTCCGTCTCAAGGTAGTCCTCAATAGCGATGTCATGTATCTCCTGCCAGGGCAACGGCTTCTTTAAGGACCCCGCAGCGCCGCGTAAGGAGGCAAGATCGGGATAGCGTGCCGCTGCCAGGCGTACCGTGCCCTCATCTTCCAGGATGATCAGCACCTTATCCTTCGGTTTGATACGCAGCACCTTGCGGACCTCGGCTGGGACCGTAATCTGGCCTTTCGGGCTTACACTGCTGATGAATTCCTTCATGTCTGCACTTCTCCCATGTCTGTCTGTACCCTATGAGTATTGTACAACTGATTGATATAAGTTGTACCATAGCTGCCAACCGTTGTCAATAGAGGGTCTCCCCATACTGACAGATTCCCATCCCCGCCCTCACCCTCCCTCGTCCAGGGGGAGGGCAGACCCCCCTCCCCCTTCTGTGGGGGAGGGCTGGGGTGGGGGGACAGAATCATCTTCTCCCTGCCCCTCCCCCCATCCAGGGGGAGGGAATATACCTCTCTTCCCCCATGTGGGGGAGAGTTGGAGTGGGGGGTAGGGGTGAGGCGCCGCTCCGCCCCTACGTCGGCCAAAGAATCCAAATACGCTCTATCTGTGTCTGAGCGGGATCACCGGGCAAGGGACGCACGCGGAGTTGTTGGCGCAGGGCGGCACCTACGCGCGGCTGTTCAGGCTGCAGGCGGAGGATGCTGGTGGCGGCGCCCCCTTAGCGCACTACAATGCTGCCCACGCCCCCGCTGATGCGGATCTCCGCCCGGCTTTCGGCGGTGTCAAAGTTGCGGCTGACCCATTCGTTGTCCTGGCGCAGGACATCTGGCACGGTAACGCTCACATTTCCCAGCCCCTGGCTGGCGCGAACACGCACGGCCAGGCCGCGCGGCACCGTGATCACGGTGTTGCCCACGCCCCCCCGAATGTCCACGTCCAAATGCCCTTCGGCTGGCAGGGTCAGGAGCGTCTGCCCCACCCCTGTATCCAGTTCCAGGCGCGTCAGCCGCAGGCCGCTCAGGTCCAGCGTGCTTTGGCCCACGCCGGTGGAGAGCTTGAGCGCCAGCGGTAGCCGGTCACTCAGGCCGATCTCCCAGCGAGAGTCCACCTGTGGGCCGAGGAAGGGAAAGAAGGAGAAGTCGGTCCTCGCCTCGTGTATTCTCAGCCGCCCGGTGTCGCCACTCACCTCCCATGTGGTCTCCACGCGCCGACCTGGGGCGTTGTCTATCGTCGCCTCCATCAGATTGGGCGAGTCCGCCAGCCGGTAGAGCCTGGCCGACCCTACGCTGAAGTCAATAGTCACCTCGGCCTGCCGGATGTCGCCCAGCGGCTGGCTGATCGTCTGCCGTTCGCCGGTGCGGGTGGTGAGTAGCGTCGGGGTCAGGCTGAGCAAGACGATGGCGACAATGGCGATCACCGCCACGATGAGGACGATGAGCGAGCCGACCCAGGAGCTTCGCCCGAACAGGATTTCCAGGCCGATCAGGATGAGCAGCACAGGCCAGAAGCGCCACAGGGTGCCCCAGATGCCCCAGGGGAGCACGTTCAGGGTGTTGAGCAGGAGCACGATGCCGATAGCGATAAGCAGGATAGGCCCAATCAGGCCCCGTCGCCGTTCCATGCGCTACCTCCGTATCTCTCGTATGAGCAGGGCCAGGCCCAGCGCGATCAGCGCCAGCGGCCAGATCAGGTCGCCGCGCAGCCACCAGAGCAGGCCAAGGTTGCGCGCCAGGAAGGCCAGGCCCAGCAGGATCAAGATCAGGCCGAAGATCACTGCGCCCTGCGGGCTGGTCATCTGGCCGCTCATGCTGCGGCCCAGGCGTTCACCGGCCTCGGCCATGCGCTGCGCCATGTCTTCGGCGGCTGGCATGGACGGCGAGGGCGCATGTGCAGTAACTTCCTCCTCCGGCATAAGGATCACCAGTACAATGTACGCCAAAATACCGGCGCCGTTGGTGAGAATGGTCAATAAAACAAAGAACAGCCGTATCCAGAGCGGGTCCACCCCCAGGTAGGCGGCCAGCCCGGCGCACACGCCAGCGATCATGCGGTTACTGCGACTGCGGACAAGACGAGGGTTCATGGCACTCTCCTGATTGTACATTTTATCACTTTTGGGGCCATGCATATGAGGGGCACAAAAAGGAGGGCGAAGGCAAGTCCCCTTCGCCCTCCCGCCCTGCCATGTTCAAACGGGTTTGAAGTAGAGAATGTCCAGGATGGACCCCTGGCGTTCCGGGTCGGGCTTGAAGACCGGGATGACCCTCATGCCGATGGCAATGTCATCGGGGTCCACCTCACCCAGGTAATGGATCAGGCCGCCGTCGGCCCCGTCGGGGCGCACGAAGGCCACAGCCACAGGCCGCTCCAGCGCTGCGCCGTCCGGCCCGACCGTCAGGGTCGTGAAGGTATGTACCGTGCCTTCTGGCCCGACCGTGACCCAATCGGTCAGTTCGGAGAAGCAGCGCTCGCAGAACAGCGCCGGCGGCAGGTAGGTGATGTCGCACTCCTGGCAATGCGTCGCCAGCAGGCGGGCTTCGTCTTTGAGGGCGCGCAGGAAGCGCTCTGCGGCGATGCCCACTGTGTACAGGCTGCTGATGGGGATATCGCCATGCCAGGCGCGGGCGTCGGCCAGTCGGTCAACCTTCTCCAGAATGGGCATGAGGCTCCTTTGCTGAAACGTCCAATGTGGAATCAGATTTCACGTTGGACGTTTGACCATCTACGTCTCTTCAGCCGCGGCGGCTTCAGCCTGAGGCTCGGCCCAGGTGAAGCCACGGGCGCGCAGCCGTTTCTTGGTCTCAATCAGGGCAGCGCGGCCAAAGCCCTCAATGCTGAGCAGGGCCTCATCCCCTTCAGCCAGCTTGGCCAGCAGGTCGCCCACCTTGGTCAGCCCCGCGTTCTGCAATGCCTTGACATAGCGCGGGTTCAACTCCAGCTCGGTGATGGGGAGCTCCGGCGAGGTGCGCGCCTTACGGCGTGCCTCTTGCTCGGCCAGGATGTCACTGCGACGCTCCAGGCGCCGGATGAAGCGGTCCACCTGGCCCTCGGTGTCCACGATGCGCTGCTCGCCCGTGTAGTAAGGGTGGCAGTTGGAGCAAACGTCCGTGTGGATCACCGGCACGGTCGCCCCAACGGTCCAGGTGTTGCCGCAGGCGCAGATCACGCGGGCGTTCGGATACCACTTGGGATGAATGCCTTCTTTCATGCTGTTAACCTGTGTAATTTGTGTGTAACCCTCTGGCTTTGCGTCATCCGCTGACCGGCTCAGGATAGACGCTGACCCGCTTGCGCCCGTTGGCCATCGGTTCAAACTTCACGTACCCATCAATGACGGCGAAGATGGTGTAATCGCCGCCCAGCGAGACGCCGTGGCCGGGATGGAACTTCGTGCCGCGCTGGCGGACGATGATGTTGCCGGGCCGAACACGCTCCCCGCCGAACTTCTTGACGCCCAGGCGCTTGGACTGGCTATCGCGGCCGTTGCGGCTGGAGCCGCCCCCTTTCTTGTGTGCCATCTCTATCCCTCCGTGCTCTATCCCTCCGTGTCCCCTGGGATGATCTCATCTACGCGCAAGGTGGTGTACCACTGGCAATGACCGCCACGCCGCCGATAGCGCTTCTTGGGCTTGTACTTGAAGATACGAATCTTCGGCCCGCGTTCTTGTGCCACCACAGTAGCCAGGACACGGGCACCGGGTACTGTGGGCGTTCCCACCGTGACGTGGTTGCCATCTGCTACGAGCAGAACGCGCTCAATAGCGATCTGTTCGCCGACCGCCTGAGGCAGGCGTTCCACCCGCAGGGTAGCCCCCACCTGAGCGCGGTACTGGCGCCCACCGCTTTCTATCAGTGCATACACGCTTGCCTCCAGAATACGCTCGTGTGGCCCCGCGCTGCGCGGGGCCACGGCTTACATTATAGCGGGCTGAGGGGGATATGTCAAGGCAGCCATTTCAGATGTCAGAGCTTGTAATCTCGTCCGTCATGTATCACGCCTTCGTTCATGCTGCCAGAACGGTAGCCCACCAGGTCCAGGGTCACATAGCGGTAGCCCAACTCTTTCAGGCGGCGCACCACCTGCGCGCGCGTCTCCGCCTCGGCCAGGCGGGGGATGTCTTGAGGCTCCACCTCAATACGGGCGGTGTCCCCATGGTGACGCACCCGAAGCTGGCGGAAGCCCAACTGGTAGAGGAACTCCTCCGCCGCATCCACCTGCTGCAACGCCTCGCGGTTGATGTTGGTATTGTAGGGGAAACGCGAGGCCAGGCAGGCAAAGGAAGGCTTATCCCAGGTGGGCAGCCCCAAGGCGGCCGAGGCCTGGCGGACCTCGGCCTTGGTCAGGCCCGCCTCCAACAGCGGGCTGCGCACGCCGAGTTCCTTCCCTGCTTGCAGCCCAGGGCGGAAGTCATGCGCAGCGTCATCGTAGTTCGTGCCATCTACCACATAGCGATAGCCTTTCTCCTGGGCAATCGCCGTCAACTTGGTGAAAAGTTCGTTCTTACAGAAATAACAGCGATTGATGGGGTTAGAGGCAAAGCGCGGGTCGCTCAGCTCACGGGTGGGGATCAGCATCAAGGGGATGCCCATCTCCGTGGCCAGGGCAATGGCCGACTCAATCTCGCGACGCGGGTACACCTCTGAGGTGCCGATGACCGCCATGACCCGGTCGCCCAAGACCTCGTGGGCCACCTTGAGCACCAGGGTGCTGTCCACCCCGCCGGAGAAGGCCACCACGACCGATTCCATCTCGCGCAACAGGGCGCGCATCCGTTCCAGCTTGGCCTGCCAGGGCACCTCTGGCTGTGGGGAGGCCGATACGCCCACGACCTGGATATCCGTTACGTTAACCCAACCCTCCATCTTTATGCTCCCTCCTGTCCTAGCCGATTGATCAGGCTGGCCAGATAGCCCGCCCCGAAGCCATTATCAATGTTGACCACCGCCACACCTGCCGCGCAACTGTTCAGCATGGTCAGCAGAGCGGCCAGTCCGCCAAAGCTGGCCCCATAGCCCACGCTGGTGGGCACAGCGATCACCGGGCCGCGTGCCAGTCCGCCGATCACGCTGGCTAAAGCCCCCTCCATGCCGGCGACGACGACGATCACCCGTGCCTGCTGGATCAGTGTGACCTTATCCAGCAGCCGGTGGACGCCGGCCACCCCGACATCATACAGCCGTTCAACACGGTTGCCCATCAATTCGGCGGTCAGGGCCGCTTCCTCAGCGACGGGGATGTCGGCGGTGCCGGCGGTGATCACCAGCACCCCAGGCCGCCCCTGGCGCTCCACCCGCCGGTCCACGACGATGGCGCGGGCCTGTTCATGGTAGCGCGCATCGGCGACGCGCTCAAGGGTGGCCGCGTAGTGGCTGGGGTCGGCACGGGTGGCCAGGACGCGGTCGTTATGCTCGGCCAGGCGGGCGACGATCTCGGCCACCTGGGCCGGGGTCTTGCCCTGGCAGAAGACGACCTCCGGCAGGCCCTGGCGCAACGCCCGGTGGTGATCGATCCGGGCGAAATCCAGGTCCTCATAGGGCAGGGCGCACAATCGCTGGACTGCCGCTTCCACTGTCACCCGCCCCTCGCGCACATCTTGCAGGAGTTCAGCTAACTGCTTGTCGTCCATAAACATCCCGATTACCGAATTACTCTACTATATCCCCTGTATGCAGGTTGTGCCGATCGCCGGCGCAATTCTATGCCAGTCCACTGTTCAATGCCAGCGTGGGCGCTGTCCGGGTATATGGCACGTGAAGGGGCACGTTGGAGCTAGAACGGATACACTGCCAGGTCGCGGGCCAGTTCCACCGGGCCACCGAAGGCGGCCTCAGCCTCGGCCTGCCAGCGGCGGGGGTCAATACCAGGCGGGTAATGAATTAAGAGCAGGCGACCAACCTCAGCCTGGCGGGCCACTGCGCCAGCCTGAGCCGGGGTAGAATGGCCGGGGCCGTTGCCGGTGGCCTCGTGGATGAACAGGTCTGCGCCTGCGGCCAGTTGGATAATCGCCTCCGAGGGCGAGGTGTCGCTGGAGTAGGCCAGGATGCGGCCCGTAGCCTTGTTCTGTACACGCACACCGATGACGGGGATGGTATGGCTGCCCGGCGCGGCAGTAATAATGAAATCCTCGTTCTCCAGCACCGGCGCCCCTTGGCGTTCCTCAACGGGGTGAAAGCTCACCGGGTAGAAGCCTGTCCAGTTCTCCCAGCCGTACATGTCCATCACCCCGCGCACCCGTTCCAGGCAATGCGCCGGCCCATACAGGGGGAGCGCGCCCTTCCGGCCAAGCAGCCACAGGTCCAGCAGCAAAATGGGCAGCCCAAAGGTGTGATCGGGGTGAAAATGGGTGAGGATGACCGCCTGCAGCCGCGCAGGATCAACCCCGGCCTGATACAGGCGGGGGATAGGCGCAGAGGCGCAGTCAATCAAAATCGCACCATGCGCCCCCTCCAGGAGCAAGTGAGAGTTTTCGCGGCCTAGTTCGGGCACAGCCGCCGATGAGCCTAGGATGATGACACGGGACATGGATGACCTCGTCAGGGTTATGAGATTGAGCACCGCCCTTCAGGGTGCAGTGTAACAGCAATTGTATATGATTGGCGACAGAATTGCAATAGCCCCTTGGTCAGGCTTGCTTCTCACCCACAGCCAAAGGCTCATCCTGACGGGCACGTTGGGCCAGCCGACGGCGACGGATCACCAGCACCGTGATCGCGCTCAGGGCGACAACTGCTGACAGGAGCTGGTTAATATTCAGGCCGGTGCCTGCGAAGGTGGCGCTATCCAGGCGCACAAACTCAAGCAGAAACCGGCCCAGCGGATAAATGATGAAATATAAATTCAACAATTCACCCCGCAACAGGCGGTCCGCATAACGCCGATTGAGGGTGAACAACAGGCCAAACGTCGCCAGATTCCACAGAGATTCATAAAGGAAGGCCGGATGAAACAGGACCTGGCCCTCGCCGTAGCCGGGCTGATCGCAGGTGTAGGGCGGGACGCGATGCGCACAGTCAATGTTCAGCCCCCAGGGCAGCGTCGTCGGGCCGCCATACAGTTCCTGATTGAAGAAGTTGCCCCAGCGGCCAATGGCATGACCCAGCGGGAGCACCATTGCGCCAAGGTCCAGCCACTCCAGCAGGTTCAACCGCTCCTGCCGCCGCCGAATATGGAAGCGGTAGCCAGCGGAGAAGAGGAAAATCTCGTAGCGGAAATACAGCCAGGCGCCGAAGAGGCCACCGGCCAGCGCGCCTGGCAGCCCCAGCCCGCCCCTATCAATGGCGATGAGGTCCAACGGGTGGGTCAGATAATACTGCGTGGTCAGGCCCGCCGCCGCCATAGAGGGCGGCGGGGTCAACACATGGTATAGCCTGGCCCCGATCAGGCCGAAGATCAGCATGGGCACCAACGCCCCCCACACGTGATCGGGGTTCTTGCCGCGGCGCTCAGCTTCCTTGCTGGCGATCCAGGCGGCCAGCATCAGCCCGGTGACAATAAAAATGCCGTACCAGTACACCGGACGGTTTAAAAAGGGAATGACGAAGGCGACCGGATCATCCGGTGGCTGCATCTTACCCCTCCTGAGAGCAGGGCGTTACTTCTTAATCCCCGATCCCTGCTCCCCCATCTCCAGCGTTTTCCGCCACACATAGTGCATTCGGTACAGGGCCGTCAGATTGGCCAGGATGGCGATCACCCACAGCGTGGGGATGATCAGCCCCAGGATCAGCCCGACGGACAGGACGATGAAGCGCTCCATGCGGGTGAGCAGGCCGACGTTGCATTCGTAGCCCAGGGCCTCGGCCCGCGCTTTGACGTAGCTGACCAGCAACGAGCCGACGACGGCGGCGAACACCAGTAGCGGCGCGGTCGGCTCCGGATGGTAGAAGAAGTACACCAGCAGGCCGAAGTACAGGACGATCTCCGAGTAGCGGTCCAGCGTGGAGTCCAGGAAGGCGCCGAAGCGGCTCTTCTGCCCGGAGAGCCGCGCCAACGCCCCATCTACAGCGTCCAGTGGGCCGAAGATGAGCAGGAACCACCCCGCCGCGCTAAACTGCCCTTGCGTCAGCAGGATGGCCGCAAAGATGTTCACGAACAGCCCCATCACGGTCACCATGTTGGGCGTGATGCCCAGGCGGGCCAGGAAAGCCGCGATGGGGTCCAGCAGGCTGCGCGTGCGCTGGCGCAACCATTCTGTCGGCGTCTGCCGCAGCATCACGAGCTGGCCTCCGCCCGACCATCGCCGATCACCTTCTCCTCAGAACCGGGCCGCCCGGAGGCTGCGCTACCGGGTGCTGCGCCCGGCATGACGCGCTTAGGTGAGGAGGTGGCGGCAATGAACTCTTCCACCAGGCGATGAGCCTCATCGTCGCTATACTGCACCGGCGGCGACTTCATAAAATAGGCCGAAGGCCCTTCCAGCGCGCCTTTGATGCCATTGTCCAGGGCCAGCTTGGTGCAGCGGATGGCGTCAATCACCACGCCAGCCGAATTGGGCGAGTCCCAGACCTCCAGCTTCACTTCCAGGTTGAGCGGCACGTTGCCGAAGGTCGTCCCCTCCATGCGGATGTAGCACCACTTGCGGTCGCCCAGCCAGGGGACGTAATCGCTGGGGCCGATATGCACATCGTTGGGGTCCAGGGGGTAATCCAACTGGCTGGTAACGCTGTTCGTCTTAGAGATTTTCTTGGATTCCAGTCGCTCGCGCTCCAGCATATTGAGGAAGTCGGTGTTGCCGCCGAAGTTGAGCTGGTAGGTATGGTCCAGGCGCACGCCGCGTTCGCGGAACAGGCGCGTGAGCACGCGATGGACAATGGTGGCTCCCACCTGGCTCTTGATGTCGTCGCCCACGACGGGCAAGCCGCGTTCGGCGAAGCGCGTGGACCAGTAATGCTCGCGGGCGATGAACACCGGGATGCAGTTGACGAAGCCGCAGCCGGCGTCCAGCACCTGCTCCACATACCACTTGGTGGCCATCTCGCTGCCCACCGGCAGGAAGTTGACCACCACGTCCGTGCCGGTGTCTTTCAAAATACGCACAATGTCGGCGGTCTCGCCGGGGGCTTTCTTGATCACCTGAGAGAGATACTTGCCCAGGCCATCGTGGGTCATGCCACGATGGACGGGGACGCCCAGATAAGGGACATCGGCGAAGCGGATGGTGTTGTTCGGCGCGGTAAAGATGGCTTCGGAGAGGTCTTTGCCCACCTTGTTGACGTCAATGTCAAAGGCGGCACTGAACTCAATATCCCCCACATGGTAGCCGCCCAGGTTGACGTGCATCAGGCCAGGGACGAAGGCGTCCTCCGGGGCATGGCGGTAGAAGTGAACGCCCTGGACAAGCGATGAGGCGCAATTGCCCACACCGATAATGGCCACACGGACCTTGGAATTGGAGCGTTTCAATGGGGTCACGTTTCCTTCCTGTTTTTCCTCAAAAGGTACTAACGGATTAGCCTTGTGGTTAAGGATAGCGGGCAACCCTTAAGGCATAACACAACGGTTGCCTGGCACAATGTTAGCCCGTATGGGCCGGACTGTCAAGTAAGACCGTCGCCAGGACGGCCTGGGGATTCGGGAACTACAGCGTTCACGGCGTGGGCCACAGATTGCCGACAGTTCCATTCTTGATCCGATTACACAAGAGGGGGCAGGTTTTCGTCCTGCCCCCTCATCCAGTGCGGCCTGAATGTGCGCCAGCGGCACCCCGGCCTATGGGAAGATGCCTCGCATCTTCACCACATCGGCCACACGCTTCACCGCCAGCATATTGGCACCTAAGCGCAGTGGCACGCCCTGTTCGTGGCTATACTCCCAAACCGCGTTGAAGGCATGGACCATCGTCCGTTCCAGGTTACGATTGACCTCGGCCTCATCCCAGAAGAACACCTGCAGGCCCTGCACCCATTCAAAGTAGCTGACCACGACGCCGCCCGCGTTCGCTAGGATGTCCGGCACAACGGGGATATTGCGCTCTTGCAGGATGGCATCCGCCTCGCGTGTGGTCGGGCCGTTGGCCGCCTCAACGATCAGCCGCGCCCGGATGCGGGGCGCGTTGTCCTTGTGAATCTGGTGCTCCACCGCCGCCGGGATAAGCACATCCACGTCGGCGGTTAATAGCTCGTCGTTGCTGATGTGCTCAACACCTGGGCCATAATAGCCCTCAAGCAGATGGCGGGGATGAGCATCCACATGGCGGTTAAGGTCGGCGATATCCAATCCACGCGGATGATACAGCCCGCCGGTGACATCGCTCACTGCCAGGACCTTACAGCCCATCTGGCTCAGAATCGTCGCCACGGTCTGGCCGACATTGCCATAGCCCTGCACAGCAACGGTTGTCTCTGCCGGGTCCCAAGCCAGCCGCCTGAGCATTTCGCGGGTGATAATGGCCACGCCGCGCCCGGTGGCCTCTTTACGGCCCAGGGAGCCGCCCAGAGCCAGGGGCTTGCCCGTGGTCGTGGCGAAGGCCGACCGGCCTTCCATCATGCTGATGGTATCGGTCATCCAGGCCATCACCTGGGGGTCTGTGTTGATGTCGGGGCCGGGGATGTCCTGCTTCGGACCGATGATCGGGCGGATCATCACCGTGAAGCGGCGGGTCAGGCGGCAGATCTCATCCCTGGAGAGTTGCCAGGGGTCACAGCGCACGCCACCTTTGGCGCCGCCATAAGGGATGCCGACCACAGCGCACTTCCAGGTCATCAGCATAGCCAATGCCCTGACCTCGTTGAGCGTGACTGCCGGATGGTAACGAAACCCGCCCTTGCATGGCCCCCGCGCACTGGAATGCTGGACACGGTAGCCGGTGAAGACCTCAATATGACCATCGTCCATCACAACGGGGACGGAGACGGTCAACTCTCGCTCCGGCTGGCGCAAGAAAGCGTGGAGGCCAGGGTCCAGCTTGAGCCGCTGGGCCACCTCGTCTAACTGAGCCAGCGTTGTATCCCACAGGTCCGGCTGGCTGCGCTCGCTCACAATGAGAATAGGTTGCAATTTCAGCCGATGGGCCTCCGATAGAGCATCCATGACGGCCACCTCCTGGAGCCTGGGGGGTCTGTGCCCCCTTACCTGGCTCGCCAAATCTCAAGAGGCGGCATGTGGATAGAGGTCAACATGGCGCCATATCCCTTGCGATTGGCGACATCATGGTCATCCACCAACTGCACATCCACGAGAACCTGTGGGTGGCCTGGCCCCATTTTTTCCTGATAGGATTCAACCAGGGCCCGGTCCAGGGCAGCGGCGGCGGATTGAAGCGCTGCTGTCTTGCGCGTCACCCATAGGATCAGATTCACCGGCGCCAATTCCTCTCCCCGAAACACCAGGTCCTCAGGCGTGGCCTCATACTCAATCATGTACGCGGCCTTCACATTCCTGTCCAACGTGCCCAGATAGATCGCGGCTTCACGGGCCAACTCCTGGCGAAACACAGCGATCGTTTCAGGGTGGTTGGCCTTCAAGCGCTCAATCACCTGGGCGGGCGAGGTCAGGCGCAGCTTAGACGCCACCAGCCGTAGCACGCGATCCAGCGAGCCTTCCGCAATCCCTGAAGGGGCTGTCTCTGGCCGTACCGACGCAGGGGTCGTGCGTGTGTCCATCTCAGGTTGTTTAGACATTCTCTTACCTCCTCCGTCTGTTCACCGGGTTTGTACTAAGGGATTCGCTAACCACAAGGCTAATCCGTTAGTACCTCTTTGCTTCTAGCACAAAAAGGCTGAAAAGCGCATAAAAACGCCCGGTGTCTTCATGAAAACGGCATGAAAAAGGCCGTAAGACCCCGCCCACACGTGTGGCGTGGCCCGCCGTGCTCGGTTCCCATTTCCTTGATTCTTTATAGATAATCCGTTGAGTACCACTATCGTTAAGGGAGGAGGCTATGCTTCAGGCGGAGGGGACTCCGGCGAGGGTTCCGGCGCGGTGAGCATATACCCGACGCCGGGGACGGTGATGAGATATTGCGGGTTGGCCGGATCAGGTTCAAGTTTGCGCCGCAAATAGCGCACATAGGCGCGAAGGTAATCAATGTCATTCCGATATTCCGGCCCCCAGACCTTGATCAGGAGTTCCTCATGTGACATCACACGGTTGACGTTCAGGGCCAGTTGATGGAGCAGCTTATACTCCGTCGGCGTGAGCGGGACATTTTTGCCCTTCATCTTCACCTGGTGACGGGCATAGTTGATCTCCAGGTCGCCACAGGTCAGGCCCGCTGTAGTCACTACCTCGTCAGGGCGTTTGTAACGGCGCAGCACGGCCTGCACACGCATGACCAACTCCCTGGCGCTGAAGGGTTTGGTAATATAATCGTCCGCGCCGGCCTCAAAGCCGCGCACCAGGTCGCTTTCCTGTGCCTTGGCCGTGAGCATGATCACCGGCACATCCGAAAACTCGCGGATACGGCGGCAGACTGCGTAGCCGTCCATGCCATACGGCAGGACGATATCCAGGAGCACCAGATCGGGCTGCTCCAACGCAAGCATCTCCAGGGCCGCTTCGCCGTTGGCGGCGGCGATCACCTCGTATCCCATGGCTTTCAGCACCTCGGTCGCCAGCCGTACAAGGCGCGGCTCATCGTCCACAACCAGGATCTTCTCAGCCATCCTCGGAAGCCTTCATCCTTTCAGGTCTCAACAGACAGTCCGCTGCTCAGGCCGGTGCGGGGCAGGGTGAAGTGCAACGTCGTGCCTTCGCCCACCTTACTTTCTGCCCAGATACGCCCACCGTGCATCTCCACAATGGCACGCGCAATGGGGAGCCCCAGCCCGGTGCCTGGAACGTGCTTGCCCGAGGTCAGGCTGACGCGGAAGAACTTCTCAAACAGCCGGTTCAAGTCCTCGGGCGAGATGCCGATGCCCTGATCGGCCACGCTGATCTCTACCTCATCAGGCCGGGCCTCGCCCCGAATGACGATCAGGGTGCCCTCTGCGGAGTACTTGATGGCGTTGTCCAGCAGGTTGCGCAAGACCTGCTGGACACGGTAGGGGTCGGCGTCCACGATGGGGAAGTGTCGCGGGAAATCCACCAGGATGCGATGTTGGCGGCTGCGGTGCTCAAATTCTTTGACTACGGCATGGACCAGGCGGGGTAAGATCACGGGCTGGAGGTCAAGCTTGAGTTGCCCAGCTTCAATCAGCGACGACTCCAGCATCTCATGGATGATGCTGGTGAGGTGGTCGCATTCCTCATCAATGATCTCCAGAAACTCACGCTGGCTTTGAGGGTCAAAGTTGGCCTCTTCCATCAGCAAGGCGGTGGAATAGCCTTTGATAGAGGCCAACGGCGTACGCATGTCGTGGGCCAACGAGGCGATCACCTCCGACTTGAAGCGGTTGGCTTCCTCCAGGGCGCGCAGGTGCTTCTGCCTGGCCGCAAGCTCAGCGTTGCTGATCGCCAGGGCGATGAGATTGGCCAGGGCCTCAACAAAGGCCAGGTCGTTGGCATCAAAGCTCCCCGGCTGGCGCAAATTGTACAGGCTGAGCACACCCAGGGTTCGGTCCCCGGCGATCAGGGGCGCACAAACAGCGCTCTTGGGCTGGTCCGCCCCGCCCATAGCGCGGCGAAAGCATTCTTTCCCTTGGGGGCGGACGTTTTCCGTAGCGCGGCTCACATCGTCCGCAGTCTGGTAAAGCGCACTCCGATTGGAGATGAAACATTCACCGGCCATCCCCTCGGCGGGCTGCAGGCGCAACTGTCGCAGGGGTTCAACATCCAGGCCAACCGCCGCAGCGCAGAAAAGCTCGCCTGCATCCTGGTCATAGAGCATGAGCGTACCACTATCCGCATGCGCCAGGACGGTGATCAAGCGTTCCAGGATAGTGGGCAGCATTTCATCCATCTCATTGATGGTGGCCAGGGCGCGCGCGACCTCCAGCAACGTATCGCGTTCATTTTCCAGCCGGCGCAGTTCGGCTTCCAGCCGGCGCACCTCCGCTGCCAGGTGCTCTGCGTCCTGAGGGTGGGGTATCACAGTCATCCCAGGCATTCCTCTCACCAAGGGCAACATAAACCCGTTGTCAGGAGTTGATCATATACCATATTGCCCCAAATGAGGAAAGGCACTAACGGATTAGCCTTGTGGTTAAGGGGAGAAGGCGCGGAATAAGAACTCTCTCACCTCCCTGATTCCTGTCACCGAAGGTGACGTTGGCCTCCTTGATTCCTGTAAATAATCCGTTGAGTACCATTTTCCCTGTGTGCTCTGGGTAAAACTATCTAGGCGCCAGGGCGCGTGCGGCCAGGCGGGGCAGCACCACGGCGACATCGGCGTGGAAGACAGCCTCGGCCAACGCGTCCATGTGCGTGGCCTCGCGGTTGATCAGGATCAGGTGCGCACCCGCCTCATGTGCCAGCAGGGGCAGGTCGCCTGCGGGCGCGACCTCCAGCGACGAGCCGACGATCAGCATGAGATCGCAGCGGCGCGCCTCCTGTTGCGCTTCGTAGAAGGCGCGGGCGGGGAGCTGCTCGCCAAACAGGACCACGTCGGGTTTGATCACGCCGCCACAGCGCGGGCAGCGCGGCACCTCGCCGTCCTCTATGAACCGTTCTATGATTGGGCGGGCGGGGAAGTGGGCGTAGCAATGCATACAGGTGGCCTGGCGCAGGTGGCCGTGCACCTCAATGACGCGCCGGGAGCCAGCCGCCTGGTGCAGACCGTCAATGTTCTGGGTGATCACCGCCTTGAGGACACCGGCGGCCTCCAGCGCAGCCAGGGCCTGGTGAGCGGGGTTGGGCCGGGCCGTGAGCGTCAACCCGGCCAGGGGACGGATCCAGTTGTAGAAGCGCTCCGGGTGGCGGCGGAAGCTGTAAATAGAAGCCACCTCCAGGGGGTCCACCTGTTCCCACAGTCCGGAGCCGGGGCTACGAAAATCCGGCACGCCGGAGGGTGTGCTGATGCCGGCGCCGGTCAGCGCAATGGCGTAGCGGGCCTGCTTCAGCCGCCGTGCGGCCCGGTTCAGGCGGCGCTCGTCCAGGGAAGCCATAGGAGTTGTTCAACTCCAACCGGGCTGTGAGCACCGGTACTGGGTCAATCAAACAGCGTGGGCTGCTGGGCCGGAGGGACGACGGTCTCACCGGCAGCGACCCGGTGGGCCAGGCGCGTCGGCTCCGGCAGCCGATAGCCCCGTACACAGTTTAGCACAAAACGCACCGCAGAGTCCAGATCAATGCGGTGGCCGACGGAGATATAGAGGGGCTTGGTGCCGGGCCGGGTGCGCACCACCATGCCGATCACCTCGCCGCGATCGAGCAGGGGGACGCGATCGCCGCTGTTAGGGCCAGGCGCCGGCTCCTGGCCGGGGGGATAATAGGGGTACAGCCTGGACTTGGCGCAGCCAATCGTGGGTCGCTCCAGCCACAGCCCCACGTGGCAGGCGATCCCAAAGTGGCGTGGATGGGCGCGCCCCTGTCCATCTATAATAAAGACGTCCGGCTGATGCTTGAGCCGGTCAATGGCGGCCAGCACCGCCGGCGCCTCGCGGAAGGCCAGCAGGCCGGGGATGTAGGGGAAGGTGACCTGGCCCTCGTAGGTGGCCTGCTCAATCGGGCGGAGTTCAGGGTAGGTGAGGACCACGATGGCGGCACGGGCCAGGTCATCGCGGATGCCCACATCCACGCCAGCGACAAGATGGACGTCCCTCAGGGGCGGGCCTTCAACGATGCGGGCGGCCAGTTCGCGCTGCAGCGCTTCGGCCTGCTGGGGGGTGAGGTCCCACCGGTGTAGCGGCGGTCGTGATGGGGCGGTCACGGGGGCGCGTCCTGCGCCGTCGCTCAGGCCGGCATGGCGCCGTCGGGCGAACGCGCCGGCTGGCCTCCCCATAGCGGGAGCGACGCCGCCAGGTCACGGAACTGTTGGGCGGTGGGGCTATCCGGCTGGACCAGGACCATCGGCATGGCCTGCTCCACCGCCTGATCGGCCAGCTCCGCCGCCGGGGTGATCACCTGGGCGATCTTGCGCTGGAGCGCCTGTTCAATCAGGGGGGTGGACATGGCGGCGGGCGAGCGCTGGACCAGGACCAGGCGCACGCGCTCCGCCGAAATCCCCAGACGACTCAGTTCGGCCAGGAGCGCCTGGGCCAAGTTCACAGAGATGCGTTCTGGCTCCAGGCAGATGACAATGTTATCGGCAGCGCTGAGCACACGGCGATTGGCCTCATGCAGGCCGGTGCCGATGTCCACAATGACGACATTCGCCAGGCTGGCCAGCGATTTGAGGATGGCCTCGGCATATTCCGGGGACAGGCTCATGGGCGTCTCCAGCAACTGATGCGAGGCGGGCAGTAACCGCAGGCCACTGGCGTGCCTGACCAGCTCATGCTCAACCGTCACCGCGTGCAGGTCCATCAGTGGCCTGTTCATCAGGTTGGTCAGACTGCGGAAGTGGTCTAGCCCAAGCTGGAGGCCGGCGGTGGCGGCACCGGGGCGAAACTCGGCGAAGATCACATCCTGGCCGGCCTGCATGAGTGAGGCTGCCAGATTCAGCGCGGTGGTGGTCGTCCCCAGGCCGCCACGCACGCCCATGACGGCGATGACAGTGGCATGGCGCGTGCTGACGGCCTGTGCCTGACTCTTGGCGCGGCTGAGCATGGCCTTGACACGGGCGCTGAGTTCCTGGGGGTGGGTGGGCTTGGTCAGGTAATCGTCGGCGCCGGCCTCAAACCCGGCCACCTTGTCTTCCACCAGGGTCTTGGCCGTGAACATGATCACGGGGATATGCGCCAGGCGCGGCACGCTGCGCAGACGGCGGCAGACCTCAAAGCCGTCCATGTCCGGCATCATCACATCCAGCAGGATCAGATCGGGCGGATGGGCCTCGGCCATCTGCAGGGCCTGCGCGCCGCTCTGGGCTGTGGCGGTCTCATAGCCCTGGCGTTGCAGCATTAATCCGATGAGGGTGAGACTGTCGCGGTCATCGTCTACGATCAGGATTCTTTCGGCCATGAGCATCTCCAGGCATTCAACGATCGGCCAATTTCCTTGATTCCTGTCGCCGAAGGCGGCGTTGTTAGATAATCCGTTGAGTACCTCAACCCCAACCCTCCCCCGCAAGGGGGGAGGGGGGTGATTCTGCCCCCCACCCCAGCCCTCCCCTCCAGAGGGGGAAGGGGCGGAGGCAGGCTGAAGGCTGACGGCTTTGTGGTACTGTAGCATAGTCTAGCACACTTCGCAAGGACCGCTTAGTACTATAGAGGGCCACTTCCCCAACCACAGGGCACATCCGTTAGTACCTTAACATCCGGCGGTGGGGTCTGCTGGGTCCCCCGCGGCGCTCAGGGCGGCCGCTTCGGCCTGGGCCACCTCGGCAGGCAGGTGCGAAAGCTGAATCTCCGGCCCATCGCAGAAGAGCACGGCGCGCTCCAGCACGTTGCGCAGTTCGCGGATGTTGCCGGGCCAGCGATAGGCTTTGAGCGCGGCCATGGCGCGGGGGTGGACCGAGGTGATACGCTTGCCCATCTCGCGGCTGGCCTGCTCCAGGAAGGTGGCCACGAACAGGGGCAGGTCGGCGACGCGCTCGCGCAGCGGCGGCAGGTGGAACTGTACCACGCTGAGGCGGTAATACAGGTCTTCGCGGAACTCCCCCGCCCGCACCGCCGCCGCCAGGTCGCGGTTGGTGGCGGCCATCAGCCGGATATTGACCCGCACCTCGCTGGTGCCTCCCACGCGCATCAACGTCTTGGTCTCCAACACGCGCAACAGCTTGGCCTGCATCTCCAGCTTCATGCTGCCGATCTCGTCCAGAAACAGCGTGCCCCCGTCGGCCAGCTCAATCAGCCCTTTCTTCTGGCGCTTGGCGCCGGTAAAGGCGCCCGGCTCGTAGCCGAACAACTCGCTTTCCAGGAGTTGATCGGGGATGGCGGCGCAGTTGATGGCCATGAAGGCTTTGCCCGCACGTGGGCTGCGGGCGTGGATCGTCCGCGCCAGGACCTCCTTGCCTGTGCCGCTTTCGCCGGTGATGAGCACACTGAGCGGCGTGGGGGCCACGCGCTCAAGTTGCTCGGCCAGGCGGCGCATGGCCGGCGTCTCGCCCACGATCCAGGCGTCACCACCGCTGCGGCCCTTCTGGCGCAATTGCTCCAGTTCCCGCCGCAGGGCCACCGACTCGGCAGCCTTGCTCAGATTGACCAGGAGTTCGGAGGTGTCAAAGGGCTTGGTCAGATAGTCAAAGGCGCCCAGCTTCATGGCCTGGACGGCGCTATGCACCGCGCCGAAGGCCGTCAGCACGATCACGGGCAGGTCGGCCCGCTGGCGGGTGATGCGTTCCAGGAGCGACAGGCCGTCCCCATCGGGCAGGGCCAGGTCCAGCAGCAGGATGTCCACATGGCGCGTTTCAAGCTGCTGCTCGGCCTGGGCCAGGGTGGTGGCGACCAGAGTCTCATAGCCTTCATCGGCCAGGATGCGCTCCAGGAAGGAGAGCAGGGTCGCTTCGTCGTCAACGATCAGGACAGTTGCGCTCATCGCTCGGCAGCCGGGAGTGTAACGGTGAAAATTGTACCGACACCTTCCCAACTGCGCAAGCTCAGGCTGCCGTTATGTTGGCCCACAATACGCCGGGCGATGGTCAGCCCCAGGCCGGTGCCCGTGCGCCGCGTGGTGAAGAAGGGGTCAAAGATGCGTTTCTGCACCGCCTCGGGGATGCCGGGGCCGGTGTCGGCCACCTCCACCTGGAGCATGGTCTCGGAGGCGCGTTTGAGGGTGATGGACAGGGTGCCGCCGTTGCTCATGGCCTGGATAGCGTTGGTGATCAGGTTGGTGAAGACCTGTTCCAGTTTGGGGCGGTCGCCCAGGCAGGGGGGTAGGTCGTTGGCGTAATTGCGCACGACCTGGATGCCCAGCCGATCCATCTCCCCGGCGCGCCGCGCCAGCACATCGTCCAGCACCTCGTGCAGGGGGCAAGGGGCTAGCCGAGGCTCTGAAGCACGCGCCACTGTGAGGATGTCGGCCAGGAGTTGGTTCAGGCGGCGGCTCTCGGCCAGGATCAGGGCGATGGACTCCTGGAGGGGGTCATCGGCGGGTAATTTGCCCGCGATGTACTGAACCCCGGCGCTGATCGCTGCCAGCGGGTTGCGGATCTCGTGGGCGAAAATGGCGGACATCTCCCCCAGGAAGGCCAGCCGGTCCAGGTCGCGATGCTGGTCCTCCAGCGCCCGCCGGTCGCTCAAATCCTGGATGAGGACGAGCGCCCCGTGCCCCGGCCCCCGCAGAGGCGCCGTCCCCAGCATGGCGGGCACCTCGTGCGCGTCGCGGGAGAGCAAGGTGACTTCCAGGCGCGTCCCCGAGGGCGTTCCGGCGAGCGCCGCCTGGATGGCCTCCGCCAGGTTCTGCCGGGCGACGAGCACATCACCGCTGGCCTGCCCGATCAACTCCTGAGGCTCATAGCCCAGGACGCGGGCGGCGGTGCGGTTACAGGCGCGGATCACCCCCTGTTGATCCAGCACGAGCACGCCATCATTGACCGCATCCAACAGCGCCTGGTTCAGCGCGGCCAGGTCATCGGCGCGCGCCGCCCGCTCCGCCTGCAGCGCTTCGCGGGCCATCCGGCCCAGCAGCGCCTCCAGTGCAGTGCCGATGGCGGCAAGCAGCGCGGCTGAGGCCAGGTCTGCGCCTGGCGAGCGCCGCCCAATGAACAGGAGGCCGGAGGTCAGGGGCAGCACCTGCCAGCCGGCCCAGCCGAGAGCGCTGAGCGCCTCCAGCCAGGCGGGCGATGGGGAGATTGAAGATGGGGGATTGGACCCAGAACCCACCGCTGGCGCCTCCTGCTGCAATTCGCACGTGGGCGGGAGCATGGAAGCCAGTCCCACTGCTGCCCGCAGAGGGAGGGCGGCGACTGAATGCCTGCCGTCCTCCGCTCTCTGTCCTCCGTCATGGTACAGCGCCACCGCGTCCGCGCCGCAGATCGTGGCGATCAGGTGGAGCGCCCGCTTCAGGTCGCCCTCAGGCGTGAGCGCGGGGCCGGCGGCCAGGGCCATGAGCGCGGCCAGCGTAGTGAGTTGCTCGTCCACGCGGGCCAGGGCCTGTTCCAGGCGGCGCGAGGCGGTCAGGTCGCGGGCGACGATAAGCGCTGGCCCCTCGGCGGCCACCAGGGTCAGGCGCACATCCACGCGCACCGGGCCGCGCTCCGTGCGCGTGCGCAAGGACACATTGCGGAAGGCGCGGCTGGTGCCGGGCGTAAGCTGGGTCAGCAGGGATAGGGGCACCGTTTGCGCGAACAGGTCACTCAGGGATAACTGGCGCAGTTCAGCCAGCGTGTGGCCGGTCAATTCAACGGCGCTGCTGTTGGCATCCAGGACCTGGCCCGTGCGGGGGTCCACGCTGAAAACAGCGTCTTCGCTGAGTTGCAACAGGTGCGCCAGGCCGGTGCCGTCGCGCTCGCGGCCCAGCAGGGTGGCCCATAGGGCGCGAAGCGGAGACTCTGGAAGAGCACGCGCCATTTCCTTGCCCCCTTAGTCTGTCGCCCCTTGTCCGTCGGCTATTTTGCGCAGCGGCGCGGGCAGGATACCCAATGCGCTACGATACTTGGCGACCGTGCGGCGGGCGATGGAGTACCCCAGCGCCCTCAACTGTTGGGCGATCTGGTCATCGCTGAGCGGTTCAGTCTCCTGGGCAATGATGGATTGGATCACGTCTTTGGTGGCGACGCTGTGGTCAAACAGGCGCGCGAGCGGCACAATCTGGCCGGAGGGCAGGGCGATGGTTTTACCGGCGACGGCGCGGCTGATGGTGGATTCGTGCAGGCCGAGGATGTCGGCGACCTGGGCGCGGGTGAGCGGGCGCAAGTAGCGGTCGCCCTTGAGGAAATAATCGTGCTGGATCTCCATCAGGACGGCGGCAATGCGGTGCAGGGTCTGGCGGCGCTGGTTGAGGCACTTGATGAACAGGCTGGCGCGTTCCGCCAGCCTGACGCAACGTTCTACGCCGGCGATCTCATGCGCCTCCACCTGCGTGCTCTTGGCGACCGCCCGGAACGCCGGGTTAACGCGGAACCACTCGCCGCCGATGCTGAAGACCTCGGCCGCCAGCGAGCCATCCCAGTCAATGTACACAGCGATGTCGGGGACGCCGTAGCGGGCGCTATCGCCCACGTGCGGCTCCGTCCCCCGGCCCCAGTAGGCCAGGGCGGGGTAGGGCGTCAGGTTGGAGCGGATAAAGCGGATGGCGGTGCTCACTTCGCGCCGGCGCAGCCCCAGGCGGGCCGCCAGCGCGTCTTCCGCCCGCCTCGTCAACAGGTCCCAGCCCTCTTGCAACAGCAGGCGGGGGATGGTCACGTCGTGGCCGCGCTCCGCCAGGCTGGCGAGTTGCAGCAGCAAGCATTCGCGCACGTTGCGGGCGGCAATGCCGGGCGGCTCCAGGGACTGCAAGGCGGACAGGACGGCCTGGAAGCGCTCCGGCGTGTACCCCCAACGCTGGGCCTGGGCTTCTATGTCCTCCGGCAGGTAGCCGCGCTCGTCCAGGCTCTCAATCAGCAGGCTGGCCAGGGGCAGGTCCTCGGAGGCCAGCAGGGGGCGGATCTGCTGCATGAGGTCGTCGCGCAGGGAGGGCGGCTGGGGCAGGTCAGCCGCCCAATTCTCGTCGCTTTCGTCATCGCGGCGGGCAGAGGCATAGGAGGGCCACTCCACCTCATAAAGCCGTCGTCCCAGGCGGGCCTGCAGGCAGGTGGGACAGATGGGGGTGGTGAGCCGTGCGCCGCAGCCCCTGCAGCGCACCGCCTCCACGCGCTCCAGGGCCGGGTTCTCGGCCAGTTCCGCCGAGATGGCTTCCTCCAGTTCCAACGCGGACAGGCCCAGGAGGTGGGTGGTCACCACCAGGTGTGTGGTGACCTGGGGCCGGGTCTCCAGGTATAAGGTATTCAAGGGATTATCCAAATGTCAGCCCTCAGCGATCCGCTTTGACGACGTGTGCCCCAGGACGACGATTCGTCATTCGCCCTGGATGCTAAGCATGGATCGCCGATAGCCATAGAATAGCACAGCCGCCGCGATGGGGCAAGTGGTTATACCCTGGTGGATGAGATGCAAGAAGTGTGCCAGGAGGTCAGCCGTCACAGCTCTGGCGAGCGCGTGGCGATGCGCTCCTGAACCAGCGCGATGAATTCGGCCACCGGCATGTTATCCCGGCGCTGCCCATCGCGCCGGCGCAACGAGACCGTGCCGTTCGTGACCTCCTGCTCGCCCACGACGAGCATGTAGGGCACCTTCATCAACTGCGCCTTGCGGATCTTCGCGTTCATGCGCTCCGGGTCCAGGTCCACCTCGGCGCGGATGCCCGCCTCGCGCAGGCGTTGCCCCAGTTGCACGGCATAGTCGTTCTGCGAGTCCGTGATGGGGATGACGCGCACCTGCTCCGGCGAGAGCCAGACGGGGAAATTGCCCGCGTAGTGCTCCAGCAGGAAGCCGACCAGGCGCTCATGCGTGCTCAGGGGCGCCCGATGGATGCACAGCGGCGTCTCCTCCCGTCCCTCGCGGTTCGTGAACGTCAGGTTGAAGCGCGCAGGCACGGCGAAATCCACCTGGTTCGTCGCCAGCGTGAACTCCTTGCCGATGGCGCTCCAGATCTGCACGTCAATCTTCGGTCCGTAGAAGGCCGCCTCGTCGGGCACCTCCACAAAGGGCACGCCGCCGTTGCGCATGGCGCTACGCACCATCTCCTCCGTCTTCAGCCACAGCCGCTCGTTATCCACATACTTCTTGCCCAGGCCGCGCTTGTGGTGCGTGCTCAGCCGCATCACGTAGCGGTCCAGCCCGAACAGGCGGAAGTACTCCAGATAGAGGGAGACGACGTTGAGGAACTCCTGTTCAAATTGCTCCTCGGCGCAGTAGATGTGTGCGTCGTTCATCTGCATGGAGCGCACGCGCAGCAGGCCGAACAGTTCGCCCGCTTTCTCATAGCGGTAGCACGTGCCGTATTCGGCCAGCCGCAGCGGCAGGTCGCGGTAGCTGCGCGGCTTGCTGGCGAAGATTTTATGATGGAAGGGGCAGTTCATGGGCTTGATGTAATAGCGCACGCCTTCCAGTTCCATTGGCGGGTACATGCTCTCGGCGTAATAGGGCAGGTGGCCGCTGCGCAGGAAGAGCGCCTCCTTCGTGATGTGGGGCGTGCGCACGCGCTGGTAGCCGGCCTTATACTCCATCTCCTTGGCGAGTTTCTCCAGTTCCTCAATGATGATGGCGCCACGCGGCAGCCAGAGCGGCAGGCCCGGCCCCACCTCCTCGTCAAACATGAAGATCTCCAGGTCCTTGCCCAGCTTGCGGTGATCGCGCTTCTTGGCCTCTTCCAGCCTATGCAGGTACTGCTCCAATTCCTGCCGGTTGCGCCAGGCCGTGCCGTAGATGCGCTGGAGCATGGGCCTGTTCTCGTCGCCGCGCCAGTAGGCTCCGGCGACGCTGAGCAGCTTGAAGGCGTCGGGCGGAATCTGGCCGGTGTGCTCCAGGTGCGGCCCGCGACACAGGTCCTCAAAGCCATCGTGGCGGTACGTGCTGATGACGGGCCGCTCGTCCGTCTCGTTGCCGTACTCATCACTTCCGCCCTGGGCCAGGCCCTCAATCAACTCCAGCTTATACGGCTGGTCCTTGAACAGTTCACGCGCCTCTTCCGCGCTGACCTGGCGGTAGATAAACGGGTATTTACCGGCGATGATCTGGCGCATGCGCTTCTCAATCTTCTCCAGGTCTTCGGGCGTAAACGTGCGCGGGCGGCCCTGCTCGTCCTTGCCCAGGTCAAAGTCGTAGTAAAAGCCGTTTTCAATCGGCGGCCCGATGGCGATCTTGGCCTCCGGGTAAAGCTCAAGCACGGCCTGGGCCATGACATGCGCCGCCGAGTGGCGCAGCCGATACAGGAAGTCATCCTGCCCGTTTGACGGATAATTGTTCCCCATTGTCATCCCTCCTGAACAAGGTCTAAACAAGAAGCCCCTTGCCGATTGGGGCGAAGGGGCTTCGCGGTTCCACCCAACTTACTCATCCACCCAAAACGCGATGGATGAGCATCTCTTAGGCCGCTAACGGAGCCAGCCGGGGCGCCATACTCTCCTGACGGATTTGAGGCGCCCGCTCGCGGGGGGTTTTCCGTGGGTATCCACGAGGTGGGCTTTCAGCCACTGACCCACCCTCTCTGGCGCTTCCACACCACGTACTCGTCCCGGTCAACGCTTTGCGCTATGGCAAACAAAATTATACCACAGCCTGTCGCTTTCGTCCAGGGGCTTAGAGCCGTTTGGTGGCGTTGTAGTATTTGTCCGGCTTCAGGTGGGGGTACATCGTCTGGAAGTTGCCCACGTCCTGCTGGAGGGCGACCTTAGTCACATGGCTGCTCAGCCTGTCAACCGCCAGCCTGGGTTGGCTTCTCCGCACCCTGACCGGCGACCTCGGAAATGACCTCCTCGGAGATCAGAAATAGCGGATCGGCGATGCGCTCCAGCGATTTGGCCAGTTGGGCCTGATAATCCGGATTGAAGAAGGCTCTCTCAAAGGTCTCCATGTCCGGGAAATAGGCCTCGGTCATGTAACGGTAGGGCGCCTGCTCTTGCCGCCAGGCGCGCGTGATGACGTAGAAGTCGCTTTTCAGGATGCCCGGAATGGACATGTTCGCCCTCTGGTGCGTGGTTGTGCGCCAGCGGATGAACTCCTCATGATCGGCGCCAGGCGGTAAGTTATATAGAACAGTGAGTTTAATCATGGTAGGATTCCTCCCGCGTTTCTGAGAGACTCCGCAGATCACAGATTTACCCCCCACCCCAGCCCTCCCCACACTGGGGGGAGGGGCAGGGAGGGGGTGATACTTCAATGTCACCCCTTCACTGTGCTCAGGGTCAGGGCTGCAGCACCTCGTTGCGTTCGCTCAGAATGACAGGGCATTGGCTCTTAAGCTTTCACCACCAACGCATGGTCAAAGCCAGTGAGGTTGCGCACACCCGATGCGGTGACCACCACGATATCCTCAATGCGCACACCGAACTGCCCCACCAGGTAAACACCCGGCTCAATGCTAAACACCATACCTTCTTCCAGCACGGTGGCTGACCCGGCCATGATCCAGGGTGGCTCGTGACCGTCCAGCCCCAGGCCATGGCCGGTGCGGTGGACGAAGTAAGGCCCGTACCCTGCCGCCTCCAGAGTGCTGCGGGCCATGCGGTCAATCTCCCCGGCGGCCACGCCGGGCCGCACCGCCGCCATGGCCCGCTGATTGGCCTGATACACCGCCTCATACGCCCGCAGAAACTCCGCGGACGGCTCGCCCAGGTGGACCATGCGCGTAATGTCGGACTTATAGCCGTCCAGGGTGGCGCCGATGTCAATGATCACCGCATCCCCCGGTTGCAGCCGCCGCTGGCCGCTATGATGGTGCGGATAGGCGCCGTTGGGGCCAGAGGCGACAATGGCAAAGTCTACGGCCTCCGCGCCATCCTGCCGGAAGGCCGCCTCCGCTGCCCAGGCCACCTCAAGTTCGCTCACGCCGGGGCGACAGGCCTCTATCGCTGCCTGCATGGCCCGGTCCGCCTGGGCCGCCGCCCGCGCCAGCGCCTCAATCTCTTCTGGGGATTTGCGCTGGCGCAGGGGCGCGATCAGCGTGTCCGCGGCCACCAGTGCTTCAGGCGAGGCCGCCGCCTGCAGGTGCAGCAGGAAATCGGCCCGCATGGCTCCATCCACGGCCAGCGCGTGCAGGCGGGGGAATGCCGCCAGGGCCTGTTGCAACGCCTGGCGCGGCCCCTCGGCATCCGCCCAGGCGATCAATTCCACAGAGGTATGGGCCGCCACCTCCTCACGGTTGAGCGCGGGCACGACCAGGCGCACCGCCTCCTGGCCGATCAGGAGCAGACACAGCCGCTCATCGGCGTGGGGCGCGAAGCCCAGCAGATAGCGCATGTTCGTGGTTGGGCCAATCGCCACTAGGTCCACGCTCTGCTCTCGCATCCGCGCCTGAAGGGCTTTCAATCGTTCTTCACCTGGCATCATGGGTTCTCCATTTCCTTGGTCTCTGTCACCGAAGGTGACATTGTGGAATAATCCGTTAAGTGCCTTTTAATCTCTTTGATTCACCTCTGCCCCTGTCGTAGCAGCTTCGTGGCCCCCTCATCTATAGCCAGCGATTCCGGATCAAGGACGACGCCGTACAGCCGCCGGGCATCGGCAACGGTCAACAGCCCATGTCGCACGTCCGCCTGCACCAGGGCCGGGTCGCGGGTCAGCGGGTCGCCGTAGCCCCCGCCCACGCCGGTGATCAGGCGCACCACATCGCCCCGCCGCAAAGGGTAACGCGCCAGCTTCCCCTTCCACAGGACCGGCTCCGTCTGACCTGCAGGGATCACGGCCACGCCGTTCGGCGACCCCTCCTGGCCGCCGGCGCCTCCCCAGGGCTGATAACGGTGGCGGCCAAAAGTGGTGGTCAGCTCGGCCCGCTCACACAAAATGCGGTAATCGCGTACCAGGCCGAAGCCGCCCCGGAACTGTCCCGCCCCGGCGGGTTGGGTGTTGAAGCTGAACTGCTCCACCAGAATAGGGTAACGCGCCTCGCACACCTCCACCGGCATGATATAGGTCTCGCCGTCCCCCACGACGACCAGCCCGCTCTCCCCATCGCGGGTCGCCGTGGCCCCCCAGCCCCCCGCCTGCGGCTCCACCAGGATGAAGGTCTCGCCTCGCTCATCCTTGCCGCTGATAATTGTACCGCAGACGCTCAGCGAGTGCCCGGCGCTGAGGCGGTCGGGCAAAACCGGGAAGAGCGCCCGCCAGATCAGGTCTACGGCATAGGCGCCGGTCTCCCAATAGGTGGACACAGGCGCGGGCCGTTGCGCTGTGAAGATCGTCCCCTCCGGGCAGATGACCTGAAGCGGGCGGAACCAGCCTTCATTGACCGGTGAACCTGGGTCCGTGATCGCCTTGAAGATGGTACGGCAGGCGGAGTGCAGGCGAGTACGTGTGCAGTTGACCGGGCCACGCACCTGGGGCGATGAGCCGGTGTAATCGGCGATAAAGGCTTCGTCGCTGATGGTGACCTTCACGCACACGTAGATAGGGTCGGGGCTGAGGCCATCGTCGTCAATCCAATCCTCGGCAAAGAACGTCCCCTTGGGCAGTTCGGCCAACGCCTGGCGAGCCAGCCGTTCCCCGTGATCCAGGATGGCGCGCACGGCGGCGCGGAACGTGGCCAGACCGTAGCGCTGGCAGATTTGCACCACGCGCCGCTCGCCGCTGCGCAGCGCCGCCACGCCCGCGTACAGGTCGCCTAACGTCCTCTCCGGCGTGCGCACATTGGCCGCGATCAGGTCAATCAGACCCTGGATAGGCTCGCCCGCGCGGTAAAGCCGAATGGCCGGGAATTGCAGCCCCTCCTGGTAGATTTCGGTGGAATCCGTCGTCCAGCTCCCCGCTGCCATCCCCCCCACCTCCGTCCAATGGGCCTTGTTCACGCTGAAGGCCACGATCTCATCTTCATAGAAGATAGGCGCGATCAGGGCCACATCCGAGAGGTGGTTGCCGCCGCCGCTGTAGGGATCATTGGTGATAAAGATATCGCCGGGGCGCATGGTGGCATGGGGATGCTTCTCCAGGATGGCCTTGACCGCGAAGGTGAGCGTGCCCAGGAAGCCGGGCACGCCGTTGGCCTGGGCGATCAGGTCGCCAGTGGGATCGGTCAAGGCGCAGGCGTAATCCAGCACCTCGTAAATAATGGGGCTTTGGCTGGTGCGCCCCAGCGTGATGAAGCTCTCCTCGGCGGCGGCGATGAGTTGTTCGCGGATGATCTCCACGGTGAAAGGATCGGGTGTCATGCGCTCCCCTCTGGCCTGTGAGGCCGCCGTTGCGCTCGCAGCGCATGAGTGGCCGCTTCGTCCACGACAAGCGTTTCAGGGTGGATCACCACTCCGTAGACCTCCCGCGCCTGCTCCGGCGTGAGAAATTCCTGGCGCACGTCCGCCTGCACCAGGGCCGGGTTGCGGGTCAGCGGGTCGCCGTAGCCCCCGCCCACGCCGGTGATCAGGCGGGCCATATCGCCCCGCCGCAGGGGGTAACGCGCCAGCTTCCCGCGCCGTATAGCAGGCGCGGTCGCCCCGGCGGGATAAATCTCAACGGCATTGGGCGACCCATCCTGGCCGCCGCCCGCGCCCCAGGGCAGGAAGCGATGGCGGCCAAAGGTGGCGGTCAGTTCGGCCCGCTCACACAAGATACGGTAATCGCGTACCAGGCCGAAGCCGCCCCGGTAGCGCCCGGCCCCGGCGGGTTGGGTGTTGAAGCTGAACTGCTCCACCAGGATAGGGTAACGCGCCTCGCACACCTCCACCGGCATAATATAGGTCTCCCCATCGCCGGCGACAACCAGCCCGCTCTCCCCGTCGCGGTCCACCGTCGCTCCCCAGCCCCCCGCCTGCGGCTCCACCAGCACGAACGGGCCGCGTTCGGCGTCCACGCCGCTGACGATCGTGCCGCACACGCTCAAAGAATGGCCCACCGGCAACCGATCCTGAGCGATAGGGAAGAGCGCCCGCCAGATCAGATCGCTGACGTAGGCGCCGGTCTCCCAATAGGTGGACACGGGCGCGGGCCGTTGCGCTGTGAAGATCGTCCCCGGCAGGCAGACCACGTGCAGCGGGCGGAAGATGCCCTCGTTATTGGGGAAGTGCGGGTCAATGATCGCCTTGAAAATCTCGCGGCAGGCCACCTGCAGGCCCGTCCAGGTCGTGTTGATCGGCCCCCGCGCCTGGGGCGCCGAGCCGGTGAAATCGGCAATGAAGGCATCGGGCCGGACCGTAACCCGGACGCACACGCGCAGGGCTTCATCGCTTAACCCATCGTCATCAATCCAGTCCTCAGCGGTGTATTCCCCTGCTGGCAACTTGGCCAGCCGCGCCAGAGCCACCTGAGCGCCCCGTTCCAGCAACTGCGCCGTCGTCTGGCGCAGCGCGGCCACGCCGTACTTGCGGCAGACCTCTATCACCCCGCGCTCGCCCACGCGCAACGCCGCCACGCTGGCATACAGGTCGCCCAGCGTCATCTGCGGCAGGCGCACGTTGGCCGCGATCAGGTCTATCAGGCTGGGGATAGGCTGCCCCTGGCGATAGAGTTGGATCGCCGGGAGTTGCAGCCCCTCCTGATAGACCTCCGTGGCATCCGTCGTCCAGCTCCCCGCCGCCATCCCGCCCAGGTCCGTCCAGTGGGCCTTGTTGGCGGCGAAGGCGACCAACTCGCCCTCATAGAAGATCGGCGCGATCAGCACGACATCGGAGAGATGCGTGCCGCCGCCGATATAGGGGTCGTTGGTGGCGTAGATGTCACCGGGGCGCATCGCCGCCGCGCCGAACTTCTCCAGGATGGCGCGGACGGCAAAGCCCAGGCAGCCGATGAAGCCCGGCACGCCCTCCGCCTCGGCGATCAACTCCCCCCGCTCGCTGAGCAGCCCACAGGCGCAGTCCAGCACCTCATAGATGATCGGGCTTTGGCTGGTGCGCCCCAGCGTGATGAACATCTCCTCTGCCGAGGCGCGCAGCATCTCGGCGATGATGTCCAGTGTGAATACGTCCACCCTCAAGGCGGAACTATCCTCTGGCGACCTGATGAGAGACAGGCAAAGGCGAGGCAAACAGGCCCCAGGCAGCCACTTCCTCCTCGGGCGGCGCCTGGCTGCCCCACTTCCGGCTGGGGGTCCAGCCGAAGCGTTGTGCCAGTTCCGCCAGGAACTCGGCGTATTTGAAGGGGGCCAGGACGGCGTCAATCACAGGCACGCCCAGCGCCTCCTGCATCCGCTCATGGAAGCCGTACTCCGCCGTGCAGCCCAGAATGAGCACCTCCGCCCCATCCTCCTCCACCGCCTTGCGCCCCTCGCTCAGCAGGCGATTGCAGGTGCGCTCATGATCGGCCTGGAAATCATGCACCCCCAACTCCAGCGGGCGCATGGAGACCAGGCGGTGGCCATGCCCGTACAGGCGCACGTTCTCGGCCATCTTGGGGATCCACTTGCGCCGGCCCACCAGCACCGAGAATGTATTCCCCAGCGCGCTGGCGATGGCCGTGGCCGATTGGCAGGGCGCGGTCACGACAGCACGCCCCGACACCTCCCGCGCCTCGCGCAACCCGACATCATAGAAACAACCGATGACCACGGCGTCGTAGGCATTGGCCGCCTGGCGGGTCAGATACACAATATCGGCGACCACCAGCCCCTCGTAGGCGTGATACTCCAGATGGCGGGGCCGGTCAGGGGGGAGGGAGACCACATCCACCTGCGTGCCCGTGCGCTTGGCCTCGTTCAGGATCTTCGTCGTGTCCGCATCAAACACATCGGTCCCCACCGGGTTGATCCATAAGATACGCATGCATCCCTCCTTGCTGTAGGGGCGCACCGCCGTGCGCCCCTACCACCACACCCATGTCTGCCGGTGACGGATGACGGAGGACCGAATGTTTCCCTTGTCCGTCCTCCGTCTCCCATCCTATTGCCGCCGCCCGTTGACGAACCGCTCCACAGCCAGCGTGACCGGATTCAGGACCACGCCGTAGTCCCGCTCGGCCATCTCCAGCGTGATGTAGCCGTTCTTCACATCGCTCTGCACCTCTTCCACAGGCCGCTCCAGCGGGTTGCCGTAGCCCCCGCCCGTGCCCGTGATCAGCCGGGCCACATCCCCCTTCTTCAGGTGATAACGGGCGGTCTTGCCGAAGATGTCCGGCTCGCGCCCATCGGCGAAGATGATCTTGGTGTAGTTGCGCGACCCCGGTTGGCCGCCCACCATGCCCCAGGGGAGGAACTTGTGCCGTCCGAAGGTGCCGGTGAACCAGGCCTCCTCCGCTGTGATGCGGTAATCGCGCACCAGGCCGCGCCCCCCGCGATAGCGCCCCGCGCCGCCGTCGGTGATGTCAAAGCCATATTGGTCCACCAGCACGCCATAGCGCGTCTCGCACACCTCCACCGGGATGACGTAGGTCTCGCCATCACCCACACACACCAGCCCGTTCTCGCCGTCCTTGGTGGCCCCGGCGCCCCAGCCGCCCGCCTGTGGCTCTACCAGCAAGAACAACTCCCCTGTGTCCGGGTGCAGCCCGGCCAGCACCACGCCACACACGCTGAGGAAATGCCCGGCGGGCAGGCGGTGGGGCAGGACAGGCGCCAGCGCCTTCCAGATCAGATCGGCAGCGTACAGCATCGTTTCCCAGTAGGTGGACACAGGCGCCGGGCGGTTGCAGGTGAAGATCGTCCCATCCGGGCAGACCACATCCAACACGCGGAAGCAGCCCTCGCTGGCGGTGATGGAGGGGTCCGTCATGGCCATGAGCATGGCCCGCGCCGCCGAGTGCAGGCCGGTGCGGTTGCAATTCACCGGGCCGGGCACCTGCGGGTGCGTCCCGGTGAAGTCGCAGATCAGCTTCTCCGGCGTGACCGTCACTTTGACGCAGACCCGGAAGGGGCCGTTGCCGATGCCGTCATCGTCAATCCAGTCCTCCGCCTCATACACCCCCGGCGGAATCTTGCGCAGTTCCTGGCGTATCATCTGCTCGCTATGGTCCATCAGCACCTCAATCCCGGACAGCACCTTGTCCACGCCGTACTTGTCACACAACTCGCGGAAGCGGCGGTCGGCGATGCGCAGCGAGGCGGCCTGGGCGTACATGTCGCCAATGGTCATATCGGGCGTGCGCACGTTGGCGCGGATGAGATCGATCAGGCTCTGGATGGGCCGGCCCTCCTCAAAAATCTTGATGCAGGGGAACTGCAAGCCCTCCTGGAAGATCTCGGTGGAGTCGGTGGTCCAGCTCCCGGCGGCCATGCCGCCCACCTCCGTCCAGTGCCCCTTATTGGCGGCGAAGGCCACGATCTTCCCATCGTAGAAGATAGGCGCGATCAGGGTCACGTCTGAGAGGTGCGTGCCGCCGCCGCTGTAGGGGTCGTTGGTGATGATGATGTCGCCGGGCTTCAGCCCCTGCGGGCCGAACTTCTCCAACACGCTGCGCACGCCGAAGTCCAGCGTCCCCAGGAACAGGGTGACGCCATTGCCCTGGGTGATCAACCGCCCCTGCGCATCCGTCAGCCCCGTGGCGTAGTCCAGCACCTCGTAAATGATCGTGCTCATGCTGGTGCGCTGCATGGTCACGAACATCTCATCGCCGATGGCCACCAGCGCCTCTTTAATGATCTCCAACGTGAAGGGATCAACGCTATTCTGCTGTGCCATGCTCCTCCTCCTTACCCAGCCATCTCAATGTGCAGGAAGCCATAGATGTCCTTGGTCACCTGTTGGTCGGGGAAGACCACCGTGGTGGAGGCAGGCTCCTCAATCACCAGCGGGCCGCGCAAGGTGACGCCCACCGGCAATAGGTCGCGCTCGTAGATGGCCGCCTGGTGGAAGCCCAATTCGTCAAAGTTGACGCGCCGCTCGCCCTTGCGTGCCGCCTCCAGGCTGGTGCCTGTGCCATCCAGCGGCTTCAGCACTGGCTTCTTCACCCGCCCCAACGCCGTCAGATGGTAATTCACCAACTCCACCTTCGTATCCAGGCGGAAGGTGTAGGTATGCTCGTGCAGTTGGTGGAAGCGTTCGTTGATCTCCGGCATACTCTCCGCCGTGATCTGGCCCCCAGGCAGGGGGACTTTCACCGTGTGCTCCTGCCCCAGGTAACGCATGTCGGCAAAGCGCTGGAAGACCATATCCTCCGGGCTGACATGCTGCGCCGCCAGGTCCTCCGCCGCCTCCGCCTCCATCTCGGCGAAGATGGCGTTCAGCGTCTCCGGCCTGACCTGATCCGTGCGGGTGATCAACGTGCGGATGTAGTCCTGCCGCAGGTCGGTCATGAGCATGCCCCAGGCGGAGAACACTGCCGGCTGCACGGGAATGATGACCTTCTTGACACGCAGTTCGCGCATGAGCGCCCCCGCGTGCATGGCCCCGCCGCCGCCGAAGGCCACCAAGATGAAATCGCGCGGGTCGTAGCCCCGCCGCACCGAGACCAGCTTGAGCGCATTCACCATATTGGCATCGGCCAGGCGGATGACGCCCATGGCGGCCTGCTCCACACTGATGTGGAAGGCATCGGCGATCGGCTGCAACGCTTTCCGGGCCTTCTCTACATCCAGGGGGATCTCGCCTCCCAGGAAGTAGTCTGGGTTGATGCGTCCGGCGACGACGTTGGCGTCGGTGACGGTTGGCTCGGTCCCGCCCCAGCCGTAGCAGGCCGGGCCGGGGTCGGCCCCGGCGCTCACCGGCCCGATGCGCAGTGCACCGGCCTTATCCATCCAGGCGATAGAGCCGCCGCCCGCGCCGATCTCCACGATGTCCACCGTCGGCGCCAGGATGGGGTAGCCGGCGAAGTTGCGCCGGTACTCAATCTTGTACTCCGTGGTGATCTTGGGCGTGCCGTTCTCCACTAGCGAGGTCTTGGCCGTCGTCCCGCCGATGTCCAGCGAGATCACGTTGCGCTCGCCGATGAGTTCGCCGATCACCGCTGCACCGATCACCCCGGCCACCGGCCCGCTCTCCACCAGGTTGATGGGCGCCTGCTTGCCCCGCTCAAAGGTGGCGATGCCCCCGTTAGACTGCATCACGTGATAGACCTTGCGCATCCCCATGCTCGCCAGGTCCCTCTCCAGCCTGTCCAGATAGCGGCCTGCGATAGGGAGCACGTAGCTGTTCAGCACAACTGTATTGGTGCGCTCGTACTCGCGCCATTCCTTGGTCACCTGGTGCGATAGGGTTACAGGGATGTCGGGGGCCAGCTCGTTGATGATCTCACCGCACTCTATCTCGTGGCTGGGGTTGGCATAGGAGTGCAGAAAGCACACCGCGATGGCCTCCACGCCCTCTGCCCGGCAGCGCTCCACCGCCCGGCGCACGTCCTCCGGGTTGAGCGGCTGCAACTCCTCCCCCTTGTAATTGACCCGTTCGGCCACCTCAAAGCGCAGGTAGCGCGGCACGAAGGGCTTGGGCTTGGTGTAGTACATGTTGTAGATGTCCGGGCGGTTGGCGCGACCGATCTCCAGGACATCGCGGAAGCCCTTGGTGGTGATCAGCGCCGTCTTGGCTCCCTTGCGCTCGGTGAGCGCGTTGATAATGATGGTGGAGCCGTGCACAAAGAAGCTGGTGTCGGCGACAGGCAGGCGGGCCTTGCGCAGCGTCTCAATCACCCCCTCGGCAAAATTCGCCGGGGTCGTGGAGGCTTTGGCCACGCCCACCTCCCCTGTGGCTTCGTCCAGATAGACCAGGTCTGTGAATGTACCGCCGATGTCACTTGCCACACGCATAAGACAGTCTCCTTTCTTCCTTGATTCCTGTCGCCGAGGGCGACGTTATTAGATAATCCGTTGAGTACCTCCTAGTCTATTTCCATATCCGCCGTAGTCTACGCCGGGTATGGAAACCCGGCCTACGGGCACGGCGCCCCTATGCCTGGGCCACACCGTTTACGCATCCCCCGTCTTCCGTCCCCCGTCGTCCGTCCTGATCGGCTGGGGGTACAGGTGACAACGCACCAGGTGCCCCCGCCCCACCTCCACCATGACCGGGTCCACCTGCCGGCACACGTCCATGACGAAGGGGCAGCGCGTGTGGAAGCTACAGCCGCTGGGGACGTTCACTGGGCTGGGGATCTCGCCGGTGGAGATGACCTTCTTGGGTTTAAGCGCTTCCTCCTCCGCCGAGACCACCGGGATGGAGGAGAGCAACATCTGGGTGTAGGGGTGCAGGGGGCTTTGGAAGAACTCCGCTGCCTCCGCCACCTCGCAAATCTTGCCCAGGTACATGATGGCCACCCGTGAGGCCACGTTGCGCATCAGGCTCAGGTCGTGGGTGATGAACAGGTACGACAGGTGAAACTCCCGCTGCAAGCGCAGCAACAAGTTGATCGTCTTGGCCTGAACCGAGACATCCAACGCGGAGGTCGGCTCATCCAGGATGACCAGCGACGGCTCTGTCGCCAGGGCACGGGCAATCGCCACGATCTGCTTCTCCCCACCGCTGAGCATGTGAGGGTACTTATACATATACTCCGGCGGCAGGCCCACGATCTCCAGCAGGTGGATGACCTGCTCCAGCCGGTTCTTGTCCGGCTGGTGGATGCGCAGGGGCATCTCCAAAATCTGTTTGATGCTCTGCCTGGGGTTCAGGGACGATCCCGGATCCTGAAACACGATCTGGATGGCCTTGCGCAGGTGCAGGGGGCGCTGTTTGCCGTTCTGGAACAGGTCCTCGCCGCGAAAGCGAATGCTCCCGGCGGTGGGCCGGTACATGCCCACCACCGTATAGGCCACCGTGCTCTTGCCGGAGCCGCTCTCTCCCACCAGGCCGAAGGTCTCCCCTTCGCGCACGGCGAAGGAGACGCCATCCACCGCCTTGACCGTGATGGGCTGGCCACGGTTCAGCCAGCCTGTGCGGCCCACCACGAAGTACTTCTTCAGGTCGCTGACGGTGAGGATGTCGTCGGTCATGGCGCCCTTCCGCTCAATCCGTTCCCAGAATCCGTTGACAGCCGATCCCGGTAAAGGAAGCAGGCCACAGCATGGCCGTTGCCCACGTGGTAGGCCGGGGGCTTCTCGTTGCGGCAGATGTCCATGACGTGCGGGCAGCGCGGATGGAAGCGGCAACCTGGAGGCGGGTCACGGTAGTCGGGAATACGTCCGGGGATGCCGCTGGCGATGCCGCCCCCGGTGAGGCGCGGGACGGTGCTGAGCAGCGCCTGGGTATAGGGGTGCAGGGGCTGGGAGAACAGCGTCTCTGTCGCTGCCACCTCTACCATGTTCCCCGCGTACATGACGTACACGCGGTCGGTCATCTCGCGCACGATGCCCAGGGTGTGGGTGATCAGGATAATAGAGGTGTTTCTCTCCTCCACCAGCCGCCGCAGCAGCCGCAGGATCTGGTCCTGAATGGTCACATCCAGCGAGGTGCCCGGCTCATCGGCGATGAGCAACTCTGGGCCGGTGGCCAGGGCCATGCTGATGCACACGCGCTGGCGCATCCCCCCGCTGAGCTGGATGGGATAGCTGCGCAACAGCCGTTCGGGGTCGGCCAGGGCCACCTCCTGCAGTGCCTTCACTGCCCGCTCATGCACCTCCTGCCGTGATAAGGGCCTGCCATTGGGCGAAGCGTGGGCGATCACCGTGCCCAACTGCTCGCCGATGCTGAACACCGGGTTCAGCGCCGCCGTCGGGTCCTGGAAGATCATGGAGATGCCCCGCCCCCGCACGTTCCTCAGCTCGTCAGCGCTCATTTTGAGGATGTCGCGGCCCTTGAAGTAAATCTCGCCCCTGGGGATGAGCGCGGGGGGCATGGGGAGCACGCGCAGGATGGCCTTCATCAGGGTGGTCTTGCCGCAGCCCGTCTCGCCTACCAGGCCGACCTTTTCCCCGCTGAACATATGGAAGTTGACGCCATCCAGCACCTTCAAGCGCCCGCCGTACACGGCGAACTGCACATACAGGTCGCGCACATCCAGCAGCAGCGGCCCGGCGCCCATCCTTACACCCCCTCCGCTGCGAACATATCGCGCACGCCGTCGCCCAACAGATTAAAGCCCAGAACGACGACCACGATCGCCAGCGCCGGAAACACGGCGATCCACCACTGGTCGGGCAGGTAGCGCGCCCCGTCCGCCACCATCGTCCCCAGGCTGGGTTCCGGCGGCTGCACCCCCAGCCCCACGAAGCTGAGCATGGAGCCGATGATGATCACCCAGGCCATGTCCAGGCTCATCTTGGTGAACACGGGGGAGAGCGTGTTGGGCAAGATTTCACGGAAAAGGATGTGGGGGGTGCTGGCGCCGGTGATCTCGGCGGCGGTGACAAAGTACTCGTTGCGCAAGGCGCTGGTCAGGCTGTACACCAGCCGCGTGTACCAGGGCCACCACATCAGCGACACCGCCAACATGCCATTCCACAGGTTCGGCTCCAACACCGAGGCCACCGCCAACGCCAGGATCAGGGGGGGCACGCCCAGGAAGATGTCGGTGATGCGCATGATAAGGGTGTCTATCCAGGTGCCGTGAAAGTAACCGGCGATCAGCCCCAGGAGCACGCCCGGCGGCACGACCAGGGCCAGCACCACCACGCCCATCAACAGCGACGAGCGCAGGCCGAAGATGATCCGGCTCAGGATGTCCCGCCCGATCTGATCCGTGCCGAACAGGTGCTGCAGGCTGGGGGGTTTCTTGGCGTTGGCGAAGTCGGTGAACGGCCCGGCGTGCCGGGGGTAGGGCGCCACCACCGGCGCAAACACGGCCAGAAGCACCAGCACCACCACCGTCACCAGCCCCACGATAGACAGCGGGTTGCGCGAGAACTTGTACCAGGCCCGGCCCAGGTTCTCGCGGCGGCTCTCCCGCTCCAATTGCCGGATCTGCTGAGCTGTGAATGTCCGGGTGAGGTCCAGACCCACCTGTGCCTGTTCAGCCATCTCACTCACTCCTTGCCGCCCGCAACCGGATGCGCGGGTCCAACTGGGCCACGATCACGTCCACCAGGATGTTGGCCAGGATGAAGGCCGCCCCCAACACCAGGATCACCGCCGAGATCGCGTTGAGGTCCTTGTGCAGCATGGCCGTCATGCCGTAGCGCGCCAGCCCCGGCCAGTTGAAGATCAATTCCACCAGGAAGGCGATGCTCAGCGTGGCGGCGATGTCCAGCCCCAGGATGGAGACGGTGGGGATGAGCGAGGGCTTGAGCAGGAAGCGCCCCATAACGATGCGTTCGGGAACCCCCAGGGCACGCGCCGCCGCAATGTAATCCTTGTTCAGGTTATCCGCCATGCTGGCGCGGGTGATCCGCGCCTCCTGCGCAATGGAGCCCATCGCCAGGGAGAGCGCGGGCAGCACAATGTGCTTGAGCGCGTCCGCGAACGTCCCTACCTGCCCGGCCAGGAGCGCGTCCAGCGTGACCAGGCCGGTGATCGTGGGCGGCGCGGGGACGTTCTCGCTCAGCCGGCCAATGATGGGGAACCATTTGAGCGTGAAGCCGAACAGCAGCACAAACAGGATGGCGAAGACAAACGAGGGCGTGACCACCCCGGCATAGGAGAACAGGCGCACCAGGTTGTCAATCCAGGTGTCCTTATAGCGCGCCGAAAGCGTCCCCAGGCCGATCCCGCCCACCGCCGAAAGCACGCCGGAAAACAGCACCAACTCCAGCGAGGCCGGGAAAAACTCCTGGATGTCCCTGGTCACGGGCCGCTGCGTCACCAGCGACAGGCCGAAATCCCCCTGGAGGGCATCGCGCAGCCAGTAGCCATACTGCACCACCAGCGGCTGGTCCAGGTGCATCTGCGCCCGCAGGCGGTCCACCACCCACTGTGGCGCCCGCGCCCCCACCGCCATCCGCGCCGGGTCGCCGGGCATCACCCGCGCGATGATGAAGATCACAATGGACAGCCCAAACAAGACGAAAACCGCGTGTACCAAACGGCGAACCAGGAAACTGAGTAACGACATCTTCCCCTCGATCGTTCACACCCCTGTTTACCGAACCAGTACCGGGCCCCCAGTACCGGGCTGAAGCCCGGTTCTCACCCTCCTCCCCCCTCTGTGGGGGGTTGGGTGGGGGGTAATCACCCCCTCCCTGACCCTCCCCCATCAAGGGGGAGAGAAGTAGCCCCCCCTCTGTGGGAGGGAAGTAGCCCTCTCCCCCCTCTATGGGGGAGGTTGGGGTGGAGGGAGGGGCGAGGCAGCGCCTCGCCCCTACATCGTCTATCCTCCTCCGTCCTCTATGGGCAATCCACGCCGATATGCGCCGCGAAGAGCTGATAGCCCATCACCACGCTGCTCTCGCCCCGCGTCGCCGGCCAGTCCACGCAGGTGCGGTAGGCGTGCTTCTCCACCTGGTCGTAGATGAAGATGGAGGGCGCCAGTTCGGCGATCCGCTGCTGGATCTTGGCGTACTTGGCGAAGCGCTCATTCTGATCCAGTGTGGCCAGGGCGTCCTCAATGGCGGCATCCAACTCCTTATCCTGCAGCCACTCGTTCTGCTGCCAGGTGCCCGTGGTGCTGGAGTGGTAGCGTTGCTTCAGCATCAGCCCCGCCTCCGGCAGGTCCGAGGAAACATAGATGGTGGCGATGTGCGGCGCGGTCTCCAGCTTGCTGGTGTTCTCCACCATGCTCAGCCAGGGGACCTTGACCACATTCACCTTAATGCCGATGTCCGCCATATTGGACTGGAACAGCAGCGCCCACTTCTCCTCATCGGGCACCTCGGCCACCCAGTGCACATCCACCGGATACTTGTCCAGTTCGTTGGCGTACTTGCACTGGGCCAACTCCTCCCGGGCCTTATCCAGGTCGCGGTGGAAGGTGAACACGTTAGGGTCGTGCCCCGCCAGCGTGGCCGGCACCGGTCCCACCATCTGCTTGGTGCCCGGCCACTCCAGGCTGACCGCTGCCTCATAGTCAAAGGCCCAGGCCATGGCCCGGCGGCAGTGGATGTCATCCGTGGGCGGCTTCTTGGTGTTGATCATGTAGTAGAACGACGACATGGAAGGCAGGGCGGCGATCTTCACGCCCTCAATCTGCTCCAGCGCCTTGTACGCTTCAAAAGATTGCCACTGGTCGGAGATCTCCAGTTCCTTGTTCTCCATCAGGCTGCGCACGGTGACGGCCTCGGTCGTGCCGATGAAGCGCACCTCATCGGGGGCGTTGGGATGGAACTGGCCCCACCAGTCGGTGAACTTCTCCATGAGGAGATACTGCTCCAGGGGGAACTCCTTGACCATGTACGGCCCGGAGCCGGCGTCGTGGGTCTGCAACCATTCCTTGCCGTAGTCGCCGTTCTCGCCATACGGCCCCTCTGGCTTGGTGTGCTGGCGCACCAGGGCCTCGTTGACGATGTACAGGCGCACCAGGCTGGGCAGGAACAGCGCGCTGGGCTTCTCCAGCTTGAACTCCACCGTGGCGTCATCCACTGCCCTGACGCTGGCCACGCCTGGCGTGACCAGGTAGGCATAGCCCTCGCCGATGGTCTTCAGACGATTGAAGCTGTACACCACGTCGCTGGCCTTGAGCGGCGTGCCGTCGTGGAACTTCACCCCCTTGCGCAGATGGAAGGTATAGGTCAACCCATCCGGCGACACATCCCAACTCTCCGCCAGCCAGGGGTCAATGCCGCCCTTGGCGTTGGGGAACACCAGCGTATCGTACAGGTTCGCCAACGACGTGGAGCCGACGTAGTCGTTGCCCACAGCGGGGTCAATGCGGTTCGGCCATGAGAACGTAATCCGCAGGACACGCTTCTTCGCCGGGGCCTGCGTGGCGGCGGGTGCCTGGGTCGCTGGGGCCTGCGTGGCCGCTGGCGCCTGGGTGGCTGGCGCCTGAGTGGCCGGCGCCTGCGTGGGGGGCGCGGGCGTGGCCTGGGGCGCACACTGCGTGGCCAGCAGGCTGAACACGCTTAAAAGGGCAGCGAGGACAATCACGGGTTTGCGTGCCATGCTCATCTCTCCTCCTTTTTCTGGCATCCTGGACGGCTGAACCCAGTACCGGTGCTCACAGTTCGGTTGCTGGGCTTGCACAGTACAAACGCACCAGCGACCGTCTGCATAGACGGCCTTCACGACCTGATTGAACCCATAACGGTATCCTTCAATAAGCCTGCCTCCTTTCGTTCTGGAATCTTCCGCAGGGCCGTGCCGTGCGCTAGGCACGCGACTGCATCGCACGCGCCCAAATGACCACACACGGCTCGTCGCCTGGATTGCTCCAGGTGTGGGGCTGGAGCGCATCATAGTGGATGCTATCACCGGTGGCTAAAGTGAATTGCTCTCCCCCCACTGTGACAGTTAACTTTCCGGCGAGCACAAAAGCGAACTCCTCACCCGCGAACAGCGCCATCTGGCGGGGGGGCACGTGCGGCTCCAGCGTCACCCGTTCCACCTCCAGCCGGTTGCTCCCCTCCGGAGTAAGCGGCAGACGTTCCGCAGCGGTGGCCTGGGGCAGGTGATCCGGCTGCCCTTCGGCGCGCATCACATAGGCCACCTCGGCCTCGGTCTCAAAAAAGGTGCGCACGCCCACATTCAGGGCTTTGGCGATGCCCATCAAAGTCGCCAGCGAGGGGGTGGTCTTATCCCGCTCCACCTGGGACAGATAGCTGATAGAGAGATTGGTCCTCTCGCTCAGATCTGCCAGGGTTAGCCCCTGCTCAATGCGCAACTCCTTGATCCGTTCGCCTATGCTCTGTGCCACCGGCAGTTACACGTTTCTTTTGGATGTCCCTAAATAAACAGACCCAGGCCAGGCCTGAAAGTTGCGGACGGGCCGGCTAGGGTCTTGTCAAAACAGCGAGGGCGAGATCAACGCGACCGCCACCACCGGCTGGTTGCTGCGGTTCTCCAGCCGATGCTTGACCGTTGACTTAAAATAGACGCTGTCCCCCGGATACAGGTCGTAGAATGTATCGCCGATGCGCAACCGCAGGACACCTTCCAGGACGTAGATAAACTCCTCGCCCATGTGGGCCCGGAACTCATCGGTGGGGAGGGCCTCATTGGCGGGCCGGATCGTCAGCAGGAAAGCCCCCAGGGCCGCGTGGGAAAACTTCGCCGAGAGCACGGAATAGGTGATCGCCGATCCCTCAAAATGCACACTCTCGCGGTTCGTCCAGCGCGTCACTTTGGTGGCATTCGTGCCATCCGGGAAGAAATCCGTGACTTTGACGCCCAGCGCCTGAGCGATGGCATACAACATGGACACAGAGGGGGCGGCTTTGTTGCGCTCAAGCTGGGAGAGGAAGCCGGGCGTGCATCCACTGCGCCGGGCCACTTCTTCCAACGTCAGCCCGCGCTGGACGCGCAGTTCCTTGATCATACGGCCGGGGCTTGGGATTGTGGTGTCCATAAACATATTATACCATGACTTCAATTTTGTGTCAATACCCAAGTTTATTTTGTAAAACTAAAGCCCCGCGTTTGCTTTATTGGGGTGTCCCTAAGAAGGATGAGGAAGCATGAATGGGAGAGGGAGTAATTCCCTTAAGCTGTTCGCTCAGGGGCGCAACGCCGGGTGTATCTTGACCTGCTGTGCCAGCGCCTGAACCGCCTCCGGCGGAAAGGCGCCGTCCTCCATCACCACCGCGCTCACCGCCCACCAGGGCGTGAGATCAAAGGTGCGATTCACCACGCTGACGCCCGGCGGCGCCTCTGCCCATACCTCCGCCGGGTCACGATCCACCACCGGCGGGGCCGGGGAAAGCGCCGCCGGCCAAACCTTATCGCGCCCGGCCAGCACCCTCACCGGGACGCCCCGCTGCCTAGCCAGCACGGCCAGCCCTGCGCTCCCGATCTTATTCACCACGCCCGCCGCCGCCAGCGCATCCGCCCCGATCCACACGGCATCCGCCTGGGCCAGGGCCTCATAGGCCGCTGCGTCCACAACGAAGGTGACCGGCAGGCCACCGGCGGCCAGATCGCGCGCCAACGCCTGGCCTTCGTTCTGTGGTCGGCTCTCCGTACAGATGGCGCGGGCCACGCGACCCTGTGCATACCCCAGGCGCAGGGCCGCCGCCACCGCTGCGCTGGCCGAGTGGGTGAGGACAACGCTCAGCGGAGAGGTGGCGGCAACGACGTGCCGGGCAATCGCCTGGGAGCTGGCCCGCAGGGCTTCGGCCCGCGCTTGTGCCGCCTGGCGGGCAGCCTGGCGCCAGTCCACCGGCCCGGCCTCCTCCACCGCCCACAGCACCTCGTTGGCCAGGTGGACCAGTGGCGCCATGGAGGGTTGTGCGGCGACTAAAGCAGGGATGAATGCGCTGAGCGCTTCGTGCGTGAAGTCATCGTGTTGTGCCAGTGCAGCGAGAGCCTCTGCCGCCCGGATGGCGATCGCCGTCGCGCCGGAACGGTTATCGGCAGCGGTCTCGGCCACGATGGTGCGCCAATCTGACATGACGCCTCATAGCCTGGGCCCTGCCCGTACGACCTCCGGCGGGCAGCGGTCTTCAAACTTCTTGAAGTTGTCCACGAAGCGCGCCGCCAGTTCGCGATACTTCTGCATATAGACCTCCTGGCTGGGCCAGGCCTGCGCCGGGTTGAGCACCTGCGCGGGGACACCTTCGCACTCCCTGGGCACCTGGAAGCCGAACACCGGATCGGTGGTGTACTCCACCCCCAACAGCTTCCCGCTCAGCGCCGCATTCAACAAGGCCCGCGTGGTGCCGATGCTGATGCGCTTGCCCACGCCATACGGCCCGCCAATCCAGCCGGTGTTCACCAGCCAGCAGGTCACGCCATAGCACAGCACCTTGCGCCGCAGCAGTTCCGCATAGACGGCGGGATGATGGACCATGAAGGGGCCGCCAAAGCAGGTGCTGAAGGTGATCTCCGGCTCCTTGCCCAGCCCGGCCTCCGTCCCCGCCACCTTGGAGGTGTAGCCGGAGATGAACTGGTAGAGGGCCTGCTCCGGCGTCAGCCGGGCGATCGGCGGCATCACGCCGGAGGCATCACAGGTGAGCAGGATGATGTTTTTGGGGTGGCCGGCGCGTTTCTCCAGGACCGCGTTCTCAATGTATTCCAGCGGGTAGGAGGCACGGGTGTTCTCGGTGCGGGAGTCATCATCCAGGTCAATCCGGCGCGTCACCGGATCATAAATAACGTTCTCTAGAATCGTCCCAAACTTGCGCGTGCAGGCGTAAATCTGCGGCTCAGCGGTGGGCGAGAGATGGATCACCTTGGCGTAACAGCCGCCCTCAAAGTTGAAGATGCCGTTATCGCTCCAGCCGTGCTCATCGTCGCCGATCAGCCCGCGCTGGGGATCGGCAGAGAGCGTCGTCTTGCCGGTGCCGGAGAGGCCAAAGAAGAGCGCCACGTCGCCGTCCCTGCCTACGTTGGCCGAACAATGCATGGGCAGTACGCCTTCCAGGGGCAGTAGATAGTTCATGATGGTGAACACCGACTTCTTGATCTCGCCCGCATAGGCCGTGTTGCCGATAATGCACAGGCGCTGGTCAAAGTTCAGCACAATGAACGTCTCCGAGGCGGTGGCGTCCATCTGGGGCAGGCCCTTGAAGGAGGGGACGGCGATGACGGTGAATTCGGGGATGTGCCGCCGGTACTCCTCCGCGGTCTGCGGCAGGATGAACATGTTGCGGGCAAACAGGCTATGCCAGGCGTATTCGGTGATGATGCGCACCGGCATGCGGTAGTCCGGGTCGGCGCCGATGAAGCAATCCTGCACGAAGACGTCCCGCCCCTGGAGGAAGCCCTGCACCCGGCTGAACAGCTCATCAAACTTGTCCGGGCTGAAGGGCCGGTTATACTGGCCCCACCAGATATGCGCTTCGCTGGTGGGTTCGCGCACGATGAATTTGTCGCTGGCCGAACGCCCGGTGTGCTTGCCGGTGTTGACCACGAGAGGGCCTAGGTGCACCACCTTGCCCTCGGCGCGGAACACCACTTCCTCATATAGGGCCTCAGTGGGCAGGTTCCAATACACCTGGCCTGGATTGATCAGGCCGATGTGCTCCAGGCCGTAATCGCTTTTGAGCGCGGTGGCCTGCGGCTGTGCCGGCGTCTTGATGCCCAGGATGTTGTTCATAGCCAGTCCCTGACGACTCTCTTGTCACCGATGTAAATCTCTTTGGGCGCGTTGGGATCAAGCGCCCATTTGATCCGCGCAATCCCCTCGGTCACGTCTTTCACCGTCCCGGCGTAACTGAGCCGCAGATGCCCCTCCATGCCGAACTCCTTGCCGGGGACGGTGACCACGAGCGCCTTCTCCAGCAGGAAATTGGCCAGCCCCACCGAGTCGTTGCTGTAGGCGCGGAAATCCGGCAGGCAGTAGAACGTGCCATCCGGCTTCGTCACCTTAACGCCCGTGAGAGAGCGCAGTTCCTGCAACATCACGTTGCGGTTGTTCTCTATCGTCAGGCGCAGGTTCTCTACCACGCTCTGCAAGCCATTCAACGCGCCCTCGGCGGCGGCCTGCAAGAACGGCGAGGTGCACGAGGTGATCTGCCCCTGGACGTTCGTCATGATCTCCACCAGCTTGCGCGGAGCAATCGCCCAGCCGATGCGAAAGCCGGTCATCCCGTAGGTCTTAGAGACGCCATTGATGATGATCAGCCTGGAGGACTCAATATCCTTGTGCGTGTATGTGTAGGCCGAGGGCGCTTTCTTGCCGTCAAACACCAGCTTGTGATAGATGTCATCCATGATGAGATAAATGCCCCTGCGCTCGCAGAAGTCCACAATAGTGGCGATGAACTCCTCCGAGAACATCACGCCGGAGGGGTTGTTGGGGCTGTTGACGATGATGGCCTTGGTGGACGGGCTGACGGCGCGCTCAATGTCGGCCATACGGGGGTGGAAGCTGCCGTCCTCCGGGCGGACGATCACCGGCACCCCATAGACCATCTTGACCATCTCCGGATAGCTGACCCAGTAGGGGGCCAACAGGATGACCTCTTCCTGGGGGTTGAGGATCGTGTACAGCACATTGAAGATGGCCTGCTTGGCGCCCGCCGAGACGATCACGTTCTCCGGCGCCACCAGCTTGTCGTAGTTCTCCTCGGTGTAGCGAATGATCGCTTTCTTTAACGAGGGCAGGCCATCGGTGGGTGCGTACTTGATGTCGCCGGTGTTCAGTCGGGCGGCGGCGCTGAGCAGGGCGGCAATGGGGGCCTTGTTCTTCGGCTCGCCGATGCCTAAATGGATGACCGCTTCCCCCCGTTCCCTCAGCCGTGCAGCTTCCTCATTCAGCTTCAAGGTCGGCGACTCGGCGATGGATCGGGCCAGCGTGCTGATGCTCATAAGCAGGTCCTCTCGTGTCTATACTATTCTCTCCAATTAGAGAAGGACGAAAGACGAAGGCCATTCGTCCTTCGCCTCTCGTCCACAGAACAGTATATAACGGAATCCGGGAGAGATCAATGGCCGGAAGACACATCAGGGGGGTGACATTTGTCACCAGATGACGGAGGACGAAAGACGGAGGACGGAAAACGCATCATCCCCCTCCCCCCTTTGCGGGGGAGGGCTGGGGTGGGGGGAATAGCTATCCGTTCAATCCGTTCCCCGAATCCGTTGACAGCCCCCCTCACTGCCTAGCGTCCATCCTCAACGGGGTGTGGCTGGACCGAGATCAGGTAGGGCCTGAGCGTCGCCAGGAAGCGCACGGGGACGCGAGCGGTCAGCGTGATCGCCTCGCGGCCATGCTCCTCGCGCTCTACCACGCCCTGCTCATACAGCCAGGAGAGCAATTGGCCCTGCTTATAAGGCAGGCGCACCTCCACCGGCACCAGGCTCTCAAACAGGACGCGCTCCACACAGGCCAGCAAGGCATCCAGGTTAATGCGCTTCTCCGCCGAGATGGGCACGGGGTTGGGGAAGCGGGCAGCCAGCGCGGCCAGCGCCCGATTCGCCAGCCCGCCTTCCAGCCGGTCAATCTTGTTTAACGCCGTGACCATCGGCTTGTCGGCTGCGCCCAACTCGGCCAGCGTCTCCTCCACCGCCCGGCCTTGCTCAATGGCGTTGGGATGGGTCACGTCCATCACGTGCAATAGCAGATCGGCCTCGCTGATCTCCTCCAACGTGGCGCGGAAGGCGGCCACCAGCGTGGTGGGCAGCTTTTGGATGAAGCCGACGGTGTCCGTGAACAAGGCCACGCGCCCGGCGGGCAGGCGCACCCGCCGCGTCGTCGGGTCCAGGGTGGCAAAGAGCTGATCGGCGGTGAACACATGGGCGTGGGCCAGGGCATTGAGCAATGTGCTCTTGCCCGCGTTGGTGTAGCCCACGATGGCCACGACCGGCAGCGCCGCCCGGCGGCGTTGCGTGCGGTAGCGCTGGCGGTGGGCGCGCACCTCCTCCAGTTCGCGCTTGAGCTTGGTGATCCGCCGGCTGATCTCGCGCCGGTCCACCTCAAGCTGCGTTTCGCCGGGGCCGCGCAGGCCCACTCCGGCCACACCGCCCCGCCCCGCTGCACCGCCCGCCTGACGCGCCAGGTGCGTCCAGCGGCGCGTCAGGCGCGGCAGGCGATACTCGTATTGGGCCAGTTCCACCTGAAGCGCGCCCTCGCGCGTGTGCGCGTGCTGGGCGAAGATGTCCAGGATCAACGCGGTCCTGTCCAGAACCTGCACGTCATCGCCGAAGGCCTTCTCCAGTTCGCGCTGGTGGCGCGGAGAAAGCTCGTCATCAAAAATCACCACGTCGGCCTGCAGGTCCTCCACGAGGGCTTGCACCTCCTCTACCTTGCCGGAGCCGATCAGCGTGGCCGGATCAATCTCCTGAATGCGTTGATAGGTCTGCCCGATGACCTCCAGGCCAGCGGTGCGGGCCAGTTGGGCCAGTTCGGCCAGCGAATCCTCCACCGAGAGCAGGTCTCGGTCCCCTTTGATCTCAATACCCACCAGAAACGCACGGGTAGGTTCGGCTTGTGTGGTCTCAATCAGTCGTGCGATGGTAACTCCCTCCTTCACGCTCCGCTTCTTCGCTTCACTTAGAATGAGATGGCTTCCCGGCAGTGGTGGCCTGCGTCAGCGGCTGGGCCATCCAGGCCCGCAGCCGTTCCATCGCCTCGCGGATGCGCTCCGTGGCGATACCCAGCGAGATGCGGATGTACCCCTCCCCGCAGGCGCCGAAGACCGTGCCCGGCGTGAGCGAGACGCCCGTGTCCTCCAGCAAGCGAGAGGCGAACCCGGCAGAGGTCTGGCCGTCGGGGATGCGCGCCCAAACGTACATGGTCGCCTGGGGCACCCGCGCGGCCAGCCCCGCCGCCCGCAGGCCCTCTATCACAATGTCGCGCCGCTCGCGGTACACCGCATTGCGTGCCTGCAGCCAGCTCTGATCGCCGTTCAAGGCAGCCACCGCCGCCTCTTGAATAGAGATAAACAACGCTGTGTCAATATTGGACTTCAGCCGCGCCAGATGGCCGATGGCCTCGGCGTTGCCCACGACCATACCCACACGCCATCCCCCCATATTATACAACTTGGAGAGCGAATTGAATTCCACAGCCACCTCCTTGGCGCCGGGCACCTGCAAGATGCTGGGCGCGACGTAGCCATCAAAGGTGACATCGGCATACGGGTTATCATGGCACAGGAGCACATTGTGGCGGCGGGCAAAGTCCACCGCCTGCTCAAAGAAAGCCAGAGGCGCCAGACCGGTCGTGGGGTTGTTCGGATAGCTTAACCACAGCAGCTTGGCGCGGCGCAGCACCTCCGCCGGGACCGCCTCCAGATCGGGCAGGAAGTCGTTCTCCTCGCGCAAGGGCAGCGGATAAACCTCGCCACCGGCCAGGAGTGCCCCCATGCTGTACGTGGGATAGCCGGGGTCAGGCACCAACACGACATCGCCCGGATCCACATAGGCCAGGGCGATGTTGAAGATGCCCTCCTTGGAACCGATCAGCGCCAGGGTTTCGCGCCCAGGTGCCAACTCCACCCCGAAGCGGCGGGCGTAGTATCCGGCGATGGCCTGATGCAATTCGGGAATGCCGCCATACGGCCCGTAGCCGTGACGGTCCGGTCGCGCTGCGGAACGGCTCAGCGCCTCAATGATGAAAGGCGCCGGTGGCAGGTCCGGGCTGCCAATGTCCAGGCGGATGACGTCACGGCCCTGGGCCTTGAGCGCAGCAATGCGCTGCGTGAGCGCAGCGAAGGCATAGGGCGGCATGGCGGTGAGACGGCGTGCTATCGGTGGTGTCACAATGGTTTGTCCTCCCCTGATGAGATAAGGTATCTGAAAAGTCTAAGGTATCTGAAAAGTCTGATGATCGGTCATTCTGGGCGAGCACAGCGAGCGAAGAACCTCTCCTGTGTACGTGTTAAGAGATTCTTCGGCGCTTCGCGCCTCAGAATGGCATCCCTCTAAGGTGACCCCATTGGCGACGGTTGTTCCAGGAACGCTTTCAAAGTGCGCCCGACCCGCTCCAGGCTGGCCGGGCTGACCTTATCGGCGGTATCCGCCGTCGTGTGCCAGTAAGGATAGTCAAAGTCAATGATGTCCACCGCCCGCAGACCCCGACGCAGAAACGGTGTGTGATCGTCAAGTATAGAATAGCCGGGGCGGTTGATGAAATACGCCCCGTAGCCCAGGCCCGCAGCCACCGCCCAGATGCGATCACGCACCTCCGGCGCCGAATTCTGCTCCAGGTAAAGCTGCTGGTCCGCATCCCCAACCATATCCACGATCACCACAAATTCCGGCGGCACGGTCAGGTGCTCGGCCATATAGCTTGAACCGACGATCCATTCCCAGCCGTCCAGCCCACCCTGGTCCTCGGCGTCAAAGAAGGCCAGCCAGACCTGATAGGGGACGCGGCTCATATCCAGCGTGCGGGCGAGTTCCAGCAGGACGGCCACACCGCTGCCCCCGTCGTTCGCGCCCGGCACCGGCGCTGTCGGATGGGCCTGATCCCGATCGGCCTGGCGGCGCGTATCATAGTGCGCCCCCAGAATGACCACCGGCCCTGTCCCCTTGCGGGCAATCAGGTTGCGGATGGGCGTCTCCCGATATGTAAACGTCTGCTCCTCAACGGCCCAGCCCACCTGTTCCAGCGTGGCCTTGATAGTGTCCCCTGTCAGGCGCAGCGCGGACGATCCCGGCGGCCTGGGGCCAAAAGCGACCTGGCGCAGCACATGCGCATATGCCTTCTCGCCGCTGAACGCCTGGGGCACGGAGGTGGGCGTCGCCAGCGGCGAGGGCGGCAGCGCAACGGTCGGGAGGACGCTTTGCGTGGGGATGACAGGCGTCCTGCAGCCGATCAGAAGCAACGCAAGGAGCAGCAGGACAACAAGCTGCCCCTGTTGTTTTATAGGTTGCCTCACCTGCCGACCCCCAGCGCCATCGTCACGGGCGGCTGCACCCCAACCAGGATGCCTGTTTCAGCGATAAAAGCCTCCAACGCCCGCAGTGCCCGCTCACTGTAGGCGGCGTAGCGTTCGCGCTTATGGCGTGGCGGACGCTCCAGCGGCGGTAGCAGCCCGAAGTTGGCCTTCATCGGCTGGAAGCCCGCCGGGTCTGCGTGCGTGACGTAATGGCATAGCGCGCCCAGCATCGTCTCCAGCGGGAAGACCACAGGCGCCTCGCCGCGCAGCAGCCGGGCCGCGTTGATGCCGGCGACCAGGCCGGTGCCCGCGTTGCCCACGTAACCCTCCACGCCGGTGATCTGCCCGGCGAAGAAGAGGTCATCGCGCCCGCGGAATTGCAACGTGGGCCGCAGCACCCTCGGCGCGTTCAGGAAGGTGTTCCGATGCATCTGGCCGTAGCGGGCAAACTCGGCATTTTCCAGGCCGGGGATCAGGCGGAACACGCGCTTCTGCTCCGACCATTTCAGGTTGGTCTGGAAGCCGACCATATTGTACAACGTCCCGGCCAGGTTATCGCGCCGCAGTTGCACCACCGCATATGGGCGGCGACCTGTGCGCGGGTCAATCAGCCCGATGGGGCGCATCGGCCCGAAGGCCAGGGCCTCGCGCCCCCGCGCCGCCAGCACCTCAATGGGCAGACAGCCCTCAAAGAAGCGGTCCGGCTCCAGCCCGCAGGCCGCCGCCGACACGCGCCCTTCGCTGATGTCGCGCTCAAAATCGCGCAATTCCATCCGCTCGGCGGCCAGCAGTTCATCCACGAAGCGCTCGTATTCCTCCCGCGATAGAGGACAATTCAGGTAATCGCCCGCCTCCTCGTGGCCACGACCGTAACGCGAGGCGCGGAAGGCGATGTCCAGGTTGATGCTGTCCAGATAGACAATCGGCGCCATGGCGTCATAGAAGTACAGATACGCCGTCCCGGTCAATTGGGCTATCGCCTGGGCCAGGGCAGGCGAGGTGAGCGGCCCGCTGGCGATCACCACAGGGCCGTCGGGTATCGCCGTCACCTCCTGGCGGATCAGGCGGATGCGCGGATGGCGCTCAATAGCCTCGGTCACGCGGGCGGCGAACGCCTCGCGGTCCACGGCCAGCGCCTCCCCAGCGGGCACGCGCGCGGCATCGGCGCAGGCGAGCACCAGCGAGCCGAGGCGGCGCAACTCCGCCTTGAGCAGCCCCGCCGCCCGGTCGGGCAGATCGGAGCCGAGCGAGTTGGAGCACACCAGTTCGGCCAGCCGGTCGGTGACATGGGCAGGCGTCATGCGCACGGGGCGCATCTCATACAGGTCCACCTCAATGCCGCGCTCCGCCGCCTGCCAGGCCGCTTCCACGCCGGCCAATCCACCCCCGATAACGCTTAACCGTGTCATCTCTGAAATAAGATTATCTCAACACCTCGGTTGTCATTCTGAGGGCGCGAAGCGCCCCAAGACAGGGCAAATACAGAGATGTTTCGCCGCTTCGCAGCTCAGCCTGACAGTGTTCAGAGTGTTTCTAAGTCCCCAGCCCCAATTGTACCATAGCTGCAGGCTCAATCAAAGGGGATTGTGCTTGCACGCATATGTGATATAATACCCACTGTTGGCGTTGGAGCACCCATCGCGTCCTGCGCCACCGCCCATCATCGTGGCTGCACGGTCATCACCGCGCACGTCCGACTGGGTATTTGAGTTTGCCAGTCGGCTGCCCCCCCGTGCCTGGGATGGCGTGTCAGGGTGGTGGTGGGCAGCGGCATTCCGGGGCCAGCGGTCGCCACACCGGGGAAGGCAACCGGCACGTCCCCACAGGCTAGGCCGGGGCGGCCACAACATACTATGTGGGAAGGAGGCCCACGACCATGGCAGAGCAAGCCTATTGCGTCAAAGAGAGGACCATGCGCGAGATGAAGAACCCGCAGGAGGTCACCACCAAGAACGGGCGCCGCATGCTGAAAGGGACGTGCGCGGTATGCGGCGCGCCCATGAACAAGTTCCTGCCAATGAAGAAATAAACACAACTCTCAGCCTGTTACCCGCTAGCCCGCTCCCTCTCCTCTCTCCTGGCTGTGAGAGAGGAGAGGGCCGGCCCCCAGCACAAACCGCCCTGCAGGAAGCGGACCAGGGTCTTATCCAACCCCCGCCACACGATGGTTAAAACCACCGATGTTCTTGCCCTATCAGGGGCCATCCCTTGACAGGGCCGAACATCTGTCCTATACTTCACCTGCTGACCACTTTGAGCCGGAGAGGAACACGAGCTGCGTAGATGCCTGACTTTGAACTGATCTCACACTTGAGGCCGACCGGCGACCAGCCCCAGGCGATTGAGCGCCTGGTTGAGGGGCTGCGGCGCGGGTATAAGCACCAGACATTGCTTGGGGCTACCGGGACAGGTAAAACATTTACAATGGCCAACGTCATCCAGCGCTGGCAGAAGCCCACGCTGGTTATCGCGCACAACAAGACGCTTGCGGCCCAGCTTTACGCCGAGTTCAAAGAGTTCTTTCCCAAGAACGCTGTAGAGTACTTCGTCTCCTACTACGATTACTACCAGCCGGAGAGCTACATCCCCCGGCACGACCTGTACATTGAGAAGGACGCCACCATTAACGATGAGATTGACCGGCTGCGGCTGGCGGCAACCTCGGCGGTGCTCTCGCGCCGCGATGTGATCATCGTGGCCTCGGTCTCGTGCATCTACGGCATCGGCAGCCCGGAAGAATGGGGCAAGGTCATCCTCACCCTGCGCCGGGGCGAAACCTACCGCCGCGAGACCATCCTGCGCCACTTGGTGGACATCTTCTACGAGCGCAACGACCTGGAGTTGCGCCGGGGCAAGTTCCGCGTGCGCGGCGATACCCTGGAAATCCAGCCGGGCTACAGCGAACTGGCTTACCGCATCCAGTTCTGGGGCGACGAGGTTGAGCGGATCGTGGAGATCGATCCGCTCACCGGCGAGGTGCTACAGGAGTTCAACGAGATTGAGATCTTCCCTGCCCGGCACTACATCACGCCAGAAGAGAAGCTCCGTGCGGCGATTCGCGACATTGAGCAGGAGTTGGAGGAACGCCTGAAGTGGCTGAGGGCCAACGGCAAGCTGCTGGAGGCGCAGCGGCTGGAGCAGCGCACCCGCTATGACCTGGAGATGCTGCGCGAACTGGGCTATTGCAGCGGCATTGAGAACTACTCGCGCCATCTGGACCGCCGCCAGCCCGGCGAGCCACCCTGGACGCTGCTGGACTACTTCCCCCGCGATTACCTGATGATCGTGGACGAGAGCCACATGACCCTCCCCCAACTGCACGGGATGTACAACGGCGACCGCAGCCGCAAAGAGGTGCTGGTGGAATACGGCTTCCGCCTGCCCAGCGCCATAGATAACCGCCCGCTGCGCTTTGAGGAGTGGGAGGAACGCGTCAACCAGGTGATCTACACCTCGGCCACACCGGGGCCGTATGAGTTGGAGAAATCCTCTCAGGTGGTGGAGCAGATCATCCGCCCCACCGGCCTGGTGGACCCGGAGGTCGTCGTGCGCCCGGTCAAAGGCCAGATTGATGACCTGCTGAGCGAGATCCGCCAGCGCGTGGAGCGCGGTGAGCGGGCGCTGATCACCACACTGACAACGCGCATGGCCGAGGACCTGACCGATTACCTGCTGGAGGCCGGCATCAAGGCGCACTACCTGCACCACGAGATTCAGACAATTGAGCGGGTGGAGATCCTGCGCGACCTGCGGCTGGGCGTGTTTGATGTGGTTGTCGGCATCAACCTGCTGCGCGAGGGGCTGGACCTGCCGGAGGTCTCGCTTGTCGCCATCCTGGACGCGGACAAGGAGGGCTTCCTGCGCAGCGAGCAGGCGCTCATCCAGACGATTGGCCGCGCCGCACGCCACGTGAACGGCAAGGTGATCATGTACGCCGACACGATCACCGACTCCATGCGCCGGGCGATTGACGAGACCAACCGCCGTCGCGCCATTCAAATGAAGTACAATCAGGAGCACGGCATTGAGCCGCGCTCCATCGTCAAGGCGGTGCGCGACCTGACCGACCGGGTGCGCGCGGTGGCCGAGGAGAAGGCCGAGTACAAAGCGACCCGCGAGCTACCCAAGGCCGAGGTCGCCCGGCTGATCAAGGAGCTGGAGAAGAGCATGAAGGAAGCCGCTGCCAATCTGGAGTTTGAGAAGGCCGCGCTCTTGCGTGACCAGATCTTTGAGTTGCGCGCCCTGCAGCAGGAGCAAGCGAAGGGCGTGCCGGAGTGGGAGCGGGTGCGGCAGGGGCTTGCATAATGCTGTTCCTGTGTCATAGCGTTGGGAGTGCTCGTTGAGTATAATCAGGCAGATTCAGGCGCTTGTACGCAATGGGCTGTACTACTTGACTGAGCATGCTCTTGATGAAGCTACTGACGATGGCTTTGATATTTACGATGTAGAACATGGCATCCTGACAGGTAGGATTCGAAGAACCTGGCCGAGGCAGGGCAAGTACGAGGTGGTTGGCCAGGCGCTGGATGGGCGTCCTATCGGGATCGTATGTCGCATAACCTCAACCCGCAAGGTTCGGGTTATCACAGTCTACGAGGATCAACCGTAAGAATGGGCAAAGGAGAAGCAGCCATGAGTTTCTGGAAGGGCGAGACCTGTGAGTATTGTGGTGGTACAATCGTCGAGAAGAGGGTCGATCTCCACCGCAAGGTCAACGGAAAGTATGTGCTCATTGAGAACGTCCCGGCGGGTGTCTGTACAGAGTGTGGCACACGCTATTATGCGGTGAACGTGCTGAAAACCATTGAAGAGATCATCGGCGGACGCGGCAAAGTAGAGCGCGAAGAACTCGTTCCGGTGTATTCGCTGGCCGAGTAGGCGACTGCGTAGATACAGGCAGATCCCCTGCGGGCTGGAGAACAGGCCATTCCGAAGCGGTTCGGAGGTATAGGGTGAATCACTCAACTGTCGCGGATTTATCAGTAGATGAGTTGAAAGCCCTTATTCGGGAAGTGGTGACCCAAACACTCCTGGAAGTGTTCGGCGACCCGGATAAGGGGCTGGAATTGCGCGAAGAGTTCAAGGCTCAACTCCAGCGCTCACTGGATGCCGTACAAGCGGGCGGAGAAACCACACCGGCGCAGGACGTTGCAGCCAAGCTAGGGCTAACCTGGTGAGTTGACGCCCCGCCCCACTCACGATACACTACAACTATCTCCGACCCTATCCGAGGAGGCGCAGACGATGGTGTCTGTTGAGCGCGTGAGAGAAGAGATGCTGCCACCTTCAACGGATCACGGGCCTGCAGTCAGCGATGTGGACTTGCAGGCGCAGGTGGAGGAGGCGATCTGGCGCTATGAGCCGCTGCGCGTACTCCATGCCCCCTTGAAGGCCGAGGTCCGTAACGGCGAAGTCACCCTCACGGGTATTGTCCCTAGCCGCATGATACACTATGGCCTGATTGAGACCCTGAGACGTATCCCCGGCGTCCGGGCGGTTCGCGATCAGACGATGACCGACCCGGATATTCAACAGGCAGTGACGTTGGCGCTGGCGCAGAACCCCCAAACGCAGCCCTGGAGCGCGAACGTGTATGTGCTCTCGCGCAACGGGTTTGTCCAACTCACCGGCACAGTCCCGGATGCGGCCGCGGCAGAGGCGGTCGTGCGCGTGGCCCAGGGTGTGCCTGGCGTGCGGCGCGTCGCCAACCTGCTACAGACAGGAACGCCTTCGCCCTGAGCCTGTGAAGCGTGCCAAATTGATCGGGTTTTGGGGAGCCTCGCCCAGCAGCGAGGCTCCCGGCTTGCTCCGGCTTGCTTAGTTACGCAAGCTTAAATCCTTCACGCCGCCGCCAACTTTTAAGGTTCCCCCCGCCGCAGGCGCTTGCACCCCTGGGGGGTTCAGAGTAATATATGCACAAATATGGCGGTTGCCCATTGGGCACACTCCCTATATAGGGGATCATGGGGCAAGAAGGAGAGCGCTATGGTAAGAAATCCGCTTGACATCCTGGGATTCCGCCCGCGCTTGGCCGTAGGGACGACCGGGGCGGTGCGCCTGGAGCTGTATCCCCTGGAGGGCCAGAACCTGGCGGATTTGCTGGTCTTGCTTGACCGCAATGGCGCCGCGACCGCGCCTGTGGCTGTGCCGCCGGATGCCGTCAGTATGCTCGGCTCGGATGGCGTGCGCCGCACCTTCAGCCTGAGCCGCGATGGCGGCTGCCTGCGTATCTCCTACCGAGGTTCACAAACCATCCTGCTGGCGACCCGGGCCTTCACAGAATTGCCACGCCGCCTGTTTGAGCTGTGGACTGCCTGGCCGCTGTGTGACCTGCCTGTGATCACCGTTGAGATCGGCGGCCGGGTGATGGGCAAGATCAGCCTGAGCAACCTGCGCAGCCAGGCAGAGAGCGACCGCGTGGGCCGCAGCGCGCGGCTGATGCTCCAACGGGCCGTGGTGGACCAGGAGTTGGTGTGGAGTGTCCACGATGGGGCCCGTCCCCTGCCTTCTAAGGGCAACTGGGCCCAGGTGGCCTGGATGGCTACGATCAGAGTCCCAGGCCGCTGAGTGTATCCCATGATGGATAAGCCTGCCTGATTCCCCGTGACGGTGAAAGAGAGGGGGCACCTGGATCAGGGTGCCCCCTCTCTGTTTTTCTCTTCTCTGCGTTGGGGTTAAAAGCTAGAGAGGACCCCAAGTAACCTCTGGCTCACCTCTGAGTTTCCGGTAACTTACTTAATCCAAAGCTTTCGCCTTGGATACCCTACGCTGGTTCCCAATCGGTCAGGGCCTTGCGGTCCCAACCTCTTGCTTGTCGGCTTCCCGGTGATGAGCCTTTCCACCGACTCACGGCTGCCCCTCCTGTTGCCAGGAGAGACACCGCTCACCAGCTTCAGGTTGTTTTCAGTTACCTTCCCCCCAGAGAGGATTCCATTAGCTGCTCGGAGCCCTCTCTAGACATAACATAGTATATACCCAAATTTCTCCCTTGTCAAGTACCCGGCGGGGCTTTTTCTTCGGAAATTCCAGAAATTGGGGCAACGTTGGGGGAGAGAAAACCTCTTCCCACCCCCTTGACAGATTAGAACATTTGTGCTATACTGCTGATCAAGGTTCCGGCCTTTACCCTACAGTCAGGAGGCATTTGCCATGAGCAACAATGGAAACAGCGAAAACGGGCGGTTTGCAGCGCTTGACCGCGCCCTGGGCGACATCCTCAAGCGCTTTGGGGATGGGGCCATCATGCGGTTAGGGGAAGCCACCCACCTGCAGGTGGAGGTTATCCCCACCGGCTCCCTGGCCCTGGACCTGGCCCTGGG
>DAOUBF010000079.1:0-107275 GCA_034432795.1 Anaerolineae bacterium
ACACCCACGCCCCTCCCACCCACGCCCACAATGACGCCCACAGAGACGCCCTCACAGCGCAACCTGTACCTGCCGCTTGTGCTGAAATAGCCCGAAATGAAAGGCCCCGTGGACCCGCGATCCACGGGGCCTTTTAATCATACGCGCGATGACCAACTTCTTAAGGAAAAACCTTGTCTTACACCGCCCTTCGTGCTATGATCCCAAGCAGTGACCTTGATAACCCGCCTCAGGAGTACGTATGGAGAACATCAGTGTAGCAGAGGCCAAGAGCCGGTTGTCTGAGTTGATTTCACGTGCGGAAGCAGGTGAGCGGTTTGTGATCCGGCGGCGCGAACGGCCGGTGGCTGTGCTACTCAGCGTGGCTGAACTCGAGCGACTGGAGCGGTCATCAAAGGCAATCTACCAATTGGCTCTGGCGCTGGGCCAGAGCGCAGAATTGCTGAAGCAGATCGAAGCAGGCGAGGTTCATCCGGCGATGGCCGTTTTCGGCCTCTGGGCGCATAAAGAAGAATTCACGAACTTGACCGATGAAGTATATGCCAATCGCGAGCGTCAGGGGGCCCGTGCCGGAGTGGACGTGTGAGAGTCCTCATAACCAGTCTCATTTCATTCGTGTGCCCGGCCTCGTGATTGAGGATTGGCTGAAGTAGAGTAAATCACGGGTAAGCCAGCCGCAAATCCAGCGCCGAATGCCGCTCGGCCACCTTGTCGTTCTTCACCGCAATCGCCAATGCCCTGCGCGTCCCCACAATCACCACCAGCCGCTTCGCCCGCGTGATCGCCGTGTACAGCAGGTTGCGCTGCAACATCATCCAATGCTGCGTTAACAGCGGCAGGACCACCGCCGTGTATTCGCTCCCCTGGGCCTTGTGCACGCTGGCCGCGAAGGCATGCACCAACTCGTCCATCTCCAGCCAGTCGTACTCCACCGGCCGCCCGTCCATATCCACAACGATGCGCTGGTTTTCCACGTCAATCTGCTTCACCCGGCCAATGTCGCCGTTGAACACATCCTTATCGTAGTTATTGCGCACCTGCATGACCTTATCGCCCACACGGATGATGCGCCCGCCCAGCAGGCGTTCCGGCTTGCGGAAATCAGGCGGGTTCAGCGCCTCCTGCAGGCGCGCGTTGAGCGCCGCCACACCCGCCGCGCCACGATACATCGGCGAGAGCACCTGGATGTCATCCAGGGGGTCCAGGCCGAACCTGCGCGGAATACGGTTTTTCACCAGGTCCACCACCAGGTCGGCGGCTCGTTCCGGGTCGTCCTCAACGAACAGGAAGAAGTCCTCCGCATCCCTGGGCGTGAGCGGCATCAGCCCCCGGTTCACCCGATGGGCGTTGGTGACGATCAGGCTACCCGCCGCCTGACGGAAGATCACATCCAGCCGCACGACCGGCACCTGGCCGGAGGCGATCACATCGCGCAGCACGTCGCCTGCGCCCACCGAGGGCAACTGGTCGGCATCGCCCACAAACAGGACATGGCTGGCCGGATGGATCGCCTTCAGAAGTTGGTTCGTGAGCAGCAGGTCCAGCATACTGCTCTCGTCCACAATGACCATATCGGCGTCCAACGGGTTTTCGGCATTGCGGGCGAAGCCACCCTCTGGCCTGTACTCCAGCAGGCGATGGACGGTCTTCGCCTGGCGTCCGGTGGCCTCGCTCAGGCGCTTGGCGGCGCGGCCTGTGGGCGAGGCCAGCGCATAGCTGCACCTGGCCAGTTCCAGCGCCCGGATGAGCGCCCGCAGCGCGGTCGTCTTCCCTGTCCCCGGCCCGCCGGTCAGGACACTGACCTTATGCAGGAGCGCTATGCGGATGGCCTCCTTCTGCCCCTCCGAGAGTTCAACCCCCGCGGCCTGGGCCAGCCGACGATAGACCGCCTCCCAATCCGTCACCTGCCGGAAACGGGCCAGGCGCGACGTCGGATGCTCCAGCAGCGCCCGCAGCCGCCCGCTCACACCCACTTCCCCATAATAAAACGGTGTCAAATAGACCGCCCGCTCCTCCCGCACGGCGGGGGACGCCCCACCGTGCACGGTGGGGTAGAGGGTCTCCTTACGCACTATCTCGCTGGCGTGCAGCCGCTCAATGGCCTGCGCCACCGCGCCTGGCGGCACGTTGAGAAGCTGCGCCGCCCGTTCTATCAGTTCCGGCTCTGGCACATAGACATGCCCCTCGTCCGCCAGTTGGCTGAGCGCGTAGGACACGCCCGCTTCAATCCGCGTGGGTGCATCCTGTGGCAGCCCTAGTTGCTGCGCGATCTTATCGGCGGTCTTAAAGCCGATACCGTAAATGTCCCGCGCCAGCCGATAGGGATCGGTCCTCACCACCGACACCGCCGCATCACCGTATTGCTTGTAAATCTTGACCGCCAGGCTGGTGCTCACGCCGTGCGACTGGAGGAAGAGCATGATCTCCTTGATGTGCTTCTGGTCCTGCCAGGCGCGCTTGATCAGCGCCACGCGCTTGGGGCCGACGCCCAGCACCCCCAACAGGCGGTCTGGCTCCTCCTCAATGACGCGCAGCGTCTCCAGGCCGAACTTCTTGACAATGCGCCCGGCAGTGACCGGGCCGATCCCCTTAATCAGCCCGGAGCCCAGGTATTTGCGGATGCCTTCCACCGTTGCCGGGAGCACCTGCTGGCAATCTTCGGCCTTGAACTGGCGACCGTGCTGGGGGTGAGTCATCCAGTTCCCGCTCAGGCGCAGATATTCGCCGGGGTTGACCTCAGGCAGGTTGCCCACGACGGTGACGAGGCTACTTCGTCCCGGGGGTTGCAGCCGGATCACGGCGTAGCCTGTCTCGTCGCTGTAATATGTCACACGCTCGACGGTTCCTTCTAACGTCTCGCGGTACATGGAACCTCAAGCCGGACGTTAGCCCGAACCTGGCAGGTCTTCAAGACCTGCCAGGTCTGCTATCTCACAACTGAAACCGCCCGGTCGCAGGGACGATCTTCTGCTCGTAATTCTGCACGTAGGAGAGGAGTTTGTCCTGAAGCTCCTGCCACTCCGGACTGTTGAGGATGCGGCGCATGGTGGCCAGGTCTTCGGTGACGCCACCGGCCAGGATTTGGGGGCAATCCCCGTAAACAGTGTACCAGGCTTCCGTCGGCTGCAACCCCAGGCGCATAATGCCAGGGGCGAACTCGCGCACCAGGAACTCAAAATACTCCGACTCGTGTCCAGGACGAATATCCCAACTCATCAATAATTTGACCCGCATAGATGTCACCTGACCCCTCACTCCATGAGATTATTCCTGCAATTGGCGTAGCAATTCTTGTGCCTGAGCTGCGCGGTCGGGCGGCGGGTGAAGCGTTAAGAAACGCTCTAGCGCGTCCTTCGCTTTGGCCCTATCACCGCTGCGGAAGTAAGCATTCCCCAGCGCGAACCAGGCCTCCGGCAGTTCCGGCTTTAATTGCGCGGCCCGCTCCAACACCCGGACGGCATCGCCGGGCCGGTCCTGCTCCAGATAGACACTGCCCTGGCCGACATAGGCTTCGGCCAGTTCAGGGTTGCGCACCAGCGCCGCTTCAAACTCCGCCATTCCCGCGTCAAACTTGCGCTGTTGCACATAGGCCGCGCCCAGCAGGTAATGCGTCTCCGCGTCCTCCGGGTCCAATTGCAAAGCCTGCTGGAAGGAGGCGATAGCGGCCTCAAGCTGACCCTTCTGGTACAGGGCCACGCCCAGGTTGGTGTGCGCAGGTGCATTCTGCGGCTCCAGCCGGATCACCTCCTGGAACTGGGCGATGGCCTCGTCCGGGCGGCCTGTCTGCGCATAGGCGTTGCCCAGGAGAAACCGCGCCCGCACCAGCGCGGGATCAATTTGCACCGCCTGCTCCAACAGGGGGATCGCTCCGGCGAAATCCCCTGACTTGACCCTGACCTCGCCCTCTGCCAGCAGCACGCTGGCATCGCCTGGGGGGCGCCGATTGAACAGGCTGCACCCCACGACGAACACGAGCAAGAACGTCAGAACGACCCAGGTGGGCCTACGCGCCCTTGATCTCCAGGATGACAACCTGCGTCTCCTCCGGCAGCGTGGCTTTGGCCACTTTGAGCGTTTCCTGGGGCGCGATCTCGCCCAGACCCATTTCCTTCAGGAACTTGCTTACCGGGTCCAGCTTGAGTTCCACGCCTTTCGTCTTGTAATGCATGGGCACGACGATGTTCGGCTCCAGCAGGTTCACCACCTCCGCTGCCTGGGCCGCGTTCAACGTGTGGCCGGCGTTGCCCACCGGCAAGAGCAGCACATTGACCGGGCCGAGCGCCTCCACCTGCGCCTGGCTGGGCACGTGCGCCAGGTCCCCCAGATGGCAAACGGTCACGCCATCAAAGGCGAACAGGAACACCGTATTGCGTGGCCGCTCCTCCTTATTCCGCCCTTTCTTCTCCGGGCGGACATCTATACCGGTGATGAACACGCCGCCGATCTCGTACTCACCCGGCCCCGTCAGCACGCGCGCCTCGCCCTTGAGCGCAGCCACATAGTTATGGTCGGGCGCATCGTGGCTGATTGTGACCACATCGGCCTTGAGCCGAGGCAGCGATAGCCCCAGGCTCTTATCATACGGATCGGTCACCACCGTCGCCGCGCCGCGCTCGGAAAGACGAAAACAACTGTGGCCGTACCAGACGATTTCCATAACATCCCCCATTATAAGGGAAAGCCAGGCACTTGGCAATCTTTTACACGGCCATATGCCCCTACTGGGCGGGGGAGGGCTGTGGGGATCACCATACGCTGCGTAGGTGCGCGCCGTAGGCCGGGTTTCCCTCCCCGGCGTAGGGCAGGTTTCCATACCTGCCGCTCTTCGGCCCTGCTGCGGCGGCTATGGAAAGCCGCCCTACCAGGCTATTCTATCCCGCCTCGCCCATCCCGCCATCTATGAGAGGATCTCAATTCACACAGCCATGTGCCCCTACTGGGCGGGGGGGCTGGGGGGATCACTATATGCTGCGCAGGTACGCAGCCAGCCGCATCGCCAGGTCGGCATACTCAACCGCCGAATCAGGCGCAAAGGCAAACTCAGAGGCGTGAGCTGCAGCATTGCGCAGAATACGCAGTCGGTGGAAGATCTGCGCCTTACCCTCGTCCAGAATGCCGGACTGCTCCAACGCCTGTCCTAACAGGATCGGCGACCTCAGATCACGGTAGGGCAGATTCAGACCCCGCCGCTGTGCCGCTTCAATCGCCGCCTCCTCCACCTCCAGCCAGGACTCCAGGACCACCGCTCGCGGCGATAACTGCGCCAGTTCAACCAGCCGGTCTACAGCCGGTCGGCCCGCCTCAGTCACGCCCGCCGCAGGCAACTCCTTCTTGGCTTCGCTGGCCAACTCCTGTACGCTGCGACCGAACTCAATCTCCAGGTCCCGGTAGCGCAGGCGTTGCAACGTGGGGATCAGATTGGCCAGGGGCTTGCGCAGGACGATAATGATGATAAGGATGGTGATCGGCCAGGCCAGCGCCTTGATCAACTCTGTTACGAAGGTGAGCCAGTCCATGGGTTCTCTCTCCCTCTCACTCTTATCCTATCACATTCTCCTATCCGGAGCGAAGGGCTTGCGGGTGCATTTCTATTTGGTGGATGTGGGCAACCATAAGGGGTGCCTCTATGAGGGATGCACGGGGCACGCCCCACCGTAAACGGTATAGGGGCGAGGCGCCGCCTCGCCCCTACATGGGCCGCGTTTAAGCCGCACCGTTAACGGTGCGGTGTTCGCATTCCCAGATCGTCCTGGTTACCGCGTCATACAGTGCCCGCCCTTACGCACCGGCGCTATTGAGCTTCCCCCATCGCGCTTTGGCGGCTAATCGCCTCCATGATCAGCGCCACCACCTCTTGCAGGCCCTCGCGGTCACGCGGTGTATACTCCAGCCCATTGCATCGTCGGCCCAACGCGATCCATCCCAGGTAGCGGCGACCCTGTTCCAGAGGTAAGCTGATCTCTGCCTGGCCCTTCCACTCACCGCAGGTGTGCAGGAGCCGCTGCCTGCTCTCTGGCCCCAAATACACCACCCCGCTCTCAGAATCAAATGCTGCCACTGCCTCGTCCAATAACCGGCATATCACCTGCTCGGTGTCCAGCATGAAGATGCGCCTGCGCACCTGCCCAACAAAGGCCTGCAACCGCCGCACCGGGTCAGGCACCTCCTTGAAATACCGATCCACCGTCTTCTGCAAGCCATCCTTGATCGGCGTCGCTAATGTGACCAGTGTCAGCGTGGTCACCACGACGGCCGCATCCGACGCGTTCCCCGTGACGGCAACAAAGAACCGCTGCAGCAGGGTGATGGAGGCCGTATAGAGGCCGGCCAGGATCGCCGTGAGCGGAACATAGACCAACGTCCGGTTGATAATCAGGTTAATATCCCACAACCGATAGCGCAAGACCGAGAAGCCAATTGTGGACGGCATAACGAGGCTGATCAAGATGAACGCGAAGCGCCAGCCCAGATCGTAATACAGCGCCACCTGCCCCGCTGAATTGCGCAGGTTATACATTGCCCCCGGCAGCGTAATGACGAAGAAGCCGACAAAGGCGGCACATAGCCCGAAGACAATCCATTTGGTCTGCTGCCGCTGAATTGGGCTGGAGACACGCCGATAGCGATAGACCTGGGCAATCACCCCCGTCACCGTCCAGGCCAGCATAGAAACAGTCCAGAGCAAAGGTGACCACAGTTCCGGGTTAAACGGCTGGGTCATGACGGCGAAGACAGCGAAGCCCAACGCCAACGCGCCTGTCCAGCGGGGCACAAAACGCCCGTCGGGGAAAACATAAAAGAAGATCAGGAACGAGACCCAGGCAATAGCGCTAAGCGCATTGACAAGGAAAGCCCACTGGGGCCGGGCACGCACCAATGCATCCAGGATGTCGGTGGTCCCCATCGCGATGAGCATAAGCGAGACGAATGCCGCCATCCAATCGTCCGACCGCCGTAAGAAAATGATGAGGCCCACAATCACAAAGCCCAGGATGAACACAACGCTGAGGAAGCTGTGGTAAGTGGCGTAGAAATCGGGCGCCAGGCTGACCTGCTGCAGGCCAGCCCACACGGGCGCAGAGGGGCGGGTCAATTCCGCATAGCGCAGCGGGAGGGCTAACATAGACAACAGCACACTCAGCACCGCGATCACCACCCACACTGTCCGAACCAGGGTCAGCCGCCACCCGGTCAACCGCGTCAAAGCAGGCGCGGATAAACGCAGGTCTGCACGGCCTTCTTGTTCATCTGATACAGCCATGGCCTAATCACCTCTGTTACAATCCAGGAAAGCACCGAGGCGTGGGGCTGTCTCCCCGCGCCTCCTAATGGTCCGTCAACTCAAAAGCCTTCTCTCCGGCGCGAATGGGCACCCGGAGGCGGTTCTCCTTTGGAGGAATCGGGCAGGACCAGGCCTCATTGTAGGCGCAATAAGGGTTATAGGCATAGTTGAAGTCCACCAGGAGCCTCCCGTCCGGCAATCGCCTCGGCTCCAGGTAGCGGCCTGCGCTGTAGGTCTCCGTGCCATTGGTGGCGTCCTGAAACGGCAGGAAGAAGCCGCCCCGCGTGTCGCGGAAGATGACCAGTTCGGCCTTCTGCCCCTCCACCTCAAATTCAAATGTGCCCCACTTCAGATAAGTCTGCACCTCGCCCATGTTCGTCAGCATCTGCACGCGCTCCGGGTTGGCGAACGTCTGGACCTCCACCTCCAGCCGTAGCGCCGGGTTCTCCGGATAGTAGCTCAACCCCTGGAAGTCACGCTGCTGCTCTGGCGTCAGGGGCGACTGTGGAAAAGGGGCATACTTGAAGAACGCATCCTTCTCCTGGCGAAACGCTTCTAGCTCCGACATCATGTTCTCAATCTCCTTACCTGTGTCACCGAAGGTGACATTGTGAAATAATCCGTTGAGTACCAATTTCCTTGGTTCCTGGAGATAATTTGTTGAGTACCTTGTTACCAACGCCCGGCCAACAGCCCCAGGCACGCCTTCAGCCGCATGGCCGCTAAAGCGCCGATCATCCTCTCACATAGCGCCGGGCTTCGCTGGCGGCGTCCGCTGGCAGCGGGCCATAGATCACCAGGACGAAGCGCTGCCAGCGAGCCTCAAACTCGGCGCGGGAGATGCCAAAGACATGCGGGATCAGGGTATCCCATGACGCATGCACGCTGAGGCCGCGCAACAGCGCGGGCAACCGTTCCCGGCCGTATGTCACCACCACAAAATCAATCAGCGTCTCAGCGGCCTTGGCCCTGATCCAGCGATCCACGCTATAGGGTGCCGGGCCGGTGAGGATGTTCAAAGAAGGCGCATGGCCATTCGCCAGGAGTTTACGCAAGTCATCGTTCAAGTGCATTTCCCAGGGCGAGGGCAGTGGCCCGGCCTGCCAGCTCGCCCAGCGCGACATCCCCTCCACCAGCGGATACCAGCCGGCGCGGATCGACGTCTGGGCGAGCGCCTCACTCAACACACGCGCGCTGAGGGGCCGAACGAGCGAACGCGCCAGCCGGTCGGTGTCGGGGTGATCCACCGGCACAGGCAATAGAGCGGGCGAAGGGATGGTGAGGACATCGCCGATAAAGCGCCACGAGGTCACATCCAGCCGCGGCACAATTTCAATCGTCATCGGGCGCGTTGTCGGGTCGGGCGGCAGCCCGGCGTCGGCCCGGAGTTGGGCGTACAGCGTCTCGGCCTGAGCCGCCAGTGCCTCTACAGCCTCGGCATCGCGCTCGTAATACTTGAAGTGGAAATGGGGCGTCTCCAGGGTGCGCTCCGCCCCCCAGAAGGCCGGGTCGGGCGCGGTGCGCAGCCAGCGGCCCTCCACATTACGATAGAAGCGCGTCTCGCGGTAGGGCGCAGGCGCCCAGGTGGCGTTGGTCTGGGTGACCACCGCCTGGACCAGGGCGACATCGCCGAGCAATTCCAGGTCGCGTATCTCCACCTGGGGCGCCTGAGCATTCTCGCCGGACCAGCGACGGTAGAATGCCTCAATGCGCTCAAAGCGCGCGCGCCAGCCTGGGGATGCGTCTTCATCTATCAGGCGTTGCCACAGTTCTTTATCCTGCGCCACCCAGGCGCGGCCCTCCAGAGCGATCGTGCCCTCAATGGCGCCGCGAATGTGAATGATATTTTCGCGAGCACGTTGCCAGACCACCAGAGCGAGAATGGCGACCACCAGGACGGTCAGAGCCATGACGCCGCGCAGCAGGCGGGAGAAGCGCGGGGAGAATCGTCGCGGGGGAGGTACCTCTGGGGCGCTGTCCACAGCCTGGACAAGCAGGAAAGCCTCTTCAACCGCATCGGCCTCGTCAATCTCCCAGTCCAGTATAGGGGTTCGTTGTCTCATCGCAGTTCACCTTTTCACATCACGCGCTCATCTCAGCCCGAAAACCTCCTCTATCTCCTCCTCAGGATAGACTTCGCGCATGGCCTCCACCCAGCTCAGGCCATCCGTCTTCTGGAAGTGCCACCAATCCGTATCCGGATAGTAGGTCCGCCAGCGGCGCAGGGCCGCAACGGAGTGCCAGCCGTACTCGGCAGCCAGCGCGGTAAAATCCAGCCAATAGCCGGACGGGATCACAAAGCTGGGGGCACCGCCAGTCGGCGCCCCATCTGGCCCGGATTGCGCCGACCAGTTCCAGGGCGCCACCCGCAGCGGCTCGCCCTGCGTCCCATCCTGGCGGGCCGTGCGAAAATAGACCCGCCAGAAGACGCGCCCGCCAAACGTCTCCAGGACAATGACCACATCCTGCCCCCGCCCGTAAGGGCCTTGGTTGATGTCAAAGGCCCGCCCGGCCTTGTGCCAACTGCGCTCGCTCTGGCCGGGGCGGGCATAGGCATCAATTCCCCGCCACATATCGCCAAACACACTTAGATAATCGTAGCCGGTCTCGTCAATCACCCGTTGGCGCAGGGCGCGGAACGAATCATCTACGCGGTCGCTCAGGTAAGGTCCATTCGTGCGCACGGGCAGGCGCACAAAACTATAGTAGGGCGGCGCAGTTGGCGTCGGCGCGACCACCTCAATGTACAAGGGCGTCGGCTCTGGCGTCGGTGGCGCGGTCCGCGCACGTTCTATAGCCGTTTGAGGCAATCGCTCTTGTCCCCACGCCGGCCCGCCGAAGAGCAGGTCGGCCTGGACCGTCAACAGAGAGCGATTGAAGCCTGCGATCTCAATCACCTGAACACGCGGCGAGCGGCGCGAAGGTGTATGGGCCACCAGGCTGCCCCCATCGGGTGACCAGGCCGGCCCGGCGCCTGTCCCCACCAGGCGAGCAGACGCTGTGATCAACCGCCCGGCAGTCAAATCTATCGGCGCTACATAGAGCATACGCTCACCCCCTAGCCCGACGCTGTAAGCCAGTTCACGCCCATCGGGCGAGAAGGCCGGTTCGTCTTCGTGCTGGGCCGGGCTAACGGTCAGGTTGATCGGTTCGCCCCCAGCCAGCGGGATCAGATACAGGTCGCGCTGGCCAGCAACGTGAGCGCTGTACACCAGCCAGCGGCCATCCGGCGACCAGGACGGTGAGGTCTCTGCCGCCGGTGAGTCCACCAGCGGCCTGGCCTCGCCCCCTTCTGCCGGGAGCAGATAAATATCCAGGTCGCCCCCACGCAGAGTCTCAAAAGCGATCATATCGCCGTCGGGCGACCAGGATGGATGTCCATCGTAATCGGGATGCTCGGTCAGACGAACCACGCTCCCATTCCCCAGGTCCAGCCGGTACAGGTCCCAGTTGGCCTCCCGGCGGGCGGCGAAGATCAGGCGACGGCCATCGGGCGAGAGGGCCGGGTCGCGCTCCGGGCCAGGATCAAAGGTCAGACGTGTGATCTCGCCGGTGGTCACATCTGCCGCGACCAGATCGCCATCCCAGGCATAGACAATACTGCCGCCGCCGCCCGCTGGTGTAGATGTGGGCGTCGGCGTGGGCGTCTCTGTGGCGGTAGGCGTAACTGTCGGCGTGGGCGTCAACGTGGGCGACACCAGGATAGCAGTTTGCGGAGGCAGCGTCCCTGTCGGCTTGACCATGCTCACCTCAGTCAGTCGCCGTGAGCGCAACGCCAGCGCCAGGCCAGTCAGCAGCAGCACAGCCAGGCCCGCGATCAGCCATTTCCGCTGGCTCGCCCACCTCATAGGCCACTATACAGATATGCTTGGTCAAATTTGTGTGACCCCATAACCCCTTTTCTCCACCTTGCCCCACTCAATCGGCGATTTGCTCCAGGATCTGGTCAGGGGTGATCAGTTCACCATCAATGCGGTTGATGCCGATGATCTCCGGCCCGTGAAGGATACGCTCAATCTCCCGGCGGTACTGGCCCAGGTTGAGTTCGGGGACAACAACGCGCTCCATCCCTTCAGCGGCTGCGCGGATGGCCGCCTCCGGTACCGGCCAGAGCGACTGGATCGTCAGGCCAGAGACCTTGCGCCCCTGTGCGCGGGCCACCTGGATGGCCTCCCACATGGCCCGCGCCGTCGTGCCGTAGCCGATCACCAGCGTGCGCGCCCCAGGCTGCGGGTCGGGCTTCACCATGGCGATCTCGTCCACGTGCGCTTCAATCTTGGCGGCCAGATGGGCCAACATCCGACTCAATTTGGCCGGGTCCTTGACCAACAGGCCGCGCTCATCGTGCGCCGAGCCGGTGACGCGCACCAGGTGCGCATCGCCGAAATGCGACATCGGTGGGACCTCATCCAGCGCGTTGAAGCGGTAAGGGATAAAGGGCTGGCCGTCTGCTGGCGCCAGGCGGCGCGGGCGCACAGGCACCCGCGTATATTCGGCCACGTCCACAGTGGCCATAGACATGACCATTTCCTTGTCCGGCATAAGGAAGACCGGGCAGCGGAAGCGCTCGGCCAGGTTGAAGGCGTGAATGGTCAACGTGTAGCACTCGGCCACGCTGGAGGGGCACAGCGCGATGATCGGATAGCCGCCGCTCGTACCCCAGCGGACGAACTGGATATCGCCCTGGGCGGTCGTCGTCGCGCCGCCGGTAGCCGGGCCTTGACGTTGGCAATCCACAATCACCAGCGGCACCTCGGCCATGATGGCGTAACCGATGTTCTCGGAATACAGGCTGATGCCGGGGCCGCTGGTCGCGGTCATCGCCTTGGCGCCGGCCAGGGCCGCGCCGATGCACATACTGATGGAGGCGATCTCGTCCTCAGCCTGGATGGCTTGCCCGCCCACCTTGGGGAGTTCGGCGATCATGTGGAGCAGGATAGGCGTCGCCGGCGAGATGGGATAACCGGCGAAGAAAGTGCAACCCGCGTCAATCGCACCCCTGGCGATCGCTGTGGCGCCGTCTATATATTCTCTCATCGGGGGGAACGTCCTCGCTTGCCGCGCAGGCGGGCCAGTTCCGCCTCCAACGCCTGAACCCGTTGCTCAGCCGCCAGCCGCGCCTGGCGTTCGGCCTCCGCGTCCTCCTCGCCGGTTGGCAGCAGCTTGCCCTCTGCATCGTAGTAACGCAGCCAGACAGCTTCCTCGCCCTGAATCGCCCCGGCCCAGGGCCCCAGCCACAGCTTTAGTTCCTCGCTCCACAACCAGCCACGCTCATCCGGCGGGATGGGTGCATAGCGCCCCGCGCTCAACCGCCAGCCTACGAACGCCTGCGGATCAAAGGGATCCCAGCAAAAGTATTCCGGCGTGCGGAAAACCTGTTCGTACAATTCCTTCTTAACTGTCAGGTCTATCTGTGCAGTGCTGGGCGAGAGCAGTTCAATGATGACATTGGGGTAGCGGCCTCCCTCCTGCCACACCACCCAGCTTTTACGCTCACGCTGCCTGTCCACATTCAGGACAACAAACACATCCGGCCCGCGATAAGCGACCCGCTTGGGCGCCCTGCCCTCCAACTCGGCGATCACCTGCTGGGCCTGGTCCAGACTATAATAGATGAACATATTCCCGCCCACGAAAAAGTCGGCCCGATCACGCCAGGCGTAGCGGAGGATGCTGATGCACAAGAGCATTTGGGTGACATGGCGATCCGATTCCAAGGGTTCACCGTCCTCATAGGGCAGGTCCAGGTCCGGCAATTGGACTTCAGGGATAGCGACAAGCGGCTCTCTCATAAGCAATTCACTCCATCACTCCAGATTGTACCCGCTCAGGCCAAATCGTCAAGCGGCGCTTATCCATCGCCAGTTGAACCCGCCTGCGCCTGGAGCGCCCTCCAGGCCGCCTCCACCTGGGCGCGTGTCTCCTCCGGTGTGCCGGAGTTGTCAATCACGACATCGGCCAGGGCGACCTTCTCGGACTGGGGCGGCTGGGCAGCCATGCGTCGCTGAACCTCGGCGGCGCTCATCCCCCGCTCGCGCACCAGCCGCTCCAACTGCTGCTCCGGACGGGCAGTGACCACCCACAGCGCATCGCAATCGCGAACCATACCGCTCTCAATCAACTTGATAGCCTCAATCACCACCACGCCGCGCCCGATGGCGCGGATGCGCCGGTCAGCTTCCTGGATAACCAGCGGGTGAACAATGGCTTCCAGGCGGGCCAGGGCCGCTGGATCGGAGAAGACGATAGCGGCAAGCCGGGCGCGGTCAATCGTGCCATCCGCTGCAACAACCTCCGGCCCAAAGGCGTCCACCACCTGTTGCCAGCCCGGCGTGCCGGGGGCAATGACCTCGTGAGCCAGTGCATCGGCGTCAATCACCGTCGCCCCCAGGTCGGCGAGCATCCGCGTGACCGTGCTCTTTCCCGTACCGATGTTGCCGGTCAGGCCAATGACCGTGACACCAGGCCAGCGGCGAGACATCAGACCTCAACTCTGGAGGCGAGGTCCGCCCATTCGTCCAGGCGGGCCTGAAGTTCGGCTTCAAGCTGCGTGTACTCCGCGCCCAGTGCTCGCACGCGGTCCAATTGCTGTGCCAGCCCAGCCTGCTCCAGTTCATGGCCCACCTGCGCCAAGCGGCTCTCCAGTTCAGCGATGATCGTCTCCAGCTCCGCCGCACGCTCGCGCATCTGACGGAGAACGGAGGACGGAGGACGGAGGGCCGTTGTCTGGGCTTGCTGCCTGTCTTCCGTCTTTCGTCGTCCGCCCTCCGTCGTCCGTCGGCCATCGCCCTCCCGTGCCTGCACAACCTCGGTATAGCCGCCCGGATAAACGCGCAGTTCGCCGCCCTCCAGCACCCAGACCTGCGTGGCCAGTGCGTCAATCAGATAGCGGTCATGCGAGACGAGCAGGATCGTGCCCTCAAAAGCGGCCAGGGCCTCCTGGAGCACCTCCTGCGAGGGGATGTCCAGATGGTTGGTCGGCTCGTCCAGGAGCAGGAAGTTCGCCCCCTGCAAGGCCAGCAACGCCAGCGCCAGCCGCCCGCGTTCGCCGCCGCTCAGCGCCGCGATCGGCTTAAACACATCATCACCGCTGAAGAGAAAGCGAGCGAGATAGTGGCGCGCCTGGCTCACCAACATCTCCTGGGCCGCCAGAATCTCCTGAAGCGGCGTCCAGTCCGGATGCAGCCCCTCATGGGCCTGGGCGAAATAACCGACCTTCACGCTCGCGCCCAGGCGAGCCTCGCCTGCCAGGGGCGGGATCTGCTGGAGGATCGTGCGCAGGAAGGTGGTCTTGCCCGCGCCGTTAGGGCCGATCAACGCCGCGCACTCACCGCGCCAGAGCAGCAGGTCGGGGCAGGTGAACAGCGGCCCATCCTCCGGGTAGCCCACGACCAGGCCGTGCGTCTCCAGGACCTTATCGCCGCTGCGCAGACCGGGGCGCAGGTCCAGGCGCAGGCGGGGTTGCTCATGCGGCTTCTCCACAGGCGCCAGCCGCTCCAGCCGCTTCTCGCGTCCCCGGGCCTCCCGGGCGCGCTGCCCGGCCTTGTAACGCCGGATGTACGCCTCGGTCCGGGCAATGTACGCCTGCTGAGCCTCATATTCCGCCTGCTGCCGCGCCCGGCGCTCGGCGCGCTGCCGCACATAGGCGCTGTAGTTGCCGCTGTAGATCACCAGCCTACCGTTTTCCAACTCCCAGACCGTGTTCACCAGCCGGTCCAGGAAGTAGCGATCGTGTGAGACCAGCAGGATCGCGCCGGGCCAGTTCGCCAGCGTCTCCTCCAGCCATTCCACCGCCTGGATGTCCAGGTGGTTGGTCGGCTCGTCCAGGACAAGCAGAGCGGGGGCCTCCAGCAGCAGCCTGGCCAGAAGGGCGCGCGTCTTCTGGCCGCCGCTCAACTGGCTGAGGGGCCGGTGAAAATCGCCGACGTCAAAGCCCAGGCCGCCCAGCACCTGCCGGATGCGCGCCTCATAGGTATAACCGCCTGCCTGCTCAAAACGCTCGCTGAGCGCGCTGTATTTCTCCGCCAACGCTTGAAAACGGGCCGGGTCGGCCATCTCCCGCTCCATCTGGCGCAGCGCCTCCTCCTGGGCGCGCAGGTCGGCGAAGACCTCCAGCATGGCCTGGTAAAGCGTGAGGTCGCCGTCCAGGTGCGCCTCCTGGGGCAGATAGCCGAGGGTCAGCCCGCGGGCGCGGGATACCTCACCTGCCGAAGGCTCCTCCAGGCCGCACAGGATACGCAACAGGGTCGTCTTGCCCGCGCCGTTCGGCCCGACGAGCGCAATACGGGCGTTGTGCGGGACGGTCACGTTGACGCCCGCGAACACATCCTGCGCGCCATAAGATTTCGCCAGATTGGAACCGGTCAGGAGTGACATCAGGGGTAATTATACCACGCTACTTGAGGATAAGCGGCAGGGCCGCCTGGCACATCCCCGGCAGGGTGACCGTGCGCGAGGCCATAGCCACCGGCGCGGAGCGGTTGGTGCGCGTCCACAGATCATAGAGAAGCAAGCCGTCGCCGTTCGTCACGTTCTCATCGCGCAGAAATTCAATAAACTCTCTGGAGGCTGTCTGATAGTAGAGCGTCACGCTGGCGCGCACCGCCGTGCAGGGAAGGCGATAGCGTGTATCATCCCAGTACTGCCCATCGGCGTAGCTGTAGCCCACCGGCGCGGCCTGGACAGCCGCAAAGCCGGCGTTGGTGAAGCCGCGCGGCGGGATGCGGTTGTCAAACAGGATGACGTTATTGAGCATCAGGTGGAAGGAGGGGCCGGGCGGCAGGCCCAGTTGGGCCGCCCAGGCGGGCGTCAGCCCCTGCCGGGCCTCGTACACCTTGATCGCCGGGTCGCGGGTCAACTCGCCCGTTGCCGGGTCATAGCGGCCCGACTCAAACACAAGCTGGTTGTTGGCGTCGTAGGCCTGGACATGCAGCCAGATGCGCCGACCATCCGGCTTGCCTGTGGGCAACTTATGGCCGCTCTGATTGGTCACGCGCACCACCAGTTCCCCACCCGCAGCACTAAGCACATCCAGTGTGGCAGCGTTCGTCAGCATATAGGTCGCCCGCACCATGCCGGTGATCAGCGCCTGGCTGTCCACCGTGCCGGAGAAGACCGGGTGGATCATGAGCGTCTGGGGCACCCAGGTATTGCCACCGGTGAGGTCATGCTGGGGCAGGTCCTGGCGCAGGATACCAAAGGCCTGGGCGATGCTGGAGCCGTGGCCGGTGACATCGCGCATATGGCAGTCCTGGCAGATGGAGACATAGGCTTTGTTGCCGCCGAACTGGGGGGCATACACGCCCTGGGGGGAATTGTACTCGCTCATCCACCACTCGCTGAAGGTGCGCGAGAGCGGGAACAGGGCGTCATCGCCGATGTCCGCAGGCGGCTGGTTGAGCGGGTTCAGCCGGTACTCGTTCGCCGTCGCGTCCCAACTCAGGATGGGGTTGCTGATGTTGTGGCAGGAACCGCACAGGGAAGCCTTCTGGTGAAAAGGCGAACGATAGGTCCTGAAGGGGTGCGGGTCAAAGGGCATGGGTGGGACGATCTCAAACGGGCCGCGCCGGTGGTCGGCGGTGTCCACCACCAGCGTCGCGCTGCCGGTGATGGTCACCGTAGTGGTCAGCGCCTGGAGGATGAACAGGTCACGGTCAGGGCTGGCGCCCGGCTCATACACCGGGTTGACCAGGCGATGGCACAACTCGCACTGCACGCCGTCAAAATCGCTGCCCTCCAGTGCCGAGCCATCCGGCGGCAAGGCGCGCCCCTCCAGCCAGGCCTTGGGCGCATGGCAGCGCAGGCAGTACGTGCCGGAGAAGGCCGCGTCCTGGTTGGCGATGGCTAGCCCGGCCCAAAACACCGGGTCGCGGGCGGATTGGGCCACCATGCTGCCCTTCCAGTTGGGCGGCGCCTCGGCCAGCGGCTCGCGGGGGTTATACTCCTCGGAGTGGCAGCCCTGGCACTCAAAATAGGGCGCGAGGGTGTTCGTGATCCAGTTCGGCTGCGTGCCGGGCAGGAAGTAGTCGGGCAGCGTGGTGGTGATGCGAACAGTGGGTTGTAGCGCCCCCTGTGGTTGCCCATCGCCAGAATGAGGCACGTCAGTTACCTTACCTATGTCACCGAAGGTGACATTGTGAAATAATCCGTTGAGTACCTCTAACCCACCGACGGCCATACCGGTCAGGGCGAGCATTGTGGTGACGCCGGCGAGGAGTATGATGAGCAGGATCAAAAGGCGCTCAGTGCGCATCCAGGCCCTTTTCACGCCCGAAAGGTGGGAACACAATGGCCTTACGCACCCCGCCAGGCGGGGTTATCCAGGCGGAAGCCGTGCCCGCGCACGGTGATCACATAGTTGTGCTCCGGGTCGGCCTGGGCCAGCCGCTCGCGCAGACGACGCACCAGCGCGTCAATCGCCTGCTCGGAGACGCCCGTGCTCACTGCCTCTGGCCAGACGGCGGCCACGATCTCCTCTCGCGTGACGATGCGCCCCTCGCGCCTGTAGAGCAGTTCCAGCAGCCGAAATTGCTGTGCGGAGAGCGGCTCAATCTCCCGCCCCAGAATAAACACAGCGTGAGCCTCCGCGTCCAGCCGCAGGCGGCGTGGCGGCTGCAGGGTGGGGATCTGACCCAGGGGTAATGTGGCCTCGCTGCCGATGAAAGCCAGCTTCACACACAGGGCGATCTGCAATTCGTCGCCGTCCTGCAAGCGCTGCACGCCCACCAGGGGCTGGCCGTTCAGGTAGGTGCCGTTTTTGCTGTGCAGGTCCTCGGCGTAGTAGCCGCTGTCCTGGCGGAAGATGCGCAGATGATGGCGCGAGACCTGGCGTTCCGGCAGGACAATATCGCAATCGGCTTCGCGGCCAATAAGCACCGTGTCGCCGGTGATACTCCAGCGTTGCCCGGCCAACTGGCCCTCGCGCACAATCAGGTAAGGGGCCTCCGCAGTTACCTTACCTATGTCACCTTCGGTGACATTGTGAAATAATCCGTTGAGTACCTCTTCAGGCATAGTCACCTCCCAACGAGTTCCTGATAGGGGCGCAGGCCTGCGCCCCTATCTAACCATGCCGTACTATCTCATGATGAATTTCTTAAAGATTGCTATTCCCTTTTCGCTTGACAAACGCGCTATTCTGAGTACAGTAATAAACAGGGTGTTGTTGCATCGCCTTGGCCACTCCGATGTTGTCACCACTGAAACCCGGCGCCACGTTGCGCCAGCGCTACAAGGTCATCCGGACGGTCGGCGCGGGCGGCATGGGCTCCATCTACCAGGCCGAAGACCTGCGTCTGTCGGGCCGCCTGTGCGCTATCAAAGAAGTGCTGCCCGAACCTGGCCTGAACGGCGAGGCCCGCGCCCAGGCCCATGAGCAGTTCCACCGCGAAGCCAGCGTCCTGGCCCGCCTGGACCATCCCAACCTGCCCAAAGTCTCCGACTTCTTTGACGATGCCGGGCGCGATTACCTCGTCATGGACTTCGTCCCTGGCCCGGACCTTAAGCAGGTGATGGACGAGGCCCGCCGCCAGGGCCGCTTCCTGGAGGAGCGCAAGGTGCTGGCCTGGGCGGCGCAACTCTGCGATGCGCTGGAATACCTCCACAACCAGGACCCGCCTATCCTGCACCGCGACATCAAACCCGCCAACATCAAGCTCACCCCCGGCGGGCTGATCAAGCTGGTGGACTTCGGCCTGGTCAAGCTCATGGCGCCGGACGACTCGCGCACCATCACCATCCTGCAAGGCCGGGGCACAGCCCACTACACGCCCCTGGAGCAGTACGGCGGCGATACCGGCCACACCGACGTCCGCTCCGACATCTACTCGCTGGGCGCCACGCTCTATCACCTGCTGACGAACGAGCCGCCAGCGGAGGCCAAGCAACGCTTCCTGCGCCCGGACAGCCTGCGCCCGCCCCGCGCCATCAACCCGGCCATCAGCCCACGCACCGAGCGCGCCATCCTGTGGGCTATGGAGATGCACCCGGACAACCGCCCACCCAACATCGCCGCTTTCCGCCGTGCCCTGCTCGGTATCACCGGCAACGAAATGGGATTCCCCCTGGTGCAACAGCCCTCCCCCTGGGCCGAGGCTCTGGCCGCCAACCAGACGCTTCTCTTCCTGGTCCTGGGCCTGTTGATCGTAGCTGTTCTAGCGACGGTCCTGGGTCGCCCTTAACCTCTCGCCCGTTCTCTCCCATTGCTCGTGCGCACCCTCAGGCGCGTCAACAGGAGATATCCGCCCAGGGCCGCCACAGCGCCGCCCCAGGCCAGGGCCACCACGCCCCAAGCCCCCCACCTCTCTGCCAATGCCCCTGCACCGGGGAGGCCCAACGCGAAGTAATTGTAACCGATCAGCCCACCCAGCCAGCTCAACAACAGCAGCCGCACGGCTCCAATCAGTGATGTCCCCCCGTTGCGCCCCCACCAGAAGCTACCTGCCCCCACCAGGCCCAGCCCGACCAGCACCACCAGCAGGCTCCCCAGGCCCACGGGGCCAGCGTTCCCGCTGGGGAGTGTCGGCGTGGGCTGCGGCGTGGGCGAAGCCGTCGGCGTGGGTGAGGGCGGTAGTGGCGTCGGCGTCTCCGTCGGCGGCACCGGCGTGGGGGTAGGCGTGGCCGGAGGCGGCGCCACGGTGGCCACTGCCGGTGGCGTGCCACTCTGCGGGATGGTGATCTGCAACTTGATGGAGCGGGTCGCCGGTTCAGCGCTGACGCTGATCTCAAGCTGGCCAACGTGATCCAGCGGCAGGTCCACTTCGGCGATGCCCCGGCGCGTCGTCGCGGTCAGCGGCGGCAGTTCCAATCCTTCCGCAGGATAGGAGCGGCGGAACTGCGCCACGGTGCCGTCCGGGACGATATGGCCGTTGTGGTCCAGGATCGGCCCGGCGCGCAGGCGCAACGTCGTGCCGATCTTCAGCACCTCCGGTGAGGGCGTGGCCAGGCCGCCCGACTCTATAGTGCCCACGCTGAGGGCGATCACCTGGCCGGGGTCAGGCTGCGTCTGCACTGTCAGGTCGTAGCCCAGGCTGCGGATGCTGACCGGCGAAGCCCCACGTGGCGTGATCTCGCGGAACAGCGCCCGCACGGCCACGTCCACGAACGGCCCGACCTTGCTGTACAGCCCATAGTAGGCAGCCACCTTGCTCGTCTCGGTGGCGTCCAGGTAATAAGGCGCGTTAAAGGCCATGACGATCACCTTCTTGGCGCTGGCCAGGTCGGGGCGCTGGGCCAGGAAGGTCTTGACCACGCTGGACTCCGGCACCTCCGGCACGATGTCTAGCATGGCGAAGATGATCCAGTCGGCCCGATTGAGCCACTCGGCCACCTGGGCGGCTATGGTTGGCGTGGGCGTGACTTCGGGCAGGGAGGTGGCCTCAGGCGAGGGGGTGGCTTCGGGTGACTCTGTCGGCGTAGGCGATGGGGTGGGCGTAGGCGACGGCGGCGCGCTGAGGAACTGTTGCAGGTCGGCGAAGGAGAAGCTGCGGATGTGGCTGGGGTCCACCTCGCCGCTGGATGCGCGCAAGGCGAGCATGGCTTCCTCCAGCGCGTTGCGCGCGATCAGCGGGCGCATCTGGCAGCGCGGTGGCGGACATTGGGCCGCCTCGCGGACATCGGTGAAGATCACAATATAATCGTCGCGCACAGGCGGGCGCGGCACGCGGTTGGTCAATTCCTCCAGAGGCGGCGAGATCAGTGTGACCGCGTCCTGAGCGATCTCAAAGATGGCGTTGAGAGACTGGCTCAGGTTGACTTTATCGCGCGGGTCGCCCCTCTGCGTCTGCTCCAGCGCCCAGCCGCCCGTCTTGCCGGGCGGACCGTACAGCTTCTTCTTCAACGCCAGAATGCGGGCCAGGGATTGGTCCACCCGCGTGCGGAAGGCCGTATCCTCTTCGTAGCGGCGGCGGAAGAAGTCAATCGTCTCCTCAATCGTCTGGCGCTGCCGGTTGGCCTGCCCTGGCTTGTAAAACTCGGACAGGATCAACAGGTCGTTCCCCGCCAGGAACGCATCGCGGGCGACAACCTGATTGGGGAAATCCTTGCCCGAAGGGTCGTAGAAGCGTTTCACTGCGCCGACGCCCAGGGAATCGCTGACGACCACGCCGCCAAGCTGGCGCCAGGAGGCGAACTGGGGCAGGGACATGAGCAGGTTGAAGGCAGCCTGATCAAAGCTGATCGGGAGCGTAGAGGCGCGGATGTTCCCCTGAAAACCGCGATAGCGGATGTGCGAAGTCAGCAGGGCATCCGCGACCTGGGCAGGCTCCTCGGCGCCGCCGGTGACGGCGAAGAAGGGGGCCAGCTCAATCTGCTTGAGCTGCTCCAACGACTTGGTCACCGTGGCCACTTCTTCATCGGTGCGGCGGTCGCTGCCGCCATGGCCGGGGAAGTGCTTAGCGACGACGGCCATGCGCCCTTCCGACCCCAGGTGAACGCCCTTGATATAGGCCTGGCCCATCACGCTAACCCAATAGGGATCGCCGCCGAAGGTCCGTGTCCCCAGGTCGCCTGGCCCCTCCGGATGAGGGTTATCCAGCACGTCCAGCGAGGGGCCGAGCAGCATGTTAATGCCCAACGCCGAAAGCTCCTGGCCGACGATGCGCCCCACCGTCTCGGCATGGGTGATCGTCCAGGTGGCGCCAATCGCCATATTGTTGGGGATGGGCGTCAGGCCATTGCGGATGCGCGTATACGGGAAGCCATCGCCTTCGTGGTCAATGGCGATGAACAGGGGGATGAAGGGCGCGGGCGCTGCCGATGGCGGCTCATTGGGCGCCGGTACAGGCGTCGGCTCTATAGAGGTTTGATAGGCGATGTTTTGCAGGCTGTTGGTCAGCGAGACGACCGCGCCGGGCGTGTTGGTGTCCGGGGCGATGTTGCCGTTGGAGGAGAGCAGGACGACGCCGCCAACATGGGAGTTGTGGATTAGCTTATAAATATCGGAGTCCGGGCCGGTATCTGTACCGGTAAAGGTGACCAGGAAAAGCTGGCCGACCTTCTCGGTAGGGGACATGCGGGCCATCAGCGCGCAGATGTCCTGATCGGGCGAAGGGCATTCTGCGGCAGCCGTGAGCGGCTGGGCAAAGAGTGGGCCCAGGAGCGCAAGCAAGAGCAGCCCCACGAGCACGCGGCGTGCCAAGTTCTCCTCCTGTTACCAAGTATACCAGGGGCAGGGCGGAGGAGCAAGCGCCCACCGGAGGAGGTAGGGGCACGGCGGGCCTCTGCGGGCCTTACCGGACTATCTTTTTAAGGTCACATCAATATAATAATTAAAAATAATACCCTCCACAGGATATAGAATTGCCGAGGGAGGTCTTCACATGAACACAGGGCATATGCCGCTTATCAGGGTCGTGCTCTTCAGTGCCCTGCTCGCAATTGGCTGGCATAATCCCCCAATGCCAAGGAGTGATGATGATCCCCGTATATAAGGATTACTTTGAGCGGCTGCAAAAGCTACACGATGAGATCGCCAGGACCATTCAAGACCTGCCACAGGCGGCGCTGGACTGGCTGCCCCCCGGGCCGGAGATGAACTCCCTCTGCGCCCTGGCCGTCCATGTCGCCGGCGCCGAGCGCTACTGGATCGGCGACGTCGTCGGTGGTGATCCCTCCAACCGCGACCGGCCCGCCGAGTTTCGCGCACAGGGGCTGGATGCGGCTGCGCTTCAGGCGCGGCTGGATCAGGTGCTTGAGCACAGCCGCGCTGTCCTGGAGAGTCTGACCCTGGCGGACCTGGAGGCCGAGCGCACCGTGCCTAAGGACGGGCGCAAAGTCAGCGTCGCCTGGGCGCTGGCCCAGGCCCTGGGACACACAGCAGAGCACCTGGGGCAGATGCAGATCACCCGGCGCTGGTGGGAACAGCGGTAGGGGCAGGCCTTGTGCCTGCCAGGACAGGCATAAAAACAGCCCGCTTCACTGGAGGGCTGTTTTACCCATTGGGCCGGCGGCTCGCGGCGGGAAGATGCATTAAACTATTTTGGCTTGCGTGACCGCCCATCGCTGGGCCTGTTGCTTCAAAGCATCTTCATACTTAGGCCAATCGTGAAGTGTTTCCGGATCAAAATCGGCCCCATTCGGCCACACCAGGGTATGCACCTCCGGGTCAATCTCCACTTGGTTGAACAGCTTCTCATCCTGCAATGCGCCATAAATCTCCCCAGCCAGTACAGGCCGAAAGTCAATGACTCGCTCTTCCCCATCATCAAACTTGAGGCGAAGCGTGTATGGCCCGACAATCTCAAACTCAATGACCCGATAGATCGCGTGTGTCATTTTCTCCTCTCCTTAATCTGTTACCCCTATCTGAACTCTTATCGGAGTGGGGCTATTTTGATGAGGAAGCTGCCCCGATTGCAGCCGTTCCCAGTTCTCTAAAAGCTCCCCCTGATGTAATTCTGCCCATGCCTCTACCAGCCGTTGCTGCTTACGAGGCAATGTGCCACTGATCAGTTCAACAGGATCAACACCGTAAATGGCCACTTGATTCTGATAGTAGGCATGAAAGTGTGGCCTATGGTGAGGAGCACCCAATTCAGCATACATGCGAATAATGATCCCGAAAAAGCGGGCGATCTCCGGCACGCATTCCCTCTCAAATATGGATCGGAGCCCCCTCCACGCCGTGCGCCGCCTCCATGATCACCTCGGAGAGTGTGGGATGGGCATGGACATTGCGGGCGATCTCGTTGGCGGTTAGCTCCCACATGCGGGCCAGGGTCAACTCCGGCAACAGTTCGGTCACCTCCGGGCCGATCAGTGCCGCACCCAGAAGCTCGCCATACCTGGCATCCGCGATGAGTTTGGCAAAGCCTTCGGGTTCCCCCATGCCCAACGCCCGGCCATTAGGGCGGAAGGGGAACTTGCTCACCTTGACCTCATAGCCCTGCTCGCGGGCCTGCTTCTCCGTCAGGCCGAAGCTGGCCACCTGGGGATGCGCATACGTCGGGCGCGGCATGGCGTTGTAGTCCAGGCGGATGGTCTCGGCGCCGGCGATGGTCTCGGCGGCAACGATCCCCTGGACCATGCCCACATGCGCCAGCAGCAGCTTGCCGGTCACATCACCGATGGCGTAAATGCCCGGGACGTTGGTGCGCAGCCCCTCGTCCACGACAATGAAGCCGCGCTCCGTCTGCACGCCCACCGCCTCCAGCCCAATATTCTCGGAATTAGGGCGCACGCCGGTGGCCACCAGCACCTGCTCCACCTCTACGGTCTGCTCACCCTTTGGCCCCTCAATCTTCACCCGCACCTTGTCGCCGACGACCTCGGCGGCGGCCACCTTGCTCCCCGCCATCACCTTGATGCCCCACTTGGTAAAGGAGCGGCTGAGTTCCTCTGCTACCTCGTCATCTTCCAGCGGCAGGATATGCTCTAGAATTTCAACCAGATAGACCTCGCTACCGTAGGAGCGCCAGATGGTGGAGAACTCGCAGCCAATCGCCCCCGCGCCGATGATCACCACCGACTTAGGCAGCTTCTCTTGAAGGATAGCCTCGCGGTAGGTGACGATATGCTTGCCGTCTATCTCAACGTTGGGCAACGTGCGGGCGCGCGCACCGGTGGCGATAATGATGTTCTTGGCGCGGACCGTCTGCTCCTTGCCCTCGCCATCCACCACCAGAATGCGGTCGGCGGCCTGAAGCGTGCCCGTGCCCATATACACGTCAACCTTGTTCTTGCGCATGAGAAAGCCCACGCCCTTAACCAGCCGGTCGGCGACCTCGCGGCTGCGCCTGACCGCGACGCCGTAGTCCAACGTCAGGTTGTCAAAGGAGAAGCCGAACTCCTTGCCACGCTGCAGTAGGCGGGCGATCTCCGCGTTGCGCAACAGCGCCTTGCTGGGGATGCAACCGATGTTCAGGCACACCCCGCCCAGGAACTCCCGCTCAATAATGGCCGTCCTCAGCCCCAGTTGAGCAGCGCGGATGGCGGCGACATACCCGCCCGGCCCCGCGCCCAGCACGGCGACATCATAGGGTTCGTTGTTTGCCATCGTGAGTACTCGCTTTCGTGTGTAAGATGAGAGATCAGGGATTGGAGATTACAACTCCCCTCCCCCTGGATGGGGGAGGGTGAGGGAGGGGGTGACTTTGCCCCCCACCCCAGCCCTCCCCCACAGGGGGGGGGAGGGGGTGAAGTCCTTCTATCTCCTCACTCATCGCGCCAGTTCTCCAGCACCTCTTTGACTTTGGCCATGAAGGCATCGGCGCTGGCCCCGTCCAGGATGCGATGGTCAAAGGTCAGGCTGATATACACCATCGGGCGGATGGCGATGGTGTCCACGCCGTCGTGCGTCAGGACCACGACGCGCTTCTGCAACGCACCCACGCCCAGGATGGCCGCTTGCGGCTGATTGATGATCGGTGTGGCGAACAGGCTGCCGGAGACACCGTGATTGGTGATCGTGAACGTGCCCCCTTGCACATCGTCGGGCTTAAGCTGGCGGTTGCGCGCCCGCTCGGCCAGGTCGTTGACCGCCCGCGCAATGCCCAGGAGATTGAGATTGTCCGCGCCCTTGATCACCGGCACGATCAGCCCTTCGTCGCCCAACGAGACAGCGATACCGATGTTGATCTGGCGCTTGAGCACAATGCCCTGATCGCTCCAGGAGGAATTAACCAGCGGATAGGCTTTGAGCGCATGGACGGCGGCCTTGACGAAGTAGGCGGTATAGGTGAGCTTGACGCCATCCCGCTCGTAGGCGGCCTTGTATTTCTCGCGGTGGGCGACGACGCGGCTCATGTCCACCTCAAACACGGTGGTGACATGCGGCGAGGTGCGCTTGCTGCGCACCATGTGCTCGGCAATGGCCTGACGGATGCTGGTCAGAGGCACGACTTCGGCAGGGGGCGGTACGACCTCCTCACGCCTGGCGACCTCGGCGGGGGCCGGGGTTGGGGCAGGCGCGGCAGGCGCAGGCGCCGGGCCGAAGACCTCCTCGGTGGGACGGAAAAGCTCGCCCAGGCCGGGCTGCTCCCAGGGGGGCAACTCCTCTTTCTTCTCCGGCGGCGGGGCGGCTTTAGCCTTCTCGCGGGCCTCAACATACGCCAGCACATCCTGCTTGGTGATGCGCCCGCCCTGGCCGGTGCCCTTCACCTGGCTCAAGTCCACGTTGTACTCGGCGGCGATGCGGGCGACAACGGGCGAGATAAAGCTCGCCTTCTCGCCCCTGGCCGCCTTCTCCTTCTCCCCCGCAACCACAGGCGAGGGGGTTGGGGGCGAGGGCGCGACGTGCGCCGCTGCAGGCAACGGCCCGCCCGCAGGGATCGGCTCGCCCGGCTGGCCGATGACCGCCAGAGGCGTCCCCGCTCTCACCGTCGTCCCCTCCGGGACAAATACTTTGAGCAGCGTCCCGCCTTCAATCGCTGTGACTTCGGTCGTGACCTTATCGGTCTCCACTTCCAACAGAGGCTCGTTGCGAGCAACCTGCTCCCCCTCGCGCTTGAGCCATTTGGTCACCTTCCCTTCAACGACGCTCTCGCCGAGTTGGGGCATGACGACTTGCGTTGCCATAATACCGTAGTTCCTCCTTCAGGATGGTGGACGACGGACGACAACCGTCTTCCGTCGTCCGTCCTCCATCGTCTAATAGGCTGCCAACTTCCGCATGGCGTCCGCGATCTTCTGCGGATTGGGCATGAAGAACTCCTGCATGGGGTGGCTGAAGGGCACGCCGGGGACATCCGGCCCGGCCAGGCGCATGATCGGCGCGTCCAGGTACTCAAAGGCTTCACTGGCGATGATCGCGGCGATCTCGGCGCCGAAGCCGCCTGTCAGGTTGTCCTCGTACACGATCAGCGCCTTGCTCGTCTTCTTCACCGAGTTCAGGATGGTCTGCTTGTCCAGCGGCGCCAGCGTGCGGATGTCCACCACCTCCACGTCAATCCCCTCCTGGGCGACCATCTCGGCGGCCTGGAGGCAATAGTAATGCATCATGCCGTAGGCGTACACCGAGAGGTCCGTGCCGGTGCGCGTCACTTTGGCCGGGCCGATGGGCACAGTGTACTCGCCCTCCGGCACCTCGCCCTTGATCAGCCGGTAGCCCTTCTTTGGCTCAAAGAACAGCACCGGGTTGTTATCGCGCACGGCGCTCTTGAGCAGCCCCTTGGCGTCATATGGGTTGGAGGGGATGACGACCTTGAGGCCGGGCACATGGGCAAAGAAGGCCTCCACCGATTGCGAGTGGTACAGCCCACCGCCCACGCCGCCACCGTAGGGGGCGCGGATGACCATCGGCACGGGGAACTGGCCGTTGGAACGATAGTACATCCGGGCGGCCTCGTTGACGATCTGGTTAAAGGCCGGGTGGATAAAGTCGGCGAACTGGATCTCGCAGATCGGGCGCATCCCGTTCAGCGCCGCGCCGATGCCGACGGCCACAATGGACAGTTCGGCCAGCGGCGAATCAATGATCCGTTTAGGCCCGTACTTCTCATACAGCCCTTGTGTGGCGCGGAACACGCCGCCGCGCGGCCCGACGTCCTCGCCGGTGATGAACACGCTCTCGTCCCGCGCCAACTCCTCATCCATCGCCTGGCGGATGGCTTCAATCAGTGTGATCTCTGGCATGGCTCCTCCTTATTTCCTCTCAAGGCGCGTAAACATCCCCCAGTGCGTCCTCTGGATCGGGCCAGGGCGCGGCCTCGGCATAAGCCTGGGCGTCATCCACAATCGCGGCGATCTTCTCCTCCAGTTGCTGGTTGCGCTCCTCGGTCAGAATACCGCGCTCCATGAGTTCGTTGCGCAGGCGCACCAATGGCTCGGTCTTCTTATGCTCTTCCACCTCTTCGCGGCTGCGATAGGTGCGGTCGTCATCATCTGAGGAGTGCGGCACCAGGCGATACACCTTGGCCTCAAACAAGGTCGCCCCGCCGCCGGAGCGCGCCCGCTCCACCGCCTTCTTCATCTCGCGGTACACCGCGTGGATGTCGTTGCCATCCACCGTCACCCCCGCGATGCCATAGGCGCAGGCGCGGTCAGCCACGTTCTCAATGTTCATCTGAAGGTGGATAGGGACAGAGATGGCGTAGAGGTTATTCTCCACGACCACGATCAGCGGCAGCTTGTGCACACCGGCCCAGTTGAGCGCCTCGTGGAAATCGCCCTCGCTGGTGGAGCCTTCCCCCAGGAAGGTGAGGACCACGCGGTCGCCCCCCTTCAGCTTCTCTGCCAACGCCGACCCTGCCGCCTGGGGCACCTGGGTGGCCACCGGGCTGGAGCCAGAGATGATGTTCAGGCGCTTGATGCCCCAGTGAGAGGGCATCTGGCGCGCCCCGCTGTTGGGGTCGCCCTTGCGGCCAAACAACCCCAGCATGAACTCGCGCGGGGTCATGCCCACAGCCAGGCACAGCCCCAGGTCGCGGTAGTAGGGATACAGGATGTCATAGCCACGCCTGATGGCATAGGCCGTGCCGATGTGAATGGCTTCATGGCCCATGCCGGAGATATGGAAGGTGATCTTGCCCTGGCGGTGGAGCAGCCAGGCGCGCTCGTCCAGACGACGCGATAAGAGCATCCACTCGTACATCTCCAAAAGCGTCTCTGGACTCAGGTCATCCTCGGTCTCTTTTGTCTCTTTTACAGGGGCAGTGACAGCTTTAGCAGTCATAGTGACTCCTCCATGTGAAGAACTCCAAGAACTCGTAGGAACCCGAGGAACTCCTGGGAACTCAGGGGGCCTCCGAGTTCCCAGGGTCCCTAATGGGTTCCCCTGATACGTCCAACGACGCGGCCACGATCTCGGCCACGTCCAACACCTCCATCTGGCCGCCAGCGGCCCTGGCGGCATCGGTGAGCATGATCATACAGAAGGGGCAGCCGACGGCCAGCGTGTCCGCGCCGGTGGCGATGGCCTCGCGTATACGATTGGCATTGACGCGCTCGTCGCCGTGCTCCTCTTCTTTCCACATCTGGGCACCGCCCGCGCCACAGCAGAACGACTTCCGGCCATGGCGGGGCATCTCCACCAGATTGGCCTGGGCCTGCCGCAGCACCGCACGCGGCTCCGCGAGAATCCCATTCTGGCGGCCCAGGTAGCAGGGGTCGTGAAAGGTGACCTTGCCCCGACTGTCATGGCGCAGCCTCAAGCGCCCGGCGCCGACAAGCTCGTTGATCAGTTGGCTATGGTGGATGACCTCATAATGGCCTCCGAACGCCGGGTACTCGTTCTTGAGCGTGTGCAGGCAGTGGGGACAGGTGGTCACAATGCGCTGGGGGGCGATGGTATTGAGCATCTCCACGTTGGCGCTGGCCAACTCATAGAACAGGTCCTCTTTGCCCGCACGCCGGGCGGAATCGCCGGTGCAGCGCTCTTGCTGCCCCAGGACAGCGTAGCTGACCCCGGCAGCGTTGAGGACCTGGGCGAAGGCGCGGGCGGTTTTCTGGGCGCGGGCGTCGGTCGCCGGGGCGCAGCCCACCCACCACAGCACCTCCGGCTGGGGGTTCTGGTCAATTGTGGGCACGTTCAGCCCCTCGGCCCAGTTCAAGCGATCGCCGGGCGGCACCTGCCAGGGATTGCCTGTCCGCTCCATGCCCCGGAAGGCGTTCTGCCACTGGCGAGGGAAGCGGTTCTCCATTAGAACCAGGGCGCGGCGGATGTCCAGGATGTCGCGCATCGGCTCGTTGCCCACCGGGCAGATGTCCACGCAGGCGCCGCAGGCTGTGCAGGCCCATACCGCCTCCTCCGGAATGATCGCCTCCACCAGCGTCACCGAGCTAGGCTCACCCCGTGCCAGGCGGGCGCCCTCGGCGTTCAGCAGATAGCGCTTGTTGATCTCCATCGTCGCCGGGGAAAGGACCTTGCCCGTATTGTAGGCGGGGCAGACCTCCTGGCAGCGGTAGCACATGATGCAGGCGTAGGCATCCATGATCTGCTCCCAGCCCAGGTCCTCAATGCGGGTCGCGCCGAACTGCTCCAGCGTCTCATCCTCAAAATCAAGCTTGCCAAGCTCACCCATAGAGCGGCGCTCCGGCTTGAGCAGGAAGTTCAGCGGCGCGAAGAACAGGTGGATGTGCTTGGAGTAGAGGAAGTAGGGGATGAACAGCAGGATCGTGCCCAGCGCCAGCCAGAAGAACACATGCTCGGCGACCTCTATCGCGCCGGGCGTCAGCCCTGCCCATGCACGGGCGACCGTGTTGGCGAACGGCTGCCAGACGTCCGTGCTCTGCCCGGCGATCTTGACGCTTTGCCCCAGGAAGCGCGAACCGACATGCACCAGGATGAACGTGGCCACGATGGCCGAATCGCGCCAGATGCCGACACGGGCCTGTGGGCTAAGCCCGGTCTCATCGCGCGTGCTCAGGTGGGCGGGGCGGAGCACCCAGCGGCGGATGACCAGCGCGATCATCCCAACCAGGACGGCCACGCTGAGCAGGTCGCCAATCAGACGATAGAGGTTTCCGATTAAACCTGTTCCCAAAAAGCGGAAGCCGGGAATGTAGCCCTCCAACACATCCCCAATGTTCACCAGCAGATAAAACATAAAGCCCCAAGCCACGAACGCATGGAACAGGCTGGGGCCGAGACGCAGGCGGAAGGTGGGCTGAAGGGTAATCGTCTTCAGTAGGACAGCGAGCAGGCGACGGGGGACAACGCGCCAACCCACCTGGCCATGCCCGCGCCGGATGATCCGGACAATGCGGTCCACGACGCGCCACGCCGCGTAGAGTGTGGCGAGGCTGGCCACCGCGAATATGATTTTCTCAACAGGTGTAAGCACGAACCCGCCTCCGCCTCAATCCTTCTCCAGTTGCCGGAGCAATGCTAAGACCGGCTCAATATCCGGCACCTGGCCGAGATCGCTGACGTAGGCGTAGCGGATAACGCCCTCCTTATCCACCAGGAACAAAGCCCGCTCAGATGCGCCGCTCTCGCGCAGCACGCCATAGGCCCGTGAGACCTCGCGAGCGAAGTCGGAGAGGAGGGGGAAGGTCAGGCCGAGCTGCTGGGCGAAGGCGCGATGGGAGTACGGGCTGTCCACGCTGATCCCCAAGACCTCCGTGTTGAGCCTGTGAAACTCGTGCAGGCGCTCCTGCAGGCCGGGCAATTGCAGGCTGCACACCGGGCTGAAGTCAAAGGGGTAAAAAGCCAGGAGGACGTGTTTGTGGCCACGGTAATCGCTTAAGCGGATAGGAGAGTCGGTCGTCCCCGGAAGGCTGAAGTCAGGTGCGGGTGACCCTGCCGGAAGGGGCTTCTGCTCGCTCATATCCACTCCTGGTATCCTGATCATATCTCCTCATATGGAATTGATATGAAATAGTGTACTATAAATTAAAGACAGTCGCAAGGCATACAGGAAAGAGGAGTCTCGGTTTTAACCCCCGGTGCATCTCCCCCCAATCCTCCCCCCCAGTACCAGGCTTCAGCCCGGTTGGGAGGAGGGTAACTTCCCTCCCCCTGGATGGGGGAGAGTTGGGGAGGGGGTGAAAATAGCGTCTCTGACGAACCTCTGGTATAATATACTCACTCTGATCCCATACAAGGAGGCATGAATGCGCTCATCCGCTAAGCGGGTCTCGCTGCGCAGCGCCATCCGGATCGCTCTCACGCTTCTGATTGCCATAGCGGTATTGTGGGCCGGGTGGGCCAATGCTGCACCGGCCTTCCAGTCACCCGTCACGGGCAGCGATCAACCTTCCCAACCGCAGGTGATCAACCCGCCACCCCAAGGCCCCGGCTTGCCCAACCAGACCGGCGTGCTATTGGTGGTGGCACTCCTCATCGTCGTGCTGGTGATCGGGCAGAGCCTGCGGCCTACCGTGCCACCACAGTACGTGCCGCCACCCCCGGAGCACCATGCCGAGGGGCCTCACTCCCCTGAAGAATCGCACCCCGGCGAGCACCATTAAGGCGACGACGGACGACAGACCACAGACCACAGGCCACAGGCCGTCTATCGTCCGTCGTCCGCCGTCCGTCGTCTATCGCCTGCTCCCCGCTGCCTGTCTCCTGCTCCTGAGCGCCTACGGCCTGCGCCTGTATGGGCTGACCGCGCAAAGCCTATGGCGCGACGAGGTGGATGCGCTGCGCTTCGCCCAATTGCCGCTCTCCGACTATCTCAGCATCTTCTCCCAGCCCGGCCAGAACGGCCCCTTGTACTTCCTCCTGCTGCGCGGCTGGATCGCCCTGGCCGGGACAGGCGAATTCAGCCTGCGCTATTTCTCACTATTGCCGGGCGTTGTGGCTATCGCACTGACGCTGACGTTGGGACGGCGGCTGTTTACTGCACCCATCGGCCTGATAGCGGCTGCGCTGGTGGCGGCCTCCCCCTACCTGGTGTGGTACAGCCAGGAGGCCAAGATGTACGCCCTGATCACCGCGCTGGCGCTCCTGTCGCTGTACGCCCTGCAGCGAGCGACCGCCGGGCAGCCCCGCTGGTGGGTCGTGGTGGTGGCAGCCACCAGCCTGGCGATGTACAGCCATATCCTGGCCGCGCTGTTGATCCCGCTGCAACTGGCGCTCCTTACCGTCTGGCGACCGATGGGCAGGCACGGCTATGCCCAGGCGGCTGCCGCGTTTGCAGCGCTCATACTCCCTTATGTACCTTTGCTGAGGTGGCAACTGCCTATGGCGCTCACGCCAGCGGAGACGGGCTACCCCTTCTTTCCTCTGCCGGAGATGCTCCTGATCCTGCTGAACGGCTATAGCGCGGGCTTGGTGCCCTGGGTCAGCGAAGCCGTGCTCGCCCTATTTGGCCTGCTCCTGCTGAGCGGGGCAGGCGATCAGATCGTGAAGCGCCGGCCTGACGTCGCCGCCCTGCTCCTCTGGCTGTTCCTGCCGGTTGTTGTAGTCTTCGCCATCTCCCTTGTCCGCCCCCTGTTCACCGACCGCTACCTGATCTGGATTGCCCCGGCCTTTTATCTGCTGGTGGCCCTGGGCATCGCGGCCTGGGCGCGGCAAGCCCGCTGGCTAGGCCCGGCGCTGCTGGGCCTCCTGCTCGTGCTGGACCTTCAGGCCATTCACATCCAGGTCACCACACCGTTCAAATCGGACTTCCGCAGCGCCGCAGCCTACGTCGCCGCCCGTATCCAGCCAGGCGACCTGGTCATTTTTCAGATCCCTTATGTGCGCTACACCTTTGATTACTACTATCACGGGCCGACCTACACCTGGGCCGATGGGCTATGGACGAACGCGGGCCTGAGCGAAGCCGAGGCGGATGCGGCCATGCGCGGGCTGACGCAGGGCTACCGCGCCGTCTGGCTGGTGGAATCGGAGAGCGAGATGTGGGATCAGCGTGAACTGGTGCGCCGCTGGCTGGACGCGCACGGCCAGGTGACAGAGGGCGCGGAGTTCACCCGCGTCAATGTCATACGTTACTTACTCCTCCGTTCGCCGTGACCGGCCGCCCCGCTCGGACTCGCCGATGATCCCCAGGGCTTCCAACTCGTCCATGAGGCGGGCCGCCCTGGGATAGCCGATGCGCAGCCGACGCTGCAATAGCGAGGCCGACACGCTGCCGGTCTGCCGCGCCAGCGCAATGGCCCGCTCCAGTAGTTCATCGTTATCCAGGCCCTGCTCGCGTTCGCGCAAAATGGCCTCCCAGGGGGCTTCTGGCTCGCGCTCCCAGCCGTTGCGCGCCGCCTGAAGCCGCCAATAGTCCACGACACGAGCGATCTCGGCGTCGCTGACGAAGCAGCCTTGCAGGCGTACCGGCGCGCTGGCCTCCGGCGCCTGGAAGAGCATATCCCCCCGGCCCAGCAGGGTCTCCGCACCCGGCATATCCAGGATGACGCGCGAATCCACCAGCGAAGCCACAGCAAAGGCAATGCGCGCCGGGAAGTTGGCCTTGATCAGGCCGGTGACGACATCGGTGCTGGGGCGCTGCGTGGCCACGACCAGGTGGATGCCGGTGGCGCGGGCCATCTGCGCTAGGCGACAGAGCAGCGGCTCGGTCTGATCGGGCGCGGACATCATCAGGTCGGCGAGTTCATCCAGGACGACGACGATGCGGGGCAGGCGCCCGGCGAGCTTGCCCGCGTGGGCATTGTAGTCGGCCAGGTGGCGCGCCCCGGTTGCGGCGAAGGTCTTGTAGCGCTCGTCCATCTCGCGGGTCAGCCACTGCAACACCCCCAGGATGCGGTCCAGCTCCACCTCCACCTGCCCCAACAGATGAGGCAGGCCATTGAAGCGCGTCAGTTCCACGCGCTTGGGGTCAATCAGCACCAGCCGCAGGTCCTCTGGGGGATTCGTGCAGGCCAGGCAGGTGACGATGGCGCTGATGCAGACCGACTTCCCTGATCCGGTCGTGCCTGCGATGAGCAGGTGTGGCATCTTCTCCAGGTCGGCGACGACCACCGCGCCAGAAACGTCGCGCCCCAGCGCGATGGTCAGGGGCGAACGCGCCCGCTGGAAGCGCTCGCTCTCCATCGCCGAGCGCAGGCCGACCAGACCCACTTTGATGTTGGGCACCTCCACACCGACGACACTCCGGCCTGGTACGGGGGCCTCAATGCGCAGGCGCGGCGCGGCCAGGGCCAGGGCCAGATCGTTGGCCAGCGCCGCGATCTGGCTGACGCGCACCTTCATCCGGCGCACTTCCCCATTCGGGCCGGTGCGCTCCATATACCCTGGCTCCAGGCCGAATTGCGTCACCGCAGGCCCCTGGCGCACCTCCACCACGCGCACCGGCAGGCCGAAGTACCCCAGTGTCTCTTCTATGATCTGGGCTTTGCGCCGGACCTCGGCCTCGGAGATCACCACCTCCTCCGTCTGGTCAAGCAGGTCCAGCGGCGGCAGGCGCTCATCGCGGGGCGAGGACTTGCGACGGGGCGTGACCCCCTCATTCCCTCCCCGACGAGGCTCAGGAGAAACCGGGGACAGTTTCAGCCCGCCTGGCCTGGTCTCAGGCCGGGGCGCAGGGGCGGCGCGGCGAGCGGCCTGGGGCGCGGCGGGGCGTGATGGCGGCGCGCGGAAGGCTCCCAGGCGGTGCTTCATACTGAGCACACCCCACCTCACCCCGTCGGCGATCCCCTGGAAAAGCCGCATCACGTCGGCGCGGCGCAGGCCAACAGCCACGCTCAAAGTGATGGCAAGCGCACTCAGCAACAAGAAGGCCGCGATCACATCGCCCAGCGCTTCAACCAGGAAGCGGGCAACGGCCTGGCCGACAGCGCCCCCGCGACCGGCGGGCAAGAGCGCCTCGCCCTGATCGGGGGGGCTAAACAGGGCCAGCAGGCCCAGCGCGGCCAGAAAGGCCCCTTCGGCGGCCACCAGGCGCATCCAGGGGAAGCGAGGCGCGGCCTCGCCCCGCCCCCAGCCGAGCCGCCGCACTACCAGCGCGCCCCCGGCAGCCAGGCAGGCCAGCGCCACCACCGGCGCGCCCCAGCCGAATGCGGTGCGCAGCGCACCGACCCAGTTCACTATAAGATTGACTTCAACAGGGATATAACCGGCCAGCGCAGCCAGCGTCAGGCCCCCGGCCAGGAGCAGGGAGACCCCCACAATCTCCGGCCACCAGGCCCGCAGGAAGGGCGCCAACCGCTCATCCCAGGTAGGGGGATGCGGATCGCGCTGGCTGCGCCGGGCGCGCGCGGAGGGTCGGGCCGATTTCATCTAACGTGGGTGAGCTTATGACGAAGGGCGCAGGGCCAACGACGAATACAGGCTATCCCGGTCGCCCTCGGTGGTGTGCTGTTCATCCCCATTGTCCACAGCCCACTCCTCATCCCGGCTGACCCGGCGCAGGCTCAAGGCCAGGCGTCGCTTGGCCGCATCAATGCTGATCACCCGTGCGGTGACCACTTCGCCTTCTTCCACCACGTTGCGCGGATGCATGAAGGTGCCCTCAGCCAGCTCCGAGATGTGGATCAGGCCCTCCAGGCCCGGCTCAACACAGGCGAAGGCACCAAAGCTGACCACATTGGTGATCACGCCCTGGACCAACTGGCCGACACGGTAGCGTTGCTCCACCGTCTGCCAGGGGTCGGGCTGCAGGCGCTTGATGGAGAGGGCAATACGTCCGTGCTCGGCATCGGTATCAATCACATACACGTCCACCGTCTGGCCGACGCGGAGAACATCGCTGGGGCGCCCGATGCGCCCCCAGGAGATCTCGGAAATATGCACCAGGCCCTCTACACCGCCCAGGTCTACGAAGGCGCCGAAGTCGCACAAATGCGTCACCGTACCCCGGCGCACGTCGCCAGGCCGCAACTCGGCCAGGAGGGCACGCCGCCGGTCGGCTTCGGTGGCTGCCCGCTGCGACAGGATCAGGCGATTGACCGCACGGTTAATCTCAATCACGCGCAGATGGAGGCGCTGGCCGACACGACGGGCCAATTCCGCTTTGCGTGCCTCTTCGTTCAATAAGGGGGGAAAATCCAGAAGTTGCGAGGCCGGGACAAAGCCACGCAGGCTGTTCCAGGCGACGATCAGCCCGCCGCGATTATAGCCCACGACCTCCAATTCAACCGTGCTTTCGGACTCATAAGCCGCCTGCGCTGCCGCCCAATCCCGCGCCTGGGCCGCCTCTGGGTTGAGACCCTGGCCATCGCTGTGGCCGCTCAGCCGCAAACTTCGCCATAAGGGTTCGCTATCCGGGGCTGGCCCCCCACCGTTCGCGAACTCGCCCTGCTCCAGCAAGGCCCGCCAGTAACCCTCATCGGGCACCCACCATTCTGCTTCGTTCGGATGATGCGCCTGTACAAACACGGTCTCTCTCCTCCCACTGTCGCCCTTCAGCTATCCGCCCCACCGATCCACGCACACCGCGGAGAGCCACTGTCACACATTCGCTCCAACTGTCTTTCCGGGTCGGCTTGGGTATCCTTCCACAGCCTCCCGTCGGGGGGGTCCGCCAGCCATCCCAAGGCTTCTTCCGCGTCGTGGCGGTTGAGCTAATAGCCGCAGTTTCCTTGACCCCTGTAGATAATCCGTTGAGTACCTGCCTATGGTGCGCCATTATAGGCCCGCGCTCATACCCTGTCAAACGCGCTGCTCCGGTCCGCGGCCCGCCCCCGGCTTCTGCTCAAGCTGGCGCTGCGCAGCCTGCTCCATCTCGGCAATCGCGCGGGCGACGCTCTCAATCGCGATCCGCTGCTTCCGGTACAGGTCCGACTCGCTCATCGCCAGCCGCATAGCGATGTCGCGCACCCGCCGCCCCTGCAAGAACTTCATCTCCAGGATGTTATACAGAATCCACTCACCGGCGGTCAACTTCTGCTGACCCTCCGGCTTGAGCCGCTCAATCGCCTGAAGCAGCACCGACCGCAAGGCTCGCACGGCATTCCCATCGTTCTCCTGCAGGGCCTGCTCCACCACCTTGAGGCGCAGGAGCGGGCTTTCGGCCAGCTTGGGGCCGCCCCAATAGTGATTCAAGGCATCGCGGACAAACTGCACGTAGTCCGGGTCCTTCAAAATATCATCGCTGGTCAACAGGTCCGCGCCGCCATACTGGGCGGCACCGCGACGGCGTTGCAACGCCTCAATACTGGGCAGCAACCCCTCCACCGCAGCGAAGACATCCTGTTGGAGCAGGCGGTCTTCCAGCGCCATGGCCGCCTGGGCGGCCAGCGTCCGCAACGCCTGGAGGCTATCCGGGCTGAGTTCCCCGGCCTGCGCCGGTACAGCCACCCCTAAGACGCCCAGGAGCGTAGTGCCTGCCATATTATGCAGGGGCACCAGCCAGTATCCATCCCACAGGAAGAGATCGCCCTGAGGGTGGAGCGCCGGGCCGGACGTGGCCCTCCCTTCCAGGCCCCCCTCCCTTTCGGAGGGGAGGGCTTGTTGCCCGTTCCCATTGGCCTGGGGTGCTTCCCACTCTGCCAGCGGCGGCAAGGCCCCCGGCGGCGGCAGATGGCCCACTGTGACCTCCAGGCGTGGCCCGGCCTCTGTGATCGCAGCCACGAACGCTGAAGGCGCACGCATCTGCTCACAGACCGCCGCCAGGACACTTTCCAGGAATTGATGCAGGTCACGGGTGGTGAGCAGGCGGTCTTCCAGCTTTTGAATCCGGCGCATTTCCGCCCGCTCCTCAAAGTACAATAGGCGCTCCAGCGCCGGCTTGAACAGCACAATCGCCCACTGCAACAGCAGGATGACCGCGACCATCGTAAACAGCGAGGCGATGTCGCTGGGCAGGCCCAGGATAGAAGTGGTGCGCCGGACGGCGATCACGGCCATGAGTGTAACGGTGGCGACAAAGGGACCGCGCACCAGGAACTTGACCAGCCGCGCCCGCACTACACGGTCGGGCGTGAGCACGCCGAAATAGGCCACAACATACGCCATCACCGTCAGCATGGCTGCGACGGCCAGGTTGCCCGCGATGGAGACCAGCCAGAACAGCGTGGGCGTGCGGAAGGCGTCGTAGCTGGCAACCAGCATATAGGGATAAACACCGGCAGCCGGCGCCGCCGATGCCGCCAACAGATAGGTCATGCGCCGCCGCATGGTGGGCGTCAGCGAGCGCTCGCGGGCACGGTACAGGTTATAGGCGCCCCACCCCACAGTGATATAGAAGTAGAGGGTGAACAGCCAGAACAGCGGCCCGGCATCCAGGTGGGGGGCAGTGGCCAGCGCCGGAGACGGGGGGAACACGACCCCATCCACGACCCAGTTAGTGAACAAGGCTGCAGCCAGGAACAGGGCGCTGACGAGATAGGCCAGGCGCGCGGCGACCCGGCGTCGTGCGGAGCGATCGTTGGTCGTGGCCAGCAGCGCATCGGAGAGATGGAGATAGGCCGCCGGGACGAAAGCGATGCCGATCCACTGGAAGCGCAGCCACAGCATCACCTGGGTCGGATCGGTCACCAGGCCGGCGGCCACATCGCCCAGGTACACCACCACCACGAAGCCCAAGAGCAGGCTGAAGGCCCGTGCGACACGCTCGCGCAGGTTGTGGGTCAGGCTGTACAGCAGCAGCGAGAAGCCCAGGATGACGATGGCCGACGTCAGGATCTGGTTGGTGAGCGTTAAGAGACCGATAAGCGTGGGCATGGCTCAGCGGATGGGACGTGCAAAGAATAGGGCAATATCTTGATTGGGATAGTAGCGGTCGTGGTAGCCGCAGAAGACAAACCCCAGGCGCTGGCAGAAGCGGATCGCCGGGTAATTCTTGGTCTGCGTCTCCAGGATCAGGCGCGTCAGGCCATGTTCGCGCCCCCAGCGCACCGCCGCCTCAACCAGCGCCGTGCCGATACCGCGCCGGCGATGGTCGCGGGCCACAGCCAGATGGGTGATCCAGCCCGTTTCCAATGCGGGCTGGATCGCCAGGCCGAGATAACCGAGGATACGGCCTGCCTCGTCCGCGACCAGATACAACCCCTCGCCACGCTCGAACTCCTGGGCCAGAGCCTCAACGTTGCGCGGGTAGGTGACGCGGATGGAACGCGGCAGGCGCACCGTGCGGAAAGCGATCGCCATGTTGCCATCGCTTTCACGCGCCTCCATCTGCCAGACGTATTCCGTCGTGTAGCCCGGATCAATCGCCAGAATGTGCGGCAGATCCGCCGGTGTCACAGCACGCACCCTCATATGTGCGCTATTTTACCACCCGACCGCTCAAGCGCCAAACGCAGGCAATAGGCAAGAGGGACCTGGCCCCCTATCTTCCTCGTCTTACAGAGGAGGAGGCGGGAGAAGGGAAGAACTGGACTTTGGGTGTATATCAGATTTGGGGCAGATGACCCGGTTGGTTACTCCCCACCCCTCCCCCGCCAGGGGGGAGGGGGTGAGTTCCCCCCCCTGGATGGGGGAGGGGCAGGGAGGGGGTGACGGCTGACAGTTGCCCCAACATTGAAATGCCCTCTTCTCTGGCCGGTCGCGGGTGTATTCCATATTCGGGGCAGATGTGGTACGCTGGCCACGACGAGAACAACGAGACCAGGAGAGAGCAGAGTATGGACGTGGCACAGCAGGAACGGAAGACGAGGATGGTACAAGACGCGCAGGCCGCCTTGGAGAAGCGGCTGGCACAACGGCCAGCGGGCGAGAAGATGACAGTAGGCGGGGTTTTCCTCCCCGGCGTAGGGCAGGTTTCTAAACCTGCCGCTCTTCGGCGGCTATGGAAAGCCGCCCTACAGGCTTCTCAAAGTTCACCTCGCCACTGGAGAGATGATGGGATATGGGACGAGGGTGAAGGTCTCCAGCAATCCGCGCCTTGCCAAATCCCTGCCGCTCTGCTATAATGGCTCTTAAGTTCGGGGCGTGGCGCAGCTCGGCTAGCGCACCTGCATGGGGTGCAGGGGGTCGGCGGTTCAAATCCGCCCGCCCCGACTCTCCTGGGTCGCCGGAGATTTATTTAAGGTCCCAGTACTTCTGGCTCTTGCCAGCGGTAGCAATTTATGCTAGGATGAGGTAGAATACATCTGGCCTGGTGGCCAGATAGAGGTTGGCAGAACAATTGCATACAGGGATGACAGCGCATGGCCCCGCCAACAGGGGCGGGGTGACGAGGAGGAGGTTCCTCACCGCGAGGTGAGGTTAACCCCCAGGCGGCGGGCGGACCCACCGCCTGGTGTGGGAAAATCGACAGGTCAGCGGATGCCTCCAGGGCTGGCCACGGCCCTTCCATCCCTTCCCAAAAGCGGCCTGACAAATCCGCCGGGTAACCGGCGGGCACAAAACGGGGCGCAGTGGCCGCAAGCGGCGAGTCTGATCGCCTGTGCCGCTTGTGTTGTGTGAGAATGGGGAGGGCATGCACGACAGATATGACAGGCGCGTCGGGCTTGCCTGACGTGCCTTTTGTTTTATCTGCTGCCCCCAGATGACACGGTCAAGGAGGCAGAAATGGCATGGATTGACCTGGAAGGCGACGTCTGGGCCAGGCCCTGGGAGGGGCGGCCCAGCGAGTTCAACGCGCGCGCCGGGCAGGGGCTGGCCTGGGCACAAGACCTGGCCGCCGTCTTGAGCGCCGGCGCCGAGGTGATCACCAATGCGCCGGAACGGGCGCTGTACAGCCGCGACCTGGCGGAACTGCCCCGCGTCTTTGAACACCTCCTCTTCCGCATGACCCCCGATCTCGTCGTGCGCCCGGCAACGCCCGAAGATGTCGCCCAAACCCTGCGCTTCGCTCACAGCCATCATCTGCCGGTCACACCGCGCGGGCTGGCCTCCTCGGCCTACGGCGGCGCTGTACCCACTCAGGGTGGCATCCTCCTGGATATGCTCTCACTGAAGGGCATGAGCCTGCCCAACCCGGTGGGGTTGACCGTTCACGTGGAGGCCGGGGCGCGCTGGGGCGATCTGGAGGCGCACCTGGCTAAGCATGGGCTGGCCGTGTACACGTACCCCTCCAGCCGTTTCTCTACGGTGGCCGGTTGGGTGGCCACCGGCGGCTATGGCATCAACAGCTTCAAATACGGCCACTTCAGCCGCTGGGTGGAAGCGCTTCAGGTGGTTGACCCCGATGGTACTCTCCATACCGTGACAAGCGCGGACCCGACCTTCCCCTTATACTTCGGCAGCGAGGGCCAGCTTGGCGTGATCACTGGCGTGACCTTACGCGTGCGGCCCAGGCCGGAGATAGAACGCCCCTATCTCCTTTATTTTGACACGCTGACCGAAGCCTTTGCCTTCGCGCACGCGCTGGCCGAGGCGGGTCTCCGCCCCGCCCACATGAAGGTCATTGACCGGCAGCAGATGGCCAACCTCAACCGCCTGCACGCCGAGGCCCATCCGCAGGGTAGGCCGCTGGTGGCCGAGCGCGACGCGCTTTTCCTGGTGTTTGACGATCCCAAAGACGAGGCCGCGTTCCAGGCGTTCCCCCTCCCCAGGGACGAGGCGCCGCGCCACGTCGCCGGTGCCCTCTGGCACGAGCGCTTCTTCCCCATGAAGGTCAAGCGGCTGGGGCCAACGCTGCTGGCCAGCCAGGTCGTCCTGCCCATCGCAGAGGCAGCGGCCTTCATCCAGGCGAGCGCCCGCCTGGGGGAGCGCTTTGGCGTTGAGCTTGGCTCGGAGACCTACATCGTAGACGACGGAGGGGCGATGAAAACGCTCCGTCCCCCGTCCCCCGTCCTCCGTCCGAATTCAAGAGAAGGCGGGGATCAGCCCCAGGCGCTGGTCATGGCCTGGTTCACCTGCGACGCCCGGCGTCCTTCCTATCCGCTGTATCTGTTGCTCGTCCAGATGATCACGCGGCTGGGGCTGGCGCACGGCGGCAGGCCCTATGGGGCGGGTATTTGGAACGCGCCCTTCAACCGCGCCAAGTTTGGCGAGCGCTGGGAGGCGCTGCGGGCGGCCAAGCGGGCGCTTGACCCCCAGGGTCAGCTCAACCCAGGCAAGTTCCCCCTGGTCCGGTCTCGCCTGGGGAACCTGCCGGGGCTGATGCTCCATCCGGCGCTCTTCCGCATGGTGGTTGACACTGCACTGGCGCTGGCCCCCGTCCTGGGCCGCTTGGCGCGGGGCCTGGACCGCCTGGGGCCACAGGCGACGCCTGTGCCGCTGGCGCACACGGACCTCCCGGCGGGTGGGGAGCACGGCGGGATGACCACTGAGTTGCTGGAGGCGACGGCACTCGGTTGCACGGCCTGCGGCGATTGCATCCCGGTCTGCCCGGCTTACCTGGTCACCGGCGACGAGACAGTGACAGGCCGGGCCAAGCTACGCACCGGGCTGAAGCTGATCCGCGGCGAAGCGGTCACGCAACTGGAAGCCGACAAGACCTTCCTGTGTATGTACTGCAAGGCTTGTCAGGACGTGTGCCAGAGCCACCTGCCGCTCATTCGCGCCTACGAAGAGATTGAGCAGCGCCTGGCCGAGCGCTTCGGTCGCCCGGACGAGCTGATCCGTGCCTTCATCCAGGAGGCTGAGCGCCGCCGCGACTATTATGAGTTCATCGGCACGCAGCCCTTCCCGCCGCCGCAGCCGGAACTGCCCGTTGATCTCATCCCACTGGCCCAGGCCGATGTGGAGGCGCCGCCCGCAGCGCCCGTCCCAGATATTCGGGAAGAGCAGCCGGTCATTCATCGCGGCTGGAAATACCACATTGATCCCGTGCCCACGGCGTCGCGCCGTAAAGCAGTGGGTAAGTTCCTCATCCGGCGGGATGTGGACATCTGCATTAACTGCGGCCAGTGCGAGCGCGCCTGCATCTACGGCGTGCACACCCGCAACCCCTTTGACGTGCGCAAGATGGCCGAGCCGGAGAGTGCCCTGTGCCGCAACTGCTTCCGCTGCATCCAGGAATGCCCCCGGCTGGCGCTGAGCATGGACTTCAACCCGGCCTACCAGGCCCTGGGGCAGGGCGCCTACACGCCTGACATCGTGGCCAGTCTGGCGAAGCAGGCCGAGCGCGGCCAGATCCCTGTCCTGGGCGCAGGCTATCGCGGGCCGTTCAGCGGGCCGGGCTTTGATGGCATCTGGACGGATATGTCGGAGATCGTCCGCCCGACCCGCGACGGCATTCACGGGCGCGAGACGATCAGCACGGCCATTGACCTGGGTCGCCGCCCGGAGGCGCTGCGCTTTGATGAGCAGGGCAACCTATTGATGGACCTGCCGCCCTTTATTGAGATTCCCCTCCCGATCCTGTTCACGCTGCCGGAAGGTGCGCATGTTCCGGCGGTTGTCACCGAGGCGCTGCTGCGGGCGGCGCACCAACTCGGCACGCTGGTGCTGCTCCGGCCAGGCGACTGGCAGGCAGGATGGGAGGCGTATCAGGAGGCGGTGGCCCTGCGCCTGGGGGTGGATGAGATTGAAAGCGCCGCCGGGTTGATCCAGCGTGTGCGCCTGGTGGAGGTGGAGGCTGCCTCTGCCAGGCTGAGCGATCTGACCGAAGCGGTGGCACGGGTCAAGGCGATCCAGCCCCAGGCGGTGGTGGCCGTGCGCCTGCGCCTGGACGAACTGGCGCCGGTCGCCAGCGAGGGGCTGTGCCGGGCCGGGGTGGAGGTGGTTCACCTGGTAGCCCCGGACGGGCTGGATGACCCCCAGGCGGCGCTGGTGATGACCCGGTGGCTGCCCCAGGTGCATCGGCGGCTGGTGGAGGCCCGCATCCGCGATCAGATCACGCTGATCGCCTCCGGCGCGGTAACGATGGCCGAGCACGTGCCCAAGGCGATCATCCTGGGCGTGGAGGGTGTCGTTATTGACTGGCCGCTGTGGGCGGCGCTGGAATGCCATCTGAATAGTGAGGGTTGCCGCCGGGGCGGCTGCGAATGCGGCCTGGAGAGCATCTCCCCGGCCTGGGGCGCTCAGCGCGTCGTCAACCTGATGGCCTCCTGGCACAACCAGCTTTTGGAGGTCCTGGGCGCGATGGGGATGCGCGAGGTGCGGCGGCTGCGCGGCGAACGTGGTCGGGCGATGTTTGCCACCGAGATGGAGGAGCGCGTGTTTATTCCGCTGACGGCTATCAGCCGTCAGCCATCAGCGGTCAGTACTGTGTTCACCGCAGAGCGCGCGGAGCACGTAGAGGAAAACGTGGATCCATCTCTGCGGTCGCAGCGGTGAATAGGATGGACCAACCGATGGAGCAAGTCAACGTCGTTGAAGTGCGCCCGGCGCCGCCTCTGCGGCTGCGCCATACGGTCGGCCCCTGGCGGGTGGAAGTCAATCGCCACTGTATTGATTGCGGCCTGTGTGTGGAGACCTGCCCGACAGATGTGTTCCACTACGACCCTGGCCGGCACCACCTGGCTGCGCCCGCCGATGGCCGCTGTTTGGGGCCGGCCTGCAACGCCTGCGTGCGCGTGTGCCCGGTGGACGCGATCACCATCCGCCCGAACCCCTCCTACGCCTGCCTGGGGGACAGGCGTTGGACCAATGATCTGCTGGCGGCGACGTTCTACGCGGCAGAGACCGGCGACCTGCCCCTCATCGGCGAGGCGCAGGTGGGCGCTTCGGGCGGCGGCTTTGACCGGCTGCGCTTCGTCTTCCCGGAACGACCTGAGCCGATCCCGGCGGAGGAGATTGATACCTCTATCCCGCTCAACCGCCGGGGCGAAGGCCCGCAGATCACTATCCCCATCCCGGTGTATGGCGGTGGCATGTCCTTTGGCTCGGTCAGCCTGAACGTCATGCTGGCGCGGGCCATCGCCGCCAAGCGCATCGGGACGTTCACCTGCACCGGCGAAGGCGGCTACCCGGAGGCACTCGTCCCCTACGCCCCCTGGATCATCACACAGGTGGCCACCGGGTTGTTCGGTGTGCGCGAGGAGACGATCCAGCGGGCGCGCATTGTGGAGTTCAAGTACGCCCAGGGCGCCAAGCCCGGCCTGGGCGGGCACCTGCTGGCGGCCAAGGTCACCCGCGCCGTCGCCCATGTGCGCGAGGCCGTGCCAGGGACAAGCCTGTTCTCGCCCTTCCCCTTCCACTCGGTCTATTCGGTGGAGGACCACAAGAAGCACGTGGACTGGATCAAGACCGTCAACCCCACGGCGCTGGTGTCGGTCAAGGTGAGCACGCCGGAGGACGTGGACATGGTCGCGGTCGGTTCGTATTATGCCGGAGCGCATATCATTCACCTGGATGGCGCTTATGGCGGCACAGGCGCGGCGCCGGAGATCGCCAAGAAGAACATCGCTATGCCCATTGAACTGGCCATTCCCAAGGCACATCGCTTCCTGGTTAAAGAGGGCATCCGCGATGAGGTGACGCTGATCGCCTCCGGCGGCATCCGCACGGCGCATGACGTGGCCAAGGCGATTGCGCTGGGGGCGGATGGCTGCGTGATCGGCACGGCGGAACTCGTTGCGCTGGAATGCGTGCGCTGCGGCAACTGCGAGTCGGGTCGGGGTTGTCCATTGGGTATCGCCACCACCGACCCGCACCTGGCGCCGTTGATTGACCCGGAATGGGGCGCGCAGCGCATTATTAACATGTACGCGGCCTGGCACGCCGAATGGGTCAGCCTGTTGCAGCGCCTGGGTCTGCGCAGCTTCCGCGAACTGCGCGGGCGGACGGACCTGCTCACCTATATTCGCTAGTCGCCCAGGCGTGTAGGGCAGGTTTCCATACCTGCCGTTCCGGGGCGTGCGGTAGATACGGCAGGTATGGAAACCCGCCCAACGAAAGTCACTAGAAAGGGGTGAACATGTCACAGGAACAGATTGAGGCAGTTCTGACGCGAGCCGAACGAGAGGGGGTCGCCTTCGTGGACCTGCAATTCACCGATTTCCTGGGGAATTTAAAGAACTGCACCATCCCCAGCTACAGGTTGAAGGAAGCCCTCCTGCGTGGCGTGTGGATAGACGGATCGTCCATTGAGGGCTTCGCCCGCATCCACGAGTCCGACATGTTTCTCATGCCGGACTCCACCACCTATGCGCTGCTCCCCTGGCGCAACTCTACTGAGGGCGGCAAAGTGGCGCGGCTGATCTGCGATGTGTATAAGCCCAACCACGAGCCATTTGAAGGCGACCCGCGCAACATCCTCAAGCGCGTTCTGGCCGAAGCGCAGGCGATGGGCTTTGAGTATTATACCGGCCCGGAAGTGGAGTTCTTTCTGTTCCCCAGGGATGCCTCCGGCAAGATCGTGCTGGAGTCCAAGGGGAACGGCTACTACTTCAACCTGGTTGTGGACGAAGCGCACGCCATCAAGCGCGAGATCATGTCGGCGCTGAGCGAATTGGGCATTTGCTCCGAGAGCGCCACCTATGAGGTGGCCAACAACCAGCACGAGATCGATCTGCACTACGATCAGGCGCTCAAGACCGCCGACAATACCATCACGCTCAAGATGGCGGCCAAGTTTATCGCCTTCCGGCACAATTTCTACGCCTCGTTCATGCCCAAGCCCTTCCACGGCATCAACGGCAGCGCCATGCACACACACCAGAGCTTGTGGCGCGACGGCGTCAATGCCTTTTATGACCCCACCAACGTGTATGGCCTATCCCAGACCGCGCTACAGTTCCTGGCCGGGCAACTTGCCTATGCACGGGAGATCGCGGCGGTGTTCGCCCCGACGGTCAACTCCTACAAGCGGTTGACGCCCGGCTATGAAGCGCCGGTGTATATCTGCTGGGCGCGTATCAACCGCTCGGCCCTGATCCGCGTCCCCCAGGTGTCCAGGGGATATGAGGAGACGGCCACCCGGCTGGAGATTCGCAGCCCCGACCCCTCCAGCAACCCCTATCTGACCTTCGCCGTGCTGCTTAAGGCAGGGCTGGAGGGCATCAAGCAAGGGCTGGAGGCGCCCAAACCGGTAGAGGAAGACGTGTACGGCTTTGACGACGCCCGGCTGCAGGCATATTACATCCATAAATTGCCCGGCTCGCTGGAGGAGGCCCTTCATCTGATGGAGCAGGGGACGATTGTGCGCCAGGTGATGGGCGAGTACACCTTCCAGCGCTACCTGGAGGCAAAACGCCAGGAGTGGGATGCCTTTCGCACGCACGTGACGGATTGGGAGCTTAACCGGTATCTGGAGGTGTTGTAAGCAGTATGAGCGCAAATTTCGCCGAGGTCATTCGGAGGTCACGGCAGGCCCTGGCCGGGCCACCAGGGGTAGCGGAGCGCGAGGCCGAGGGCGGCTGCGGCGTCATCGGGCTGGCAGCCAGCTTCCCCGTCGCCGGGCGGCACATCATCCGCGCCGTCGGGCAAATGCGCAACCGGGGCAATGGCAAGGGCGGCGGGCTGGCGCTTGTCGGCTGTTTCCCGCGCTTCCCTCATCACTACGCGCTGAACATCGGCTACCTGGAGCCGGGGGCACGCCGGGCTGTAGAAGCGGCACACGTCTGGCCCCACTTTGAGGTAGCCGAGGTGGAGGAGCAACCCCACGCCGACGATTACCGCGCCTTTGGGCTGGAGATTGAGCCACCGCATGTCGTGCGCTACTTCGTGCGCGTCAAGCCGGATGTCCTGGCCCGCTTCGCTGAGGAACATAGCTTTGATGAGGTGCAGGCGGCTGAGGATGAGTTCGTCTATCAGAACTCCTTCCGCCTGAACAAAGCCTTCTACGCCGACCGCGAGGACAAGCAGGCCTTCGTCCTGTCGCATGGGCGCAACATGATGATCTTGAAGGCGGTGGGCTATGCTGAGGACATCGCCCGCTATTACCTGCTGGACGACGTGACGGCTTATGTGTGGATCGGCCACCAGCGCTATCCCACGCGCGGGCGGGTGTGGCACCCCGGCGGCGCCCACCCCTACATTGGCCTGGACGAGGCCCTGGTGCACAACGGGGACTTCGCCAACTACTATGCGGTCAGCGAGTATCTGAAGCAGCGCGGCTACGAGCCGCTGTTCCTTACCGATACCGAGGTCGCCGTGCTCCTGTTTGATCTGTATAACCGCGTGTATCGTTACCCGTTAGAACTGGTCATTGAGGCGCTGGCGCCGACGACGGAGCGCGACTTCGCCCTGCTGCCGCCCGACAAGCAACGCCTGTACCGCGCTATCCAGCGGGCGCACCTGCACGGCTCGCCGGATGGCCCCTGGTTCTTCATCATCGCCCGTAACGACTACCGTCACGGCGTCTGGCAACTCATCGGCATCACCGATACCTCCATGCTGCGCCCGCAGGTGTTCGCCTGGCAGGAGCGCGTGGGCGTGATCGCCTCGGAGCAGCAGGCGATTGACGCGGTCTTCCGCAGCCTGGCGGCGGAGGACGCCAGCATTTGCCCCGTGCCCGATAAGGTCTGGGTGGCGCGTGGCGGCAGCCACAGCGATGGTGGCGCGTTCATTTACTCCGTCGTGCCGGAAGATGGCGGATATCGCCTGACGTGCACAGATAAGTTCGGACGGAGGACGGAGGACGAAGGACGGAGGACCGGGGATTTCCATCTTCCGTCTTCTGTCCCCCGCCTCCCTTCGCTTAATGGCCGGCTCCGGGAGATGCTGGACGAGGCCCATGTGGATGTGCTGTACGAGCAGGTCGTGGCGGCGCTGCCGGAATGGGGCCTGGAGACGTTCCGCGCCTGGTGCGAGCGGGTCATCCGGCTGAGCACGGGCGATGTGAAGCGGCGTTGGGCAGGGATCCGCCTGCTGACGCGGCTGCACGATTGGCGCTATGCCACCGGGCCACACAAGCGTAGCCACATCCTGGCCGTGCTCAGGGCTGCGCTGGACCGCCTGTTTGAGACCGTGCCGGGCTTTGAGGACGACGTGGCAGATGTGGACCGGCGCCTGACCTGGGAGACGCGGGAGCGGCTGGCCGGGCCGCGCGGCGATGGGGTGCTGTTCATTGATGCGCGGGGCTTCCCGCCCGAAGGCGACGCTTCCGTAGCGCGGACATTGGTGCGCGGCTACGCCCTGGGCTGGCGGCGCTTCGTCGTGTTCGCCTGCCACGGCGACCGCTTTCTGGGCTGCGGCCTGGGGCCGAAGACGCAGGGCGTGCGCATAGATGTATATGGCGCCAGCGGCGATTATCTAGGCTCTGGCCTGGACGGCGCCGAGATCCACGTCCATGGCGATGCCCAGGACCAGTTGGGCCAGATTCTGACCAGCGGCAAGCTGGTGATCTACGGCAACGTCGGACAGACGTTCCTGTACGGCGCCAAGGGCGGCGTGGCCTATGTCATGGGCAATGCCGCCGGGCGCCCGCTGATCAACGCCGTCGGTCGGGTGCGGGCGATCATCAATGGCACCTGCCTGGATTACTGCGCCGAGAGCTTTATGGCTGGGGCGGAGACCGGCGGCGGGTTCGTGTGCATCAACGGCATCGGCTTTGACAGGGAAGGCCGCATTGTCCGCCTGGCCGAGCCTTATCCCGGTGGCAACTTCTTCTCACTGGCCTCCGGCGGCGCCGGGTATCTCAATGACCCTTATGGGACGTTGGACCCCGGCCAGTTGAACGGCGCTACCTTTATCCGCTTCAACGGCGAGGACTGGGCTGTGCTCCAGCCTTATCTGGAGGAGAACGCCGCGCTGTTTGGCATCCCCATAGAGGCGCTCTTGACCGTTGATGGCGAGCGGCGTCCGCCCGAAGCGGTCTATCGTAAGGTCGTGCCGGTGCGCCAGATATTGACCGAACGCGGGACCTGAGTCACGGCGTTGGGGATGGCGTCGGTGGGGGTGGGGGCGTTGCCGGCGCCTCTATGGGGGCTGCAGGCCCCTGGCGCATTTCACGGAGCAACAGTGCCGCCTCGCGTGTGTTCTCCTCCACGGCCAGGGCCAGGTAGATCGCCTCGCCGGTGGCGTAGAGGACAAGGAAGTATAGTAGCGTAAGCAACAAAATCACGATGGCGCCACCCAGGCCGCTGAGACCGCCAGCTGCCAGACCCTGGAGCGCACCCTCCCGTTGACCGAACGCGCCCCCTAGTTGCATCCCCCCAAGCGCGCCAAATATCAATACCCCTACTGCGCCCAGGATGCCCAGGATCAGGACGATCCAGGCGAGCACTTTGTAAATTGTGCCGATCACCCGTAAGGCGCGGAAGCGTTTCTGCATCATCATCCACCTCCTATGCGTCGGGTTGAGAAAGCTGAGCCATAGGATAGTCGCATTTGGATTTTCAGGCAAGCGGGGGGGAGTTCCTGTTTGCGCTTCATTCCGTTGTTGACAGGCCCACGCTTTTATGCTATCATGTACCTCAATAATACAACTGAATACGCGGCAACGCGCTCTTATCCAGAGAGGCGGAGGGACCGGCCCGACGAAGCCTCGGCAACCAGCTCGGCCTGAGCATGGTGCCAATTCCGGCAGAGTACATCTGGAAGATGAGAGCGGTCAGGCACAAACTTGACTGAGCCTCTTCATTCCAGAAGGGGCTTTTTTTTACTTTTGAACTGAGACACTGGCGCCAAAGGACTGAATGCATGGCACGCGATTACCTGGCAGCGATACGTGACCACGTCGTCATTTTTGACGGCGCCATGGGCACGACTATCCAGAAATACAACCTCACCGCCGAGGATTTCGGCGGCGAGCGTACCAATGGCTGTAATGATGTCCTGGTCATCACGCGGCCTGACGTGATTGAGGCCATCCATGCCTCCTTCCTGGAGGTGGGCTGCGAAGCTATTGAGACCAATACCTTCCGCGCCAATCGCATCACGCTGCGCGAGTACGGCCTGCAGGACCGCGTGATAGAGATCAACCGTGCTGCCGCTGCGCTTGCCCGCCGCGTCGCCGATCGTTTTGAGACGCCTGACCGCCCACGCTTCGTCGCCGGTTCCATCGGCCCGACCGGGATGCTGCCCTCGTCAGATGATCCGGTCCTCTCCAATATCACCTTTGATGCCCTGGCAGATGTGTTCCGCGAGCAGGCCATCGGCCTGATTGAGGGGGGCGTTGACCTCCTGCTGGTGGAGACCAGCCAGGATATTCTGGAGGTCAAGGCCGCTGTGCACGGGATTCAGCAGGCCTTTGCGGAGACCGGCAAGCGCGTTCCCTTGCAATGCCAGGTGACGCTGGACACCACCGGGCGCATGTTGTTAGGGACGGACGTGGCGGCGGCGCTGGCGACGTTGGAGGCGCTGCCGGTGGATGTCATCGGCCTGAATTGCTCCACCGGGCCGGAGCACATGCGCGAACCGATCCGCTACCTGGGCGAGCACGCCACCAAGCCGGTCTCCTGCCTGCCCAACGCCGGCCTGCCGCTCAACGTGGATGGCCAGGCGATCTACCCCCTGGAGCCGGAGCCGTTTGCCCAGGCGTTGGCCGAGTTCGTGGAGCGGCACGGCATCGCCATTGTCGGCGGCTGTTGCGGCACAACGCCGGCCCACCTGAAACGCCTGATTGAGCTTGTCGGCCCCGATCATCCCTCGCCCCTGACACAACCGCGCCCTAAAGAGCCTGTCCCCATGATCGCCTCGGCCATTCGCGCCACACCGCTCCGCCAAGACCCGCGCCCCCTGCTGATCGGTGAGCGCGTCAACACGCAGGGCAGCCGCGCTGTCAAGCGGCTGCTCCTGGCGGGGGATTATGACGGCGTGCTGCAGATCGCTCGCGAGCAGGTGGAGAGCGGGGCGCATGTCCTGGATGTGTGCGTGGCGCTGACCGAACGCGCCGACGAAGTCGCCCAAATGCGCCAGGTGGTCAAGAAACTGGCCAGCGGTGTGGAGGTGCCGTTGATGATTGATACCACCGAGCCGGAGGTGGTGGAAGCTGCCCTGAAGACCTATCCGGGCCGGGCGATCATCAACTCCATCAACCTGGAGCGGGGGCGTGAGAAGCTGGACCAGGTGGTGCCGCTGGCGAAGGCACATGGCGCCGTGCTCGTGGCCCTTACCATTGACGAAGAGGGCATGGCCCACACCGCCGAGCGCAAGTTCGCTATCGCCAAACGCATCTACGACATCGTTGTGGGCGAGTACGGCCTGAAACCGGAAGACCTGATCTTTGACGTGCTCACTTTCCCGGTCTCTACCGGCCAGGAGGAACTGGCCCGTTCGGCGATTGAGACGATTGAGGGCCTGCGCCGCGTTAAGGAGGGACTGCCCGGCGTCTTCACCAGCCTGGGCATCTCCAATGTTTCCTTCGGCCTGACGCCAGCGGCACGCGCTGTGCTCAACAGCGTTTTCCTCTATCATTGCGTCGCTGCCGGGCTGGATATGGCCATCGTCAACCCCAAGCACATCACACCCTATGCCGAGATCCCGCCGGAGCAGCGCGACCTGGCCGATGACCTGATCTTCAACCGTCGCCCCGACGCGCTGGCCCGTTACATCCAGTATTTTGCGGAGCACGAGGTCCAGGCGAGCAAAGCGCCTGAGGTTGATCCGACCGCCGCGATGACCGCCGAGGAACGCATTCACTGGCAGATCCTGCATCGCAAGCGGGAGGGGATTGAGGCGCTGATTGACGAGGCGCTCACCCGCCACGACCCGGTCTGGGTGTTGAACCATGTGTTGCTGCCGGCGATGAAGGACGTGGGCGACCGCTTCGGCGCGGGCGAACTGATCCTGCCCTTCGTCCTGCAGTCGGCGGAGGTCATGAAGAGGGCCGTCGCCCACCTGGAGCAGTTCCTGGAGAAGAAGGAGGGCGTAACCAAGGGCAAGGTCGTCCTGGCAACGGTGTACGGCGATGTCCATGACATCGGTAAGAACCTGGTGGGGACGATCCTGGCGAACAACGGCTACACGGTCTATGACCTGGGCAAGCAGGTTCCGGCGAACGTCATCATTGACAAGGCGGTGGAGGTGAACGCCACCGCTATCGGCCTGTCGGCGCTGCTGGTGTCCACCTCTAAGCAGATGCCGCTGGTGGTGCAGGAGTTGCACAAGCGCGGCCTGAAGTTCCCTGTGCTCGTCGGCGGCGCGGCGATCAACCGCAAGTTTGGGCGGCGTATCCTGTTCGTGGAGGACGGCGTGCCCTATGAGCCGGGAGTGTTCTATTGCAAAGACGCTTTTGAGGGGCTGGAGACGCTGGATAAGCTGATTGACCCCCTGGAGCGGGGCGACTTTGTGGGGCGGGTCATCGCCGAAGCTTATGAAGAGGTGGGGCGGCCCCTGCCCCAACGCTCCGACGCTGCCCTTGAGGCTGTCCCCACCGTCGGCCCGGCGCCCTTTATCCCCAGGCCGCCTTTCTGGGGCGTGCGCACCATCCGCGAGATGCCGCTGGAGATCGTCTTCCAATACATTGACAAGGATGAACTCTTCCGTCTGTCGTGGGGGGCGAAGAATGCGCACGGCGAGGAGTGGGAGCGGCTGCGGGCCGAGTTTGAGGCGCGGCTGGCGCGAATGCAGCGCGAGGCGCTTCGCCTGGGCTACCTGGCCCCTCGCGCCGTCTATGGCTACTTCCCGGCCAACTCGGAGGGGAATGACCTGATCATTTGGGATCCGGCTTCGCTAACGACGGAGGACGGAGGACGGACGACGGACGGTGGGCGGCGAACCGGACTCCCAGGTGCCGGGTCGGACCTCCGTCCCCTGGCTCGTTTTAGCTTCCCGCGCCAGCCCTCCGGTGAGCGGTTGTGCCTGGCCGACTACTTCGCGCCGGTGGGCAGCGGTCGGGTGGATGTCGTGGCGCTGCAAGTGGTGACGGTGGGGCCGGGGGCAGACGCGCGCTTTGCCGAGCTTCAGGAGAGGGGCGAGTATAGCGAGGCTTACTTCACGCACGGCCTGAGCGTGCAGACGGCGGAAGCCACCGCCGAGTACGTCCACCGCCATATCCGGCGCGAACTGGGCCTGCCAGAGGGCCAGGGCAAGCGCTATAGCTGGGGCTATCCCGCCATCCCCGACCTGGCCGATCATGTCAAGGTCTTTCAGCTTCTGCCTGCGGAGCGCGAACTGGGCATGAGCCTGACCGCCGCGTACCAGCTTGTCCCGGAGCAATCCACTGCCGCGATCATTGTCCATCATCCGGAGGCGAAGTATTACAGCGTGGGCCTGAGCCGGGTGGAGCAGTTGGAGGCGTTCCGGGCGGAGGTGCTGTCAACGGATTCGGGGAGCGGATTGAACGGATGACCTAAGGTTGTAGGTAGGTCACGCTTGGAGCATGACAAGGGCTGTCTGTGATTGTTGCTTATTCGGGTGAATGGATGTAGATGTATACATATCTATTCGGCCAATAAGGAGAAGTGTAAAGATGAGCACGAATATGGTTCGCACTCAGGTCTATCTGCCGCGAGATGTCTATGACAGGCTCCATAGGCGCGCTGAGGAGCAGGGCATTACCATGGCCCGTCAGATCCGTGAGGCGCTAGAGGATTATCTTGCTAAGATTCAGATAGAATTAGAAGAGGATGAAGATAATGGCATCCTGCACGCAGATAATCCTATTTTTCAGATGGCGGGGATAGGTGCGAGCGGCTTAGGTGATCTGGCCCTCAACCATGATGAGTATCTTTACGGCAAGAAGCGTGTAGAACAAGCCGGGCAGATTTAGTCAATGAGGCTCTTCGCCGATACCAGCGCCTGGGTGGCCTACTTTGACCGAGATGACATGTTCCATCATGCTGCCCGGTTGGCTCTGACATCATTGCGGGATCAGCGAGTCACATTTCTTACAAGTGATTATGTTCTGGATGAGACGATCACAATGCTGTCAAGCTATACTGGTCATCGGGTTGCTGTTGCCTTTGGCGATTGGGTGCAGAGCGAACGTCGTGTCCAAATCGTGAGGGTCAATGAGGAACTGTGGCAGGCTGCCTGGCAACTGTTCAAACGCTATCATGATAAAAAGTTCTCCTTTACGGATTGCACCAGCTTCGTGCTCATGCAGCGTCAGGGCCTTGTAGATGTATTTGGGTTCGATCATCACTTTGAGCAGATAGGCTTCCGATTGTGGCCTCACAAATGACCCAGGGTAATGCCTTTCTTGAACGCCTGAGCCGTGGCCCGATCCTGTGCGACGGGGCGATGGGCACGATGCTCTACCAGCGCACCGGCACGTTTGAGCATTGCTTTGACGAATTGAACCTATCGCAGCCGGAGTGGGTGGCGGAGATCCATCGCGCCTATATTGAGGCCGGGGCCGAGATCATTGAGACGAACACCTTCGGCGCCAACCGCTTCCGCCTGGCCGAGCACAACCTGGCCCATAAGGTCAGCGACATTAATGCGGCTGGCGTGCGCATTGCCCGTGAGGTGGCCGCGCTGGCCGGGCGGCCGGTGTTCATCGCCGGTTCCATCGGCCCCACAGGCGTGCGCCTAAGCCCGACCGGCTCGGTCACGCCCGACGAGGTGCGGGCGGCCTTCCGTGAGCAGGCCGCTGCACTGGCCGACGCCGGCGCTGACCTGATCATCGTGGAGACCTTCTCGGACCTGGTGGAGATTGAGGCGGCGGTTCGGGCTGTCCAGGATGTGTGCGATCTGCCCATCATCGCCCAGATGACCTTCACCCAGGACCTGCGCACGCCGGTCGGCCACACGCCGGAAGCGGTCGCCCAGACGCTGGCCGCGCTCAACGTCCCGGTCATCGGCGTCAACTGCTCGGTTGGCCCCGCCCGCGTCCTGACCGTCACCGAGGACATTCGTGCCGCGTTGCACGCCGCCGGATTGGACGACCGGATCAAGGTCTCGGCCCAGCCGAACGCGGGTTGGCCGGAGGTCATCGGCGGGCGCATCATGTACCGCGCCACGCCGGAGTATTTCGGTGATTATGCCCGGCGCTTTGTCCTGGCCGGTGCGACCATCATCGGCGGCTGCTGCGGCACGACGCCGGCGCACATCAGCGCCATGCGCCTGACACTCAACGCGCTGGCCCTGGCCCCGCAGCGCAAAGAGGCGCATGTGGTCGTCGTCCAGCCCCCATCCCGGCAGAAGCAGCCCTTGCCGCCGGAGCCGCCCACGCAGCTTGCTCGCAAGCTGGAACGCGGCGAGTTCGTTGTCAACGTGGAAGTCAGCCCGCCCAAGGGCTTTGACCCCTCACGGGTGCTGGCCGGTGCGCTCATGCTTAAGCAGGAGGGCGCCGATGTGATCAGCGTGGCCGACAGCCCCCGCGCCCGCCTGCGCATGAGCCCCTGGGCCGTCGCTCACCTCATTCAGACGCAGGTGGGCATTGAAACCATTCTGCACTTCCCCACACGCGGACGCAACCTGCTGCGTGTGCAGAGCGACCTCCTGGCCGCCCACGCTCTGCACGTGCGCAACCTGTTTGTCGTCATGGGCGACCCGCCCAATATCGGCGATTACCCGGAGGCCACCGATCAGTATGATGTCGTGCCCACGGGCCTGGTGCGGCTGATCAAGCAGCACTTCAACCAGGGCGTTGACCAGGCGGGCGCGCCCATTGGCCGCCCCTGCTCCTTCCTGGTGGGCGTTGCGCTTAACCTGAGTGCCCAGGATATGGACAAAGAGATCAAACTGTTACGCAAGAAGATGGAGTCTGGGGCCGATTTCGCCCTCACCCAGGCCGTTTTTGACATCCGCACGGTGCGGGCCTTCCTGGATCGCTACCATGATCTGCATGGCCCGCTGACTCTGCCGCTCCTGGTGGGTGTCCTGCCGCTGGCGAGCGGGCGCCATGCCGAATTCCTGCACAACGAGGTCCCCGGCATGTACCTCCCGGAGGAGGTGCGGCGGCGTATGCATCTGGCGGGCGAGAGGGGGCGCGAAGAGGGCATCCGCATGGCCCAGGACCTGCTCCTGGCACTGAAAGAACTGGTGCGGGGCGTCTATATCATGCCCGCATTTGGCCGCTACGACACGGCGGCGGAGGTAATCAGCGTCTTGCGGCAGCCTGCCCCACCTTCCGCCGCTTGAGAAGCTCAATAGCTCAACAGATTATAGAATCGTCACCCCCCCACCTCCCCGCCCCCTTCCTTAATAAAAACAAAGGAAAGGGGGAGTCACCCCTCTCTGCTATGATGGGAGGGGCTGGGGCAGAGATTATTCCAGCACTTGCGCAGTTTTCGCCCTCAATGTATTATCGGGCGTCCGCTAGGAGGAGAACATGAACGCGGTACGATTGCGGAGCCTGGTGCTTCTGCTGTTCGGTATATGGGTACTCGCCGCCTGTCGTGGCAGTACCTCGCCGTCCCCCAGCCCGACGGCTGCGACATCGGGCGCAGGCGCCGCTGAAGCGGTGGCGCAGGCCACACCCACCGCCTCGCCAACGCCTGTCCCGCCCAGCGATACGCCCACAAACACGCCCACGCCTACCCAGACCCCGACGCCGACGCCCACGCCGTTGCACCCGCTTTCTATTGTGCGGATGCGGCAGCAGGCTTATCCTGGCAGCGACATCGTGATTGAGGAGACGCTGGAGCCGGGCAGCAACTACAACCGCTACATCGCCTCTTACCGATCAGAGGGGCTGAAGATCTACGCCCTGTTAACCGTCCCGCGTGGCGACCGGCCCCCGACCGGCTGGCCGGTGATCATCTTCAATCATGGTTACATCCCGCCCTCCCAGTACAGGCCCACCGAGCGCTATGTGGCCTATGTGGATGCCTTCGCCCGGAACGGCTATATCGTCTTCCGCCCAGACTATCGCGGGCACGGCAATTCCGAAGGCTCTCCCTCAGGGGCCTATGGCTCCCCCGCTTACACCATTGATGTCCTCAACGCGCTGGCTTCCATCCAACGCTTCCCAGAAGCGGACCCCAACCGTATCGGTATGTGGGGGCATTCTATGGGAGGGCACATTACCCTGCGGGCGATGGTCATCTCTAAAGAGATCAAAGCGGGGGTGATCTGGGCTGGCGTAGTAGCCTCGTACCCGGACCTGCTCAGTCGCTGGAGGAGGCCAGCGGGCAGCACGGCCCCCAGCCGGGGCTGGCGCGGCAGCCTGACGGCGCTCTACGGCTCGCCGGAGCAGAACCCGGAATTCTGGGCCTCTATCTCGCCGAACACTTATCTCCGCGACATCTCCGGCCCGTTGCAACTCCATCATGGCACCGCCGATACCAGCGTCCCGCATGAGTTCTCAGAAATGTTGTACCAGCAGATGCTTGAGGCCGGCCAGACAGTGGAGTTTTACAGCTATTCGGGTGACAACCATAACATCTCCAACTCGTTCAGCCTGGCGATGCAGCGCTCTATCGCCTTCTTTGATAAATATGTGAAGGGTGGATAAGGGCGCCCCTGCGGTTGACCTTGGAAACCCGGTTTCTCGCAGAAGCCGGGTTTCTATATCCGCGTCGGCCTGCGCCGACGCCCGGACGCAGGGGCGCAATGCATCGCGCCCCTGCAAGGCGCGGTTTTAACCGCAACGCTTTGCCAGGACAGCCCCGACCAGATAAAATGAATAACAGGCTTTTGATGGATAGGAGGGTGTCGGCATGATCGATCCCCGGATCGTTGAACGGGTTGAACAACTGCGCGAACAGATCCGTTATCATAATTTCCGCTACTACGTTCTGGATTCGCCGGTCATTTCGGATGCCGAGTACGACACGCTCATGGCGGAGTTGCGTCAACTGGAGGAGGCCTACCCGGAACTGATCACGCCGGATTCGCCCACGCAGCGCGTAGGGGGCGCACCGGCGGAGAAATTCGTCAAAGTGCGCCATCCCCGCCCCATCCTCAGCCTGGGCAATGCCTATAGCGCGGATGAGGTGCGCGCCTGGTGGGAGCGCATCCGCAAGCTGATCCCGCCGGAAGCCCTGCCCGTTCAATTCGTGGTGGAGCCGAAGGTGGACGGCCTGACGGTCGTCCTGACGTATGAGAACGGTGTCTTCGTCCAGGGCGCGACCCGCGGCGATGGCGAGATCGGCGAAGACATCACAGCCAACTTGAAGACGATCAAAAGCCTGCCGCTGCGCCTGATGGTGGTGGAAAAGGAGATCGCAGGCGATGGGCCTGTGCCCGCCACCGTTCGCTCCTCGCCTGCCCAACAACTCTCCCTGTTTGAGCCTTCACCCCTCACCATCCCGCGCCGGCTGGTCGTGCGCGGCGAGGCGTATATCCCGCTGACCAAGTTTGAGGAGTTCAAGCGGAAGATGGCGGAGCAGGGCCAACGCATCTATGCCAACCCGCGCAACACCGCCGCTGGCGCCCTGCGCCAGCTTGACCCGCGCATCACCGCCTCGCGTCCCCTTGACCTGGTATGTTACAGTATCGTTGAGGCCGAGGGGCTGGAAGTGACCACTCAATGGGAGACGCTGGCCGTGCTGCGGGCTTTGGGCTTCCCTGTCGCCCGCGAAGTGGCCCTGTGCAATTCGCTGGAGGAGGCTATCGCCTTCTGCGAGAAGTGGGCGCGGGAGCGCAACCGCTTCAATTTTGAGGCCGATGGCATGGTGATCAAAATCAACGACCTGCGCCTGGCCGAGCAACTCGGCGTGGTGGGCAAGGACCCACGCGGCGCGATTGCCTTCAAGTTTCCGGCGCGTGAGGCCACCACGCGCATTGTGGGCGTGGAGATCAACGTCGGGCGCACCGGCGTCCTCAACCCTGTCGCTGTGCTGGAGCCGGTGGAACTCGGCGGTGTGATTATCCGCCACGCAACGTTACATAACTATGAGGACATCGCCCGCAAAGATATTCGGCTGGGGGATGTTGTCACAATTAAGCGCTCAGGCGACGTGATTCCCTACGTCGTCGGGCCTGTGGCCGACCTGCGCACCGGCGAGGAGCAACCTATTACCCCCCCGGCAGTGTGTCCCTTCTGCGGTACGCCCACCCTGCGCCCGGAGGGGGAGGTCTATGTGTACTGCCCGAACGAAGACTGCCCTGGCCGGCAGATGCGCCAGGTGGAGTGGTTTGTGGCGGTCATGGATATGGTCACCCTCGGCGGCCAAACCGTGTCTCAGCTCATGCAGGCCGGGCTGATCCGCGATATTGCCGACATCTACACGCTCAAGGACAGGCGCGAGCAGTTGCTGACCCTGGAGGGCTTTGGCGAGAAAAAGGTGGAGAATCTGCTGGCAGGTATTGAGGCCTCCAAAGCCCAACCCCTGGAGCGTCTCCTGGCGGCGTTGGGCATCCGCCATGTGGGTGCGACCGTGGCGGCGCTCCTAGCCCAGCACTTCGGCTCCCTGGATGCCCTCATGAACGCCAGCCAGGAGGAACTGGAGGCCATTGAGGGCATCGGGCCAGAGACGGCGCGCGCCGTCCGCGAATGGTTTGATAACCCGCACAACCGTGCCTTGATTGAGCGGCTGCGCCAGGCGGGGTTGCGCTTCAGCGTGGAACGGCCAGCCGCCGCGCCGGGTGCCCAGACGCTGGCGGGCAAGACGTTTGTCGTCACCGGCACGTTGCCCGGCTTCAGCCGCGAGGAGGTGGAAGCCTATATCCAGGCGCATGGCGGCAAGGTGAGCAGTAGCGTGAGCAGGAAGACGGATTACCTGGTCGTGGGAGAAGCCCCCGGCGCGACCAAGTACAATAAGGCGCGGGAACTGGGCATCCCCATGATTGACGAGGCCGAACTTCGGCGAATGGCGGAGAGCCAGGTGCGAACATAGGAACTCAGGGGAACTCCCATTCCCTCCCCTATCAAGGGGAAGGGACAGGGGGGATATGTCCCCCGCCCCAGCCATCCGGTCCCCCAATACAATGTTTGTGCGCAACAGCCACCGGTCAGCGGGTTGACCAGCCCAGCGGCCTCGCCGAAGGTCAGCGCAGTGGCGCGGTTTGCACAAAGGCTTCAAAGGCTGCTTGTGGGGTGACGGGCAGCGTTGGGGTGCGGAAGCCCGGAACTGGCTTCCGCAGTCCAGGGTGGGGGTTCGCCATCCTGAGGGGCAATCGGCAGCCAGACGGTGAAGGTCGTCCCCCGCCCCACCTCGCTCTCTACGGTGATGCGGCCCCCGTGCGCCTGGGCGATCCACTGGGCGATGGACAGCCCCAGGCCCGCGCCACCGCCCCCGCGCGAACGCGCCCTATCCACGCGATAAAAGCGCTCAAAGATGTGCGGCAGGTGCTCCGGAGGGATGCCCACGCCGGTATCGGCAACGGTCAGCCGCGCCCAGCCGTCCTCACGCGCCAGCCCCAGCGTAATCTGGCCGCCTTTTGGAGTGTACTTGATGGCGTTGTCTACCAGATTGAGCAGGAGTTGCTTGAGCTTGTCGGCGTCGCCCAGCACGGTCACCTGGTCCTCTTCGCCGATCTTGATGTCCAGCCCACTGCCCAGGATGCGGGCGTGGCGATAGACCTCCAACAGGAGCGTGTCCAGTTCCACCGGCTCATAGGCCAGGGACAGGTTGCCGGCTTCGGCCTTCGCCAGGAGCAGGAGGTCGCCGACCAGGCGCGTCATGCGCTCGGCCTCATCCTGGATGGCATCCAAGCTCTCCGGGTCGGGGCCGAAACGGCGGATCAGGTCCACATTGCCCCGGATGGCGGTGAGCGGCGTGCGCAGTTCGTGGGAGATGTCGGCCAGGAAACGTTGCTGGGCGCGGAACAGCTTCTCCAGCCGTTCCAGCATCTCGTTGAACGCCGCCACCAGGCGGCCAATTTCATCGGGCGGGCCGTTGTAGATGATACGGCGTTCCAGGTCATCGGCGCGGCTGATGGTCAACGCGGTTTCAATGATGGTGTCAATGGGCCGCAGGGCCTGCCGGGCCAGCATCGCCCCGACCAGGGCCGAGAGGGCGATGGCCAGGACGATGCCGAGGGCCAGGATGGTCAACAGGTCGCGGCGCGCCTGGTCTACGGTGGTGAGGGGCGGTGAGGCAATTTGCAGATAGCCCACCAACTGGCCGCTGTCTTCCACAATCAGTGGATAGGTCAGCACCCGTAGATGAGCGCCCAATACGTTGACGTCGCGGATGACGGGGCGCCGCGTGTGGAGTGCCTCTTTGTCCAGAGGCTCGGTGAGTTGGCGGCCCGACTGTTGCGAGAGGGTCCCATCGGGCGTCCAGATTTGGATGGCGGATACCCCTGGCGACTGGAACATGTCCAACGGCGGGATCTGCAGGCGGGTGAGTTCACCGGGGAAGGCCCGGCTCTGCGCCCTGATTTCCTCGGCGATGTCCCAGAGGGGCCGGTCCACGCCATCCAGCAGGGCATACAGCAGGAGGGCGTACACGGCCACGCTGAACAGGATCAGGATGGCCCCCAGGACGCTGGTGTACCACAGGGTCAGGCGGGCGCGAATGGACATCACTCTTCTCTTAACACGTAGCCCATACCGCGGGCGGTATGGATCAACCGCGGTTCGCCATTGGCCTCCAGTTTGTTGCGCAGGTAGCGGATGTAAACTTCCAGGATGTTGCTCTCGCCACCGAAATCATAGCCCCAGACGTTGTCGTAAATCTGGTCGCGAGTGAGCACCTGGCGCGGGTGGCGCATAAACAACTCCAGCAACTCATATTCCTTAGCGGTCAACTCAATGGCGCGTCCCCCCCGATAGGCCATACGTGCACCTGTGTCCAGTGTCAGGTCGCTGAAGCGTAACACCTCCGCTGTCTGGGGCTGGGCGCGGCGCAACAGTGCCCGCACGCGGGCGACGAGTTCATCAAAGGCGAACGGTTTGACCACGTAATCGTCGGCGCCGGCATCCAGCCCCTTCACCCGGTCCGAGACCGCGTCCTTGGCTGTGAGCATCAGGATGGGCACGGCGGGGTCAGCCGAGCGCAGGCGGCGGCACACCTCCAGGCCGTCCAGGTCGCCGGGCAGCATCCAATCCAGGATCACCAGGTCAGGCGGGTTGTCTCGCGCTATCGCCAGGCCTGACTGACCGTCGGGGGCGACATCTACACGGTAGCCTGCCAGTTTCAGCCCGCGCTCAATCATGCGGGCGATGCCCTGATCATCTTCAATCACCAGGATGCGTGCAGCCACAATACTGCATTATAGTCTGCCTTACCCCCTGCGGCAAGGCTGTGAGTGCAGTGCGGGGGCTTCCCCTCCCCCGTCCAGGGGGGGAAGTCGCCCCTCTCCTTCCCCCCTCTCCCCTGTGTGTGGAGGGTTGGGGTGGGGGTACTATGCGGTCAGGATCGCAGGGCTGGCGCTAGCGTGATCAGGCGAACAGGCGGGCGATCTCGTCACGCTCAAAGGTGGGGAGGGGGCGTCTTTCAGGCCCTTCGCGCAGCCACAGGCCGGCTTCCGCCGGGAGAACGCGACCGATGATGTGGGCGGCGATGCCGGCCTGATGCAGGGCGGCCAGGATGGTGGGGGCCTCCTCGGCGGGGGCGGCGATCAGCAGGGCACCGGAGGCAATGAGGCCGGCGGGGTCCAAGCCGAACTCGGCGCAGAGGGCGGCGGTCTCCGGCAGGACGGGCACTTGCTCGGCGTCTATCTCCAGCCCGACGCCAGAGGCCAGGGCCAGCTCATGCAGGCCGGTCGCCAGCCCGCCCTCTGTGGGGTCGTGCATGGCGTGGATGCGACCCGCGTGCAGGGCGACCTGCGCGTCGCGCACAACGCTGATCCCGGGCTGGTACAGGAAGTTGCGGCACCGGTCCAGGAATTCGGGTGGGAAGCGGCCTGCCAGGGCCTCGCCACGTTCGCGGGCGATGATCGCGGTGGCCTCAACTGCAATGCCTTTGGTTAGGATGAGGACATCGCCGGGCTGCGCTCCCGCAGCCGTCACCAGCCGGTCGGGGGCCACCTCGCCCAACATCGTGCCGACGACGATAGGCCGGTCCAACCCGTAGGTGACTTCGCTATGGCCACCCACCAGGCTGACGCCCAAGGCACGGCAGGCCTGGCCTATTTGCGTAAAGATGGTCTCGGCCAGGGGGGCCTCTGTCCGCCCTTCGGGTAGAAGCAGGGTCGCCAGAAACCAGCGGGGCGTTGCGCCCATGCAGGCGATGTCGTTGGCGTTCACCTGGACGGCATACCAGCCGATGGCATCTGTGGCAAAAGTGATCGGGTCGGTCTTGGCGACAAGGTAGCGGTCGCCGAAATCCAGGACGGCGGCATCCTGACCGATGGCCGGGCCGACGATCACGCGCGGATCGGTCGGCGCGACCAGGCCAAACAGCCGGCTCAGGAGCGCGAGCGGCAGTTTACCTACCGGAAGAGGGGTGTTCATAGCACTCCAAAGACAAAGGGCCGCCCCCCAGGACGACCCCTTGTTTGCGCCGTAGCATTTATCCTTGAACAGGAGGTGATGCTACGGCGCGGCGCTTAAGATAACTACTCATGGTGGCACCACCTCCTATTGGATAAAGATAGCGAGATCAGGATAAAAAATAATGGTGAGGTGGCTGAGCCACCTGATGGCATTATTATCGCATAGAACCAGGCGTGTGTCAACCGGACGAAAGTCCAGGGTGCATTTCAATGTTGGGGCAACTGTCAGCCGTCACCCCCTCCCTGCCCCTCCCCCCTGGTGGGGGAGGGTTGGGGTGGGGGGGTAACCAATCGGGGTCATCTGCCCCAAATCTGATATACACCCGAGAGGGGGCAGGAACTTGACAAGAACGGTCTACGTCGTTATAATGTGACTATCATACCTATGGACGTTGCGCTGTTTCGCCCTCGTGCTCGTAAGTCGGGCCACCCTCCGGTGGGGGAGGTGGGTTTGTTGCGTTTGGGCGAGTAAGCGCAGGCGATCCTGACTGATAGCCAAGCCCAGAACAAAAAACCCTCCGAACCCGGAGGGTTTTTTGTTTTCTGGCATCAGGAGGAGGGAATATGGTCAAACCAACCGTTCGCAAAGTGGTCCTGGCCTATTCGGGCGGCCTGGATACCTCGGTGATTGTCCCCTGGCTGCGCGAGAACTACGGCTGTGAGGTGATCTGCTTCACCGCCGACATTGGCCAGGGCGAAGAGCTTTCCGCCCTACCTGAGCGTGCGCGTGCCAGCGGCGCCAGCAAAGTCATCATCCGCGATCTGCGTGAGGAGTTCGCCACAGACTACCTCTTTCCCCTGTTGCGTTCCGGCGCGATCTATGAGCGCAAATATCTGCTGGGCACCTCGGTGGCCCGCCCCCTGATCGCCAAGCACCAGGTCCAGGTGGCCGAGGAGGAGGGCGCGGACGCGGTGGCGCACGGCTGCACGGGGAAGGGCAACGACCAGGTGCGCTTTGAATTGAGCTATCTCGCGCTCAACCCCCGCCTGAAGATCATCGCCCCCTGGCGCGAGTGGGACATCCGCTCGCGTGAGGATGCCCGCGCCTACCTGCGCGCTCGCGGCCTGCCCGTGCCTGACAGTAGCGGCCCCTCCCTGTATAGCCGCGACCGTAACCTGTGGCACCTATCCCATGAAGGCGGCCCCCTGGAGGACGCCAGCCGCCCGCCCGAACCGGCGCTATTGCAAATGTCCGTCTGGCCAGAGCAGGCACCGGACGCGCCTGAGGAGGTTGAGATCGCCTTTGAAGCCGGGAATCCGGTGGCAGTGAACGGCCAGCGGCTTTCGCCCGCCCGCCTGGTTGAGACGCTCAACCGCATTGGCGGGCGACACGGCATCGGCCAGGTGGACATGGTGGAGAACCGGCTGGTGGGGATGAAGTCGCGGGGGGTGTATGAGACGCCCGGCGGCACGATCCTATATGCGGCGCACCAGGAACTGGAGTCCATCACCCTGGACCGGGATACGCTGCACTACAAAGACCTGGTGGCCCAGCGCTATGCGGAACTGGTTTATTTCGGGCAGTGGTTTACGCCGCTGCGCCAGGCGTTGGACGCCTTCTTCGCCGAGACGCAGAAGCCCGTCACCGGCACGGTGCGCCTCAAACTGTACAAAGGCAACCTCATCGTCACCGGACGCAGCAGCCCCTACAGCCTGTACCGCGAGGACTTCGCCACCTTCGGCTACTCCGAGGTGTACAGCCACAGCGACGCGGCGGGGTTCATCCGCCTGTTTGGGTTGCCGCTCAAAATCCGGGCGTTTATTGAGCGCGGCGACCAGGATGTGCCGCCGGTCGCGCCAGAGCAGGTGATTCGGGACTGAGTTCTTGGAAAGTGACGGCGAACGATGAAGATGTGGACTGGACGGTTGAGTGGTTCGCTGGATGAGGCGGCGGCGCGGTTAAACGCCTCGCTGCCCTTTGACCGCCGCCTGGCACCGCAGGATGTGCGCGGCAGCATCGCCTGGGCGCGGGCGCTGGCGCGTGCGGGTGTGCTTACCGCCACGGAGGCCGTAGAGATCGTGCGCGGGCTGGAGGCGATTGCCGGGGAGTTAGAGCGCGGCCAGTTCGTCTTCCTGGACAGCGATGAAGACATCCACACGGCGGTTGAACGGCGGTTGACCGAGTTGATCGGCCCTCTGGCGGGGAAGCTGCATACCGGTCGCAGCCGCAACGACCAGGTGGCCACCGACCTGCGGCTGTGGCTGCTGGAGGCGCTGGAACGGCTGGATACGCAACTGCACCAGGTTCAGGCCACGCTCATCGCCCGTGCCGAGCAGGATTGGGGGGTGGTGCTGCCCGGCTATACTCACCTGCAACGGGCGCAGCCCATCCTGCTCAGCCACTGGTGGCTGGCGCACTTCTGGGCGCTCCAACGCGACCGCGAGCGCCTGCATGACCTGGGCCGCCGGACACGGGTCCTGCCGTTGGGCAGCGGCGCGCTGGCAGGCACCGCCTTCGCCATTGACCGTGCCGCGCTGGCCCGTGATCTGGGGTTTGAGGCGGCCTCTCCGAACAGCCTGGATGCCGTCTCTGACCGCGACTTCGCCGCCGAGTTCCTGTTTTGCGCCGCGCTCATCGGCCTGCATCTCAGCCGCCTGGCCGAGGCGCTGATCCTGTACGCCACCGCCGAGTTCGGCTTCATAGAACTGGATGAGGCGTACGCCACCGGCTCCAGCCTGATGCCGCAGAAGAAGAACCCCGACCCGCTGGAGTTGATACGCGCCAAGAGCGGCAGGCTGATCGGGCTATTGAGCGGGTTGCTGGCGACGCTAAAGGCCCTGCCCTCGGCCTACGACAAGGACTTGCAGGAAGACAAGCCGCCGGTGTTTGAAGCCGCCGATACGCTGGCGTTGGCCCTACCGGTGATGCGCGGCGTGATCGCCACGCTGAAGGTGCGAGCCGAGCGGATGCGCGCTGCGGTGGAGGCCCCCATGCTGGCGACCGACCTGGCCGACTATCTGGTGGCGCGCGGCGTGCCCTTCCGCCAGGCCCATGCCGCTGTGGGCCAGGCGGTGAAGCGGGCAGAGGCCCTGGGCGTGGCCCTGACACACCTGCCCCTGGTGGAGTATCAGGCCATCCATCCCGCCTTCGGCGCGGACCTGGTGCAGGTGTTGGAGGTGGAGCGTGCGTTGGAACGCCGCAGCGCAAGCGGCGGCACGGCCCCACAGGCGGTGCAGGAGCAGCTTGCCCTGGCAAAAACCATCTTAAACAAACTGGAAAGGGAGGTGTGAAGCATGATGGCTCAATGTCCGGAATGTGAAGGGGATGTGCCCATAGATGCGGGCGTGGTGATGGGGGAGATCCTGGTCTGCCCCGATTGCGGCGCGGAACTGGAGGTCACCAGCCTGACGCCGCTCAGCCTGGCGCTCGCCCCACGTGAGGAGGAGGATTGGGGAGAATGAGGCACTCACCGAAAATCGGGCTGCTTATGTCCCGGCTGCGCGTGGAGGAGAAGTGGCTGATGGCGGCGCTGGAGGCGCGCGGCCTGGACTACGACCGGATTGACGATGGCGAGGCCATCTTTGATGTGGATGCCGGGCCGGGGGCATGGGCGCGCTACGACGTGGTGCTGGTGCGCAGCATCTCCTATGCGCGCGGGCTATATGCCGCCCAGGTGCTCAATAGCTGGGGCATCCCCACGGTGAACAGCGCCGCCGTTGCCGCCATCTGCGGCGATAAGCTGGCCACCTCCGCTGCGCTGCGGCGGGCAGGCGTGCCCCAGCCGCGCGTGCGTCTGGCGTTTTCCGGCGAGGCCGCGCTCCAGGCGATTGAGGAACTGGGCTATCCGGTGGTGATCAAGCCGGTGGTGGGGTCGTGGGGGCGGCTGCTGGCCAAGATCAACGACCGTGATGCCGCCGAGGCCCTGGTGGAGCACAAGGAGTTTCTGGGATCGTATCAGCACAGCATCTTCTACATCCAGGAATACATCACCAAGCCGGGCCGCGACATCCGCGCCTTTGTGGTGGATGACCGCACAGTGGCCGCGATCTACCGCAAGTCCGATCACTGGATCACCAACACGGCACGCGGTGGCCAGGGCGAAGTCTGCCCGGTGACGCCGGAACTGGAGGCGGTCTGCCGGGCGGCGGCGCGCGCTGTAGGCGGGGGTGTGCTGGCGATTGATGTGCTGGAAGACCCGCAGCGCGGCTACCTAGTCAACGAGATCAACCATACAATGGAATTCCACACCACCGTGCCTATCACCGGCGTGGACATTCCGGGGCTGATCGTGGAGTATGCTGTGCGCGTGGCCCAGCAGGGCAGCCCCCAGCCGCAGGCGCTCTCGCTGGTGCGCCCGGCGCCATCCCCGCTAGGAGTGGCTGCGTGATCCGGGTAGGGATCGTGGGGGCGTCGGGATACACGGGCGGCGAGCTTCTGCGCCTGCTGCTCGCCCACCCCCAGGTGGAGGTCACCCAGGTGACGTCCGAGCGCCATCTGGGAGAGTATGTGCACTCCTTGCATCCCAACCTGCGCAAGCGCACGCTCTTGCGCTTTATCTCCCGTGAGAGGCTACAGCCCTGCGATGTGCTCTTCCTGGCACTGCCGCACGGCGAAGCGCAGAAGGAGGTTGAGCGCTATGCGGCGCTGGCGCCTTATATGATTGATCTATCGGCGGATTTCCGCCTGCGCGACCCGGCCTTGTATCAACGCTGGTACGGCAGCGAGCACCTGGCCCCGCACTGGTTATCGCGCTTCGTCTATGGCCTGCCGGAACTGCACCGCGAGGCGATGCGTTCGGCGCGCTATATCAGCGGCGTGGGCTGCAACGCGGCGGCCTCCATCCTGGCGCTCTTGCCCCTGGTCCGCGCTGGTCTGCTAGACCTTTCCCGCCCGGTTATCGTGGATGTCAAGGTCGGCTCTTCCGAGGGAGGGGCCACGCCCAACGCCGGTTCGCACCATCCGGAGCGCAGCGGGGTCATCCGCACCTACGCGCCCACCGGCCACCGCCACACGGCGGAGGTCCGCCAGGAATTGGGGCTGGAAGAGGTCTATCTGACGATCACCTCGGTGGATGTGGTGCGCGGCGCGTTGGCCGCCGCCCATGCCTTCACCCGGCCCGGCGTGACGGAGAAGGACCTGTGGCGCGTTTACCGCGCCTGGGCCTCGGCAGAGCCGTTCGTGCGTATCGTCAAGGAGAAGGGGGGCGTCCATCGCGTGCCCGATCCCAAAATCCTGGCGGGGAGCAACTATGTGGACGTGGGCTTTGAGTTGGACGCGGAAACCGGGCGGGTGGTGGCGCTGGCGGCGATTGACAACCTGATGAAGGGCGCGTCAGGCTCAGCGGTCCAGGCGATGAACCTGATGCTGGGGCTGGAGGAGACCACCGGGTTGGAGTTCCCTGGGCTGCATCCGATCTGAGCAAGGGTATCACTCCCTCCCCTATCCAGGGGGAGGGAAAGCTCCTATCCCCCCCTTGTGGGGGAGGGCTGGGGTGGGGGGGAATCTGTGATCTGCGGAGATTGCAGGGGATGAAATGATGCTGGTGATCAAAATAGGTGGTGCACATGGGCTGAACCTGGCGGCGATATGCGCGGATGTGGCCGCGCTCGTAAGCCAGGGGGAGCGGGTGGTGCTGGTGCATGGCGGCTCGGATGAGACCAACCGCCTCTCGGAGCAGTTGGGCCATCCGCCACGCTTCATCACCTCGCCCTCCGGCTTCACCAGCCGCTACACCGACCGCGCTACGTTGGAGATCTTCGCCATGGTGACGGCGGGCAAGATCAACACGCTGCTGGTGGAGGCACTCCAGCGGCAGGGTGTAAACGCGCTGGGGCTTTCCGGCGTGGACGGGCGGCTGCTGGTGGCGAAGCGCAAGGAGGCGGTGCGGGCGGTGGAGCATGGCCGCGTGCGCGTGATCCACGATGACCACACGGGCACAATCCAGGCGGTCAACGTGGACCTGCTTCACCTGTTGCTGGAGGCAGGCTATACGCCCGTAGTGGCACCCCTGGCGCTCTCGTCCGAAGGCGTGGCGTTGAATGTGGATGCCGACCGGGCGGCGGCGATGATCGCGGGGGCGCTTCGCGCTGACAGCCTGATCCTGCTGACGAATGTGCCGGGGCTGCTGCGCCACTTCCCCGACGAGAGCACGCTGATCCCGCGCCTGGAGCGGGCCAGGCTGGAGGAATCGCTGGGCTTCGCCGAGGGGCGGATGAAGAAGAAAGTCCTGGGGGCCAGCGAGGCCCTGGCACAGGGCGTGGGGCGGGTGATCCTGGCCGACGGGCGGGTGAGCGCGCCGGTGCAGCGGGCGCTGGCCGGCCAGGGCACGACAGTTGTCTAGAACCTATTCAGAGATGGATCCTGCGGCTATTGAGAACTGGCATTCTTCCGGCGTCTACGTCAAGCGCCCGCTGACGCTGGTGCGCGGCGAGGGCGCGCTCGTCTGGGACGACCAGGGGCGTGAGTACATTGACTGCGTGGGCGGGCAGGGGGCGGCCAATCTGGGCCACGCCAACGCGGCAGTGGCGGCGGCGCTGGCAGCCCAGGCCCGCAGGCTGATCGCCTGCCCAGAGATGTTCCCCAACGACCAGCGGGCAGCGCTGATGGCCCGCCTGAGCGCGTTGACCGGCCTGCGGCGCGTCTTCCTGTGCAACTCCGGCACAGAGGCGGTGGAAGCGGCCCTCAAATTTGCACGGGCCGCCACCGGGCGGACGGAGATCGTCGCGGCCATGCGCGGCTTCCACGGGCGCACGCTGGGCGCGCTCTCGGCCACCTGGAACCGGGCTTATCGCGAACCGTTTGAGCCGCTCGTGCCCGGCTTCCGCCACGTCCCCTACAACAACCTGGACGCGCTGGCCCAGGCGGTGGGCGAGAACACCGCTGCCGTCCTTTTGGAGGTGGTGCAGGGCGAGGGCGGGGTGTATCCCGGCACAGCGGAGTTTTTGCAGGGGGCGGAGCGCCTCTGCCGTGAACGCGGGGCGCTGCTTATTCTGGATGAGGTCCAGACGGGCTTTGGCCGCACGGGCAAGATGTTCGCCTTTGAGCACTACGACTTGCACCCCGACCTGCTCTGCCTGGCGAAGTCCATCGCGGGTGGCGTGCCTATGGGGGCCACCCTGATCGGCGAGCGCGTGGGGCCTTTGCCCGCGCACAGTCACGGCTCCACCTTCGGAGGCAACCCCCTGGCCTGCGCGGCTGCGCTGGCCGCATTAGACGAGATGGAGCGGCTGGCCCTGCCCGCCCGCGCTGCCGAACAGGGCGCCTACTTCCTGGCGCAACTGCGCCAGGTCCGCGCCCCTCTGATCCGCGAAGTGCGTGGGCTGGGGCTGCTCGTCGGCGTGGAGTTGCGCCAGAAAGCCGCGCCTGTGTTGCAGGCCCTGATGGAACGCGGCGTGCTGGCCCTATCGGCGGGACTGAATGTGATCCGCTTCCTGCCGCCGCTGGTCATACGCCGCGACCAGCTTGACCGCGTTGTGGAGGCGCTCGCTCAGGTTGTGGCGCAGCCTGTGGGGGAATGAGCGCGGCTATCCCTGCCACCCTGCTCGGCCTGGTGCAACGCTACAGCCCCTCCGGCCAGGAGGGGGAAGCCGTCGCCTGGCTGGTGGCGCACATGAGCGCGCTGGGCTTCACCCACACCTTTGTGGATGAGGCTGGTAACGCCGTAGGCATTATGGGCACAGGACCGCGCCAGGTCGTGCTGCTCGGCCATATTGACACCGTTCCCGGCGCCATCCCCGTGCGCGTGCAGGCAGGCAAGCTGTATGGGCGCGGCAGCGTGGATGCCAAAGGGCCACTGGCGGCGTTTGTGGACGCCGTTGCTGCTGTGGGCGCGCTCCCCAACTGGCAATTCGTGGCCATTGGCGCAGTAGGGGAGGAGGCCGATTCACGCGGGGCGTGGCACGTGGCTGGGCGCTATTCCCCCGATCTGGCAATCATCGGCGAGCCGAGCGGCTGGGAACGGGTGACGTTGGGCTATCGCGGCAGCCTGTGGCTGGAGTACCGGGTGCGCCGCCCCCTGAGCCACACAGCTTCCGGGGACGAAAGCGCCTGCGAGGCCGCCGTGGGCTTTTGGAATCGGCTGCGGGCGCGGTGCGATGCGCACAATGCCGGGCGCAGCCGGGTGTTTGAGCAGCTTTCCCCGACGTTACGGGCGATGCGCTCCGAAAACGACGGCTTTGAGGAGCGGGCGGCCTTGCAGATCGGTGTGCGCCTGCCGCCGGGGATGTCGCCCGCGCAGTGGCAGGAGACCCTCCATGAGTTGAGCGGCGATGGCGAGGTGCGCGTCCTGGACCGTCCGGTGCCCGCGTACCGCGCCGAGAAGAACACAGCCCTGGTGCGCGCCTTCCTGGCTGCCATCCGCACCCAGGGGGGAGCGCCGGCCTTCGTGCTCAAATCGGGGACATCCGATATGAACATTGTGGGGCCGGTTTGGGGATGTCCTATGCTGGCCTACGGGCCGGGCGACTCGGCCCTGGACCACACGCCTCAGGAGCATCTCTCATTGGCCGAGTATCAGCGGGCGGTGCAGGTGCTTGCCCAGGTGCTGCGCTCCCTGGGTACAGCCCCCCCGATCCCGGCTCCCCATAAGACGGGAAGGGACAGGGGGGTGATTCTCCCCCCACCCTAACCCTCCTCCGCAAAGGGGGAGGGGCGAGTTTCCTCCCCCTGGACGAGGGAGGGAGAGGGAGGGAGTGAGGATGATCTGATCAAGACAGGCGGATGATGCCGCCGCCCAGAACGACTTCGCCATCGTAGAATACTGCCGCCTGCCCCGGCGTCACACCGTACAGCGGTTCAGCGGCCGCGACCTCGGCGCAGCCCCCCTCCAGGGGCGTGACCGTCGCCGGGACCTCGTTGGCCTTGTAGCGGATTTTGACTGTGCAGCGGAGGGGAGCGGTGGGCGCCTTGCCGCTGATCCAGTTCACGGGTTGCACCCGAAAGCGGTCACGTCCCAACTCGGCGCGGCTGCCCACGATCAGCGTGTTCGTGGCCGGGTCGGTGGCGACCACGTAGAGCGGCTCTGGCCCGCTCAGGCCCAGGCCCTTGCGCTGGCCGATGGTGTAGAGGGGCAGCCCCTGGTGCTGGCCCAGCCTTCGCCCGGCGGTATCCACAATGGGGCCGGGGCGCAGCGCCTCCGGCGCGTGCCGGGCCAGAAAGCGGCGGTAATCCCCATCGGCCAGGAAGCACAGGTCCTGGCTCTCCGGGCGGTCGGCAACGGGCAGGCCACGCGCCCGCGCCATCTCACGCACCTCGGCCTTGGTGTAGCTCCCCACCGGGAAGAGCGCATGGGCCAGCTCCTGTTGGGTTAGAACGTGCAAGACATACGACTGGTCCTTGCGCTCGTCCACGCCCTTGAGCAGTTGGTAGCGGCCATTCACCTGGCGCACGCGGGCATAATGGCCAGTGGCCAGATACCCGGCGCCGAGCGCGAGCGCGTGGCGCAGCAGGTGGCCGAAACGGATGTGGCGGTTGCATTGCAGGCAGGGGTTGGGCGTGACCCCGCTGCTGTATTCCTGAATAAAGAAGTCCACGACCTGCGTCTTGAACGGCGTCTGCACATCCAGAATGTAGAAGGGGATCTCCAGCAGATGGGCCACATAGCGGGCCAGCGCCTGGGCATCGGGCGTGCAGCAGCGGTTGCCCGCCGCGCCGGACGTGTCATCCTCGGCCCACAGGCGCAACATGATGCCGACGACCTCATAGCCCTGCTCCACCAGCAAGGCCGCCGCCAGCGAACTATCCACCCCGCCGCTCATAGCGACGACCACGCGCTCGCTCATAGCGCCCTCAACCGCTGGACAATACCCGGCAGCACATCCAGCGTATAGGCCACATCCTCCTCGGTCGTCTGCCGCCCAACGGTCAGCCGCAAGGCCCCCAACGCCCACTCGCGTGACAGGCCCAGAGCGAGCAGGACCTCTGAAGGCTCCGGGTTACCCACTGCGCAGGCCGAGCCGGAACTGGCGGCGATGCCCGTCATATCCAGATGCACCAACAAATCCTGACCGGTCACGCCGTGAATGGCGAAGCTGGCGTGGTTGGGCAGCCGCTGGCTGGGGTGCCCGGTCAGGCGCGCCTCGGGGATAGTTTCCAGGACGCCCGTGATCAGCCGGTCGCGCAGCGCCTGAAGGCGGGGATTAAGGCTATCCTTCTCGCTCTGCGCCAGGCGCAGCGCGGTGGCCAGGCCAACGATGTAGGGGACGTTCTGCGTCCCGGCGCGCAGGCCCTGCTCGTGCCCGCCGCCCGTCTGCATCGGCAACAGCGGCGTGCCCCGGCGCACATAAAGCACTCCGACGCCCTTCGGCCCATAGAACTTGTGTGCCGACAGCGCCAGCAGGTCCACGTTCAGCCGGTTCACGTTCAGGTCCAGCATTCCCCCCGCCTGAACCGCGTCGGTGTGGAAGGGGATACCTTTGCGCCGGGCCAGTGCGCCGATCTCGGCGATGGGCTGGATCGTACCAATCTCGTTATTCGCATACATCACGCTGATCAGGATCGTGTCATCGCGGATGGCCCGGCCCACGTCGTCGGGGTTCACCCGCCCGTATTCATCCACCGGCAGGAAGGTCACCTCAAAGCCGAAGACATCGCGCAGTTGCAGCGCCGTATGGCTCACAGCATGATGCTCAATAGGCGAGACGATCAGGTGATTGCCCCTGCCGCTGGCGCGGGCGGCGAAGGCCACGCCCCGCAGCGCCAGATTGTCGCTCTCCGAGCCGCAGCTTGTGAACACGACCTCCTCCGGCGCGCACCCCAACACCTCGGCGACCTGGCGCCGGGCGTGTTCCAACGCCGCGGCTGCCGCCTGGCCGTAGCGGTGAATAGAAGACGGATTGCCGTACACCTCCGTCCAATACGGCGACATCGCCTCCACCACGCGCGGGTCCACCGGCGTGGTGGCTGCGTGATCCAGATAAATAGATGCTCGCTGTGCCATTGTGCTTTACTCTACCGGGTGAAGGCCAAAGGATCAGATGAACGCCCCTCCCCTGACTTCACTCATTGTAACATACGGGCAGGGCAGCGTCAATGGAAAAGGCAGATGGCCTGGTCGGTTCCCCCCATCCAGGGGGAGGGAGTAAGTCCCCTCCCCCCTGGATGGGGAAGGTGGAGGGAGGGGGTGATATGGCTCTCCCCCTGAATGGGGGGTGACGGCTGGCAGCAGGTGTGAAATGTATTGGCTATTGAGGCATAGAAGTGTCGCCATGGCCGTCATCTTATGTTATGATTGGTAATGGAGTCCAGGCGCATGGAAAGGGCATTATCCGGCGGTGCTTAGAAGCGTGGAGATGCCGGAAGGCATCTTCGGGGAATTGTATCTCTCGGCGATGCCAGGGCGCTATGAGCCTCTGGATCAGGCCCTGGCCGAGATAGAGGCGAAAGCCATCTCACACATCGTTTGCCTGTCGCCCAGAGAGGAGATCAAGGTGAAATCCCCCGCTTATGCCAAAGCCCTGCGCTCGCGCACATTCCCCTGGCCGGTGGAATTCTTCCCCATCGCGGACCGCAGTATCCCCCAGGACCGCGAGCAATTTGCGGCGTTTGTGCGCCACCTGGCAGATGAGATCCGCGCCGGAGAGGCCATCCTGCTGCATTGCGGCGCGGGGATCGGCCGGGCAGGGACTGTAGCGATCTGTGTCCTCATAGCCCTGGGCCGCTCGCGGGGGCAGGCCGAGATGGCCGTGAGGCGGGCCGGGTCATATCCGGAAAGGCCAGAGCAGCAGGAACTGATCGCCTGGTTCGCCCAGCACTATCGCCCGTAGATCTCGGTCAACTCGCGCAGCCGCTCTTGAATCTCCGGCGTCAGGCTGCCGGGCAGATAGCGCCAGGCCCAGTTGCCGCTGGCCCGCCCCGGCAGGTTCATGCGCCCCTCGCTGCCAATGCCCAACACATCCTGTAAGGGGATAATCGCCGTATCCGCAACCGAGGCCAACGCCAGGCGGATCAGGTCCCAGTTAAATTCCTCGCCAGTGCTACCTGTGTACTTGAGCGCGAAGGCGCGCTCCGCAGGCGGCGCCGTCTGGAACCAGCCGAGCGTGGTGTCGTTATCGTGCGTGCCGGTATACACGACGCAGTTGCGCGGGAAGTTATGCGGCAGGAAGGGGTCGGCGGGCGTGGTGGCAAAGGCGAATTGGAGCACCTTCATGCCGGGGAAGTCAAACTGATCGCGGATGGCCTCCACCTCCGGCGTGATCACGCCCAGGTCCTCGGCGATGATGGGCAACGGCCCCAGGGCGTCTTGCATCGCCTGGAACAACGCCGCGCCCGGCCCCTTGACCCAACGGCCTTTGACCGCCGTCGGCTCCCCGAAAGGCACCTCCCAATAGCCCTCAAAGCCGCGGAAGTGATCCAGCCGGATGATGTCCACCAGGCGGAGCGTGGCCCGCACGCGCTCAATCCACCAGGTGTAGCCATCCTGTGCCAGCACCTCCCAGCGATACAGGGGGTTGCCCCACAACTGCCCGGTTTCGCTGAAGAAGTCAGGCGGCACCCCGGCGACGACTGTGGGCTGGCCGTTCTCGTCCAGATAGAATAACTCCGGGTGCGCCCAGACATCCGCGCTATCGTAGGCAACGAAGATGGGGATGTCACCGATGATGCGGATACCGAAGGCATTGGCGTAATCCTTCAACGCCAGCCATTGGGTGAAGAACAGATATTGGGCGAACTTGTGGGCCTCAATACTGTCGGCGAGTTTCTGTGTCCAGGCCTGGAGGGCCTCCGGCTGACGGGAGGCGATGTCCTTCTCCCAGGAACTCCACACCGCCCCCTGGTGCGCCTCTTTGAGCGCCATAAACAGGGCAAAATCGTCCAGCCAGGCGGCATGGCGGCGGCAAAAGGCGCGGAAGGCTGCCCGGCGCGTCGGCGTCGCCTGGGCCTGGAAGCGTTCATAGGCCCGACGGAGGAGAGCCTGTTTGAATGCGATCACTGGCCCATAATCCACGCGACCCTCTGGAAAATCGGGAACGGTATCCAGGTCCGATGGAGAAAGCAGGCCCTCTTCGGCAAGAAGCTCCGGGCTGATCAACAACGGGTTGCCGGCGAAAGAGGAAAATGACTGATAGGGGGAGTCACCGTAGCCGGTTGGCCCCAGGGGCATGATCTGCCATAGCTTCTGCCCGGCGCCAACGAGGAAATCCACAAACTGATAAGCCTCGCTGCCCAGGTCGCCGATGCCGAATCGCCCAGGCAGCGAGGTAGGATGCAACAGAATGCCGCTGGAACGTGGTAAGCGCATGAACGCCTCCGATCAGGCTGGTTTGGCCGCGTATTATAGACCGATTAGGGTTACGCTGAAAACCGGCCGATTCTCCCGAGTGCGCCTGGCCCCAAACTTGCACTTTACCATAAATGTGTTATGATGGATTATCCCAAGTCAAAGGAGGCTCCCATGATTGATCGGTATTTAAAGCCCAACGTCAAGCGCGGCGCCATCTACGATGCTATCGTTGTGGCCGTGCTCGGCATTCTCACGGCGATCCCGGTTCTGGCCTGCCTGGTCTCGCCACTGACGTGCCTCATCGGATTGATCCTGCCGTTCGCCATCGGCTGGTTGGTCGCGCAGTGGGGGCAAAACATGCCAGCCGGGACCACTCCCCTGAGCATCTCCTCCACCTCCCCGTACGCCACACCAGCCGTAGATGGTGCTGTCGCCACCGGCGTGGGGCATCTGGCGGGCGGTCTGGTCTCGCTGGTTATCGGCCTGCTCGTCAGCGGCCTGTTCACCTCCATCAGCGCTGCCAGTGACCTGAGTAGCGCGGGGGGCGCTGCTGTAGGGCTGGCCTTCGGTGCGGCCGGGGGAGTTATTGGCCTCATTATCGGTGCGATCATCGCCGCTATTGCCGGCGCAATCGGCGGCGTCCTGTACGTTCTCTTCTCGCAGCGCCGCGCCTCGGCGATGTAGGCAAGGGGCTTCACACAGCCCGCTCTTCAGCAGGCCCAGGCAGGGCGCCGGGCTTGCGGGCAATACACAACAGCGACTGACCGAGAGGGAGCGGCCCCAGGCGTTGCAGGCTGCGCTCCACCCGGATAAATAGCGGCGCCAGCGTGTTAAACAGCCACAGCATCCAGCGAGGCAGGATGCGTCGTTTCAGCACGCGGCTGCTCAGCCACCAACCGGGGACCCCGGCCAGGTTCATGTAAACCAGCCGGACGATCTCAAAACCCTGCCCGCTGACCAGCGCCCGCAGTGGCTCGCGCTCATAGCGGCGACAGTGGCGCAGCCCCTCATCTAACGTACCGTACAGATAGCGCCCGGCGGGCACAAACAGCAACAAATGCCCGCCGGGTTGCAGCAATTCATACATATGCCTCAGCGCCTGCGCGTCGGCTCTGACGTGCTCCAACACGTTCAGGCAGGCCACCGTATCAAAGCCGTAATTTGCCAGCCGGGGGAGCAGGGCCGGATCGGCGATGTCGCCCTGCACCAGCTTGAGGTTGGGCCGATCTGGGAACTTGGTGACCGCCGCCTCCAGCGCCTCCGGCAGGATGTCCAGCGCCACCACCAGTTCGCGGTCCAGGAAATAGCCGGTCATGTTGCCGATGCCACAACCGACCTCTAGAATGCGTTGGCCGACGTGGGCACGCAGTTCGTCAAACAGCCAGTCGTTATAGCGCTGCACGCTGGCCAGGCGGCGCAATGTCTCCTGCCCGATGCGCTCATCCGCAAATGCCGCCGCGCTGCATATCTCCTCTAACACATCTCGCCCTCCACATTTAGACCCAGTAAATCACAGAGCAGTCACCCCCTCCCTCACCCAGGGGGAGGGAACAAGGGGCGCAATGAATTGCGCCCCTACCCTCCTCTCTCAGGGGAGGGGTTGGGGGAGAGGTTACCCCCTCCCCCCTTGTGGGGGAGGGTCGGGGTGAGGGGGGTAAATCTATGATCTGCTGAGACTCAACCCACTCATCTTGTCCTCGTCGGTTTGATTGCCTTCACCGCCAGGATCAGCGCGGTGCGGTCGGGAGGCTCATCCATCCGATTGTAGCGGTCAATCCAGTTGAACACCGCCAGCCCCAGGTTGATCGGGTTCCACAGGCTGCCGCTATTCTCCTCAAAGCGGAAGCGGTCGGCGGCGTTCGCCAGGCGCCGGGGCAGATGCCCCCCTTCCAGCAAGGGCTTGCCGAAGCCATAGACAATGTTGTGGTGAAAGGGGAAACAGTAATGCGTGAATTGGCGCAACTGCTCAATCTGGAAGCCCGCGCTCTCTATAACCTGGCGCAACGACTCGCGTGTGTACAGCCGGACATGGTTGGCCCAGATACCGGCGAAGATGCCCTGGGCGATATGGGTGTGGAATAAGGTCTCTAATGTCTTATTAATAGGATCCCACCAGAAGGGATAGTGCTGGTTGGGCACGGTGAGCGCCAGGATGCCGCCCGGCTTGAGCACGCGATACACCTGCCGCAACGCCCCGGCATCGTCGGGGATATGCTCCAGCACCTCGGACATGACGATTTTGTTAAAAGCGTTGTCAGGGAAAGGCAGGTGGGTGATGTCGCCGTTGACCAGCTTGATGTTCAACCCGGCCAGTTCGCGTTTGGCAATCTCAAACAGCGGAAAATCCAGTTCAATCCCGGTCAGATCGCAACCGCTCATGCGGCGCAGGTAGTTCAGGAAAAAGCCCCGCCCGCAGCCCGCGTCCAGCACGACATCGCCATCCTGCAAGTCAAGAAACTCCAGCACCGTCTTGACGCGCCGCTTAAAGGCGATGTCCGCCTCGTTGCGCAGCAGCCGATTGACCTTCTCTTCATCATACGGGCGGCGGGCGAGGGGCGAGGGACGACGGTCTGCCTCCCATCGTTCATGGTCTATCGTCTGTCGTCTATCGTCTGCCGTCTGTCGCCCGTCGCCGATCATCGCCGATATTCGCGCACCAGCTTCTGCATCAGTGCCTCGTACTCGTCAATGCTCTTCTCCGGGTCAAATACAGCGCGGATCTCCTCATAGGGCTTCACATAGCAGCGGGGATTCTCCAACGCCTTGATCAGCCCTTCGGCCAGAGCATGCTCATCATGCGATTTGACCAACAGGCCCATACCTGTGCGCTTGACCACCTCCCGCGCACCGGGGATGTCGGTGGACACAAGCGGCGTGCCGCTCAGGATGGCTTCCACCTGGACGCTGGGGAAGCAATCAGAGCGGCTGGGCAGGCAGAACACGTCGCACATGGCGTAGAAATTGGCCAGCTTCTGGGGATCGCGCAGCAGCCCCAGAAACACCAGATGCTCTTTGTTCTGCTCTACCAGATGCTCCCAGCGCTGGTAGAACTTCTCGTAAACGACGAAGCGCTCGCCCGCATAGACGAACTTGGTGTGAGGATGCTTCTCCAGCACCAGCGGCATGGCCTTATACAGATAGTCAAAACCTTTCTCCTCCACAAAGCGCCCGGCGTAGCCCACCAGCTTGTGCTCATTCAGCCCCAACTCGTCCCGCCACTTCGCCACCTGCACCGGATCGGGGCGGGGGATGATCACTGGCGGGTAAATGCAGTACAGCTTGTGCCTGAAAGGACGCAGGAAGTTGGAATGCTCGGCATAATCGCAGCTATGCACTGAGATCGCTGTGGCCTGCTTCTCGGCCTGGACCATCATCCAGGTGACGATGCGTTCAATCGCCTGGTTAAAGAAGCCCGCAGGCATAACCAGGTCGCCCTGGTGGGTCAGCAGCACCGGACGCCCGACCCAACGTGCCACGCTGGTGATCAATGGGGCCTCCAGGATGGGCGTGTGCACCTGCACGATATCATGCTCCGGGATCAGGCGGCGCAAGGCGCCAGGGAAGCCCGGCATGATCACCCCGCGACTGATGCGCATGAGCGTGGGCAATCGTATCACCCGTACGCCGTTCACGTTCTCTTGCAGCAGCAGAGCGCGGTCGTGCTGCGAAGCCAGCACTGTGACCTGATGCCCGCGCCGGACCAGGCCCTCGGCGATGCGCCGGGCATAGGCCGTCAGCCCGGTCCAATGCGGATAATAGTACGTCAGGATCACCAGAACTTTCATGAAATTTGTCCTGTCCCTCTTACGAAGGCGATGAGGCTCTAGACGAGCGCATGTGCACCATCCACTGGTGCACCGCATCGGCAATGCCGAGCAACGATTCCCCCTCGCGCAGCAGGAAAAGCGCGCCCAGGGCCGAACTGAGGACGGTGCCCAGGGCGTGGAGCGTCAGGGCCACCGCCACAGCCGATTCCTGGGGCACGGTGAACGCCTGGAGCGCCAGGACCGCGGCGGCCTCAAACACGCCCCATTGCCCCGGCGAGGAGGGCAGGCTGACGCCCAGGCCGGTTAGCGCCAGGATAAAGGCCCCCAGCGCCAGGTCGGCCTCCGCCACGAAGGCGCGCGCCACCGCCCAATCGGCCAGGATGGAAACGCCCCAGATGGCAGCAGTCCAGGCGAACAGGGCTAGCATTCGGCGCCAATCCGAGAGCGCTAACAAGCCATCTAAAAGCTGGCTGACCAGGCCGGTGATGCGCTGCTCGTTCAGGCGCGGCACGCGCCTCAGCCCCCAGGTCACTGCCCGCAGCGGCAGCGTCGGGCGGACTGCCGCAACGGTCAGGAGGATAAAGGCCGCCAGAGCCGCCACCGTCATGGTCAAACCGGCCCCGACGATCTGGCTGGCGAGCGCGCCACCTCCTACCCCAGCCAGCGCCGGAGGGAGCGCAAAGGCCAGGACGCCCGCCAGCAGAATGACCACCGCCAGCACATCGGTGACGCGCTCTACCACCACCGAGGACAGGCCACGTGCGCCGCCCACGGGCGTGCCCCGGCTGATCAGATAGGCGCGGGCTACATCACTCAGGCGGAAAGGGAGGACGTTGTTCAGCAGGTAACCGACGTTGATGACCGAGAAGGCGCGCAGCGACCCCACCTGACCATCCAGGAGCAGGCGCCAACGGAAGGCGCGCAGCGCGTAACTCACGACAAGGAACACGCTGGCAGGCAGGAACCATTGGTAATTCGCCTGGCGCAGGTTCTCCCAAAAGCGGGCCGGGTCCAGCCCCCGGACGACCAGGAACAGGAATAGCACGCTGATGGCCATCCCAATCCACCACCGTGCCCGGTTATTCAACTTTCCCTCCGGCCTGCTCTGGGTAATCTAATATGCGCCCCACAATATCCTGTCCACTCTTGAAAGGACTTTCATTATAACATGAGGGGCGCCCTCCTGCCAAGATGGGAATGAGGGGCATCGCCAGGTACGTATACCGGGACAAGCTGGCTACCAGGGCAAGGAGGTGCCGGGCGGAAGCCCGACACCGGGCGTGGAGAGAGTATGATCTCAATCGCCAGACACGTATTCGCTCTGCAGGATGCTCATCAGGTGGACGTCGTGATAGCGCCCATGACGAAACAGCGCCTGGCGGCGCGTGCCCTCATGGCGGAAGCCCGCCTTCTCATAAGACCGCATGGCACGGGGGTTAAAATCAAACACCTCCAACTCCACTCGGTGCAGATTCAACTCCTCAAACGCGAAGCGCAGCATGGTGCGTGTCGCGTCGGTGCCGAAGCCCTGCCCCCAGTAGGCCTTCTCCCCCAGGGCGATGCCAAACATCGCCGTGCGGTTCTTCCAATCAATCCGGTGCAGGCCCACGTTGCCGATAAACACCCACTGCTCGCCGATCTGAGCCTCAATCGCGAACACAAAATCGTTCTTGCGCTCCAGCATCTCTTCAAACCAACGCTCTTCCTTCGCCATAGACATCGGCTCGTACATCATGAGATACTGGCGCACCTCCGGATCGTTGAACCAGCGCACAAACGTGGGAAGGTCCTCCCGCTCAATGCCACGCAACCGCACGCGCTCTCCGATCAACATGGCCCCTCTCCTTTGTCAGACAATAGATGCCTATCCATGTTGTGCCCTCGTTTGCTAGCGCAGCCTCCCCACCAGCCGGTGGGTCAACTCCAACAGGGCCTCAGCGGCCTCCCCCTGCGGTTCAGCCGCTTTGAGATGCTGTATGGCCGCATCCGAGTAGGCCCGTACCTGCTCCTCGGCGTAGGCCCGCGCACTGACCGCCTCAAGCTCCCGCACCACCTGGGCGACTTCGGCAGCATCGGTCAGCGGCCCGGCAGCGTACATCGCCCTCAGGGCCTCGCTGCGTTCCAGGCCGTAAACGACAGGAAGCGACTTCTTGCGCGTCTGGATGTCGGTGGAGACCGACTTCCCGGTCACATGCTCATCGCCCCAGATGCCCAGGATGTCGTCCTGGATCTGAAAGGCCAGCCCCAGCGCGTAGCCGAAGGCCCGGTAATAGGCCACGCACCTGGCAGGCGCGCCCGCAATCAGGGCCCCGATCTGGGTTGAGGCCGCCGCCAACGCCGCAGTCTTGGCAGCGATCATGGCCATATACTCTTCCACGCTCACCCGCTCGCGGTGCTCAAAGCTCAAATCCAGATACTGCCCCTTCGTCAGCTCCAGGCAATTCCGATCCAGCACCTCCAGGACCTCCAGCGCGACCTCCGGGCGGACACCGCGCCCGGTAAGCTTCTTCACCTCCAGGTGGGCCAGTGTGAACAGAGCATCGCCGATGTTGAGCGCCTGGGGCACGCCCCATAGCTTCCACACAGTGGGGCGGCCCCGCCGCAGCGGGCTGGCGTCCTGGATGTCGTCATGGATAAGGGAGAAATTGTGGCTGAACTCAATAGCGACGGCGGCGGGCAACGCCTGCTGCCAGTCACCGCCGCTTGCCTGGGTGACCAGCAGGCAGAGCAGCGGGCGAATGCGCTTCCCCGCATCCACCCGCGCCGGGGCGAAGGTTTCATCCGCCCAGCCCATGTGATAGCGCAACATGCCGTAATACGGCGTGAAGACTGGGTCATCCTCGGCCAGGAGCGCCTGCATCTCGGCTTCCAGCGCAGGGATGTAAAGGGCAGAGAGTTTGTCCAGGGACATGTCAATCGCTCTTCAATAGCGGTGTGGCCTGCAGTTCGGGGATGCTGCCGGCGCCGGCACAGAACATGGCGATGCGCAACACGCGCGTGATCTCGGTGATGGCCTCAGAGACAGCCTCGGTGGAGACCGCCGCCGCTTTAAGGAACGGCCCGGCCATGCCCGCCGCTGCTGCGCCCAGGGCAATGCATTTGGCTACGTCAATGCCGTCGCGCAGGCCGCCGCTGGCGATGATCGGCAGGTTGGGTGCGCCCCGGCGGGCCATCAACAGCGTCTCGGCGGTGGGCAGCCCCCAATCGGCGAAGGCGCTGGCCACGCGGCGATGCAGTTCAGTTGGCGCCCGCCGCGCCTCCACCTCGCTCCAGGAGGTGCCGCCCGCGCCGGCCACATCCAGCGCAGCCACGCCGGCCTCGGCCAACTGGCGCGCCACACGCTCCGACAGCCCCCAGCCCACCTCTTTGACCACGACCGGCACGGGCAGCGCCCGGCACACCGCTTCAATCCGCCGCAGCAGCCCCTTCCAGTTCCCGTCGCCGCCGGGCTGAACGGCCTCCTGGAGCGCGTTCAGGTGCAGGATGAGCGCGTCTGCCTCCACCATCTCCACCGCGCGGCGGCATTGATCCACACCATAGCCGTAGTTGAGTTGCACGGCGCCGAGGTTAGCGAACAGCAGGATGTCCGGTGCCAGGTCGCGGACCTGGTAGGTGGAGGCCAGGGCGGGGTTCTCAATGGCGGCCCGCTGCGAGCCGAGGCCCATGGCGATACCGGCGGCCTGGGCCGCCTGGGCCAGGTTGCGGTTGATCGTGCGGGCCGTCTCGGTGCCGCCGGTCATGGAGGAGATCAGCAGCGGCGCCCGCAGGCGCTTGCCCAGCAGCGTGGTAGAGAGGTCAATCTCGTCCAGGTTCAGTTCGGGCAGCGCCTGGTGGATGAAGCGGTAGCGTTCCAGCCCGGTTGTCAGGCGGGGGAACTGCACGTCCTCTTCCAGGTTAATGCGGATATGGTCCGCTTTGCGCCGCTCAATCTCAGGTGGGGTGCTCACATCGGCCTCCTCAGGGCTTCGGCCTCGTAACTTTTTCTTTTCCCCGGTGTTCAACCAGGGTAGAGTCATCTTAACAGCCCTGGAGCGGGTTGTCAAGCGGCCAATGATGGACGGGTGCATTCCATACTGGAGGCAGCCCGTAGGGCGGCTTTCTATAGCCGCCGCAGCGCGGCAGGTTTAGAAACCTGCCCTACGCCGGGGAGGGAAACCCGGCCTACTGGGATGGGGCATCTGGCTTGACAATCTCGGCCAGAACGATAGAATGTGATAGTTATCACATCCTGATCCCTCACGAAGGAGCAAAGTTCATGACAACTGTCTACGAGCGTGTGCGCGATATTATCGTAGACCGGCTGGGCGTAGACCCCAGCAAGGTCACTCCGGAGGCCCGCTTCCGTGAGGACCTGGAAGCGGATTCGCTGGACCTGGTTGAGCTGATCATGGCCTTTGAGGAGAGCTTCGGCGGGGAGATCTCTGACGAGGACGCGCAGAAGATCACCACCGTCGGTGAAGCCGTCGCCTATATTGAAGCCCACATGAACCCCTGAATATCGGTCAGCAGTAGCCGGGTAGTCCAACTACCTGTACGGGCGGGTCTCGGACCCGCCCCTACTGCTGTCACGGCGCCCACGCCAGCCGCTGATTCAGCCAATCCGGATACACCGGGCCGAGGTCCAGGAGTTTACGCTGCTGGCTGCCGTCGGGCTGCATGAGATAGATCCCCCAGGCACCGTCACGGTCGGAGATGAAGGCCAGGGCGCTGCCATCCGGCGCCCAGGCGGGCAGACCATCGTTGGCCGGGTCGTTGGTCAACAGCGTCACCCCGCCCCAGATGTTGACCGTGTACACCTCCCAATTGCCGCTGTGGTTGGACATATAGGCAATGTACATGCCGTCCGGTGACCAGGCCAGGCCGATGTCGTTGACGTCGGCGGTCAGCCGCACCGCTGGCTCCGGGTCATCGGGGTTGCTGTCGGAGAAGATGCCGCAGAATCGGCCAGAGCGGTCACAGCCGGTATAGGCCAGGGATTGCGAGGGGGACCACGCCGGCCAGCGGCCTTTGCCCACCGCCCTGGGCGGCCCACTGCCATCGGCGTTGATGATATAAATCGTCCATTCGCCCTGGTCGTCCGGCGCGGCGTAAGCCAGACGTGTGCCGTCAGGCGCCCAGGTGGGATGGCTGATCGTGCCGCTGATGACCTGGGTCAGGTTGCCGGGGTCGCCGTTGGTGATGTACAGGCCGGGCCTGTCGCCGTGCATCCGGAAGGCCAGCCAGGTGCCGTCCCGATTCCAGGCCGGCTGGTCGGCGCCAATGGCGATGCGCTCGCGCCGCAGCCCATCGGCATAGACCACATACAGGCTGGAATCGCCCAGAGCCGGGTCGTAAGCCACATAGGCCAGCTTGCCGGTGTGGAAGCCGCCAATGGGCATAGCCGTGCTCAAAGGGACGGCGGTACTGACACTGCCGGGGAGCGGAGTGGGGGTGGCCTGCTGGCAGGCCCGCGAGGCGTTGATGCGCTTGCGCTCCACCTCTTCGTCGTAGCGCAGGCGCACGGCGGCGGCATACTGGGCTTCGGCAGGGCACCATTCGGTCTGTTGGGCCAGCAGGTCACCGTAGGTAATATGCGCCTCCACCAGCCGGTCGGCGACGTCGCGGTAATCCGGCGCCTGGGCGTATAGCTCCTCAAGCAGCGCAACGGCCTGACCCCAATCCTTGCCCCAATAGCGCTGCGCGGTCAGATAGGCAGCGGCGCGCCGGTATTGGGTCTCGGTATCGGGGTCAAGCGGTTGGATGGCGGCAGCCTGCTCCAGATAGGCCACGGCGCGTTCCAGTTGATCGCCGGCCAGGAGCGCCAGCCCCTCACGGCGATAGCAGGTATAGAGCATCTGCCGGGTGGCCTCGGTTTCGTAGCTGGGGTCAAAGGTCTGCGCCTCGCGCAGCGCGGCGATAGCCTCTTCGCACTGCCCGGCCTCAAAAGCGGCTTTGCCCCGGTTGAAAGCGGCCACAGCCGCATCGTGTTGCACCTGGGAGGTGGGGCTGGGGCCGCTTTGGAGATGGCTCTTGGCCCTGGCGATGGCCTCCAGGATACCGGGATAGGTGGCCCCGAATTCCCGCTCGTACAGCCCCTTGACATACTCAAACTCGGCCAGGGCGATCTCGTAATCGCCCCGCGCCAGGTAGCCCTCGCCCTTAGCGAAGTGCTGGTCGGCAATGGCACGAATGCGCTGCTCACGCTCCACGCCGCCCTGGTGGATGCCCAGGGCAACCGCCGTGGCCATCGCCCCCAACACCAGGAGCGTGCCGATGAACGCCAGGCTGAGCAGGCGCAGCCAATCCCAGCGCTGCCACAGCCCCCTGGCACGGCGGGGCATGTCCTTCATGAGGATACCGCCGCAATTGGGGCAAAAGGCGAGCGCGGGATCGGCGTAGCGCGCGCCGCAGGTATCGCAGATCATAGCATAGCGTCCGGTCACCGCAGGCGCCGGCGGTCTGGAGGGGGTCATCGGCTGCCTCACGACACCAGTCCTGTATTATAACGGCTCCAGGCGACTTGTCCAAGTACAGGTGGCCTGCTATGATCGGGGGCAGAATCCACGTGGGAGGGTCGCCCTGATGTATCTCAGCCGGCCGCCTCGGAAGCGGCGCTTCCCCAGGCTGCTCCTCGTAGCCCTGGTGCTTGCCCTGGTCGGGGCCGCCCTCTGGGCCTACCGCCAGCCGCGTCCCCCCGCGATCGCGCTCATCCAGCCCACGCCCACACCGGCCATGACACCTACGCGCTCCGCCTCTTCGTTCTTTGAGGAGGCCCAGACAGCGGAAGCAGAAGGCAGGCTCAATGCCGCCATCGCCGCCTATGAGCGGGCCATCGCGCTGGAGCCGAACCGGGCCGAGTATTATCCACCGCTCGCCAGGTTGCTGATCCTGCGCGGGCGGCTGGACCAGGCGCTGCGCTATGCCGACCGTGCCATTGCGCTCGCCCCCAGCAGCGCCCCGGCGCATGCGATCAAAGCGATGGCGCTGGATTGGAAAGGCGAAGCGGCAGCGGCAGTGATTGAGGCCCAAAAGGCCGTAGAGCTAGACCCCAACTATCCCGAAGCCTATGCCTATCTGGCCGAGGCGCTGGCCGACCAGGGGCGCTTCTTTGAGGCGGCTCAGGCGATTGAGAAGGCCCTGGCGCTGGACCCGGAGAACTTTGACGCCCGCCGCAACGCGGGCTACCTGCGTGAGGTCCAGGGCGATTACCGCGGCGCCATCGCGGAATACGAGAAGGCCGCCGCCCTCCAGCCCAACCTGGCCTATATCTATGTCAGTATCGCCCGCAATTACCGCGCCCTGAACGATTGGGACCGGGCGCTGGCGGCCTTCAACCAGGCCCACGCGGTGGACCCGGAGGATGCGCTGGTCCTGGACGAACTGGGGCGGAGCTACCTGGCCGTCGTGGGCGATGTCAATCAAGCCATCGCCTATCTGGAGCAGGCCGCCCAGCTTGAGCCGGACAACCCCAGGATTCTGGGCCATCTGGGCATCGCCTATTACCGCCGCCTGCGCTTTGAGGACGCCCAGCCGGTTCTGGAGAAGGCCATCGCCCTGGGCGATACCGGCCTGGATACGCTCTTCAGCCTGGGCCTGACGTATTACTACCTGGACCAATGTGACAAGGCCATCCCCATTTTTGAGCAGGTGCTGGCCCAGGCACCCAACGATCCCACCGCCAGGGCCAACCTGCGCGATTGCCAGACGCGCCCCCCGCCGCGCCCCACAGCGACGCCCCGGCCCTGATCGGTCGCTGCCTCCAGCGCAGATAGGACAAAATGCATCAGAAAAGGTGACATCTGTCCCTGGACAAGGGGAGCAGAGACGGGGTAGTCTGATTCCAGGGGTCGCTTACGCCAGATGAAACTTGACAAACCAGGTCATATTTGGTATACTGAATTTAGTAGATGAGCATGATCTAATATTTTAGGTTAGATATACCTATCTTATGTCATGCGAAGCCTTCATCCGGTCCCCTATTTATCCTAACCCTACTCTAAAAGGAGGTCACTTTACATGCTGGCTGCTCTCCTCATCACACTGCGCGAAGGCCTGGAAGCCGCGCTGATCGTCGGGATCGTTATCGGTTACTTAAAGAAGATCGGTTACCTGGATCGCCAACGTTACGCCTGGTTAGGGGTGTTGGTGGCCCTGGCGGGAAGCGTTGGGCTGGCGTTTGGCCTGCAACGGCTGGGGGTGGAACTGGAAGGGCAGGTGGAGCAGATTTTTGAAGGCACCACCATGTTCCTGGCCGTGATCGTCCTCACCTGGATGATCTTCTGGATGCGCTATCAGGCGCGCTTCCTGAAGGCCGGGCTGGAGCGCGATGTGCGCCAGGCCACGCTTTCAGGTCAGAACTGGGGGTTGTTCGGCCTGACGTTCGTGGCCGTGTTCCGCGAGGGGGTGGAGACCGCGCTGTTCCTGTCGGCAGCCGCCTTCGCCAACGAGGGCACCACGACACTCATCGGCGCGGTGGTCGGGCTGGTTATCGCCGCAGCCCTCGGCTGGGCCATGTACGCCTCGGCCATCCGGCTGAACATCCGCCGCTTCTTTGATGTCACCAGTGTTCTGCTTCTCCTGTTCGCGGCGGGCCTGTTGGCCCACGGCGTGCACGAATTCCAGGAAGCAGGGCTTTTGCCCTTCATGACCACGACCGTGTGGGACACCAGCCATATCCTCTCTGAAGAAAGCCTGATCGGTTCGCTGCTGAAGTCGCTGTTCGGCTACAATGCCGATCCTTCGCTGCTTGAGGTCCTGGCCTACATCGGCTACTATGCCGTCATCCTGTCGGCCATCCGCTGGTGGATAGGGCGTCTGGCCGCACGCCCGGCTGGGGCCGCGCCCTGAGAGGCGGATGTGCTTCAGTTAAAATCGCGCCCATAAGGGCGCACGGCCCTGCACCCCTACGGCTAGGCACCTAGCGGCGCGGGCGCCGGGCGTCGGCCTCTGCCGATGTCTGGCGCCCGCCCTTGCCCCAAAATTGAATTGCCCCGCAGAGACTGCCAGAATTGACGTGCCCCCAGGCGTGTGTTATACTTTTCCAGGATTCATGAAGCCGTTGGGGAATGAACGGTATGGATGAAGGGAGTAGTGCGCTAGAAGCCAATGGGCATAGGGGGCAAGTCAGCCTCAACGATGCCGTGTTAGTGCTCAACGCCAATTATGAGCCGCTTAACGTCTGCAATACGCGCCGTGCGCTGGGGCTGATCCTGGCGGGGAAGGCGGAAATCCTGGTGAATGGGCGCGGCGTGATCCGCACGGCGTATAACGAGTATCCCTGCCCCTCTGTCATCCGCATGGGCTACATGATCCATCGCCCACGCCCGCGTGTCAAGCTCACCAAACGGGAGATCTTCCGCCGCGATGGCTACACCTGCCAGTATTGCGGCCAGGAATCGCCCCATCTTACTATTGATCACGTCATCCCCCGCCATCGTGGAGGGACGCACAGTTGGGAGAACCTGGTGACGGCCTGCCCGGCCTGCAATCGGCGCAAGGGAGGGCGCACCTTGCAGGAGGCTCAGATGGTGCTGCGCCGCCGCCCGGTGGAACCGCAACCCACCGCCAGTTACCTCTTTGCCCGCCATCTGCGCGAGAACCACGACTGGGCCCCCTTCATTGAGGGCTGGTAGAGCCAGCAGGTGGCGAGGCCAGTTCAATGATGCGGGGATAGCCGCGCTCAATCAGATCCTCCAGTTCAGCAGCGCACAGCCGATAGTCCTCTATCGCGCTACCGTAAGGGTCCTCCACGTCGTAGTGCAGGCCCACCATCTCGCTTAAGGCATAGACCTTATGGGCCTGCGCAGGGAACTCGGCCCGGATCGCCTCCGCCTGGCTCAACTCCATTGTCAGGATCAGATCGGCCTCGGCCACATCCTCCGCCGTCAACTTGTGCGAGCGGTGATCGCGCAGATCAATGCCCTTCTCCTCCATGACCTGGATGGAGTACAGGGAGGCAGGTCGCCCCTCCACCGTCCAGGTACCCGCCGAACGCACGCTCCAATCCGCCCGCCCATCGCGTGCCAGCCGCGCCCGCAACAGGCCGACGGCCATCGGGGAGCGGCAAATGTTTCCTGTACAGACGAACAGTATTGTAGGCATACCCTCTATCTATTATTCCAGATGAACTCCGGCTTCTAAAGTTTCCAGCAGCGCCAGGAGGCCGCCCGCCATGAGCGAGTGTCCGCCCAGCAGCACCGGGACGCGCGCAGCAGCGGCACAGGCGGTGAACTCGCGCCAGTAGGGATCGCTGACCTCAGCCGCGCAGAGCAAGTCCGAAGCGTAGCGGTCGGCAGCCGGGGGCCAGTTGCCCCGCTGGGCCATGAGCACCCGCGTGTCCAGGAAGACCGCTTCGGCCAGGCTGGCCAGCGTCTCAAAAAACGCCGCCGGCCCGACCAGGGACAGGTAGGCGCCGACGAGGGAGCGCACCTCGCCCCGCGCCAGGCGGCCACTCGCGGCCATCCCCCGCTCCTCGGCGAAGACCCGCACCCAGCAGGCCGTGCGTGTCTCCAGGTCGCGCCAGGTGGCCGCGCCGATGCGACCGGCGACGAGCACGTGCCCGCCTTGCCGCGCCAGGACGCGGGCGGCGGCGCCCAGATTCGCTCTCACCCGGCGGCTCCGCTCTGCCCACATCTGGGCAGCCTGGCGCAAATGCCTCCCCGCCGCCGGGTGGAGCGCCGCGATCACGGCATCTGTAGGTGTGTCCAGATCGCACTGGGTTGCGGCGGAACGCGGCAGGACGTCGGCACTGAACCCGGCGTCGTGGACCAGCACCCAGGCCAGGGCGTTGTCACGCTCCAGGCGGTCGGCCAGGCCCACCACAACGTGGGCTGGGGCGAAGACCGCCCAATCGCTGGAGTGCAGGTTGTTGGTGACAACCGCACCCTCACGCAGGCGTGCAATAGCCTCGGCCAGCCCCTCGCCTCCCAGGAGTGGCACACTGCCGCCGCCGACGTACAGGGCGCGTTGGACCCCATATGTTTCCACCAGCCCTGCCAGCCGTCGCCCGAAGTGGAAAGGCCCCTCCGGCGCATCCAGGTCAAATACGATCCTGTCGCTGCCGAGCGCATCTCTCAATGAGGCGGCCCAGACGGCATCGCTCGTCGCCACGATGATCTGGCCGATCTCCGGCAGTTCCAACGCGCGTTCCAGGAAGTCGCGGGCTGCGGCCTGGCGTGCCTGCCCGATGCATTGCTCGGCGGGAGAAGGGCCTTCCTGGCCGAGCAGGAGCAAGGCTACCACGTGACCCATGCCAGCCCTAACGCCTCCAGGGTCTCGCGCCTGGGGAAGCCGGTTAGCGGGTCCCAACCGGCCATCCGGTAGTACTGCTCCAGCGCCGCCTCAAATTCCTGAGGATCAAGGGCCAGTCCCTCTGTGCGCCCACCTTTGAGCGGCTGGAACAGCTTCTTGGGCAGGGTGTCGCGGTCGCGCCCGATGCCTTCGCGGGCGTTAAAGGCCCGCATGAGATTTAAACGCCGGGCGCCGATCTGTTGGATCTCCTCCAGGGTGACATCATCCCAGCCTGTGGCGGCGCGGACGAGGGCCACCAGTTCATCCGGGCCGTAAAGCTGGTAAGAGGGCCCCCAGACAAACTGGCACAAGGTCAGGGTATCCAATGCGCTGTAGGTGTATTGCGTGGTCAGCGCAAAACGCACCTTCTCCTCATTCATGTCCTTGGGCCGTTGCGGGCTGGTCAGGCCCAACCGCGCCAGCCGGTTGAGGTACAGCGGCGGCGACTTAGGCATATAGAGCGTGTCATGCTCAGAGGACTGGTGGTCGGCGCCGAAGGGGTTGGTGGCATAGATGACGCTGAGCGAGCGCTTGCCCTGAGGCATGTGCGCGGCGAGTTCCTGGCCTTTGACGGCAACGACGAAATCGGCGGCGCCCTTGCCGATGACCTCGGCGGCGCGTGCCGAGCCTTCGGCCAGGATGTCGCCAAAGCCCTCGCGCTTGAGCATCTTTTCCAGCATCGCCAGCATGGCGTCGGCGTCGCCGAAACGCAGCGCGATCCCGCCGGTATCCTCGGTAGTGATCAGCCCGTGCTCAAAGCACTCCATGGCGAAGGCCAGGGTTGCACCGGCGGTCATCGTGTCTGCCCCGTATTGCGCGCAGAGTTGGTGCGCCAGCGCCAGCGCGTTCAGGTCACCGATGTCGCAGTATGAGCCGAAGGTGGAGAGCGTCTCGTACTCCGGGCCGCCGTAGAAGGGATCCACCGTGCGGCCCTTGTACTCGGTTTGGACGACGCGTTTACAGCGGACGATACAGGCATAGCACGTGTCACGTTCCTTCAAGATGGTCTCGTGCATACGCTCGCCGCTGATGGCCTCAGCCTGCTCAAAATAGCCACTGGTGTAATTGTGGGTGGCCTGGCCGCCCGCCGCGTTCTGCGGGAGCATGGCGTTAGCCGTGCCCAACTCGCCCAGGCTGGCAACGGCAGCGTTCTCCGCCATAGCATCCGGCCCTGCTTTGGCCAAGCGGGCAATCGCCTGGGGGTCGGCGGGCCGGGGGCGCAGCTTGCCGCGCACGGCGATGGCCTTCAGATTCTTCGCGCCCATCACCGCGCCCAGGCCGGTACGGCCATGCGCGCGGTTGGACATGTTCATGATAGAGGCGAAGCGGACACGCTTTTCGCCCGCCGGGCCGATCTGCGCCACCTCAATCTTGGGATCGCCCAGTTCGGCCTTGATGGCAGCCTCAGCCTCGCCGGTGATCAGCCCCCACAGGTGGGTCGCGTCGCGGAGTTCCGCCTGGCCGTCGTGGACCCACAGGTACACGGGCCGGGGAGCCGCGCCGCGGATGACGATAGCGTCAAAACCGGCGAATTTGAGTTCGGCGGGCCAGAAGCCACCTGCTTGGCTGTCGCCAACGCAGCCGGTGAGAGGTGATTTGGCCACCGCAGTGGCCCGGCTCTGGCCCGAGATGGCCAGGCCGGTCGGCGCGCTGATAGCGAAGGTGAGCGTGTTCTCTGGGCCGAAGGGATCGGCTTTAGCGGGGGTGAACTGCATCAGGTAATATAGCCCCATCAGGCTGCCTCCCCAGTAGGTGCGGTAGAACTCCTCCGGCGGCTCCTCAATCGTCAGTGTGTTGTGGCTCAAATCCACGTGCAGCACTTTGCCTGCGAACCCGTAGCGCATAGGACTCCTCCTTCTGCCCAGATTTTACCCTATCGGTGGAGGAAAGGCAATGAGCCGGGCACAGCGGTCAGGGCGCGTTTTACCACCCTTTCCTTGACCTGGCTGTGTGTCCCCCTCCTAACCGGGCTGAAGCCCGGTACTGGGCGGGGGAGGGTTGGGGTGGGGGAAACACACCGGGGGTTAAAACCGATACCCCTGTGTTGAGCGGTAGCTGATTTGACAACCTGGGAGTTCTGTGGTAAGCTGTAGCGAACTGTTCGTCGGACGGAGTAAGACCGTAAATCGTGTGGTACGGTGATGCCTGGGCAAGACCGCCGGGGCAGCAAGACCGCCCGGCGGTTTTTTCATAAGGTAGCTCGCTCGTTGCCGGAACGACCGGCCGGGCTGCGAGAACGAACAGAGTGAAGGAGGAATGCGCAAGATGGCAAGCAATCGCACTACCGGAACTGTCAAGTGGTTCAGCCGCGTGAAGGGCTATGGCTTTATCCAGCCTGACGGCGGCGACAAGGACGTCTTCGTCCATTACTCGGCCATCGTAGGCGAGGGGTACCGCAACCTGGACGAAGGACAGCGGGTGGAGTTCTATATTGAAGACACGCCCAAAGGCCCACAGGCCGTTCAGGTGGTGAGCCTGGACGCCGGCGACGGCAAGCCGAGCAACAAATAAACAGCAGTTCTATTCCCTACGAAAACAGAGAAACCCTGGACCCCCCACCAGGGTTTCTGTTTTTAAACATCTCTGAGTACAATAGGAGGGAATGAACAAGCCAGAGGTCGCCCTATGACACCGTCATCCTCCCGCCCGCCGTTGCGCCTGACGCCCACCCGCCTGGCGGCCTGGCTGGACCGCACCCAGCCGCCAGAGGAGGCGGTCATGATCGGGGCAGCGCTTGGTGTGGGTGTGCTCGGCGCCCTGGGCACACTCCTCTTCCGCCGCCTGGTAGACCTGTACTTTGGCTTCTTCTTCACCGATGTCCAGGGGCTGCTCTCGCCCTTCCTGCGCCAGCTCGGCGCGGTGCTTCTCCCCGGCCTGGGCGGGCTGATCGTGGGGATCATCCTGGCGGGCTTCCTGCCCAACGAGCGGGGCATGGGCCCCGGCATCGCCTCCATGATGGAGGCGGTGGCCTTGCACGGCGGTCGGCTGAACCTGCGCCGAGCGATAGTGCGCGTCCTGTGCGCCACCATCACCATTGGCTCCGGCGGCTCCGCCGGGCCGGAGGACCCCAGCATCCAGCTCGGCGGGCATATCGGCTCTGGCCTGGGCCAGGCGATGCGCCTCTCGGATGAGCGCACCAAAACGATGGTCGCCTGTGGCGCGGCAGCGGGACTGGCTGCCGCCTTCAACGCGCCGTTTGCTGCCGTGTTCTTTGCGCTGGAGGTCATCCTGGGTCAGATCACGGCAGCGGCCATCGGTGTGGTTGCGCTCTCAGCAATCGTCTCCGCTGTGCTCACGCAGGCGCTGGCCGGGCCACAGCCCGCTTTCGCCATCCCTGCCTACCCGCCTGGGGGCCTAGCCGAGGTGCTCCTGTCCCTGTTCCTGGGGGCGTTGGCGGCATTGGCAGCCGCGCTCTTCATTCGGGCGCTGTATTGGATCGGTGACCGGATACGCGGCTGGGGCATCCCCTTGCCGATCAAGGCGGCGGGGGGCGGATTGATCGTGGGGATGCTCGGCGTGGCGGTGGCCCTCGGTTTTCGCCTGCGCCCAGAGGAGACCGGCATTTTCGGCAGCGGTTACCCGCTCATTGAAGACATGTTGCGGGGGGCCTCTTTTGCGCCGGGGGCGGTCTTCGCTCTGCTCCTGATCAAACCGCTGGCGACGGCCATCACGCTGGGTTCGGGCGGACAGGGGGGCGTGATCGCGCCGACGCTGTTCCTGGGCGTGCTGACGGGCGCGCTCTTCAGCCAACTGGTGCAGGTGTTCTTCCCTACGGTGGCCACGCCGGTGGCCACGTTCGCGCTGGTGGGCATGGGGGCTGTGTTCGCAGCGGCGTTGCGTGCGCCGATCACAGCGGTCCTGCTACTGCTGGAGTTGACGCACGAGCCTGCCATCCTCGCACCGCTCCTCTTCGCCACGGCGGTGAGCACGCTCATCGCCGAACGCTGGCAGGAGCCTTCGGTCTATACGTTGACGCTGCTGCGGCGGGGTATCCGACTGGTGCGCGGGCAGGACGCGGATGTGCTCGCCGGGCTGCCCGTATCAGAGGCGATGGTGCAGGAGCCTTATATCGTCCGCGATGAATTAGAACTCCCCGCGCTGGAGCAGGCGATTTACGAAACCCACGAGCACAGCTTCCCCGTACTGGACCGCAGCGATGCGCTGGTGGGAGTGGTCAGCCTGCAAGACCTGGAGCGGGCCAAGAGCACGCCGGGCTGGGAGAAGCTTCGGGTGGGGAACATCTCTACGCGCGATTTGCTGGTGGCTTACCCGGATGAACCGGTGGGCACGGCGCTGCGCCGGCTGGCGGTGCGCGATGTAGGCATGTTGCCGGTCGTGTCACGGCGAGAGCCGGGCCGCCTGCTGGGGACGATCCGGCGCGAGGACGCGCTCAAGGCATATAAGCGCGGCGTGCTGCGGCGGCAGGAGATGCAACAACGCGCCGATCACGTGCGCCTGGGCCAGCTCGCCGGCGCCGATTTTTATGAGTTTTTGGTGGAGCCGGGCTGTCCGGCGGATGGGGCCAGCGTGCGCGATCTGGAGTTGCCGGAAGAGGTGCTGTTAACCGCGATCCGGCGCGGCGCGATCACCAAATTCCCCCACCCGGCAGATGTCCTGCGTGCGGGGGATAGTGTTCTGGCTCTGGCGCGCAATCAGGAGGCCGCCGGGGCGTTGGCGGCGCTGTTTAAACGCGACGCCTCGCGCCCGCGCCTGCCGCCTGGCCCACGCGAGGTGTCTCCGCGCGGTGAACTGCCGCCAGCGGTCAGTAGCCAGTAGTCAGTCGTCAGAAGGAGGTAAAATGACCGTTAAAGGATTGCGTATGCGTATGCGGCGCCCGATCCGGGTGCGCCCCAGGTCGTTTACCGGGAAGCTGCGCGTGCTGCCCGCCGTGACGCCCCGCGAGCGCCTGACCTTCCTGCAATTCCCCTGGAAGGTCTATCAGGACGATCCCAACTGGGTGCCGCCCATCATCACAGAACGCCGTGATTTCATTGACCCGGCCAAAAACCCCTTCTTTGAGCATGCCGAGGCCGATTATTTCATCGCCTGGCGCGACAACCAGCCGGTCGGCACGATCGCTGCCTTTATCAACCACGCCCACAACGCCTTTCATAACGAGAACATTGCCTTCTTTGGCTTCTTTGAAGTCCTGCCCGACCGCGAGGCCGCCGAGGCGCTGCTGGAGACAGCGCTGAACTGGGCACGCCAGCGAGGCTGCACCGCACTGCGCGGCCCGGCCCAATTCTCCACCAACGACGAGTGCGGCCTGCTGGTGGATGGATTTGACTCGCCGCCAATGGTATTGATGACGTATAACCCGCGCTATTATGTGGACTTCCTGGAAGGCGCGGGCTTCACGAAAGCGATGGACTTATATGCCTATTACATTGATACCAGCGTGCTGGGGCGGCGCGTGGAGGAGTTACCCCCCAGACTGCTGCGCATTGTAAATATGCTGCAAGAGCGCACGCAGGTCCGGGTGCGGCCCGTGAATATGCGCGATTTCTATAATGAGGTAGAACGCTTTAAGTATGTGTACAACCGGGCCTGGGAGCGCAACTGGGGCTTCGTGCCCATGACCGATGCCGAAATTGACCATCTGGCCCGCAACCTCAAGCCGTTGGTGGACCCAGACATCATCTTCATCGCCGAGGTGGGCGATGAGCCGGTGGGCGTCTCCCTGAGCCTGCCCAACCTGAACGAGCCTCTATTGCGGGCGCGTCCAGGCCCACAGGTTTGGAGCGTCCCGCTGACCCTGGGCCGCTTCCTCTGGCACCGGCGGCACATCACTTCACTGCGCGTCTTTGCCCTGGGCATCATTGAAAAGTATCGCGGCCAGGGGATTGATGCGCTGTTCTACTACCATACCGCCCAGGCCGCTTACCCCAAGGGCTACACCTGGGCGGAGATGTCCTGGATTTTGGAGAACAATGTGATGATGAACCGGGGCATCCGCAGCATGGGAGGCCGGGTGTATAAGACGTATCGGTTTTATGAGAAGGCGGTCTAGCCACCCCAACCCTCCCCCACCGAGGGGGGAGGGGGGTTATCTCCCCCATGTCACCAGCATCGTGTTCCCCGGCTCGGCCAACTGTACCTGCTGGCCCGTCTCTATGAAAGGTCCTCAGATGCAACACGCAGTGATGCATTTGCATCAACCAAAATAGGCTGTTTGTATCTTCTTTTCCAAGGGTAATCTGTATTAATATCTTATTGCTAATGAATGCTAATGATTGAGGTTAGAGTATGATTAGGATCAAATTTCTAGCGACATTCTTGTTACTGGCGCTGTTGTTAAGCGTCGGGCCAGGTGAGGTGATAGGTCAAGAGGCACCGCTTGTCCCGATTCAGGTTAATGGCCAAATCATCCTTTTGGAACCAGGCCAGAATGTCCATCCCCAAACACATGCTCTTCTCTTGCAGAACCCTGACTTTGCTTCGCGGATGGACTGGATCTTTATGGATGGCATATGGATTCCCCTGTCTCGTGGCGTGGAGGGGCCAGTAGCAGAAGAACCTTTGCTCTCTGAAGAAGCGCCCCCTTCTGGCCCAGAACCCACTCCCGACTACATCCCCGAGTGTAGAGTCACCCTCAACGTTCCTGTCTACGGTCAATGCTGGTCACCCTGGGGCAGTAGTCGCTTGTTTAATGAGCCCACCTGCTCAACAATGTGCGCACAGGGTTGCGCGATAACTTCAGCCACTATGGTATTCAGATATTATGGGGGCAGCAAAGATCCCGGCCAAGTAAATAGCTGCTTGGGGGAGTATAGTTGCCGTTCAGGATGTCTGCTGACATGGGGGTGTGCAGCCAGTAATTGTAGTGACAATAAAGCTACATACGTTGGGTACTATTCCTTCTATTGGGATGCTCTATGTGGGCTGTTGAACTTGGGTAGACCCCCTATCGTGAAATTGGTGAAGGGAAGCAGCACACATTTTGTCGTGGTATACAATAGCCTGGGCTATTCCATTCCTGACCCAAGCGGCTACCGTATCAATGATCCAGCGGATGGTTCGACCTATAAGACACTCTATTATTATACTAGCAATGGCTGGAGCCCCTCTATGATAGCTGAGTATAGCCAGAGGTAAATTCCTGCTGGGGTGCACCTACCGCCAGCGCATGGACCGGGCTTTGGCGTATTGGTGGCGACAGGGGTTCTTTAGATAGTAGCCTTTCTCTACGGATATTTACGATGTCTGCTACGAAGCAAGCCCTATCCCTTCTCTTTTACATTGTGATGTTACTGGCTGCCCCTACCGGCTGTGCCGGGGCGTTAACTCCCTCCCCGCTTCCTGTGATCACACCGCTGCCCCTCTTCCCGACTCCCCGCTCGATCCCGACCCCAGAGTCTCTTTCTACCCCTTTCCATGAAGAGTCGCCTGATGAATTCAGGGAAGTCATACCGATTCCGACACCTACCTTTTCCCTGCTTCTTTCTACTCCCGACCTCACACCTCCTCCTGGCGGGTGGATCGCCTTTCGCACCCCCGAAGGCCGTCTGGCCCTTATCTCTCCTGACGCTTCACGCTTCATCCCTTTGACCGAACAAGGGGAAGTCCTGGATTTTGCCTGGTCACCTGACGGCCAGTGGCTCGCCTTCACCATTCGTTTACCAGGCTTGGCAGGTGGTCAACTGGCTCTTATCTCCGTAGAGGATTCTACCCTTATGCCATTGACTCCTCCCGGCACCGTGGAGCGTGAGTTTACCTGGTCCCAGGATAGTCATTCTCTGGCTTACCTTTGGAGGATAAACCCTGAAAAAGACCGCTCTTCACTAGCCCTTCGCCTGTTTGATCTCTTTACCCATCAGATAGTCACACTGACCACCTATTCCAACACTTTACTCCCTGAGCCAGAAGTACCTTCTTTGTGCACCCAGCCCTTCTCTGGCCCCCTTTTGCCAGTGACCATGATGGAAAGCCCTGACCGGGGCTCTCTCCAAATTTGGGATATTCAGGCTGGAAGGAGGATTGTAGATTTGGGTTCGGCGCGCTACTGTAAGTATCTCTGGCTTCCAAAAGGAAATGGATTAGTCTTCGCGAAGGTTGAGCTGGGGAAAGAGGGGATCAGGATGGAGGGTGTAGAAAACGAAACCTTGCACCCGGTCAGCCTGGCCTTCTGGCAAGTAGGAGACAAAGGACCAACAGTGGTGTTGGAGGGGACGAAGCAACAGCATTACTATCCAACACACTGGCTTCCAGATGGACGGCTTGAGGTTTACATCCCCCAGTGGGATAAGGCGGAATATAAGGGCCCGGCCCAGCCAGAGCATGAGGGATATCGGTTCTTCTATATAAGCAAGGAAGGGGAGGTCCGGGAAGGCGAGACCGGCGATCTGCCCTGGTGGGCAGCAGGTGGGTTTGAAAGGCGTCTTACAAAGGTCCAGCTTCCCCAGCCATGGGGCAGATTGAGCGGCTGGTCGGTGGCACCCGATGGGGAGACGGTGATTTTCACGTGGTCATGGAAGGAGGGCGAGGAATTGAAGTCGGTCATTTACCTGTGGCGGGGTAAGGGAGAACCAAGGCGCCTCAGCATGGGGGTGACTCCACAGTGGCAGCCAGATGACTTTGAGGATCAAGGGGCGAAATAGCACGTTTATGGTCGTATCCGGTAACGACCTAACACTGGCTATTCATTTATCCTGGGTCGCCGCTCCCTCTACCCCAACCGTTGGAAACGTCACTATTGGCCCACATGATTCTATCATCTGTTGACGGGTTATCTCCCCCACACTACCTGCGTTACATTCCCCGGCTCGGCCAACTGTACCTGCTGGCCCGTCTCCAGGTAGGTCAGGGTGAGGGCACCCCTGGCCGGGCAGCACGCCCCAGGGTCTATAGAGGCAACGATCCGACCATCGGGGGACCAGGCCAGCGGCATGGAAAGGATGAAAGTCCGGTCGTTGATAGACTGGATATCGCTGCCATCCGGGTTAACCGTGTACAGGCGGAAGACAGGGACGAACATGTTCAGACCGGGGGCGGCCAGGAAGGCAATATGGCCGTCCTCACGTAACCGTGCTGCCTGGACTAGCCACTGCTCCCCCAGCAATCGCGTTACCTGCGGCGGGTTGCCCGGCGTGGCCAGGTACAACCCTGGCGTTGTGTAAGCCCCACCAGCCGAGGCCAGGAGAATGCGACTATCGGGCGTCCAGCGGGCCTCCGGGACGCCGCTATCCGGGATAGTGACTGGCGCGCCGCCTGCCAGAGACACAAGCGCCCATGCATTGCCCTCCCAATGCTGTTCCCAGACCAGAAGCCACCTGCCGTCGGGCGACCAGGCAGGGCGTAGATAGAGAACAGTATTCACCTGCTGGGCCGGGCGTTGGTCAGCGACAAGCTGACGTGGCTCGCCGCCCGCCGCCGGGACCACCCATATGCCATCCTGGACGTAAGCGACCTCTGTACCATCCGGCGACCAGGCGGGTTGCGCGGCAATCGGGCGGTAGGGGTCCTGGGAGGACAGCCGGGCCAATGTCCTTCGTTCGCCGCCGTCAGCGCGAGCCACAACCAGTTCATTGCCTGCGGTATAGGCGATCTGGGTTCCGTCGGGTGAGACGGCGAAGTCCACGATGCCGCCCGGCTCCTGAGTCAGTTGCATGGGCGGGCCGCCGTCTTTAGGCCAACGCCAAACCTGTGCCGGGCCATTCTCTGGGCCTGCCAGGAAATACAGGTCAGCGGGCAGGCCCAGGCCGGAGGCATCGCGCACCTGGGGCAGAGGCGGCGGCGCAAAACGGGCCAACGTCGCCTGTTCAGCGCCGGGGATAGCCGCGTTGGCGCCGCTTTGCGCATCGGTGATGTGCAGGCCCTGACCGGGGACGCGCACCAGCAACCGCCGTCCTCCAGGCGCGAAGATGGTCCCTGTCAAGAGGACAGCGCGCTCGCCCTCCACCCGGAGGTCGCTGCCATCCGGGTTCATGGAAGAGAGGATGCCGAACTCGTCCATAGGCGCCAGGCCGAAGTCCATAAAGGCCACGCGCCCATCGTCGCGCGGGCTGGCCAGGCCGATGAGCGGCTGGTTTTGGAGCGGCACGGGCTGGGGGTTGGGGCCAGGGGCGAAGCGTTCGCGCTGGCGTTCGGCCCTCGTCCCCCAGAGCGTGCCGTCGCTCAGCCAGAGGTAATCATAGTACTGTTGCAGCAGGACCGCTGCCGGACTCTCCGCCTCTGCATCTACCAGAACAAGCTGCGGCCTGGCGCCGCTGGCAGGTATGGCCGCCAATGCGGCTAGCCAGCGGCCATCGGGGGACCAGCCCAGCCTGCCGAGGTGAGCGCCCTCCAGGGGAACGCTCACCTCGGCGGGCACATCCCTCCCGGCCCGGTGGATGCGCAGCTTCGGGCCGAGGCTATAGGCCAGCTTCATGCCATCGGGAGACCAGGCGATGGAGTCGGGCGGTGCGCCCTCGGCGGGCATGGGCGCCTGATCGTCCACTAAGGCACCCCCACTGGGGTAAGCCGCCACCACGATCTGGCCAGTGCGATAGGCCAGGGTACGGCGGTCGGGCGCAACGGCGAAGTCGCTGATCGGCTGGCCCGGCGGCGTGACCTCTGTGGGTAGCCCGCCTGTGTAAGGCAGGCGCCAGACACGCGGCTCGCCGTTCGCGTCTGGGGCAATGAAATACAGGTCAGCGGGGAGGGGGAAGGCGTCTATTTCAGGCAGGCCCGCGCCGCCGGGCGTATGCGTCGGCAGGACGGTTGCCGTCGGCAGGATCGGACCGCGTGGCGGGGTCGCTGTCGCCGCCGGCGATGTGGGCGTGGCGGCCGCGGCCGGCGGGGTGATCGTGGCCGGTGGCGTCGGCGCGGGCGTGGCGCAGGCTGACAGCACGAACGCGGTCAGGAGCAGCAGGGAAACAAGGCGTTGTATAGTCGTCATGCGTCTGATCCTGGATTTTGAAATGAACGGTATGGATTATACCTGGATGAGGGTGGAATCTGCGACAGCCCTTGGGCGGACGCGAGCCTCCGTCAAAAGGCGGATGCTCCTCAAGTGGATGTTCAAATCGCAGCCGCTAGTTGATGCGATGGCCTCACAATCGGCCCGACAGAGCGCCTTATGCACAGCCACGAAGATGTAGCCTCCTCCCGTGTCTTGCCTGTCGCCACATAGCCAGGCAAATCCGGCGAATATGCTGAGGTGTTGGGGTTGGCTTTGTCAATGACAACCAGGAAGCGATATATCGCGCACTTTCCTCAGACTCTCTATCCTTTCTCTGTTCTTGTTAGTGCCCTGAATTATACGTTTGTGCCTACTTGCGTCAACCGCTGAAATTCATATATTCAGCATTGTGCGATCGGGACAGAATGGGTCAGTACAAACAAGCAAGGAGGTGCGCTTTATGAAGATGCTGAACTTCCTGGCTGGACTTCTCAGCGGCGCGGCTGTTGGCGCTGTGATTGTGCTGCTTTACACGCCCATGCCTGGCGAGGACGTGCGCGAGCAGATTCGCCTGCGCTTTGAGGAGGCGCAGCAGGAGGCAGAGCGCGCCGCCAGAGAACAGCGGGCGCGGCTGGAACGCGAGTTGGAGCGGATGAAGCGATCTTGAAATGGGGCGGAACGCCCCAATCCCGATCGGGCCGGACATGCGAGACGGCTGGGTTGACGGTTTACCCCTTTACCAGGGGGAGGAGACCCCGGTCACCGGCTTATAAACAGCTACAGTGGCCATGTGATTTTCCTCCCGTTTGATATTGGCAGACAATGGACAGATAGAGCCAATGCCCCCGCGTGAGGGGCGCGCCTGTTCAGGTGCGTTCCTCACGCGGGGTCAGGCAAAACAGCGCAGCAACGGCCCTGGCCTCAACAGGCCCGGAGGGCCTGCCTGGCTGCTATGCTTTTGCCGCTTCTTCTGCTGTTTCCTCCAGGCAGAAGCCAGCACTGGCCGAGACGTAGTGCCCCACCGACTGGCTGTTCACAATGGCCCGATCCGCTGCGACGACCCGGATCACGTAGCCGCAGGCTTGCATACCGGCGGTGTTGAGGCTCCAGGCATCGCCCGGCGCGGGCGCCGTGTTGGTCAGCCCTGAATTCGGAACCGGCACGCCCACACCCGGCGGGTTGATGGCCGGCTCCACGCCCAGGCTGTAGCTTCCCAGATAATCGTCGCGGGCCAGGAACGTGCCGGCCAGGACTGTGCCGATGGCGAATTTGCCGCAATCCCCGGTGCCGGTCGTGATGGTGATGGACACCTCAGGCGCCGTATTGTCAAGCTGGACCAGATGGGTGTCTGTCCCCTGGAGGATACCGCCCCCATCGTACACAGAGAGCCTGACATACCATTTGGCGTCGCCCGCCGTATTCCACTGCGCCAGAACGCTGTTCACGTTTTGCGTAAAGGGCAGATAGTCAAAGCGCTTGGTGATGGGGTTGGCCTTATGCACACTCGTGTTACCGAACTGGTCCGTGACCACCAGGTCGGTGAGCACGGGCGTCCAGATGAGGCCATCCTGGCTGACTTCTACCACGTAGGTGTACCCCACCACCGGCGCACCCTGCACCGTGACGCGACCGGCGAAAGGACAGGACCGGCCCAGTGCGTCGGGCGGCAGGTTGTTAGTAGCAAACACGGCGCTGCTGGTGGTCAGGCCGCTCAGGTTGTCTATATGGGCCACAGGGATGCCGCCAAGGATAGCGATCTTGCCTGCGGGAGCCTGCGCGGATGGCGCGATGTGGATCAGCGTCTCCTCGCGGTTGCCCCAGGTAGGCACAGTGTTGGGGTTGGCGCAGGGGGCCGGGGTGTTCCAGGAGAGGATGGCGCGCACGCGCACCACCTTCGGCCCCTTCTCACAGGCCTGGCGATAGGGAGTGAGGTCCACCGGCAGGCGCACAGCGTAATACACCCCCGCCGGGGGGACATTGGCCAGGTCATACACCTGCACCTGGGCCGTGCCCAGACAGGTCTCAAAGCTGCCGTTGCCGTCAAAGTCCGCCCAGAAGGTAACGTACTCACGGCTGCCATCGGTGCACGGGCCACCGGAGTAGCCGCTGGTTTTCTTGAGCTGGATGATGCCCACCAGCGTGTCTGGCGTGTTGGGGTCCAACCCGATGCACTTCAGTTCCTCAAAGCTGGTGTCGCCGTCCGTCTTGGGAAAGAGCGCCTCCAGGATGCCAGGGTCCAGAGTGATGCCCGGCAACAGGGCAGAAAACGCTTCAGCGCTCAGGGTGGTCTGCGCGGAGAGGAAGCTGGCGATCTCTTTGAAGGCGAAGCGATGGGCGGGGACGCCCTTATCCCGGTACAGCGTGGCCAGTTCTGCCGCTCCCAGGCTTTTGGCCTTCGTCTGGATCGGCGCATCCAGGTCAATGACCTCCGCCAGGTAGGGCGGCAGCTTGATCTTGCCGATCTCCAACAGGTCTGGCCAGTGGATAAGGCGGAAAGGCTCTAACTGAATGGTGGCCTCGCGCACATTGCCCCATACGGGCACCCAGTTGGGCTGATTCGCGGGTGGGGGATTATTCCAGGAGAGGATCGCCCGCATCCGGATCAGAGGGTCAAACAAGCAGAACCTGGGGTGTACATCGGCGGCCAGCGAGACCACGTATTCCAGCCGCTTGCTTCCCGCGGTCCCCTCCGGGATGTTGAACGCCTGGAAGCTGGTCATGCCCTGGTCTTGCCAGGTCGCCCCATTGTCATACGAGAGGTAGAAGCGCACGTATTCGGGCGTGCCAGGGCCGCAGACATCCGTACCGTAGCCTGAGGGCTGGTTGATGTAGACCACTGCCTCCAGCCGCTCTTGCTGCGGCTGGTAACCTACACAGGCGAGTTCCTCATAGTAGGTGTTGCCGCTGATGGGCAAGACGGGCTTGAAGGGGCTTTCCACCAGGTTACCGAAATAGTTGGGGTTGGTCAGGAGAAGCACCTTAAACGCCGCGCGTTCCCTGGCATGGGCCTCCTGCATGGCCGCCTGTGACTTCTGAACCGCCTTTTTTAACTCGCTGTCCATATCTGTATGCCTCCTATGCATGGGTTATGGTCATCGCGGCGCGATAAAAATGGCCGCGCTCAAGAGAGCGATGGAGCCAGGGGCAGCATCGGCAGCGGGCTGGGGATCGGGGCACAACTGCGCGACGGGAGAATCTCCCCCAGCGGGTCAACCTTTGACGACGCGGATGCGGCCTTTGCTCCTCAATTGTGGCACCGAACGGAATCTTCTCTCCTTACTGTGAGTGTTCAGAGTTCAGTGAAGATGGCAGAAACTGCCGTAAGCGGGAGATACAGGGAGATTACACAGGGCGGAAGATGAGCGCGTTCACCAATTTCTGAACAACCACACATGCCTCCTCAGAGGCTGCATCTTATGGAAATACAGGCCTCCCCCCGAAATGCCTGGGATATCTGGTCTATTCAGACATTATAAGTCAAAATAAGGACTTGTCAATACCTAAGTTTGTTATGTCAGTGCTGAAATACGATGTAGTTGCCCCTTTACAGGGCCACCTGGCCTGGCCGAAATACTCTGGACTTGGGAGGATTTCAGGGTATGTTCCTGGGCTAACGGCCTGCGCTTCACCTGCGCCGAGCACAGCGGAGCGGCGTCAGGTGCACGCGTGGGTTTTGTCCTGGGAAAGGCTCTCGATGTCTTCCTTTGTTCATCCATCTTCTTATCTTCACAGTTCTCTTCGCCATACGTTTCCCCTGAATCAGCTACG
>DAOUBF010000080.1:0-1672 GCA_034432795.1 Anaerolineae bacterium
CCCATGGACGATCCCAAGCCAGATGGCGCGGGCGTGTTCGGCCCGGCCGGCCCGCCGCTCATGGCTTACCCCGCGCAGCGCCCCGTGAAGGGCGTGGGCGAGCGCAGCGGGCTGAAGATGCAACGGGGTATGCGTGGCAAAGAACAGCAGCCGATTGCGTGTCTGATAATAGAGCGTCGCCGGCCCAAGCCTGTCTGCGCGGATCGCGGCCTTATGCCGCATCCATGCGCCCGGCTCAAAATGGACGCCCAAGCCCGCCCGCCTGACACGCACACACCAGTCGGCCTCCTCCCAATACATAAAGTAGCGCTCGTCCAGCAACCCCACGCGCTCAATCGCCCGACGGGTGATCATCAGGCCGCACCCGTTGACGAAATCCACAGGGCGCGCCCGGTATTGCCCATGATCGTCTTCGCCCATCCCGATATTGATGGCATCGGCGTGCCACCAATCAATGGCGCCGCCGGCCGAACTGATGACCCGTCCCTCCTCCCAGGTGTACACCATTGGCCCGATGACCCCGATCCGCGGATCGGCCTCCAACGCGCTGACCAGACGAGCCACGCAGTCCGGGTCAAGCCAGGTGTCGTTATTGACCAGGAAGACAGCCTCCGCGCCGCGTTGGAGGGCTGCGCGGATGCCCAGGTTGTTGCCCCCGGCATAGCCCAGGTTAGCGCCTGTGCGGATCAGGCCGAGATCGGGATAGGCGGCGCGGACGGCCTCCGGCGTGCCATCCTGGGAGGCGTTATCAATCACCAGGACCTGCTGGTGTGCATACGTCTGCTGGCACAAGGATTCCAGGCAGGCCAGTGTGAGATCACGGCCATTATGGCACAGGACGAGGATGAACACGCGTGTGGTCATCTCAAGCACTCACCGGCATCTACACACCCAAGACCCGCTGATAATTTTCCAGAATGCACCGGGCTGTATGCCGCCACGAGAACCGGGCGGCGCGGGCGAAGCCGCGCTCACGCAGGCGCTGAGCCTCATCAGGCGATCCGAGCACGCGGATAAGATGTTGTGCCAGTGCCTCCGCATCCTCGGCATCCATCAACAACGCTGCATCCCCCACCACCTCCGGGATCGCCCCCCGGTCGGAGGCGATCACCGGCGCACCACAGGTCATGGCCTCCAGCAAGGGAAGGCCGAAGCCCTCTATCCAGGAGGGGAACACAAACGCCTCGGCCAGGCTGTAAAGCGCAATCAGGTCGTCGCGGGTGGGGCGCACCAGCAAGCGTGCATACCCGGCAGCCACCGCCTCGCGCACAGCAGGTGGAGGAGCAGGAGTACGCGAGAAAAACACGATCACCCGGCCATCCCGTAAAGCCGGGGGCAGCAGTTGCCAGGCGCGGGTCAGCACTGCGGGGTTCTTCAGCGCGTCGGCCAGGACGAACGGCCCTGCCAGATGATAGCGTTGGCGTACCTCCGCCAGCATAGTTGGGTCCTCTATCCGCCGCAGGTCGGGGGTAGGTGCATGGGGCACCGGCACAATCTTCGCAGGATCAATCCCACTATATCGGGCGATCTCACCTGCAGCGTAGGCTGAGACCGTGAGGATCAGGTCGGCCCGGCGCAATGCTGCGCGGGTGCAGTAATGCAGGTAAGACATCATGGCAATAGTGCGGGCATTCTTGGGATGGCCCCGGATAATCTCAGGCAAGGGCAGGAT
>DAOUBF010000081.1:0-19150 GCA_034432795.1 Anaerolineae bacterium
GCCTCTAACAAAACTCTAACCAAACCACCACCATAATCTGATCCTTCTCTGCTATCCTAGTAAAGGGGAAGTATATCTGGGATATTATCCCCCACAGTTGATTAAGATGATGGGGATCACTCTATTTCTAACCCAAACTTCCCCGCAATCTAACAACTTCCAACTATACTTTTCGCAGGTGTATCGCATCATCATTGCCATAGATACACCTGCCAAACAGGATGCCTTTGCCTGGACATGAGGCCCCCAGCAGGCATTCGTATCACCAAGAATGACCAGCATTGGGTAACAACCGAAGGCAGTGTATGAACCGGGACGAGTGGATAACTTATTATGGAGATCTCAATCATCATCCCCTGCTTTAATGAAGAAGACAATATCCCTCCACTGGCCGAGCGCCTGAAGCCGGTCCTGACACAGCTTCGCCAGGCAGGTCAAGGGCTGGTGGAGGTCGTCTTCGTGGACGACGGCAGTTCCGATGCCACCTTTGAACGCCTCTGGGCGGCGTTCGCTGATGACCCCGACAGTCAGATCGTGCGCCACCCCCACAATCGGGGATTGGGCGAAGCGCTGCGCACCGGCCTCAAGGCCGCACGCGGCCAGGTGATCGTGACCACAGACAGCGATGGGACCTATGACTTTGCCGCTATCCCACGCCTGCTGGCCGCCCTGGAACCTGGCGTAGATGTGGTCACCGCTTCACCCTATCACCCCCAGGGAGGCGTGGGAGTGCTGCCCGCCTACCGGCTGGCCCTCAGCCGGGGCTGTTCACTGATCTATCGCCTGCTGGTGGACCGGCACATCTACACCTACACCGCCATCTTCCGCGCCTACCGCCGGCCTGTGCTGGAGAACGTAGACTGGGGGTCACGGGGCTATCTGGCTGTGACCCAGATGCTGGTGGAGGCGCGGCTGAAGGGCTACCGCGTCGCCGAAGTGCCCCTGGTCTTGAACGTGCGCCGCTATGGCCAGTCCAAGGCGAAGGTCATCAGGATCATGCGCGACCACCTGCGCTATCAGATGCGCCTCCTGTTGCGCCAGGTGGCCTTCCGCCTGAGGGGCCAGCCGTGGGCCGAAGCCCAATATGCCCCTTCGCCCCGCGCCTCTCGCCTGGAAGCGAAATAAGCGGAGGCGGATATGACCAAAGTGCTGACCGTCCTGGGCACGCGCCCGGAGATCATCAAGCTGTCGCCGCTCCTGCCGCTTTTGGAGGAGCGCTTTGACCCTGTGCTTGTGCACTCCGGTCAGCACTACAGCTACGTCATGGACGGCATCTTCTTTGAGGAGCTTCACCTACCGCCCCCCCGGTACATGCTGGAAATCGGCTCCGGGCGGCACGGCGAGCAGGTGGGCCGCCTGCTCATCGCCCTGGAAGACGTGCTGGAACGCGAACGCCCCGATATTGTAATTGTCCAGGGGGATACCAACACCACGTTGGGCGGGGCGCTGGCCGCGACCAAGCGCAGTATCCCGGTGGCGCATGTGGAGGCGGGCTGCCGCTCATTCAACTGGGAGATGCCGGAGGAAATCAACCGGGTGCTCGTGGACCGCTGCGCCCAGTGGCTGTTCGCGCCCGATGCCAGAGCCAGAAGCCATTTGCTCGCCGAGGGCTTGCCGGAGAGCCATATTTACATCGTAGGCTCCACCGCCATTGACGCCTGCCTGCGCAATGCCCCCCTGGCCGAGAAGCGCTCAACCATCCTGGAGCGGTTGGGGCTGACACCGGGGGACTACATCTTCCTGACCATCCACCGTGCGGAGAACACGCGCCCGGAGCGGCTGGAGACCATTCTGGCGGCGGTGCAACGCCTGGCAGTGGATCACACCTTTGTGTTTGCAGTGCACCCGCGAACACAGGCTGTATTGCCCGCTGTGAACCACCGGCCCGCGCAGCTACGCCTGATCGAGCCGGTGGGCTATCTGGATGCACTGTGCCTGACCAGGCACGCCAAGGCGGTCATGACCGACTCCGGCGGGTTGCAGGAGGAGGCCGCCGCGTTGGGCACCCCCGCGCTGATCCTGCGCCGTGAGACGGAATGGATGGAGTACGTGGAGGCCGGCATTAACACGCTGATCGGCGTGGAGGAAGATGAGATTGTGCGCCGGGCGCGGGAGGTGCTGGATTCGCCCCAGCGGCTGGCTCAGATGCGCCAGGCCGGACAGAGGGTCAGGCCCGGCGCGGCCCAACGCATCGTGGACATCCTGGAGCAGACCCTCGCAGACCATCGCCTGGCGGCGAGTTGGCTGCGGCAACCGGTCGCGGCGGCACTGGCGAACGTGTGATATGCAGATGACACATCTGGGTCGTGTGGGGATCGTTGGCGGCGGCATCATGGGCCTGAGCCTGGCCTACTTCCTGACAAAGGCGGGGGCCAGGGTGGAGGTGTTTGAGGCCTCGGATAATCTGGGCGGCCTGGCCGGACCGATTTACCTGGACGGGGTGGCCATTGACCGCTTCTATCACGCCATCCTGTCCTCCGACAGCCATCTACGCGGGCTGTGTGCGGAACTGGGTATCGCCGACCGGCTGCGCTTCCGCCAGACCAAGATGGGCTTCTACCACCAGGGGCGCATCTATCCCATGAACAACATCCGCGATTTCCTGATGTTCCCCCCGTTGACCTGGATGGACCGCTTCCGTCTGGGTCTGACGGTGATCGGCGCCCGCCTGGTGCGCGACTGGCATCGCCTGGAGAGCGTGAGCCTGGAGGACTGGCTGGTGCGGCTCGGTGGCCGCCACCTGTTTGAGACCATCTGGCGCCCCCTGCTTAAGGCCAAGTTTGACGGCGACTTCGCCAACACACCGGCGACCTATATCTGGGCGCGCATCAACCGCGTCTCCTCCACCCGCACCGGCGCCGAGCAGAAAGAAATGGCGGGCCATCTGATCGGCGGCTACATCACGCTGGTCTCCACCCTGGCCGAACGGGTGCAGGCGGCCGGCGGGCAGGTACACCTGCGCACGCCCATCGCGGAGATCGTCGTCCGCGACGGCGAGTTGCAGGGCCTGCGGCTGGGGCACCCGGCCAATGGCCGCTCTGCCCAGGCGGCCTGGCAGCCCGGCGGTGAGGTGCTGCCCTTTGATGCGGTCGTGGCCACAGTGCAAACGCCGCTCTTCCTGCGGCTGGCCCCCGGCCTGCCTGAGGCATACCGCGAGTTCCTGGGCAGGACGCGCTACATGGGGATCGTGTGTCCGCTTCTCGTGCTGGACCGCCCCCTCTCGCCCTACTGGACGCTGAACATCACCGACGACCGGATTCCCTTCACCGGCGTGATTGAGACGACGAATTACATTGACCCGCAGTATGTCGGCGGCTACCACCTGGTCTATCTGCCCAAGTACACCCAGGCGGAGAGCACCTGGTTCCGCCTCTCCGATGACGAGGTGCGGGAGATCTGGCTGGGCCATCTGGAGCGCATGTTCCCGGACTTTGACCGGAGGGCTATCCGGCATATGCTGATCCACCGCGAGCGCTACGTGGAGCCGATCCACCCGCTCAACTCGCTGGATTTGATCCCGCCGGTAGCGACGCCGGTAGCGGGACTCTACCTGGCCAACACGGCGCAGATCTACCCGGAACTGACCAACGGCGAATCGGTTTCGCGCCACGCCCGCTTCGCCGCTCAACTCATCGGAACTCAGGTGAACGCGTGGGAACTCAGGGACGCTCCTCTGAGTTCCCAGGAACTCCTTATCCCCTCCCCCCCAACGATGACGGTTGAGTAGAGGCTGTGATGGATAGCTACGTTCTCCTGCAGCAAGCTCAACAGCGACGCCTGGCATCCAGTGCCAGCCGGGCCGCCCGTCAGCGCTGGCTCCTGGCAGTCCTCATCTTGCTGGACACAACAGCGATTGGGCTGGCGCTCGTCGTCGCCACTTACATGCGCTTTGCCATCCATTTCCCCCTGTTCTACGAGCCGCCGGTCTCGCCGATTGATTCTTACCTGCGGTTGAGCCTGGCGTTGATACCGATTCAACTGGCCATCTTCGCCGCAGTGCGTCTGTACGATGTCGGCTCGCTGTGGGGCGGGGCCACCGAGTACCAGTATGTGGTCTATGGCGCCAGCCTGGGGATGATGGCCCTGATCTTCGGCAGCTTCTTCTACCCCGATTTCGTCATCGCCCGCGCCTGGCTGCTGCTTGCCTGGCTATCCACCATCGTCTTTGTGGGCATGGGGCGCTTCGCCATGCGCCGCATGGTGTACCGGCTGCGGGCCAGCGGGCACCTGGTGACCCAGGCGCTGATCGTCGGCGCCAATGAAGAGGCCCAGGCGATCGCCGAGCAAATCCTGGCGGCGCCCCGCTCAGGCCTGCGCCTGGTCGGCTTTGTGGATGACAGCCGACACGAGGGCGAAGAGGTTGTGTCCGGCCTGCGGGTCATCGGGTCATCTACGGCGCTGCGCGACCTGGTGGACCGCACCGGCGTAGAAGAAATCATTGTGGCTACAACGGCGCTGTCACGGGAGCAGCTTTTTGACCTGTTCGTGGCCTTTGGCACGGTGCCGGATGTGACCATCCGCCTGTCTTCGGGCATGTACGAGATCATGGCGACCGGGATGCGCGTCAAGGAGATCGGCTCTGTGCCGCTGCTCAGCCTGAATAAGATGCGGCTGACCGGCCTGGATGTCGTCCTGAAGACCCTGATGGACTATATGCTCGCCAGCCTCGCCATCATCGCCCTGCTGCCCGTGTTCGCCCTGATCGCCATCTGGGTGAAACTGGACTCGCCCGGCCCGGTCATCTACCGGCGGCGCGTGGTCGGCGCGGGCGGCAAGCTGTTTGACGCCTTCAAGTTCCGCACCATGGTGATCAATGGCGACGAGATTTTGCGCCAGCACCCAGAGTTGGAGCAGGAGTTACGCAAGACCGGCAAGCTGAAGAACGACCCGCGCATCACGCAGGCCGGGCACTTCCTGCGGCGCACCAGTCTGGACGAGTTGCCCCAGCTTTTCAACGTCCTGCGCGGCGAGATGAGCCTGGTCGGCCCGCGCATGATCACGGCGGAGGAGATCGGCCACTACGGGCGGCGCTACCTGAGCCTGCTGGCGGTCAAGCCGGGCATTACCGGCCTGTGGCAGGTGAGCGGGCGCAGCGACATCCCTTACCCGGAACGTGTCCGGCTGGACCTGCACTACATCCGGAACTATTCCATCTGGCTGGACCTGTGGCTGCTGTACCAGACCATACCGGCGGTGCTGCGAAAGCAGGGGGCCTACTAGACTCAGCGGAGCGATGAGCGCTACGACAGCAAACGGAGGCATTCGGCTTTATCTGAGTCGCCAGGCGGCCAGCCTGCCGCGCTACATCCTGGAGCAAACGCTGTTCGCGCTGGTGGGCTGGGTGCCGACGATCATCGGCATCGGCCTGCGGGCGCTATTGTACCGGCTGATCCTGAAGATGGACGGGCCGGTGGCCATTGAGGCAGGTGTGCGCCTGCGCTTCGCCAGCCATATCCGCCTGGGGCGCGGCGTATACCTGGATGAGGGGGTGTACATTCACGCCTGCCCCAATGGGGTAGAGATCGGAGAAAATACGCTGGTGATGCACCACGCCGAGTTGCACGTGTACAACTTCCGCAACATGCCCCACTCCGGGATCAAGATCGGGCGCGATGGGTTGATCAGCGAGTTCACCGTCATTCGGGGGCAGGGCGGCGTGACCATCGGCGACCGGGTGTATACGTCGCCGTTCACCCAGATCGTGGCGGTGGACCACGTGTTTGACGACCCCACGCGGCCCTTTATTGAGCAGGGCATCACCGCTCAGGGCATTGTCATTGAAGATGATGTGTGGATTGGGTCAGGGGCGATCATCACCGATGGCGTGCACATCGGCAAAGGCGCCGTCATCGCCGCCGGGGCTGTGGTGACGCAGGATGTACCGCCGCATACCGTCGTCGCTGGCGTCCCGGCCCGCGTGATCAAGGAAATTGGGACCAATGGCATCAATCGCACAGCCAGCTTTCAGCGGGCAACCATCTATCACTAAACAGCACGAGGCGGGGATCGGCGTTGTCACCGCTGACGCCAGTTCGCCGGTCCGGGATCGGGCGGCGGCGCTCTCCGTCGTCATCCCGGCGCTCAACGAGGAGGCAGGCATCGGCGCCATCCTTGAGCGCGTCCTGGCGGTCAGATCGGCCCTGCTCGCCGTGGGCATCGGGCCGCTGGAGGTCATCGTCGTGGATGATGGCTCTCAGGACGCCACGCCGGACATCGTGGAGAGCTACATGCGTGCATACCCGGACATGGTGCGCCTGATCCGCCACAGCCGCAATCGCGGCTACGGCGCGGCGCTCAAAACCGGCTTCCGCCACGCTCAGGGCGACCTGTTGGCCTTCCTGGACGCCGATGGCACCTATCCGCCTGAAGCGTTTCCGGAACTGTGCCGTGTAGCCCTGGACCTGGGGGCAGACCTGGTGGTGGGGTCGCGCATGTCCGGCGGGGAGAGCGAGATGCCTCACGTGCGACGGCTGGGCAATGGCCTCTTCGCCCTCCTGCTCAGTCTGGTGGGCAACGCCCGCATCCGCGACACCGCCAGCGGGATGCGCGTCTTCCGCCGCGAAGCCCTGCCGATCCTGTATCCATTGCCGGACGGCCTGGACTTCACCCCGGCGATGAGCACACGGGCGCTGCACGAGAACCTGGCCATGGTGGAGGTGCCTATCCCCTACCGCGAGCGTGTGGGCCGTTCCAAGCTCAGCGTCATCCGCGACGGTATGCGTTTCCTGCGCTCTATCGTCTGGACCGCGCTCACCTACAACCCGGTGCGCATCTTCGGCATGGCGGGCGTTGGCCTGGCGCTCCTGGGCGTCCTGGTCGCCGCCGTCTCCCTGGCGCTGCGCCAGGACGGCGCCTGGCCGTTCCCGCGCTTCTTCGCTGCGCTGGTCCTGATCGTGGCAGGCGTCAACCTGTTCTCCATTGGGACGCTGTTCAACGACCTGGTGTCGCTCTTCCACAAGCGCCATATCCGCCAGGGGCTGTTTGGCCGCCCGCTGTTCAAACATCCCCTGGAGCGCGATTTCTGGTGGTTGGGCTTGCTCAGCGGGCTGGCGGGCATTATCATCTATCTCCTGGCGGTACGCTACCACTGGACCGCACCCACGGCGCCTGCGCCCTGGTTCGCGCCCGCCTGCAGCGCGCTGCTCGTGCTCACCGGCCTGCAATTGGTATGCTCATGGTTCCTGGCACGCATCCTGTCGGAACTGAGCCAACGGGAACTGAGCGCGGCGAACGATTTGAATGGGGAATGAACAGTAGGGCGGGTTTCTATACCCGCCTATCAAGCCTGAAACGTCAGAATAGTTGTGACGTTTCCTATTGGGGAAGGAATAGCCATGAATATCCACTTGCAAGATGAGCTTCCACAGGACATCCGTGATAATCTCGGCACGCGGCGCATTCCTAAGCTGCCAGCGGCCCGTTTCCCGGATGCTGACCTAGCTGTGTGGCAACACCAGATCACCAAGAGCGATCAGCACAAGGTGGACGTGCTCCTGGTCAATCCGCCCTCGCCCGACGGCGCCATCTGGATCCGCACCCAGCATCGCGTGGGCCGCCGCAGCCGTGAGAACATGATCTGGCCCCAGGTCTCCCTGGCCCAGATGGCCGCGCTGCTCGCGCCCGACTACAGTGTGGAGATCATAGACGCCATTGCCGAGCGTATGCCTTGGGACGAGTTTGAGCGTATCCTGCGCGACCGGCGCCCCAAGTATTATCTGACCCAGTGCACCGCGCCCACGCTGACCAACGACATGTATGGCGTCTTTCTGGCGCGCAGCCTGGGCGCCAAGACAATGGCCTTCGGCACCCACGTCACCCCCATGGTGCGCGAGACCTTGCAATCGTTCCCGGCGCTGGACTATGTGCTACGGGGCGAGCCGGAGTTGACGCTGCGCGAACTGATTGACGCGCATGAGAACCGCACCGAGCCGCTCTCGCCCATGCTGGAAAAGCTCTTCCGCGAGCATGACCCCACCTGGCAGCCGATCAACAGCTATGGCGATACCTCTCTGGAGGACAAGCTGGCCCGCATCAAGGGGTTGGGCTGGCGGCGCAAGGGCGAGATCACGGTCAACTGGGACCGCCCCTTCATCAAGAGCCTGGATGACCTGCCCATCCCGCGCCACGACCTGTTGCCCCTGGACAAGTACCGCATGCCCATGATCAAGGGGCCGTACACCTTCATCGTCACCAGCCGTGGCTGCCCGGCGGGCTGCAAGTACTGCATCAAGCACGTCTCCTACCAGTACTCCGTCCGCCTGCGCTCGCCGGAGTTGCTCGTTGAGGAGATCAAGCTGCTTAACAGCTACGGCATCTACAACATTCACATGTACGCCGACCTGTTCACAGTGAACCGCGACCAGGTCGTTAATCTGTGCAAGCTGATCCTCCAGGAGGGGCTGAAGATCAAGTGGACCTGTAACAGCCGGGTGGACTACGTAGATGAGGAGATGATCAACCTGATGGCCAAGAGCGGCTGCTGGGTGATCTCCTGGGGCATTGAGAGCGGCAACGAACTCATCCTCAAGCGGGCGCACAAAGGCTACAAGATGGAGCAGGCCCACCGGGCGCTGACCTGGGCCAGGAAGGCGGGCATCAAGAACTGGGGCTATTTCATCATTGGCCTGCCCGGCGAGACGGTGGAGACCATCCAGGACACCATCCGTTTCTCCAAGGCGCTGCCGCTGGATATCGCCCTCTTCCACATTGCCGCGCCCTATCCGGGTACTCCCTTCTTCTTTGAAGTGGTGGAGAACGGCTGGTTCCGCCCCGGCACGCGCTGGGAGGAAGTGGACATGGACCGTTCCACAGTCCTGGATTACCCCGGCGGCCTGAGCGCCGAGGAACTGGAATACTGGCAGCGGCGCGCCTTCCGCGAGTGGGCCATGCGCCCCGGCCCGATCCTGACCTTCCTGAAGGGCCTGAACACCTGGGCCGGCATCAAGTCGGCGCTGGAGATCGGGCTGTCTCATCTGGGCTGGCAAAGAGGAGAAGCGTAGGAACTCCAGGAACTCGTGGAACGGACGGAGGACGGAGGATAGGGTCGTCCGTCCTCCGTCCTGTCTGGCAGTATCGGTATGATCATCACACAGACACCGCTACGCATCAGCCTCTTCGGGGGCGGGACCGACTTCCGCGAGTATTTTGAGCGGGAAGGCGGTTGCGTCCTCAGTTCGGCCATAGACAAATACGTCTACGTCATCATCAAGGAGCGCTTTGATGATCTCATCCGCGTCGGCTACACGCGCACCGAAATGGTGGAACGCGTGGACCAGGTGCAGCACGAACTGGTGCGCGAGGCCCTGAAGCTGACAGGGATCACCAAGGGCGTGGAGATTGCCACCATGGCCGACATCCCCTCGGCGGGCAGCGGGCTGGGATCATCGTCCAGTGTGACGGTCGGGCTGCTCAATGCCATGCACGCCTACCTGGGCCATTCGGTCACGCCCAGGCAGTTAGCCATGGAAGCCTGCCGGATTGAGATTGATACCCTGGGCAAGCCCATCGGTGTGCAGGACCAATACATTGCTGCCTACGGCAACCTGCGCTTCATGCGCTTCAGCCGCAATGGCCACGTCAGCGTGCGCTCGGTGGCCCTGGATGAAAGCATCAAGCGGCGTCTGAATGAGCACCTGCTCCTGTTCTACACGGGCATCTCCCGCCAGTCATCTGACGTGCTCACCGAGCAAAAGGCGAATATCAGCGAGCGCCTGGAAGTGCTGCGGGCGCTCAAGCGGATGGCGCTGGAGGCCGTTGACCGGCTGCAGGCAGGCGACTTTGATGGCGTAGGCGAACTCCTGCACCAGAGCTGGCTGCTGAAGCAGCAACTCGCCAGCAAGGTGTCCAACGGCGTTATAAATGAGATGTACGCAGCGGCACGCAAGGCCGGCGCCTTAGGAGGGAAGATCACCGGCGCCGGCGGGGGCGGTTTCCTCCTGCTGTACTGCCCGCGCAGCCGCCGCGATGACGTGCGCGCCGCGCTACACGGCCTGCGCGAACTGCCTTTCAACCTGGAGCGCGACGGCAGTAAGGTGATCTTCAACTATCGGCGTTGACAGGCCGCCCCTGGCCCTATGTGGAAGACCAGACCTGGCAGGTCTTGAAGACCTGCCAGGTCTCTGCCACACCCAGATCATAAGGGGGGCTTAATGGTGATGCCCCCCGTGCTCAACTACCTTCCCTACATATTTCTCCGGGTTCCTCTCAAACTCCCGCTTGCAGCCAGGGGCGCAGAAGTAATAGGTCTGCCCTTTGTACTCCGCTTTTAAGGTCGTGGTCTGGGGGTCCACCTCCATCCCACACACCGGGTCCTTCACCATCTCCATATCACCTCCTTTCATGCGATCTTCCCCGGCATTGTATCCCTCCGGTTGAACTGACGCAATCGGCAAGGTGCTCTGCAGGGGAGCATGGCAGGTCAGGCTGCGCTGCTGGCGCACCTTCCGGAACATGTAACCGATGCCCACCAGGTTCATCACGATGCCCAGCCACAGCAGCGGCAGCTTATACACATTGAGAAAGATGGCCACGCCTGAAAGCCCCAGAATGGGCGCGACCTCGGTCAGATGGTGGGCGCAGCAGGCCAGCATTGCCGCCGTGCTCGTGCCGGTGCTTACCACCAGGCCGCCAGCCATCGCCTGGCGATGCAGGCGACGGAGATAGCTGAATAGCCCCACCTGTGTGCCGAAGCCGGTGATAATCGCAGCCACGAACCAGCGATCCGCAGCAAGCTGCCGGATAGCGTGGCCCCAGTCCTGCGCCAGGGTGATGACGCCGAGATAGAACACCAACAGGCCCAGGGCGGCGAGCAGGCCAAGGGAGACGTGGGGCCAAGAACCGAGAACCGAAGCCTCTATCCTCCGTCGGCCTTGCGCTACGGCGTCCATCGGAACACCCTCTCCGGCACCCCGGCGACATCACGGATGACCAGTTCTATCCAGGCGGTATTCGGCCCGATCAGCGGGCCGCCATCGGGCGCTTTATCCGGGAAGGCAAGCGTCCCACGGCGGTGATGTCCGCCTGCGGGCGCATCCCAGCGGCTAGGCCGCACCTCCTGCCCCTTGTCGGTGCGCAGCACGGCCAGCTTCGCCAGATCGTAACCATCCAGGTCCACCGAGTGCGTGTTCATCGCCACCTCAAACACCGGTCCGGCCGCCGGGCCTAACCAGGTGACCTCAACGCTCACCTGGCCGCCTTCGCTCACCTGAGTGAGGGCGGGAGCGCTGGCCTGTGGGCGGGTATTACCCGCGCTTCCCACGACGTCGGAACTGTCGCACGCCGCCAGCGCCAGAGCCAGCACGATGACCAGTCCAGGCCGCGCCAATACCCTCCGCCAGTATCTCCTCATCATACTCCACCGCCCATCGTCCATCGCCTGCTGTCCAGGGTTTCTGTAGAAAATCCGTTAGGTACCTTATCCCCCACCTTTATACCGCCGCTTGAACCACGAGGTCACCAGCGGCATGGTCACGATCATGGTCAACAGGAACACCCAGGCTGCTCCGCCAAACCGCGCCACAGGGGGATAACTCCCTTTGAGCGTAGCCGCGATGAAGAAGAGCAAGGCCACCGTCAGGGAAATCGCCGTATAGGTGAGAGCGCTCCGCCACGCGATCTGGCGCTCCACATATTCACTCTGCTCCATCCTTACCTCCTTCGTCCTCATCTCACCCCACCCGCAGGCGCGGTGAGCAGAGGCTGTGTCCCTGCCTCGCGCTGGCGCTCCTCCCGGCGCAGGCTGGGCACGAAACCGCGCATGAGCAATGTGTTCAACGTCACCGTGAGCGAGCTGATCGCCATCAGGAACGCCGCCCATTCCGGGCTGACCACCAGCTTGAACACCGGATACAATAACCCTGCGCCAATGGGGATGCTCAGCGTGTTATAGGCGAAGGCCCAGAACAGGTTTTGCTTGACCTTGCGCATCGTGGCCTTCGCCACTTCAATCGCCACCACCACATCGCGCAGGTCCTCCTTGATCAGGATGACATGCCCGGTCTCCTTAGCAATGTCCGTCCCCGACCCAATCGCCATCCCCACGTCGGCCTGGGCCAGCGCGGGCGCATCGTTCACGCCATCCCCCACCATCGCCACCTTCAGCCCCTGGGCCTGCAACTTCCTGACCTCCTCTGCCTTGTCCTGGGGCAGCACCTCCGCCAGCACACGGTCAATCCCCACCTGCCGGGCGATGGCCTCCGCCGTGCGGCGGTTGTCGCCCGTGATCATGGCGACCTCCAGGCCCAGGTGATGCAGCCGCTGAATCGCCTCGGCTGAATACTCCTTCAGCGTATCCGCCACAGCGATCAGACCCGCTAGTTGCCCATCTACAGCTACAAACATCACCGTCTTGCCATCCTGCTCCAGCGCCTCCGCCTGGGTCAGCAGGCGGGCGATGCCCACGCCGCGTTCGCGCATCAGCTTGCGGTTGCCCAGCAGGATCTGCCGGCCTTGATAGCGCGCCTCAACGCCGTGACCGGGAATGGCGTTAAAGGACTCGGCCTCAGGGATGTCCAGGCCGCGTGCCTGCGCCTCGCGCATAATGGCCTCGCCCAGCGGATGCTCCGAGTTCTTCTCGGCAATCGCTGCCAGCCGCAGCACAGCCCCAGCACCGGGTTTTAACCCGGTGCCCTCATCCGCCGTCCGTCGCCCGTCATCCATTGCCACCACATCGGTGACCGACGGCTGGCCCTTTGTCAGCGTGCCGGTTTTGTCAAAGATGATCACCTTCAACTTGGAGGCATTCTCAATCGCCTCCGCGTTCTTGAACAGCACGCCATGTTCGGCGGCTTTGCCTGTGCCCGCCATGATCGCGCTGGGTGTCGCCAACCCAACGGCGCAGGGGCAAGAGATCACCAGCACGGTCACCGAGAGCAACAGCGCAAAGCCGAACACGCCGATCTCCCCCAGTTTGTAAGGCGAAAGCAGGAAGGCGCTGTTGGGATCAAAGAAGCGGTCATAGCCAATAAAGAACCAGAAGATGAACACGAGCACCGCCAGCGTGTGCACACCCAGGATGAAGTGCCCCGCCACCCAGTCGGCCAGCTTCTGGATAGGCGCCTTGCTCGCCTGGGCATCCTCCACCAGTTTGATGATCTGCGCCAGCACGGTCTCCTTGCCCACTTTGGTGGCCCGGAACTTAAAGGCCCCGGTCTTGTTCATCGTCCCGCCGATGACCATGTCGCCCGCTTTCTTCTCCACTGGCAGCGACTCGCCAGTGAGCATACTTTCATCTACCGCCGAGTAGCCCTCCAACACGATCCCGTCCACCGGCACCTGCTCGCCTGGCCGCACCAGGAGAATGTCATCCACTTCAACTTCATCGGCCGGGATTTCAACTTCGCGGCCATTGTGGAGCACCCGCGCCATCTTGGGTTGCAGCCGCATCAGCTTGCGGATGGCTTCAGAGGTGCGCCCGCGGGTGAGCGCCTCCAGCCAGCGCCCCAGCACGATGAACATGGTCAAGAGCGCCGCCGATTCAAAGAAAGTGGCCCCTTCGCCCCCGAAGCCGGCCTTCGGCCACAGCGTGTTGATCACCGCGATGCCATAGGCCGCGCCGATGCCAGTGGCGTACAACAGGTTCATGTCGGTAACGCCATGGCGCAGGCCGCGCCACGAGTTCACGAAGAATTGGCGCCCCGGCCCCAGGACAATAGGCGTGGTCAACAGGCCCAACACCCATTTGTAGCCCAGCCATTCCGGGACAAAGCGAGGCAGAATCCACATCTCGCGGAAGGTGCCCAGCATGACCAGCAGAGCAATGGGGATGGTGAAGGCCAGGTACAGCCCCTGGCGGCGGATCTCGCGCTGGCGGGCCTCCCTCTCCCGGTCCAGGGCCTCTACGCCTTCGCTTTTCTCCTCCGCCCCATAGCCGATCTCACGGATGGCGCGCTTCATCTGGCTGACGCTGACGACGCCAGGGATGTAGGTCACCCGCGCCGTCTCCAGGCCGAGGTTGACCACGGCCTCCTGTACCCCCTCCAGTTCGCGCAGGGCACGCTCAACGTGCTCCACGCACGAGGCACAGGTCATGCCGGTGACGTGCAACTTGACCTCCGCAATGCCGACCTCATAGCCAACATCGCGGATGGTTTCTGTCAGTTGGGCGATGTTCACACGCGTCGGGTCATAGACAACGCTGACTTTGCCACCCGCCAGGTTCACGCTCACCCCCTCAACACCGGGCAGGTTGCCGAGCGCACCCTCAATCGTACGGACGCAGCTCGCGCACGACATGCCCATAACAGGCAAGATCACCTGGCGCGCTTTGGTTTTGATTTCATTTGCCGTTTGCATACCCATCATAGCTCCTTTCCGCCTCCGGCTTCCCCGGACGCGCCACGATGAGCTTCACCATGCCCATCGGGCCGAGATGCTCAACGTTTTCAATCTCCAGGCCGGCGGCCTTGACATTCTCTAAAGTTCGCCGGTTGATATTTGCCCCAATGATACGGACGACAAGCGGGTTAAGCAGGTCCATAATACGCCCGGCCAGGCTATCCAGGCGCACATGTTCCAGCAGGAGGATACGGCCGCCGGGCTTAACCACCCGCCGCAACTCGCGCAGCCCGCGCACCGGATCGGGCACCGAGCAGAAGACGAAGGTGGCCACCGCCGTATCAAACGTGTTGTCGGGAAAGGCGAGCGCCTGGACATCGCCTTCACGCAGGTCCACGCGTGCCCCTAACGCGCGGGCGCGTTGGCGTGCCCGCGCCAGCATCTGATCGGCGAGATCAATGCCAATGACCTTCGCCCCGGGCGGGTGATAAGGGATGTTCTTGCCCGTACCAATACCGACTTCAAGGATGTCCCCAGTGGCCTGGCGCCAGAGTTTCTCCCGCCAGGCCCGAAAACCACGCTCAACAAGCGCCTCCATCAGGTCATAGAATGGCGCAATACGGTTGTAGCGCGCTTTCGTCGCCGCCGTTGCAGCGTGATCCATGCGGCCCATACTTCACCGTAGATACTGAAGGCATCCCTTCAAGGGATAAGCCTATCACATGGAGCGAACTGGAGGAAGCGCCAAATGGCGGGAAGGGGGCTACGCCAATATGCCTATTTCCGCAGGCCAGAGGGCCGCTTAGTCCGCGCCCCCCGATAATACACCGGCACAACCGCCGGTCGCCGCCGACGGTGTGGATGCCCCTGGAAGGGCTGGGCCAGGCGGGGCAGCATGGGGATAACCACACGACGTTGCCTCCATCGGTTGAGATCGGCGGCATAGGCTTTCAACCTGGCCTTCATCGCCTGCCAGGCAAAATAGACCCAGGGCACACCCAACGTCGCCGGGGTGATGCGGTATTCCCAATACGCGGCTGTGGTCGCTTTGGGGCTGTACATCAGCAGGAAGTCGTACACCGGCATCTTCCACAGAGCAGCAAAGGAGAAAAGCATCGCCCCGCGCGAAAACACGTCCCCCGGCATCAGCGCGGCCAATGCCAGCGGCCAGACAACATACCACCACTGGAACCAGAGGATGCTCACCAATAGATAGAACAACACAAGCGACAGGCTGGCACGCACGGCGACCCACAGATCGTCACTCCGCCCTACCCGGCGCAATTGCCGAATCAGCCAGGCCGCCAGCAGGAAAAGCCCCACATAGGCAGCCAGATGGTCAGCAAGCCGGGCCCCCAGGCCAGGCTCTAGCGCCATTCGGACTACGGCAGGCAGGGAGGTCGTAAACATCTCGCCGCGCCGCCCTAACCCCAGAATATCACCGCCCTGCCAGAAAGGCGCGTAAGCCATAGCCACCAGCACCCCACACAATGTCCCCGTGACCAGGACATACCGGCCTCGCTCGCGCCACGTCTTGAACTGCCTGAGCGCCGTGATCACAACAATAGGGACAAGCAGGATGGAGACGAATTTGACCAGCGCGCCCGCCGTTTGCGCCAGCGCCGCCAGCGTGAACCGCCGCCGCAGCAACCAATAGCACCCCAAAACAATGAAGAAAGCCATCACCGCATCGTTGTGGCCATTCCCCGCAGTGACGTAAATGACCAGCGGGTTCCAGGCAAACAGGACAACGCCAACAAGCGCCCGTTCCGGCGCGTGGCGGCGCAGGATCAGGCCAATGACCAGCGCTGTCCCTGCATAACCCAAGACGGCGATCAGCTTGAACACCAGAACATTCCGGATCAGGGTGTCGCGATAGGGTGCGGCATTGCCCCCGATCCAGGCGCCTGCCGCCGCGATAAGCTCCCATAAGGGGCCATAAGCGGAGGGGATGCGATCCCAGCCATTGTAGGCCTGGAACGGATCGGTGGGAAACTCGGCTGGCACCCGATAGAACGGGTTCGCACCGTAGTAGGCCGTCATCCGGGCGCGGATAATGTAGTCAAAAATGTCGTTGGAATCCACCGGGTACAGTTGGAGCAGGGCCACATTGAAAGCGATGATCCCCAGAATGACAACAGCCCATGTAAGTGCGGGATGGCGCCCTTGGGCAGCGCGGCAGGCATATCCGTACAGCACGAAGAGCGCCGCCATCGCTAAGACATAGAGAATGCCAACAGACTGGTCATAGCCCGTGATCTTAGCGATCGTGCGTTGCGCATAAGACCACCAGCGCGCCAGGTGATAAGGCTGAACAAAGGCATAAATGTAGATCGCCAGGCTCAGCAGCCCCGCCAGCGCGAGCCTGAACGCTCGCACGCGCTGCGTCGGGCTGATCCTGAGAAAGGCATTGGCCGTTGTAAGCATAGGGAACTTGGCCCTGGTCATTGTGACCATACCGGTGCTCACCGATGAGAATGTATTCGTTGGAGTCGGGAGGTGTCAGCGTGGGGGACAGAAAGGCAACCGGACAGTTGCCTCTGGGTATCTACACAAGATCAGCATGGCGCAATACGCGATCATGGCTATCCGCTTAACCCTGGAAAGATCAGAGCGCTATTATAACGCGCGTAGATGAAAGAGAAATGAATGCCAGATGAGAATTTCGTTAAGGACAGTTCATCCCGCCCCGAATCACCCTCCAGTAAGCGCCCTTACATAGAGAACCCATGATCTTGATGTACGATAGAGTTAACCAGGTGGGTCAGCAGTGCGCCCTGTGCCGATCATCCTCGCAGGAGGTACCGCATGGCAAACCGAGCGAATCCGCCCCAACTGCGTCTGATGCTTCTAGCAGGCGCGGTAGCCTTGATCGTGGCGGCCTGTGGCGGGCAACCCGCCGCCCAGTTGCCAGCCGCCGATGGCAAAGCGCTATTCACCTACATCAGCCAGACCCACCCATACAAACAATGGGGCACCTGGCCCAAGGATCAGTGGAATGACTTCACCACGCTCCTCAAGAGCGGTGCCCCGCACGGCGGCGTCGTCCGCATTTATGTCAATGACATCGCCCTGAATGCCGCCAGGGATTTCAAAGGACAACTGCCGGAAGGCTCTATCATCGTCAAGGAGAACTACACCGGCAATGACCCCGCCAGCCCCGGTAACCTGGATGCCCTGACCGTCATGTACAAGGTCAAGGGCTACGATCCGGAGCACAACGACTGGTTCTGGGCAAAAGTGACGCCCGACGGCAAAGTGGATGCCGAAGGCAAGGTGGGCATGTGCTACGGCTGCCATGCCCAAGAAGGGAACAAAGACTACGTCTTACGTTATGGCTTTGGCAGCGAGCCTGCGGTGATCAGCGCCGCTACCGAGCCACAGCAAATGCCCTGAAGCGGACGGAGGACGGAGGCGCCTCCGTCCTCCGTCTTTCGTCCTCCGTCAATACAGCACATTCGCCAGCCGCGCCTGGTATTCCTTCGTCAGCGGGCTATCCGGGCCTAGGATCTCAAAGATCGCCAGCATGGCCTTACGCGCGCCGTCGTCACGGTATTTGCGGTCGCGCCGAGCGATCTCCAGGTAATGTTCAAGCGCCTCCCGGTAGTGCCGCTGCGCGGCCAGCCGGGTGGCCAGTGCCCAACGCGCCTCCAGGTTGTCCGGATCGCCCGCCAGCCGCAGGCGGCTGATGTGCTCCTCCTCCAGGTTACGGGCCTCAAGCTGAAAGCTCAACAGGTTACGCAGTTGCCTGACCGCCGGGGAGAGGGCGGCATCGGCGGGCAGCCGGTCAAGGAGTTGGCTGGCCTCCTCCGGCCGGTTGCGCACGGCGAGCAGGTCAGCCAGGCCAATCAACGCGGTAGTGTTGTTCGGTTCATCGGCGAGCACCTGGCGATATAGGGCCTCGGCCTCATCCAGCGCACCGGCCAGTGCCCGCGCCTGGGCCTGCTCCAGGCGTTTATCCACGCGGGGCGGCACGACCCGGCTCAGCCAGTTGCGCACCACCGCTTCCGGCAGCGCGCCGACGAATTCAGAGACGACCCGGCCATCGCGGAACGCTTTGACGGCGGGGATACCCTGCACGCCGTAGCGTGCGGCCAGATCGGGGTTTTCATCCACGTTGACTTTCACCAGGCGGAAGGTGCCGTTGGCCTCCCGCGCCAGCTTCTCCAAGATCGGCCCCAGCACCCGACAGGGGCCACACCAGGGCGCCCAGAAGTCCACGATAACCGGGACCTCCCGCGAGCGCGCCAACACCTCTTGCGCAAACGTATCGGACGAGACCTCTATGACTTTCGCCTCCGTTACACTCATCCAGTTCCTCTCCATGAAACAAAAAAGTTCCCCTTAAATTTACCCGATAGTTCATGTAATGGCAACCACACGACCGCCGGTCATCTTCACCAGGTCCGCTGGAGTGAGCTTGAAAACCGCGTGGGGCGTGCCAGCGGCGGCCCAGATCTCCTCATAATGCATGAGATCGGCATCAATGAAGGTCTCCAGCGGCTCCAGATGGCCCACAGGCGGGACGCCGCCGATGACGAAGCCCGTCCGCTGGCGCACGAAATCGGCATCGGCGCGCTCAACCGGCTCGGAAAGATACGCGCCGATTGTCTTCTCGTTGACGCGGTTCGGGCCACTGGCGATGACCAGGACCGGCTTCTGCGTATGCTTACGCTTGAAGACCAACGACTTGGCGATCTGCTCCACCCGGCAGCCAATCGCCTGAGCCGCTTCGGCAGCGCTGCGCGTGGTCTGCGGTAGCTCTATCACCTGATAGGAGAAGCCCAGGGCTTTAAGCGTATCCTGGACCTTCTGCGCACTTGGGCTTAGAGAGGCAGATGCAGGCAACACGAAGTACCCCCCTGGCAGTTCACGA
>DAOUBF010000082.1:0-31742 GCA_034432795.1 Anaerolineae bacterium
CAAAGGCTGTAGCCGCTCCCATTGTGCATCGGTTAGCTCATGCCTATGTTGTTTTGGACTCATACCTCCTATTCTACAGCATTTTGCAGACAGGGCCTAGCTCCTTCAGCCTGCTCATGCAAATTGCAGTGGCGAACTCGCCTCTAGACCCGATAAATCACAGATCCGTCACCCCCTCCCTGGCCCTCCCCCTGAATGGGGGAGGGAACAGGTGTGGCTCCCTCCCCCGCAAGGGGGAGGGTTGGGGGATAAATCTATGAACTACTGAGACTGCGCTTCAACAACCCCTCCACTTCCATCGCCGGCACCACGCGTTTCTCCGCCTCCCATCGCCACCTGGCCTCCACCCCGCCCGCCTCCAGGCTGCGGCGGCTCACCGTCAGGCGCAGGGGCACGCCGATCAAGTCGGCGTCGGCGAATTTAACCCCCGGACTGGCGTCGCGGTCATCGTACAGGACCTCAACGCCCCGCGCCCGCAGGTCGGCATACAACGCTTCGGCGGCCTGGTGCACCTCCCCCTCCCGGCCCAACGACACCAGATGCACCTGCGCCGGTGCCACGGCCGGCGGCCAGACGATGCCCTGTTCGTCGTGGTGAAACTCAATAATCGCCGCCATCAGCCGCCCCAGGCCAATCCCATACGACCCCATCACGACCAACTGCTGCTGGCCGTTGGCGTCCAGGTAGGTTGTGTTCGTGGGCGCACTGTAGCGCGTGCCCAGTTTAAAGCAGTGGCCCAACTCAATCCCACGCTCAGCGGAAAGCGTGCCACCACAGCGGGCACAGCGTTGTCCGGCTGTGGCCAGGGCGATGTCGGCCACAATCGTGGCGGTGAAGTCACGCCCGTAACGGACCCCTGCCAGATGGTATCCAGCCTCATTCGCCCCGGCGACGAATGCTCCTGTAAGCACCGAATCATCGGCGACAACCAGGATGCCTACCTCATCGCCCTGACGCACCGGCAACCCCACCGGCGAGGCGTAGCCCGGCTCGGCGCCCACCGCACGGATTTCGTCGTCCGTCGCCGGGCGCAGCGCCTCTACGCCCAGGACGTTCATCAGTTTAGTCTCATTCACCTCCAGGTCGCCGCGGATGACGACGAAGACCAGCTCCTCCCGCCCGGCTCTCGCCGCCGTGTAGAACACCGCTTTCATCGTCTGGCGGGTAGGCACGCCCACATAGGCCGCCACGCTGGCAATCGTCGTGCAGCCCGGCGTCGCCACCTTCGTTGGAAGGAGACCTTCTTGAGTTCCTCCGAGTTCCTCCAAGTTCCTCTGAGTTCCTATAGCCTTGTCAAACACCGCAGCCTCGGCGTTGGCCGCGTAGCCGCAGGTTGGGCAGCGGATGATCGTGTCTTCACCTGCCGGGTGCAGCGCCATGAACTCGTGCGAGCCGCTACCGCCCATCATACCCACATCGGCCTCTATCTCCAGGACAGGGACGCCACATCGCTGAAAGATATTGCGATACGCCTGGAGCATACGCGGGTAGAAGGCGTCCAGGTCGGCGCTGTCAGCGTGCAGGCTGTAGGCGTCCTTCATCAGGAACTCGCGCACGCGCAACAGGCCGCCACGCGGGCGCGGCTCATCGCGCAGCTTGGTCTGAATGTGATAGATGACGCGCGGCAGGTCACGGTACGAGGCGATCTCGGTCTGGGCATGGACGGTCACAGCCTCCTCATGCGTCATGGCCAGGACCATCTCCCGGCCGCTCCGGTCGCGCAGGCGCAGCAGCGCCGGGCCAATGGAACTCAGCCGGCTGGTCGCTGCCCAGATGTCGGCGGGCTGGAGCACGGGCATGAGCATCTCCTGTGCGCCGAGGGCATCCATCTCCTGGCGCAGGATGGCCGCGATCTTCTGGATGACGCGCCAGCCCAGTGGCAGATACGTGTACAGTCCCGCCGCCAGAGGACGGATCAACCCGGCGCGCAGGGCCAGCTTGTGGCTGATCAGCTCGGCTTCCGCCGGGGCCTCCTTCAGAGTATGGCCAAACAGTTGTGACATGCGCATAGGGGGAATGCCTCCGCCCCTGAGACTAACACAGGCGTGTGAAGTTGTCAATCTGCGCGACCCTAGGATGTAACCCCCTGTCAGCGTTGTGCATCTAATGGGATGGACCGATGAAAGCTGTGGGGGCAGGCCTGAGACCTGCCCCTACGAAGGCGCATCGGGGCCATGCATACATGAAACAACTGGGATGAAAGGAGTGATGGCGATGGCTATTGAGCGATGGGATCCATTCCGGGAGTTGGAAGCTGAGATGAACCGCTTCTTTGAAGACTGGCCGTTCCGCTGGGGCCGGCCCTGGTGGGCCCGGCGGCGGGGCGCGCGAGAACGGGTCTGGGTGCCTGCGGTGGACCTCTTTGATCGCGGTGATAAGCTGATCGTGGAAGCGGAGCTGCCAGGCGTGAACAAGGAAAGCATTGACATCTCTGTGGTTGGCGGCGTCCTGCACCTCAAGGCGGAGCGCAAGGCCCCGGCGGAGGTGAAGGACGAGGACTACTACTGCTGCGAGCGCCCGCGTGGCAGCTTCTACCGCACCATTGAGTTGCCCACCGAGGTGGACGTGGACAAGATTGAGGCCGAGTACACCGATGGCGTGCTCCGCGTCACCCTGCCCAAGGCGCCCACAGTCCTGCCCAAGAAGGTCAGTATCAAGGTGAAATAAGGGTCAGAGGACGGAGGATCTTCATTCAGCCAGCAAATCGCCCACGCCTGGAAGCGGTCGTGGGCGATTTGCTTTATAATCGCCCCAGGCCCTGGATTGTGCCTTGGAGCGAATGCGCCTCTCAGGAGGATGGCCATGAACGGGGAGCATGGCCCGGCGGCCAGGCCCAACCCCTTTGACGATCCGGCCTTGGCCGCCAGCTATGAGGCCTGGTATGAGACGGAGGGTCGCATTGCCGATGAAGCGGAGCGCGGCCTGCTGGGGCAGTTACTGGCCGGTTGGCCCCAGGCCCAAACCGCAGTGGAGATCGGCACAGGCACCGGGCATTTTGCGCGCTGGCTGGCCAGCGCAGGCTACCGCGTGGTGGGGATGGATAGTTCCGCCCCCATGCTGGGCGAGGCCGCCCGGCGGGGTGGCGTCATGCTGGTGCGCGCCGACGCAGGAGCGTTGCCCTTCGCCACCGCTGCTTTTGATGTCGCCTTGTTGATCACCACCCTGGAGTTTCTGCCTCAGCCGGTCCGTGCGCTCCAAGAGGCGGCGCGTGTGGCACGGCTGGGGATTGTGCTGGGCGTTCTCAACCGCTGGCATCCGCTGGCCTGGCAGCGCCGGCGCAGCCGACTGGCCCTGTGGCAGGCCGCGCACTTTTATTCCCCGTTTGAACTGGCACGGCTGGTGCAACAGGCGCTGGGTAACCGCATTATCCATATCACCTGGCGCACCACGCTCTTGCCGGGCCCCTGGCCCCGCCGGTCCTCCTGGCTACCGCTGGGCGCGTTCATCGGCTTGCGCGTGACCCTGGTCACACAGGAGGTATGAATGACAACAGAGGTCAAATTGTCACGCCAACCCACCGGCCTGACCGCGCAGGTGAGCCTCTACCCACTGCGCCAGGAACATCTCAGTCCGCCCATTGATGCGGCCCTGGCTCTCTGGCGCGAGCGCGGGTTGGAGGTGCAGCCGGGTGCGATGAGCACATTGATCGCCGGGGATGAGGCCACGCTATGGGAGGCCTTGCGCGAGGCGTTCACGGCCGCCACCGCTTACGGCGAAACGGTGATGATCGTCACCGTGTCTAATGCCTGTCCCTGGCCGCCGCCCGCAGCGTGACCGAGAGCCAACGTTGAAGCCGCCCTCATGGTCAGGAGCACGGGCAGCCGCCCCCGCGAAATCATCAGCCCGCAGCGTGACCGAGAGCCAACGTTGAAGCCGCCTCCTCAGGAGAGTGACGGAGAAGCGACCCGCCGGCGGCGCACAATGGCGTCGGTCATGCGCGCCACGCGCGTCATGAAGGCCACGTGGTGGACGCGCACGATGTCGGCGCCCCGCGCAATGGCGACCGCCACCGCTGCCGCCGTCCCCTCCAGCCGCTGATCAGGCGGCAGGCCCAGGGTATAGCCGATGAACGACTTCAGCGACGGCCCCACCAGGATCGGGTATCCCAGCGCCTTCAGTTCGCCCAGGCGGTCAAGGAGTTCCAGGTTCTGGTCAACGGTTTTGCCAAAGCCAATCCCCGGATCGAGGATAATGTGCTCATCAGGGATGCCGCTGGCATGGGCCAGCGCGATGCTCTCTTTCAACTCACGGGCGACGTCCGCCATCAGGTCCTCGTAGGTGATGCCCACATAGCGCCCGCCCAACTGGGCCTCTCGCGCCACGTATTCCGGGCGGCTGCGGTTGTGCATGAGCACAATGGGCACCTGCCGTCGAGCAACCACCTGCGCCAGGCCGGGGTCCCGGCGCAGGCCCCAGACATCGTTGACCAGGCTGGCCCCGGCATCCAGAGCAGCCTCGGCGACAACGGCTTTATAGGTATCTATAGAGATGGGTACGTTGACTGTAGCGGCAAGCCCACGGATCACAGGCAGCACCCGCCTCATCTCCTCTTCGGCGCTGACCGGCGCAGCGCCCGGTCGGGTGGATTCCCCGCCCACATCCAGGATATCGGCTCCCTCCTGGGCAAAGCGCACGCCCTGGGCCACTGCCGCCTCCACCCAACCTTCCCCCAAGGCCATTAACCCATCGCCAGAGAACGAGTCCGGTGTGACATTGATAATGCCCATCACATACGTGCGGGAACCCCATTCAAAAATGGTCTGGCCAATGTTCAGGTGAGACATAGGCATCGCTCCTTCTCAGCCACTCGCGGTTAAGACCGCACTCGGCGGGCCGCGAGCCGAGCGCCAGCGCAGGCCGACGCGGAAACGCTCCAGATTTGGTGTATAATCATACCCTGAGAAACATGCTGAACGCAACAGGTGACGCCGTCGGACGCGAAGCGCCCCATCCGATCCTGGGTCCTCGGGCCTCCATCCTCAGCCTGCTTCTGTGCATCGTCGGCCTGACCATCACCGCCATCCTGGCAGGTGGACTGATTGTGCGGGAACGTGCCCTGACGCGGGGCACAACTGCCGGTCTGCCCGGTCCCATTGCCCACGCGGGCGTGACTCTGGGCCTGAATGTGGACCTGGTGGGCCTGCCGCCTGCCGCACTGGAGCGAGCGCTGGACCAGGCCCAGGCGGTCGGCGCCACCTGGGTGCGCCAGACATTCGCCTGGGCCGACATTGAACCGCAGCCATCTCAATACCAGTGGGCACCCTGGGATCAACTTGTCCAGGCCGTCAAGCGCCATAACCTCCGCCTGCTGGCCGTCCTGGATACCAGCCCGGACTGGGCACAGCCCCCCGACCGGCCACACAGCCGTACAGCGCCGCCCACCTTCCCCGGCAGCTTTGCCACTTTCGCCCGCGCCCTGGCCGAGCGCTACGGCAACCGTATAGACGCCTACCAGATCTGGGATGAACCGAATCTGGCTTCGCACTGGGGCGGGCAACCGGCCAACCCCGCCGAGTACGCCGCCTTGCTGCGCGCCGCTGCCGAAGCCATCCGCGCCACCCGACCCGACGCGATCATCGTCACTGCCGGGCTGGCGCCGACGACCGAGACCGGGCCGGAGAACCTGAGCGATGTGCTCTACCTGCAGGCGCTGTATCGGGCCGGCGCCGCCTCCGCCTTTGATGCGGTCGCGGGCAAGCCCTACGGCTACGACACCGGCCCGGATGACCGGCGCGCCGACCCGGACCGGCTGAACTTCTCCCGCTTCGTCCTTCTACGGGAAGAGATGGAACGCAACGGCGATGGCGGCAAGGCGCTGTGGGCCAGCCATTGGGGCTGGAACGCGCTCCCCTCAGGCTGGACCGGCCCGCCCTCCATCTGGGGACAGGTGAGCGAGGCGCAGCAGGCCGAGTATACGCTGAGGGCACTGGAGCGGGCGCGGCTGGAATGGCCCTGGGCGGGGCCGCTTTTCCTGGAGCGGTTACATGGGCCTACGGCCCCCGACGACCCCCGCTGGGGCTTCGCGCTGATCGCCCCGGATGGCCGCCCCCGTCCGGTCTATACGGCGCTTCAGGCCCAGAAAAGCCCCCCTCTGGCCTACCCCGGCTGGCACCCGGCTACCGATCCGGCAGCGCAATACACCGGCGGCTGGCGCTTCTCTGAACTGGGGGCCGACATCAGCCAGAGCGGTGACCGGGTGACGTTCACCTTCCGGGGGACGGACCTGGGGCTGACAGTGCGTCGCGCCGATTACCGCGCCTATCTCTACGTGACCATTGACGGCCAGCCCGCCAATGCCCTGCCCCGTGATGATCGCGGCGCGTATCTCGTCCTGACCGCACCCGATCCAGCCCATCCTGGCGTGGATACCCTGCCTGTGGCACGTGGCCTGCCCGATGAGGTCCACACCGCTGAGATCGTGGCCGAACGCGGCTGGGGGCAGTGGGCCTTGGTCGGCTTCAGCGTGGGCAGGGCCTCAACCCACCTGCCATCCGTCCCCCTGGTGCTCCTGGGGCTGCTGGGGGCGGCCTTCGCCGTTGGCCTGGTTCTCTCCGCCAGGCAGATCGCCAGAAATGCGCCTGGAGGCATCCTCGCGCTCAGCGCGTTGCGCTCAACCTTCTATACCGCTATGGCCGCGCTCTCGTTCTACCTCACCACCTGGCTGACCTGGGGGCAGGGGGCGGAATCCTTCTACCGGCGGCTGGGCGAGGGCTTTCAACTCGGCCTGACCGCAGCGGTGGCGGCGATTTTCTATTACTCGCCCTGGGTTGTCCTGAACATCCTGAGCGGCCTGGCCCTGGCCCTGCTGATCTTCCTGCGCCTTGACCTGGGGCTGGCGCTGGTCGCCTTCTTTGCGCCTTTCTATCTCCTGCCCAAACCCCTGTGGCAGTGGTCCTTCTCTATGGTAGAGATCACCCTGCTCGTCACGTTCGTGTCCTGGGGGGTGAGGCGGCTCCCGCTTCAAGAAAACGGGTTTCTATTCCCCATCCTGCGTCGTTCGTCCTCTTTAGATTGGGCCGTGCTGGGGCTGGTCGTCGTCGGGGCGGCCTCGGCGATGGGGGCAGAGTTCCAGAGCGTGGCCTGGCGCGAGTGGCGGGTGGTCTTCCTGGAACCGGCCCTATTCTATCTGATGCTGCGGGCAACGCCTCTGAGCCGCCCAAGCTGGTGGCGTATCGTGGATGCCTTCATCCTGAGCAGCGTTGTGGTCGCGGCCGTCGGGCTGGTGCAATACATCACCGGAAGCAACCTCATCACGGCGGAAGAGGGACTGGAACGCCTGCGCAGCGTATATGGCTCGCCTAACAATGTGGGGCTGTATCTGGGGCGCGCCCTGCCTATCCTGGTGGCCGTTGGGCTGATGGGACGGGAGCGGGCGCGACGCGGTGCCTATGGGGTCGCATTGGCCATCGTCCTGGCGGCGCTGGTGCTGAGCTTCTCCAGGGGCGCGCTCTTCCTGGGCGTCCCGGCGGGGTTGGTCACCGTGCTGCTCCTGTGGGGCGGGCGGCGGATGCTGCTGCCGCTGAGTGGGGCCGTTGTGGCTCTCGTGGTGGGGCTGCTGGGACTGCTGCGCCTGCCGGGCCTGGCCGAACGGTTCAGTTTGGGGAGCGCAACCACGTTCTTCCGGCTCAATCTGTGGCGGAGCACCCTCGCCATGATCCGCGATCACCCTCTCCTGGGCGTGGGGCCGGATAACTTCCTCTACCAGTATCGCGGCCACTATATCCGCCCCGAAGCCTGGCAAGAGCCGAGCCTGTCCCATCCACACAATATCGTTCTGGATTTCTGGAGTCGGCTGGGCCTGCTGGGGCTGGCGGTGGGCCTCTGGCTTCAAGCGGGCTTCTGGCGAACTGCGCTGCGGGCCTGGAAGGGGGTGAGCAACCCCGACGGTCGGGCGTTGGCAGCGGGGCTGATGGGGTCAGTCGCGGCCATGCTGGCGCACGGCCTAGTGGATAATTCGCTGTTTCTGGTGGACCTAGCTTACGTGTTTATGCTCAGCCTGGGCGCGATTCAATGGCTGGCGGGCGAACGTGGAGAAAGCGCCTGAAGCGCGAATCCAGCTTATTCTCGCAGATGATAAGGTACGTCAATGATCACACGCTGGAACCCGTGGCGGCGGCGCCTGTACAGCAAGGCGGCCTTAATCAGCCAGCTTGTCTGGTTGTGCAGCAGACTGTGCCACCATTTGGCCGGGATAAACTCCGGCAGGATGAGGATGGCCTGTTGCCCGTCGTTGTATTTCCGGTCGTGCTCGTCTAGAAAGTCCAGGAGTGGGCCGATCACCGAGCGGTAGGGGGATGGTAGCACCACCAATGGCACGTCAGGCCACCACTTTGACCAGGCCTCACAGACGTGTGCAGCGCTGCCGGGTTCCAGTTCCACATAGACGGCAGTGATGTCTTTGCAGATGGATTGGGCAAAGTCCATGGCCTCAACGACCCCGCGGTGCACGCCTGAGATCGGGATCACCGCGCGGGGCGCAGGAAAAGGTTTTAGCGAGGGAGGCAGCCCGCGCAAGGACAACTGTTCGGCGACCAGCTTGTAATGACGCCGAACCGCTAAAAAGAAAGAGACCAGAATGGGGATCATAAAGATGGTGATCCAGGCGCCATTGGTAAACTTACCGATGCCGATCACCAGCAGCATCGTACCCGTCGTCAACGCCCCGACACCATTGGCAATAGCCTTCAACTGCCACTTTTTCCCCCGTTCACGCAGCCAATGCTCCACCATTCCAGCCTGTGAGAGTGTGAAAGCCAGGAAAGCGCCAACCGCAAAGAGTGGCACCAAGGCATGGGTATCTCCGCCAAAGACGGCGATCAGGGCGCCGGTCACAACCGAGAGCAAGGCAATCCCATTGGCGAATACCAGCCGGTCGCCCAGGGCGGCCAATTGGCGCGGCAGGAAACCGTCTTTCGCCAGGATCGCCGCCACGCGGGGGAAGTCAGCGAAACTCGTATTAGCAGCCACGGCCAATATCAGCAACGTGGAAATCTGAATCAGCAGGTAAGCGGGGCCGGAGCCCAACAGCCGCCGGGCGAGCGCCGAGAGGATGGTCTCTTGGGGGCCAGCAAGGACCCCCAGAAAGTGGGTCAGCCCGATGCTGCCAGCGAAGAGCAGCCCCATCAGCACAGCCATCACAATCAGCGTCCGTCCGGCATTGCGAGCCTCAGGGGGCCGGAAGGCCGGCACCCCGTTGCTGATAGCTTCTATCCCGGTCAATGCAGTGAGACCGGAGGCAAAGGCATGTAGGACCAACGAGGCCGTCAATGGCTCCGTGACGGGCAAAGCGTCGTCAGCAAGCAGCACAGGCCCCTCGGTGGCCAATCGCAGCGCACCGTAGGCCAACATCGGCAGGTAGGTAAACAAGAACAAATACACCGGGATGGCCATCAAGGTGCCGGTTTCGCGCAAGCCACGCAAGTTGACCAGCGTGATCACGACCAGGAGCAAGAGCGCTATCGGTACGCGCTCAGGCCAGAGGGCCGGAAAGGCCGAGGCCAGGGCCTCCACACCCGCAGTCAGGCTGACCGCAGCAGTCAGCAGGTAGTCAATCAGCAAAGCTGCCGCGGCGACCAAGCCCGGCAAGGTGCCCAGGTTATCGCGGGCGACGATGTACGACCCCCCACCTGTCGGGTAGCCATGAATCGTCTGAAAGTAGGAGAGGGCCACGATGCCCAGAACCGCCGTGATGACCAATCCAATGGGCCAGGACAGCGCCAGGCCAGCGCTGCCCGCCACGATCAGACCCAGGTAGATTTCCTGGTTTGCGTAAGCGATAGAGGAAAGCGCGTCGGGGGAAAACGCGGCCAGCGCCCGAATCTTATTCAGCCGTTTTTCAGCTAACTTGTGGGTCGGAAGAGGCGGCCCAATCAGAAGTTGCTTGATTCTGCCCAGCATAATACAGGGGGTTTCAGCTACGGTCCACCCTGGTCTTCCGGCGTCCAGCCTTCCGGCATTTGGGCCCCTTCGCCAAAGAAGAAGGCCTCCATCTCACGCAAGAGGAAGTCTTGTGCCCGGGGGTCCGCCATATTCAGCCCATAGTGATTCATGATGAGGACAGCCTGCTGCTGCCACAGCGCCCAGGCTTCCTTGGAAATATGCTCGTAGATGCGCTTTCCCAGCGGGCCAGGGAAGGGGGGACGATCCAGCCCCAGCAATTCCCGCCCCAGCTTCGCGCAGTGAACCATTCTTGCCATCGTTTGCCTCGTTGCATCCCTTCGCTTATTCAGACCTTGCAGGTTTGGGAAGCCTGCAAGGTCTCCATCATACACCATCAGACCAGGGCTGGCAACAGGCTGACCCCCTCGCGCCGCAGCGCCAGCCGGATCGGCTCGCCGGGCGCGGGCAGAGCCTCCTTTTCACCGATCTCCAGGTTCATATCTATATCGCCAGCCAACCGCACACGAATGCGATAGCGCCCTCCTTGGAAAACGCGTTCCACCAGTGTGCCGCTGACGACGGCGGCCTCGTTCATCGTTCCAGCCTGCGGCAGCACTATGGCAGCCTCGGGACGCACCAGGACGGTGACTTCACTCTGGTCGGGCGGGCTGGCACCATCCAGGCTGAGCGTGAGCGAGCCGATCGGGGTCGCCACCGTCAGATAGGTGACGGTCGGGGTAGGCTGAACCTGTGTGACCCGGCCATGCAGCAGGTTGGTCAGCCCCAGGAAGCGGGCCACAAAGGGCGTGGCCGGATGGCGATACACTTCCTCCGGCGTCCCTTCCTGCTCAATCTTGCCCTGGTGGAGCAAGGCGATGCGGTCGGCCAGGACGAAGGCTTCGGCCTGGTCATGCGTGACATACAGCGCAGTCACGCCCACACCCTTGAGGATGTCGCGCAGTTCAGCGATCAACTGATCGCGCAGCACGCGGTCCAGCGCGCCTAAAGGCTCATCCAGCATGAGCAGGCGCGGTCGCGGCGCCAGGCTACGGGCCAGGGCCACGCGCTGGCGCTCGCCGCCCGACAGCGTATGGACATCCCGGTGGGCAAAGCCGGACAGCCCAACAAGCTCAAGCGCCTCCTCCACCCGCGCCACGACCTCCGCCCGGCTCAGGCCCGCCATGCGCAGCCCGAAGGCCACGTTATCAAACACATTGAGATGAGGGAAGAGCGCCAGGTCCTGAAACATCAGCCCGAAACCACGCCGATGGACAGGCACACCGGCCAGGTCGCGCCCATCAAAAATAATGCGGCCACTATCCGGCGTCTCCAGCCCGGCGATGATACGCAGCAGCGTGGTCTTGCCGCTGCCGCTGGCCCCTAACAGCACCACTGTCTCGCCCTTGGCCACGCGCAGGCTCACATCGCGCAGCACCGGCGTGCCGCTGAAGGCTTTGCTGATGTGGTGCACCTCCAGTAAGGCCGATGGAGCGCCTCCGTCTTCCGTCCTCCGTCCTCCGTCCTCGTCAAAACTCACCCATCCCCCCATACCGCGCACGCTCAATCACCAGAATGCCCACGCCGGTGACCAGGCTGAGCAGCGCGCTCATGGCCAGGGCCTGGCCGTAGTTCAATTCACCTGGCTGGCCCAGAAAGCGATAGATGGCCACCGGCATCGTTGGAAACTGAGGCCGGACGATCAAAGCCGTCGCTCCGAACTCCCCTAATGATACTGTAAAAGCGAAGACCGCGCCCACCAGCACAGCACGGCTCGCGATCGGCAGGTCCACCTCACGCCAGACGCGCCAGGGCGGCGCGCCCAGGGCGGCGGCAGCCTCGCGCAGGTGAGGCTGGATGCCGCGCAGCACCGGCAGCAGGCTGCGCACGACGAAGGGCAGGGCCACCAGCGTGTGCGCCAGCGGCAGCAGCCAGGGCGAGGCCCGCAGGTTCAGCGGCGGCTCGTCCAACGCCAGGATGTAGCCGAAGCCCAGCGTCACCGCTGAGGTGCCCAGCGGCAAGAGGAACACCGGGTCCAGCCAGGCACTCAGCCGCCCAGGCCGCGCCAGCATGTCCGCTGCCAGCAGGCCCAGGATGAGCGCCAGACCCACCGTCGCCCCGGCGACGAGCAAAGAATTGCGCATGGCTTCAATCGGCGGGACGAAGAAGACCGAACCGGTGCGGTTGATAAACAGTTCGCGGTAATAGGCGATGCCCAGGCCCGCAGAGGTGCTGAATGACCGCGCCACCAACGCCGCTAACGGCAGGAGCAAGAGGGCGAGCATCAGCGCCAGGTTGGCAGCCACGAACAGGCGGGCGCGCCACGTCACCGGGCGGCGCTGCGTCAGGCGTTGTGGGCGCAATTCCAGCGGCACGGCCAGTCGGGCCTGGAGGCGCGTGTACAACGCCATCAGGGCAAAGGTGAACAGGATTTGCACCAGCGCCAACGCCGCCGCCAGCGGCAGGTTGAACAGGTCCACCGTCTGCCGGTAAATCTCCACCTCCAGCGTGGCGAAACGCGGCCCGCCTAACACCAGGACCACGCCAAAGCTGGTGAAGTCAAAGATAAACACCAATAGCGCCGCCGCCAGCACCGCCGGCATGAGCAGCGGCAGGGTCACATGCCAGAACGCCCGCCAGCGCCCCGCCCCCAACACGCGAGCCGCCTCCTCTATACGTGGGTCAAGGTTGGCCCAGAAGTTGCCCACAATACGCAAGATAAGCGTGTAGTTGTAGAAGACGTGCGCGATAACGATCAGCGTCAGCGTGTTCATCAGCCGGATGGGCGGCGCCTCCAGGCCGAGCAGGCTCATTAACGCCTGGTTGAGCACACCACGCGGGCCGACGAGCGCGGTGAAAGCGGTGGCGACGACGAGCGTCGGCAGGACGAAGGGCACAGTCGTCAACGCCCGCAACAGTGCCTTGCCGGGGAAGTCATAGCGGGCGAAGACATACGCGCCGGGCAACCCCAGGATCACGGTGACCAGCGTGGACAGCGTGGCCTGATAAACGGTGAAGCCCAGCGTGCGGGCATAGACAGGCGTGCTCACCAGCTTGCGCAGCCCCTCCAGGTCAGGCGTGCCTGTGGGCATGAGCGCCTGGCGCAGGATGGCCGCCAGCGGATAGAAATAGAAGAGGGCCAAAAAGGCCAGCGGCAACAGCCAGACAGCCGTGTGGGCAGTGGATAGCCACCTACCCACTGCCCACTGCCCATTCCTCAGGGTTCTTATCGCAGCATCGTGTCCGTCCACGCCTCAATCCACTTGTCGCGGTTGGCGCCGATCTCCTCCGGGCTGAGTTGCGCCGGCTTGGGCGCGATCTGGGCGAACTTGACGAAGACCTCCGGCAGCCGGGCCTCACGGTTCACCGGGAAGACGAACATCTGCAAGGGGACATCCTCCTGGAAGCGCTTGCTGATGAGGAAGTCCATGAACTTCTCGGCCAGATCGCGGTTCTTCGTCCCTTTCAGGATACCTGCGAATTCAATCTGGCGGAAGCAGGTGTCGTCGCCGATGACAGCAGCCGTAGGCGGCTCGGTCAGCTTGCCCTCGCTGAAGTAGACCTCGGCAGGTGGGCTGGTGGCGTAGCTCACCACAATGGGCTTGTCGCCCTGGCTGCCGCTGCCGCCGCTGAACTGGCCATAGTAGGCGTCCTCCCAGCCCTCGGTGATGGTCACATCATTTTCGCGCAGGGCCTTCCAAAAGTCCAGGTACTTATCCGGGCCGAAGTGGGCCACCGTCGTCAGCAGGAAGGCCAGGCCGGGCGAAGAGGTCGCTGGGTTCTCCACCACGAGCAGGCCCTTGTATTCCGGCTTGATCAGGTCCTCCAGCGTCGTGGGTGGCTGCAGGCCCTTCTGCTCAAAGTAGCGCTTATCGTAGTTCAGGCAGACATCGCCCCAATCAATCGGCGTCAGCCGGAACTGGGGGTCTAGCTTGAAGGTGTCGGTGATGTTCTCCAGGCCCTTAGGCTGATAGGCTTCAAAGATGTCCGCATCAATGGCGCGGCTGAAGAAGGTGTTATCCACGCCGAAAAAGACATCGGCCAGGGGATTATCCTTGCTCAGGATGGCCTGGTTGAGCGCCTTCCCGGCATCGCCTGCCTTGAGAAACTCCACCTTGGCGTTATTGGCCTGCTCAAATTCGGCGATGACCTCCTCACTGGCGTTGAAGCTATCGTGCGACATCAGCACGATCTTGCGGGGCGGGGCCTGGGTCGGCGTGGCTGGCGGCGCGGTAGGTGTGGCTGTGGGTACAGCAGCAGCCGGGCCACATGCCGAGATCGCCAGCGCAGCGATGAGCAGAACAAACAGGATGTTGCGAAGGGAATAAGCGTTCACGTCACTCCTCCTTGATGTTTGTGTTGCGAATATGAACTGCCAGAAGCAGCCCATCGCGGACACGGATGCGGGCCTGGGGAGCCGTGAATACGTTGCTGATGCCCAGTGTGGAGCCAAAGCACAATGTCCCCTCATGAAGGGGGTAAAACAGCCCTTCCAGCGTGACCCCATGCGCATCGCCGAGCACCGGGATGAGGGAGAGCGTGTCACCGGGTTGCCCCTGAAGGACCGCCTCGCCATGCACCAGGCGGACCTCCTGGGGCCCGTCCACCAGGCGCACAGGCAGGTGGCGCATGGTGGGCAGCGCCAGAAGCAGGCAATTGGCGAGCGTCTGGTCCCAACGGCCGCCCATCGCCGCCAGGACGATGATCTCATCGGGCTGCTCCTGCGCCGCGACTTCCAGCGCCAGTTCCAGGTCGGTCTGGTCCTTTTGCGCCGGGTGGACCATGAAGCGCACGCCAAGCGCGGACAGCCGCGCGTGCTCCTCCGGCGGCAGCGAGTCCAGGTCGCCCACGACGAGATGAGGAACAACGCCGAGCGTGCGGGCGTGCAGGCTACCCCCGTCCACGGCGATGACGAGATCGGCGGATAAGCCCCCAGTGTTGCTCAGCAGAGCGCGAGCGGCATCTGGATCGTTGAGCACCCCATTGGCGATAATGACGACGCGCTTCATCAGCCTCCTCCGGCGGCAACGGACAGCGGGATAGCGGGCGATGGCCGTCGCCTGTCGTCCGATGCCCATCGCCCAATCACGCAAAAAGGCCATCCCCTGAACGCCTCTATGCGGAGATGGCCACCTTGCTCGTTCATGTGTTCCCTCCGCCGGCATTACCCGGGTCAGGTGGTGCGGGTCAACGCCGGTGGCCGTACAGGATACGGCCTGGGCGTCCTCTCAGCCTGGCTCCCCAAGCTCCCCGTTCAAGTCTTCATTTTACAGAAATCAGTATAGCACCCGCCCATACGAATGTCAAGAAGGGCATAGATCGGTGCTTGACAATGCTCACAGTTTGAAGCATAATACCACGCGGGGCAGGCCGCTCCAGGCGCAGTGTGTTGTTAACAACCGCCGGGATGGTGGAATGGTAGACACGCAGGTCTTAGGAACCTGTGCTGAATATACAGCGTGTGGGTTCAAGTCCCACTCCCGGCACTGACAGGCGGAAGTGGCTCAGCGGTAGAGCATCTCCTTGCCAAGGAGAGGGTCGCGGGTTCAAATCCCGTCTTCCGCTCTCAAAAGAGCGCCCAACCCTACAGGTGGGCGCTCTGGCTTCTTAAGCCGCATTTCCCAGGACTTCGGGTTCCCAGGCAATGGGGTGCTCGGATTCGGTCAGGAGCAGGGGGCGCGATTTGTGTAGGATGCTGTCGGCATTGATGATCACCTTACGCACGTCGCGCCGCGAGGGGATTTCATACATCACATCCAGGAGAGCGGCCTCAATAATGGCCCGCAGGCCACGGGCGCCGGTATCGTGCCTGAGCGCCTGTTCCGCCGCCGCAGCCAGGGCATCCTCTGTGAAGATCAGGTCCACATTGTCCAGCGCCAGCAGGCGCTGAAACTGCTTGACAAGCGCGTTCTTGGGCTGCGTCAAGATCGCCATCAGCGCGGCTTTATCCAGAGGCTCCACATTCACAATGATGGGCAGGCGCCCCACCAGTTCAGGGATCATCCCGTAGCGCATCAGATCGTCGGGGGTCACCTGGCGAAGCAACTCCGCCTCGGTCCATTCGCGCTTCTGACGGGTGCCGAAGCCCAATTGCCCCTTCACGCCGATGCGCTCCGCGATGATCCGGTCCAACCCATCAAAGGTGCCGCCGCAGATGAACAGGATATTGGAGGTATCAATCTGGATGAACTCCTGATGAGGGTGTTTGCGGCCCCCCTGCGGCGGAACGTTGGCAATAGTGCCCTCAATGATCTTAAGCAGCGCCTGCTGCACCCCTTCCCCGGAGACATCGCGGGTGATAGAGGGGTTATCACCGCTCTTGCGGGCCGTTTTATCAATCTCGTCTATATAGACGATGCCTTTCTCTGCACGGGCGATGTCAAAATCTGCGGCCTGAATCAGGCGCAGCAGGATGTTCTCCACATCCTCGCCCACGTAACCGGCCTCGGTCAAGGCCGTGGCATCGGCGATACAGAAGGGCACATCCAGGATACGGGCCAGCGTTTGCGCCAGGAGCGTTTTGCCGCAGCCGGTCGGGCCGATGAGCAGGATATTACTCTTTTCCAGTTCCACATCATCGGCCAGCCGCGGGCTGGAAATGCGCTTATAGTGGTTGTAGACCGCCACCGAAAGCACCCGCTTGGCCCGGTCCTGCCCCACGACATACTCGTTGAGATGTTCGTAGATCTCTTTGGGCGAGAGGAAGCGCTCGGCATGGGGGTCGGGCGCTTCCTCTCGCCCCGCATCCTCTTGCAGAATTTCGCGGCACAGTTCCACGCACTCGTCGCAGATGAAGACGCCCTCCGGCCCAGAGATCAGCCGGCGGACCTCTCCTTGGGCGCGCTTGCAAAACGAGCAGCGCTGCGGCTCGTGCTGGTGGACCGCTCTAGGCATGTGTGCCGTCTCCGACGAGGACCTTCTCACCCGCCTGCTTCAGCTCTTCCAGCTTCTTGGGGTTCGGCTGAAGCACCTCATCAATCAGGCCATACTCCACCGCCTGCTCCGCGTTGAAGAAGCGGTCGCGCTCAAAGTCATCCGCGATTTTCTCACGCGGCTGGCCGGTATGCAACGCCAGCAGGTCATGGAGCAGGTCCTGCATCCGCTTCAATTCCTTATACTGAATCTCCACATCCGGCGCATAACCGCGCGCGCCGCCCCCCGCCGGATGCATATGGATCGTGGCGTGAGGCAGGGCGTAGCGGCGGCCCTTAGACCCCGCAGTCAGGAGCAACGTGCCTAGGCTCGCCGTCCACCCCACCGCGATGGTTGAGACCGGGGCCTCAATCATCTGCATGGTATCGTAAATCGCCAGGCCGGGGTAAATCTCCCCACCCGGCGAGTTGATATACAGGTTGATGGGCTTGTCCGGGTCCTCGCGGTTCAGGAACAGAAGCTGGGCCACAATCACGTTGGCCACCTGGTCGTTGATCGGCGTGCCCAAAAAGACGATGCGCTCCTTGAGCAGCAGCGAGTAGATGTCGTACATGCGCTCGCCGCGCCCGGTGCTTTCAATCACATACGGGATCAGGTAGCGAACCACATCCGTGTCGTCCATAGTGAATATCTCCTTATCCTTCCGATACGAGCACTGTTGAAGTGCCTGTGGGCTGATCGCCAGCCTCAGGCATCTGCCCCTTGGCGATCTGCACCAGCCGCTCAATGGCCTTATCTGTCAACAGATCGTTCTTAATGCGACGCTGCTGGGTCGGCGTTGAGAGGAGCTCGCGGAATCTCTCCGCCTGCTCGCCCAGCGGCTGACTCATGGCTGTAATCTCTTTCTGAATCTCGTCAGTGCTCACCTCCAGCCCTTCGCGCTTGATCACTTCCGCCAGCACCAGGCCACGCTTCAGCCGCTTCTCAGCGCGAGGGCGCAGTTCCTCGCGGTAGGCGTTGCGCGTCTTGCCCTGGAGCTTAAGGAAGTCATCTAACGTCAGATGGTTCTGAGTCCGCAGGTCCTGGTCCAGGCTGGCCATCATCTCATCCAGTTCGCGTTCCAGCATGAACGGCGGGTATTCAATGCGGGCCTGCTCAACCAGCGCATCCAGCACCTGGTAGCCGAAATCGGTATCGGCCTGGCGTTGGAGCGTCTCTTGAAGTTGCTGGCGCATCCGAATGCGCAGGTCCAGCATCGTCTGGACATGCTCATCGCCCAACGAGCGGGCGAAGTCGTCGTCCAGCGGCGGCAGGAAGCGCGACTGCACCTTATGCACAGTGACGCGGAACTGCACATCGCGCCCGGCGGCCCGGCGGTTGGGATGGTCGTCGGGATAGTGGAGCGTGAAGGTGCGTTCCTGGCCGGGGACCGCGCCCACCATCTCCTGTACGAACCCTGGCCCCGGCCACTCCTCCTCAGGGTTCAACAGGATGTCAACCTCGTCGCCGCGCACGACCACCTGCCCGTCCACCCGGCCACGCAGTGAGACCGTCACCACATCGCCAAGCTGGGCCGGGCGGTTCACCGGCTCAATCAAGGCCCGCTGGGCACGCAAGGCTTCCAGGGCCTCCTTAAGCATATCGTCGGAGACCTCCACTTTAGGCGGCTCCAGGCGGAGAGCGCGGTAGTCGCCCAGTTCCACCAACGGCGCGAGCGGGACGATCATCTCCAATGTCAACGCCGGTTCGCTGCGGACATCCTCCAGCCGCCCCGGCGCAAAGGGCTCCAGCCCTGTCAGCGTCAGGGCTTGTTCATAGACCTCCTGCGTCAGTGGCTCCAGCGCCTCCTCCAGCAGGGCCTCCCGGCCCACGTAGCGCAGCATAATCGGGTAAGGCACTTTGCCTTTACGGAAGCCGGGAACGTGCATCTGCTGGGACAGGCGACGGGCCGCCTGTTGCAGGGCCGCCTCAACCCGCTCCGAACCGATCTCAATGGTCAGGCGCACCTCGCGCCCTTCCAGCGGCTGTACCCACACCTTCAGGCCATTGGCCTCCATAGGGGGCGCCTGAGGCTCGCCAGCCGCCTGGGCCTCGGTTGCCTGAGAAACCTCCTCTACAGTTTGATCCGTCACAGTCCTTCCCTTCTCTAGGATACCCGGCAGATATATCGGCTCGCCAGGGCAAGTCTCCAGAGAATTATAGCATGTGTGTCAGGCTCACGCTAGTGCCAACCTGTACCTTGTTCGTCTCCGGCGACTTTCTGTGCTATACTATGCCCCCGATCCTGAAGGGGGAGGTTGACCGGATGATCAGCCCTGAGTTGCTTGAGGTCCTGCGCTGTCCGCATTGTGTCTCTGGCCCCACCCGTAAGCCCGGGCCGGACCCTGGGCGGCTGGAACTCGTCAAGGAAACCTGGCTGGTGTGCCTGGAGCCGGACTGCGGGCGCAAATACCCCATCCGAGATGACATCCCGGTGATGCTCATTGAGGAGGGCGATAAGTGGATCAACACGCCTGTTGAGGAACTGCCCGTCCCGCCTCCCAAAGGATAAATCAGGGGGAGTTTGTCTTCACAGGCAATGGCGAAAGGAATGTCACCTTGAGCCTGGCGAAAGGCAGCTATGTCCTGGTTCTGGCGCTCAGGCAGCCCCTGACGCTCAACGTCGGTCGCCTGGGCGCGTTCCATTTCCCCGCAGGCACATATGCCTATACCGGCAGTGCGCTGGGGCCGGGCGGGCTGGCCGCCCGCCTGGCCCACCACCGCCGCCTGAGCCAGCCCCCGCACTGGCACATAGACTATTTGCGCCCTCACGCCCACCTGTGTGAAATCTGGTCGGCGGTTTCAGATGAACGCCTGGAGTGCGCCTGGGCACAGGCACTGTTCAGCCTGCCGGGCGCACAGGTTATCGCACCGCGCTTCGGCGCTTCGGACTGCCACTGCCCGGCCCATCTGATCTACTTCAGTCAGCCTGTGCACTTCAGTGCCTTTGCCCGGCAGGTTGCGAGGGGGCGCGCACTCGTGCGCGAAGTTGTGGACGGAGGATCTCCATGCTAGAGGCCGACCTCGCACACCTGCGCGAGGGCGATGAGGAGACCCGGCAGGCCGCCGCCGAACGACTGGCGCAGGCCGGGAAAGCGGCCCTGCCCGGCTTAATTGAAGCCTTGCGCCACCCCGATGCCGACGTGCGCTGGTGGGCGGCCTGGGCGTTGGCGGGCATCCCCGATGGCGCAGCCGTCTCAGCGCTCATGGCCGCGCTGGATGACGCCGACGCCAGCGTGCGCGCCTGCATCGCGCTGGCGTTGGGCCAGCAGGGTAACCCGGCGGCGATTGATCCCCTGCTGGCGCTGCTGGATGACCCGGACATGATGGTGAATGCCTCGGCCATGGCCGCGCTGGTGCAGATCGGCCCACAGGCCGCGCCCGGCCTGATCGCCACACTGCAATCGGGCAGCCCTACGGCCCGGATGCGTGCGGCCCAGGCCCTCGTCCCATTGCGCGTGCAGGCGGCGATTCCGGCGCTTTTCGCCGCGCTCGAGGACGACAACCCCTCAGTCCGGCACTATGCCGAGGAAGCGCTGGAACGGCTGGGAGTGGGCCTGACGATTGTATCGCCGGGCTGGGCATAGGGCGCCGACTTTTCCTGCCCGCTGTGTTATATTACAATCGTAGGCCCTGAACATGGACGATCACCTGCTTGCCTGCCTGGATGCGGTGGAACTGTTCAGCCGGTTGTCGCAGGGCGAACTGGCGGAGGTGGCTGCCCTGGCCGAGCCGGTCTATTGCTCCGCCGGTGACATCCTCTGCCGCCAGGGGGAAGCGAACGCGACCTGGTACGCCCTGGCTGCCGGGCGGGTGGAGTTGCGCCGCCTGGACGCCGAGGGGGTGGAGCAGGTGGTGGCCGTGCTTGAGCCGGGCGATAGCTTCGGCACGGCGGCATTGCTCCTGGGCGAGCCTCAGCGCGTGACCGCCCAGGCATTGGAAAACAGCGACCTTCTGGCGATCCGTAAGCCCCGCTTTGATGCGCTGCTGGCCCGCCGCCCGCGCCTGGCGGACCGCCTGGTGCTTGCGCCGGAGGTGCGCCGCCGCCTGAAAGCGCCGCGCTTCCCCTGGCAGGGCCGGGGTGAGGTCACCATTCTCGTTGCCCGTCGCCATGTGTGGAGCCTGGCGCGCTCCATGCTGGGCGTCGCTTTGGTGCTTGTGCTCCTCATGCCACTGGTCGCCTGGGCCTGGGCGCGCCACCTGCAGCCCTGGGCCGTGACCATCGCCGCGCAGACGCTGGTCTCGCTCCTGGGGTTGTGGGCCTTCATAGACTGGCTCAACGATACCTATATTGTGACGAATAAGCGGGTGGCTTTTGAGGAGCGGGTCTTGTTCGTATTTGAGACGCGGACGGAGGCGCCCCTGCGCTCCATCCAGAGCGTGGAGGTGCGCCGTCCTGGCCCACTGGCCCGCCTGTTGGATTTCGGCGACGTGATCACCGCTACGGCGGGGTGGCCCGGTCAGGTCCGCTTTCGCACCGTGCCACACCCCGACCGCATCGCCCAGGCCATCTGGGAGGCGGTTGAGCAGGAGCGCGCCCAGGCGCGGGCCGAAGCGCGTGAAGCCATCCGGGCCACGATGCGCCAACGGCTGGGCCTGGCCGCGCCGGAGCCGGAGGCAACCGCGCCCCCGCAGCGCCCCCGCCGTCTGCGATGGCATGGACCACTGTGGGTCGTGTATCTGCTGCTGTCTCGCTTCTTTGACCACGTCATCCCCCGCGTGCGCATTGAGAGCGGCGATACCGTGACGTGGCGCAAGCACCCCCTGGTGCTGATCCGCGAGACCTGGCGCCCCTTCCTGGGGCTGGCCCTGGCAACGGCGCTCTTGCTCCTGCGCGCGTATGAGGTCATTCGCTTCACCTGGCCCCCGCCCGATGTGTTCCTGGCGGCCTACGCGGTGACCGCTGCGCTTTTGATCGGCTGGATACTCTGGAAGTTGGAGGACTGGCGCAACGATGTCTATCAGGTCACCTCGCAACGGGTGGTTGACCTGAAGCGGCGGCCTTTCTGGCTGGGCGAGGACCGACGGGAGGCGCCCCTGGAGACGGTGCAGAACATCACCTATCACATCCCCGGCATCCTGGCGCGACTGCTCAACACAGGCACAGTCATTGTCCAGACCGCCGCCCGCACAGGTGACCTGCAATTTGATTGGGTTTACGACCCGGCGGGGGTACAGCAGGAGATCTTCCGGCGGATGGAACGCTTTCACCAGCGCAGGCGCGAGGAGGAAGCCCGCCAGCGCCAGGCGGAGTTGTCGGACTGGTTTTCAGTGTATCACGAACTCCAGGCCCCTCCCCCATCCAGGGAGGAGGAACACTCCCCCTCTCCCCAGCGTGGAAGAGGGGGTGGGGGGTAAATCTGCCCTTTTTGCGCGCTTTGCGGTATAATTAGAGAATAGCGATGACAATACGCGAAATTATTCAACCGGATAATCCCATACTTCGGCAGAAGGCCAGGCGCGTGGGGAACTTCGGCAAGGCCCTGCAGGAACTGATTGATGACATGGTGGAGACCATGCGGGCCGCACCCGGCGTTGGTCTGGCTGCGCCCCAGGTCGCGGTTCCGCTGCGCGTCATCATCGCTGAGCCGCCGGAGGACGACGAGGACCCCCTGAGCGGCAAGCTCTACATTCTCGTTAATCCGGAGATCGTCCGCGCCTCCAAAGAGATGGAGGAGGGCGTTGAGGGCTGCCTCTCCATCCCCGGCTGGGCCGGGCTGGTGGAGCGCCACGTCAGCATCACGGTGAAGGGACAGGACCGCTATGGCAAGCCCTTGCGCCTGAAGGCGCAGGGCTACCTCGCCCGCATCCTCCAGCATGAGATTGACCATCTGGATGGCATCCTGTTCATTGACCGCATCACCGACCCGGAGAAGGTCTGGCGGGTCCCGCCGGAGGAAGAGGAGGCGATAACGCCACAGGGGGCCGAACTGGTGGGGGCGACCGGTATTTGACAGTTGTGGTTCTCTGTGATATGATTGGTCCACAATTGAATATACGCTGATGGCGCTCTTATCCAGAGAGGCGGAGGGACCGGCCCTGTGAAGCCTCGGCAACCAGCTCGGTAAGCATGGTGCCAACTCCGGCAGACGTGGGTTCTGGAAGATGAGAGGTCACGCACGATGATGTCCCCGGCCCTTTCATCCCCCAGAAAGGGCATTTTTGTTTCAGCAACCGACACCCCGTGCTCTGGCGCGAGCAAGCCACTGACGCGAGAGCACAGAAAGGATTTAACCAGGAGCGATGGGAGCAAGTGAACGCAATATCGTTGTAACGGAAGCCACCGGCCAATCTATTGACGACCTGCCGGTGGAGATCGTGGAGCGGAAGGGCATCGGCCACCCGGATAGCCTGTGCGATGGCATCGCCGAACGGGTCTCGCGGGAGTACTCGCGCTGGTGCGAGGACAATCTGGGCACATTGCTTCATCATAACTTTGACAAGGTGCAACTCGTCGCCGGTGAAGTGGAGGTCACCTTTGGCGGCGGCTTCATGATCAAGCCGATCCGCATCCAGATCGCCGGGCGGGGGACGCCGAGCTTTAACGGCCAGAAGGTGCCTATGGAGACCATCGCCATTGAAGCGGCCCGCGCCCATATCCGCGAGACGATGAAGTACCTGGACCCGGTGCGGCACTGCGTGATTGAGAGCTATGCCGGGCGGGGCGCGCCAGAACTCGTCAGCGTGGTGGACCAGGCCACCGCCAATGATACCAGCTTCGGCGTGAGTCATTGGCCGCGTTCCATCCTGGAGCGCGATGTGTATGAGACTGCCCAGCACATCAACTACGCCCTGCGCGAGCAGTTCCCTATCGGCGAGGACGTCAAGGTGATGGGCCTGCGTCAAGGCCGACACGTCACCCTGACCTGCGCCATCCCCTTTATCGCCCCGCGCATCAAGGACGCCGATGAATACGAGGAAGCCAAGCACGCCGTCCGCGAAGCGATCCAGGCGTTTGTGGAGACCCTGGACGACCGCCCGGTGACGGTCTATGTGAACACTGCTGACGCGCCCGAGCGGGGCGATTACTACCTGACGCTGACGGGAACCTCCGCGGAGATGGGCGACGACGGTTCGGTGGGGCGCGGCAACCGCGTGAACGGCGTGATCGCCCCCTTCCGCCCCACCAGCCTGGAGGCCGCCGCAGGCAAGAACCCCATCTCGCATGTGGGCAAGGTCTACAACGTCCTGGCCTTCCTGGCGGCCCAGGATATCGTCAGGCGCGTGCCCAGCGTGAAGGAGGCCAGCGTGTACATCCTCTCGCAGATCGGTCACCCCCTGGACCAGCCACTGATGTGCACGGCGATGGTGCGCCCCGCCAACGGCAGCCTGACGCCAGCGATTGAGGCCGATGTGCGCGCCGTGTTGGAGGAGCACCTAAGCAATGTCGGCCAGGTTCGCGCCAAGATTCGTTCGGGTGAGGTCAGCCTGTACTAGTGGGACGTTTGGCATGACAAGGTCCCCAGATTGACGACCGCCAGGCAGGCCACTTCCCAAGAAGCGTAGCCGCTGGTTACGGCGAGTAGCCGTTTGGCCCTGGCTCTTCGCCCAGAAGAATCGGTTTTAGCTTGTTTGTCACCCCCTCCCACTCCCTCCCCCTGGATGGGGGAGGGAGTGAGCTGTCCCCCTCCCCCTTGCGGGGGAGGGTTGGGGTGGGGGGGAAACGCACCTGACATTCCCCTAGCCAGGCCCCTCTCATCTGTGGTAAAATTAAGAGGTGGGCTGGGACGGGAACGTCCTGGAAGGGGGTAAGGCAATGGAAACGACAGTTCAAACGCTGGAAGAACTGTTGGACTCGCTCACTGTGGAGGGCGAGCTTTATGAAAAGCTGCCCAACCGTGCGGTGCGCTGTTTCGCCTGTGGCCACCGCTGCGTGATCAAAGAGGGGCGGCGCGGCATTTGCAAGGTGCGCTATAACGAAGGCGGCATCTTGCGCGTCCCCTATGGCTACGTCGCCGCGCTCCAATGTGACCCGACCGAGAAGAAGCCTTTCTTCCATATCCTGCCGGGGTCGGATACCCTCACCTTTGGCATGTTGGGCTGTGACTTCCATTGCGGTTACTGCCAGAACTGGCTGACCTCGCAGGCGTTGCGCGATAAGAGCGCCGGGGTGCAGCCGCTGCGGGTGACGCCGCAGCAGTTGGTGGCACTGGCCAAGCGCTATGGCGCCAAGCTGGTGGGCAGTTCCTACAATGAGCCTCTGATCACCTCCGAGTGGGCGGTGGCCGTGTTCAAAGAGGCCCAGAAGGCCGGGCTGCGTTGTGTGTACATCTCCAACGGCAACCTGACAAAAGAGGTGTTAGAGTACCTGCGGCCTCACCTGGTCGGCTATAAGATCGATCTCAAGAGTATGCGCGATAAGAACTACCGCCAGCTCGGCGGCGTGCTCCAGAACACGCTGGACGGCATCAAGATGGTGTATGAGTCCGGGCTGTGGCTGGAAGTGGTCACCCTGGTCGTCCCTGGCTGGAACGATTCCGATGAGGAGTTGTGGGATGCGGCCCGCTATCTGGCGTCCATCTCGCCGGACATCCCCTGGCACGTCACCGCCTTCCACAAGGACTACAAGATGACCGATCCGGACAACACGGATGCCCGGACGCTCATTCGGGCGGCGGAGATCGGCCAGGAGGCCGGGCTGCATTACGTCTATGCTGGCAACCTGCCGGGGATGGTGGGGAATTATGAGAACACCTACTGCCCGCAGTGCGGCGAATTGCTGATCGCCCGCTACGGCTATCAGATTCTGGTGGACAAGCTTTCAGGGGTGGGCCACTGCCCCACGTGCCACACCCCCATTCCAGGGATATGGTCATGACGCGCCGCAAACGCCTGGGGAACGGATTCCGCGCCAGCACGGCGCCGCCTGATGCCACAGTTATCAACAATTTCCCCGGCCAGTACCCCACCGAGGACTGGATGGTGTTCTACTGGACGGTGGACGCGCAAGGCCGCCTGGCCGACCGCAGCGTCACGCTGCAATTCCCACGCGGCTACGCCGCTGCCTGCCCGGAGGTCTCGCTGGGGGAGCCGGGCTGTATCTATCGGGTGCGGCGTTGGGGGCTGGCCTGCTATCCCTCCATCCTATCGCAGATTGATTTTGACCCCGCACCGCTGGTAACAGGCGACCGGGAACGCTTCCCCGGCGGCGAAGACCAGGAGTTGCTGCATATCTACCTGCACGTCACCCATTTTGACCTGCCCGGCTATTTCGTCATCGCCGATCAGGTCTATCCGCTGCTGCTGTTTGACCCCAGCGGCACGCTCAAAGGGTCATGGCAGTGGGGCCCGACCTATCTGGGTGCGCTCGCCTGGCAGGTCTCCGGCGGCAAGCTGGACGTGGATTTTGAACTCATGCGCACCGAGGCGCCCTGGCTATACCAACGAGTAGCCAGCGATCTGTTGCGGGCGCTGCGGGAGGGAAAGGAAGCAGGCAGCGATGACCAGCCATTCTGAACAGGGCTGGGTGAAGATGTTGCTCAGCTACGACATTCTGGCAGAGACCGAGCAGGAGTATTACCAGTATGTCCTGGGGGAGTTTCTGCCCCGCGTGCAGACGCTCGGCCTGGAGCCGGTGGAGGCCTGGCACACGGCCTATGGCGACTACCCCATCCGCATGATCGCCCTCGTGGCCGAAAATCCGGAGATCATGAAGGCAGCCCTCACCAGCCCGGAATGGAAGGCGCTGGAGCGGAAACTGAAGAAGTACATCGTCCACTACCAACGCCGCATTGTGCCTTACCGCGAGGGGTTCCAGTTCTGATACTTCATTGCCTCTGCCATCGGCTAAATCCGATGGCGTCGCCAGGCTCACACGGCCCTGGATGAAGCGGATTGGGCCAACGCCTCGCGGAGGGCGCTGACCCGTCCTGTGGGTAGGACCGGCTTAATGGGATAGGTTGTCGCCCCCACCTGGGATGTAAATTCTCCGCTGAGATGTCCCCTTACCAGTTCATTATTGACCATGAGACAAAATGTGCTATACTTAACATAGCGCTGCCCGATGGATGCCAGTCAGCCCACCCAGGCATATGAAGATGTCCCGGATCACGAGCTGCATCGCCTGCTGCTCAACGGTGATCGCACGGCGTCTGCGCGTATTGTAGAGAGACACCTGGACCGACTGATTGCGCGTTTGAACGCCCGCTTCCCCAACATACCGGACCTGGTGGAGGACGCCGTGTCCCAGGCCCTGGCTGCCTATGTGATGAACCCCCACATCTACAATCCCGACCGCAGCCCTCTATTCAACTTTCTGCTTATGGCAGCGGATCGCGACTTGCGCAACCTATGGGCCGCTGAGAAACGGCGATTAAAACACGAAGTGATCGATCTGGATCGGGATGAGTCGGATGTAGCACTTAATGGGTCGGAGGCGGAATTAGTAGATGAGAGGGCCAACCCTGACCGGTTGGACCTAGACCAAGATGAACTTAAGGCGCGTATTCAGCAGGTGCTGCCCGATCCACGAGACCAAGAGATGCTGGCACTGATGATGGAAGGCGAAAGACGCACAGAGGCTTTTGCCCAAATCCTGGGTATCACTTCCCTCCCCCCGGCTGAACAGAGGACAGTGGTCAAGCGCCACAAGGACCGCATCAAACAGCGCCTGCGACGCGCGGGGATTCATAAACTATGGTAGCTAAACCCGGTGCATTGGAACGCTTCGCCCAACGGCTTCGTCAGCAGCCCGCTTTCATGGCCTACGTGCTCCAACGGACCATGACCTACGAGCATATGGACGAGGAGCGATTGGCCCGGCAATTAGGCGTGGACGCCCTCGGCCTGACCCGGCTGGCGCTGTGCAAACGCCCCCGCCCCGACCCGGAACACTTCAACGCCGATGTCCAGGCCATCGCAGACTATACTGGGGCCAACGTGACCGAGTTGCTGCGCCTCTTGCGCACTGTGGACACGCTGGAAGCTTTCCAGGAGGTCCCACCGCCTCAGCCCGCCCCTGAACCCGGCAAAGAGGCCATCACCCCCAGCACAGCCCTGCGACCGGGCCTGGTTGCCGCCCGCGACCGCGCGGAGGAGGAAGAGGAGTACCAGACAGGCGGCGAAGCGCCGGGGGAGACGCCGGAGGAGCCCCCCCCAGACACGCAGGCAGAGCCATGAGTCCCCTGTCCGAGGTCCGGGCGATGGCCGAGGCGTTTTGGCGGCGCGCCGGGGAGGTGGAGCCGTTCCCCCGGACGATGCAGACCGCCATCATGCGGGCATTGCCGGTGGCCATCATCCTGTTGCCCCGGCTGTATCTGTCCAGCGTGGAGCGCTGGCTGCACCAACGCCACGTCCCTTTCCGCTTCCCCTGCGAGGACCGGCGGCTGCATGGCTGCGTCGTGGCCTATCGCGGCCGGGGAGCCATCTTTGCGGATGGGACAGACAGGCCGGGAGAGTTGCGCCTGACGCTGGCGCACGAAGCCGCCCATTTCCTGGTGGATTATCTCCAGCCGCGTGAGGCGGCTCTGGCGCGGCTGGGTCCAGCCTTCGCCGACGTGCTGGATGGCCAACGCGAACCAACCACGCAAGAGCGCATCCACGCTGTGCTTAACCACGTCCACATGGGCGTGTATCACAACCTGATTGAGCGCCGGGCCGATGGCCAGCCCACGTTAAGCGCCATATGGGATGCCGAGGACCGCGCCGACCGGCTGGCGCTGGAGTTGATCGCCCCCGCCCAGGCCGTGCTCGCCCAGGTGGACCTGAGCCTGCCGCGCTATAGCCAGCGCCACGCCGCCGTCGTCCAACGCCTGATTCAAACGTTTGGCCTGCCCGAAGATATGGCCGATTGGTATGGCCGGGCGCTGTTGCGGTCCGTTGGTAAAGGGCTGTCCTGGCTGGAACAGCTCGGCCTGCGCGCCCGGTGCGATTAGCGATTAGAGATTCAGGAGATCACCGAACTATCGCCCCCTCTCTGACCCTCCCCCTGGATGGGGAAGGGAACAGATGTCACCCCCTCTCCCGCAGCGTGGGAGAGGGGGATAGGGGTGAGGGCCACATTACTCCCTCCCCCGCAAGGGGGGAGGGCTGGGGCGGGGGGTAAACAGGTTAATAATCTCTAGATAAGGAAGGATGGGAAGCCGGTATGGACGAGTTGAGTGGCCCTCTGGGGGAGATGCTGCCCATCGCCGACATCCAGGACCCGGAGTTTGAAGCGGCCTATGGCGAGCCATTCTCGCGGACGCTGGACCTGAACACCTGGCAGCCGGGTGAGAACCTGCTGGAGTTATACGAGCGGCTGGAGGCGGAGGTGGCGCAGGCGGTGGCGCAGGAGGACCGCATCCGCGAGACTATCCGCCGCGAGGTCTTCCCCCGCATCGCCGAGGCCCCCGGTGCGCCGAAAGGGGCCGGGGTATACCAGGCCACGAGCCGTGACTTGGAGCGCGTGCATCGCGGGCTGCTGTTTAACGGTGGCGTGGAGGCCTGCGACGGCATCAGTCTGGTCCACGATACCATCCCGCTGACCATCACCCAGATCGGTGTGGCCCTGGTGGCCTACAACGGCCAGCAGGGCATGTGGGCACACCGTTTGTTTCGCCGCGACCTGCGCGAGAGCGTGGCCGATCCAGTGAACGAGGCACTGACGCTCCTGGAGCGCCGCGACCGGCGCGAGGGCCTGGGTCTGGAGGGCAACCGCCTGAGCAACCTGGCCCGGCGCGGCATCATGACCTACGCCGAGCGGGCCATTCTCCTGCACTACTCTCAGGCCCGCTGGCGCATGGGGCATGGCAGCCCGGTGCCCCTGGAATTGCTCAGCGGCCTCTGGGCCGCCCACCCAGACCGCCTGCAGATCAGCCTGGACCTGATCGCCGGGTTGATCGCCTACCGACGCTTTGTGTTTGTGCCCAGTGCCCCGGCCGCCCGCGAACTGCTCACCATCGGCCACGCACTGAAGCCGCTGGAGTTCGCCATCCTGCGCACGCTGGAAACAGACATCGGCAGGCTGCTGCAGGCCGGTCCCTATCGGGGAGCAGTGCGCACTAAACTGGAGCAGTTCAGCGCGGAGATCGGGCCGCAGGTGGTCGTCGGATTGTACCGGGCCTCCAGCGCCGCGCCACCTTACGTCTTCTACGCCCATGTGGACTGCGCCTGTGAAGCGGCGCTTATCGTCCTGGCGGACAGCGTATTGCAGGAGCATCGCGGCTTTCCCATGCTGCTGGACCTGGCCGACACGGTCTGTCGGGCCACGCTCGGCGCGGACGCGTTTGTGCCCTCTGTGCAACTGGCCTATGCCGAGACCGGCCAGCCCTTCCGCTTTCTGGCCGAACGCGAAACGCGCCACCGTTGAGCACGAGGCGAATGATGACACGGATGCGCAGATGGGATGGAGTATCCCCTCTCCCCTCTGTGGGGGAGGGCTGGGGTGGGGGGCAGAGCCACCCCCTCCCTGTCCCTCCCCCATCCGGGGGGAGGGAACTCGCCCCCTCCCCCCCTTGCGGGGGAGGATGGGGGTGGGGGGAACTGAAATGACATGGATTGTGTAAGGAGGAGGACATGATGGACGAAGCTTCCCCACCGTCAGGGAGCGACATGCGCAGGGATGGGCCAACCGGAGCCGCAGGCCAGCCGCGCCCACCTGTCGCCCCAGTGCCTGTCCAATCGGTGCCGGTGGAAGCGCTGACCAACCTGGAGGAGGAGATCACGGCGGCTGGCGGCGAGTGGCAGGAGGGGCCGGAGTTTGAAGGCGCAGTCGGACGCACCATGTACGACACGCCCACCAGCAAGGATAACACGGTCACCGTGCTCCTGCCCGCCGAGAAAATCGCGCAGGTGCCCTCCCAGTCGTTGGTGCGCATCAAGAGCCGCCCCAAGGAGAAGGGCGGCGATGGCCGCCAATACCTGGGCGCGGTGGTAGAAGGCCCGTTCGCCGAGCCGGACGGCCTGCGGGCGGATGCCCCCATTGTGGTGACCACGACTGTGCGCGGCGGCATGTTCCTGCCCAAATACCATGGCCGCGTCCAGGTCAGCATCCTGGGCGAGGAGGTGGATGGCACGCTCGTCCCGCCGCGTTTCCGCCCCCTGCCCAACAGCCCGGTCTTCGTCCTGGACCAGCAGGAGACCGCCGAGAAGCTGCATCTGCTGGGCGATATTACCCTGGGGCTGGCCGTGGGCTATGACGAGATGCCCGTGCGTCTTCCCACCCAGAGCAAGCTGGTCTTCCCCCGCCACTTCGGCATCCTGGGCACCACTGGCGGTGGTAAATCCACCACCGTATCCACCCTGGTCAGCCAGCTCCAGCAGAACAGGACCGCTGTCATCATTTTTGACACCGAGGGCGAATACACCAGCATGCACCAGCCCACCGAGGACCCGGCCATGCTGCGGGCCTTGCAGCGTCGCGGTCTGACGCCCAGAGGCATCCCCAACACACACATCCTGCACCTGATCGGGCGCGAGACCAGCAACCCGCAGCACCCCCACGTCACACCCTTCTCGCTGCGCTTTGAAGACCTGTCGCCCTATGCCCTCTCCGCCATCCTGGACCTGACCGAGGCGCAGGATGAGCGCTTCATGAAAGCCTATGACATCGCCCGGCAGGTCCTGATGGACCTCAAGATTTACCCCGCCACCGACCAGGAGAAAGAGGAGTTGCTGGAGCTGGATGAGATGGAGCGCGGCTACCCCCGCCTGACGCTGGCCCGGTTGTATGACATTGTGTGCCTGTGCGCCGATACGGTGGCCCAGGAGAATGCGATGGAGACGCTCTTGCGCACTCCGGAGTTCGTCCAAAACCGCGATCAGATCCTGCAGCGCATCCGGCAGGCGCAACTCCCCGGCTATTCGAGAAGCTGGCGCAAGGTGCGGGGCCATCTGTGGCGGCTGCTGCAGCTGCGCATCTTTGACAACCCGCGCGCCCCGGCGCCCAACTACGCCCAGATGACCCAGCCGGGGCGGGTGACCATTATTGACCTGAGCGACACGGATTCGCCCCAGGTCAACAACCTGGTGATCGC
>DAOUBF010000083.1:0-6775 GCA_034432795.1 Anaerolineae bacterium
AACTATTGATTATACGGAATCCGCCTTTCCCTCCCAATTGGCATCTTAGACGGAATCCATCTAATCTACCCTTACGGTTGCATTTGCGGAATTTCTCCATAATATGAATATCTCTATAGCCGAAACCATGCCGTGACACATCAGGCTGTGGATAGGTTTTAGAGACGAAATCAGTGAGTACTATCGGCTAACTACAGTCAGGGGAAGTGACCTGACGAAAGTGAGGGGCAGCAGACGGCGGACAGAAACCGGGGTTCTAAATCACGACAACCCATGCTTTACGGCGTACAGTGCCGCCTGGGTGCGGTCGGCGACGCCGAGCTTGTCCAGGATCGCGCTGACGTAGCCCTTGACCGTGCCCTCGGTCAGGTGGAGCGCCGCCGCGATCTCTTTGTTGCTCTTGCCCTGGGCGATCAGGCGCAAGACGTCGCGCTCGCGCGCGGTCAGGCTGGCGTGAGGCGGCGGCTCGGCTGGGGCAATCGTCTGGCGGATGAGTGAGCGCTGCGCCTCAGGGTGCAGGACCGTCTGTCCTTGTGCCGCCGCATGAATCGCTCGCAGCAGGTCGGGCTTAAGCACGTCTTTCAACAGGTAGCCAATCGCACCCGCCCGGATGGCATCGCGGACGTGCTCATCGTTGGCGAAGCTGGTCAGAACCAGGACGCGACTGGCAATGCCCGCGTCGCGGATGCGCTGCATGGCCTTGATGCCATCCATCTCCGGCATGACCAGGTCCATGAGGATCACATCGGGATAGAGTGCCGTCGCCAGAGAGACGGCTTCGGCGCCGTTGGCGGCCTGGCCAACGACTTCTATATCGGCTTCCTCCGCCAGCAGTGTGTGTAGCCCTTCCCGCACGATGGCGTGGTCGTCAACGATGAGTACGCGGATCGGGGGGGACATCGCCTTCGTTCCTTACGGGCGCTCGCCAGAGCCTGGCCTGAACGCAGAGGGGTCGTCTCTCCCAGGGATGATCACTTCCACGGTCGTCCCGCTGCCGGGAACACTGCGGACCTGGGCGCTGCCGCCCAGCGCTTCAGCTCGCTCACGCATCGTCTTGAGGCCCAGTCCACTGCCCGGCGTTAAGCTGGACGGACGCGATTCAGGAGCGAAGCCTACGCCATCGTCCTGAACGATCAGGCGTGTCGCGCCAGCGTCAACCCACAGCCGAATCTGGACTCGCCGGGCGTGGGCATGTTTGATGACGTTGTTAAGCGCCTCCTGAGCGATGCGGTAGAGGGCCTCTTCTACGTCCAGCGGCCCACGCACGTAGCCGCCGGGGTCAAGATCAACCTGCAACTCATCCTGGGTGACCTCGGCGATATGGCGCTGCAGTGCCCTGACCAGTCCCTCCTGTTGCACAAGGACGGACGACGGACGCTGGACGACCGAATCCTCTGCCCTCTCCAGTGGGCGCAGTTCGGCCAGGAGCGCGCGCATCTCGGCTAACGCCGACTGGCTGAGTTCAAGCAGGCGGTTGATACGCCGCTCGCCTTCCGCCGGGTCGCGCCGCCAGGCAGGGGCGATGGACTGGGCGATGAGTGTGAGGCTGAACATAAGCTGGGTGACGGAGTCGTGCAATTCGCGGGCGAGACGCTGCCGTTCTTCAAAGACGGCAATCTGCTGGCCCTGCTTGTAGGCAAGGAGTTGTTGCTGGCGGCGATCAATCCCTGTTGCCAGTTGAGCAGCGGTCGCCTCATAAGGCCGCAGATCGGCCTCCGGCCACTCGTAGACGTGTGGATAGCTCAAGATCACCAGGCCGATACGCTGCCCGCGCACCATGAGCGGGATCATCGCCAGGGCGGGCCGCTGCGATTGCGCCTGAATCTGGCGCAGTTCCGCCGAGACGCGAGGATCGGTGTGGACATTGCTGATCGTGATGGTTTGCCCGGCGTTGAGGGGCGGATCGAGCGCATCGCGCGTGTAGGGCAGGCGCTCTTCCATGAGCTTCAGGCCCTCTTGGGGCGTCCAGCGTCCGCGCACAACCACAGCAGTCCGCTCGCCCGCCTCATTAAACTCGTAGAGCGCCACGTTGCAGGCAAAGCGCCCCCGCTCTGCCACCTGGTTGAGATAGGCTGCGATCACCTCGTCCACATCCATCGCCGTGCTAATGTGCTGGCTGGTTTGATAGAGAAGCTGGGTCTCGGCCAGCGCCTGCTGCATCCGCGCGAACAGCCGGGCATTCTCAATGGCGATCGCCGCGTGCTTGGCAAAGAGTGAAAGGGCTTCAACATCATGCGGGGTGAACCGTCGCGGAGGCGCCGAGCCAATGCCGAAGAAGCCGATCATCTGGCCATGCCAGAGGATAGGGACGCCAATCACGGCGTTCTCCAATAAGCTGAGTTGTGTTGGTCGTGCGATGTCGCCGTAGCGGTTGAGGATGAGCGGCTGCCGCGTAACGAGGACGTGTCCGGCGATGCCAACGCCGGGCGGCATTTCTGCCCCAAGCTCGTCGGGAGGCATATGATAGACGGCCTCGGTGCGGACGACGTTACGCTCCTCGTCCACCAGGCCGATCGCGCCGTTATCCGCGCCGAGCAGTTCGCACGCGTGGCACACAATGCGGGTCAGGAGTGGGCGCAACTCCAACTCACTGCTGATGGACTCAATAACCGCCAGCAGGCTCTCCTGCCTGCGCAGCAATTCCTGAAAGTTCGGCGCGTTGGGCGCGGACAAGTCTCAGTTTCCTTAAATTTTAGACAATCCGTTAAGGAGCGGGCGAGATATGCCTTGCCCACTCCTATTATGGGCGCGATCGGTGTGTAAGTCAAGGAGCACATAGAACAGAGAGAACACGCCATGCGGGTTAAACCGACTTGACACCGGCCAATACACTGTGCTATGCTGACATTATGGTCTTCCGGCAGTTCTTCCTTGAGGGCCTGGGCTGCCTCTCCTATCTGATCGGGTGCAGCCAGACGGGTCTATGCGCGGTGGTGGACCCGCAGCGCGATGTGGACGGCTATCTCCAGGTCGCCCAATCCTATGGGCTGCGGATCACGCACATCTTGGACACCCACCTCCACGCCGATCACGTCTCCGGCAATCGCGAATTGGCCACCCGCACCGGCGCCACCATTTACCTGCCCGCCCAGGCCGGAGCCGCATTTAAGCACCAGCCCCTGCACGATGGCGATGAGGTGAACATTGGGACAGTGACCCTGCGGGCCATCCATACGCCCGGTCACACGCCGGAGCATATGTGCCTGGCGGTGATAGACCATACACGCGGCCCGGAACCCTGGTTCCTGTTGACCGGCGATTTCCTCTTTGTCGGCGATATTGGGCGCCCGGACCTGTTGGGCGAAGCAGAGATGCGCCAGTTGGCCGACCAGATGTACACCAGCCTGTTTGACCGTCTATCCGCACTTGACAATGGGCTGGAGGTGTTCCCCGGCCATGGTGCAGGCTCATTGTGCGGGCGCAATATGAACGCCAAGCTGAGCACGACCCTGGGCTTTGAACGTCGCTTCAATCCGGCCCTCCAGCCGCGCTCGCGCCAGGAGTTCATCGCCTGGCTGACGCAGGACCTCCCACCGCAGCCCGCGAACGTCCCCTACATCAAGCAACTCAATCGCCAGGGGCCGCCCATTTTGGGGGAGTTGTACCGGCCCAAGCCGTTGACCGCCCAGGCCGTGCGCGACCTGTTAAGGGGCCAGGGGCCAGCGCCGGTGATCCTGGATGTGCGCAGCCCGGCGGAGTTCGCGGCCGGGTATATGCCCGGCGCACTGAACGTACCGGTGAGCAACGGCCAGTTCGCCACACGCGCCGGCTGGTTCATTCCCCCAGAGCGGCCCATTGTGCTGATCGTCGGGCGCGAAGCGGAGGCCGATCGGGCGACGCGCGCCCTGGCCCGTGTCGGCTACGATCGCGTCATCGGCTATCTGCTAAACGGGATTGCCGCCTGGCGAGCGCTGGGCCTGCCCACCGCCTCGCTGGCCCTGTGGACGCCGGAACGATTGCGCAGCGAGGCCCTCACGCGGCAGGGCGAGCCTCTGCCTGGAGTCACCATCGTGGACGTGCGCGACCGCTCCGAGTGGCAGCAGGGGCACATCCCCGGCGCGGTGCACATCCCCCTGGCTGAACTGGCGCAGCGCGCGGACGAGTTGAATCCCTTCCGCCCTACCGCTGTGATCTGCGCCAGCGGCACACGCTCCAGCACCGCCGCCAGTTTGCTCACCGCGCGCGGCTTCAAACACGTGGCCAACGTCATGGGGGGCATGGAAGGCTGGGAGGCCGCCGGTTACCCTGTGGTGATAGATGCGGATGACCAGGGGGACGTGTCGTCCGTCGCCCGTCGTCCGCCATCCTCCTGACAAACCGATGTCTGAAGTGAATGAGGGTTCCAATACAAAGCCCCGTATGGCCGAGGGCGAAGCCGGGGATGGCAGCGCACAGGCACGGGCGCGCCCCGGCGAACCCGTGTGGAGCTTTCGCGGCTACCGCATGTCGCCGTCGGAATTCAACACGGCCATGGTGCACTTTTATCGCGGCGAGATCAGCCGCACGAATACCTGGCGCACCCGGCTGGACGCCACCACCAACTGGGCGGTGCTCACCGCCGGCGCTGCCCTCTCCTTCGCCCTGAGCGACCCCCTCCATCCTCACGGCATCATCCCGCTGGATACCATCCTGGTGACGATTTTCCTCTACATTGAGGCGCGGCGCTATCGCTATTACGAACTGTGGAGCTACCGGGTGCGCCTGATGGAGACGGATTTCTTCGCCGCCATGCTCGTGCCGCCGTTCGCCCCCCGCCAGGATTGGGCCGAGTCCCTGGCCGAGAGCCTGCTCCACCCCCAGTTCCCCATCAGCATGTGGGAGGCGCTGGGTCGCCGCTTCCGCCGCAACTACGTGTGGATTTACCTTGTCCTGGGCATAAGCTGGCTGCTGAAAAACGTCATCCACCCCACACCCGCAGGCTCGCTGGCCGACATTCTGGAGCGCGCCACGATTGGCCCCTTCCCCGGCTGGCTGGTGTTGCTGGCCGGCCTGCTGTTCAATGGCGCGCTCTTCCTTATGGGCATCCTGACCGCCGGGCTGCACGAGGCGACGGGCGAGGTGCTGCCGCGCTATGGCGAGTTCCCCGGCCTGAGTGCGCTGTTTCAGAGCCTGCGGACGCACGAGGCCGAGGCCGCCCCCCGGCGCGAACGCGCCTGGCAACGCCCCCAGCGCCATCGCCAGCAAATCCTCAGCCTGATCATCTCCAACAAGCCCCAGGCCATCGCCGACCGCATCTTGCGCGACCTGCATCGCGGCGTGACGGCGCTGCACGGCAAAGGCATGTACACCGGCCAGGAGCGCGAGGTGCTCCTGTGCGCCACGACGGTGACCGAAGTGCCGCTGCTGAAGAGCATGGTGAGCGAGGAGGACCCCCAGGCGTTCATGATCGTCGCCCCGGCCCAGGAGGTGGCGGGCGAGGGCTTTCAGCCGCTGGTGAATCAGTGAGGGCGTGCCGTATTGCGCCAAAGGGCCGCCCAACACGCGCTGTAGCCTGCCCGCTCCACTGTGCGCTGCGGCTGAAGCATAAGCCATTTAGGTAGGCCCGTCATGACAAGCGTTACAGTGAGGCTCAGCAATGACCGAAAACGACGAACGCAAGCTAATGCGATTAGAAGAAGCGGCCCCCGTGTTGGAGGCCACTCCCGCCATCCTGCGCTCCCTCCTTGCGCCTCTGCCCACAGCGTGGCTTGACTTCCAGGAGGAGGCAGAGGCCTGGTCACCCCGAACGGTGCTGGTTCACTTCATCTGGAACGAGCGCACCAACTGGATCCCCAGAGCAAAGGTCATCCTCTCAGCCAACGAAGTGCGCAGGTTCGCCCCCTTCCAGCAGCTCCCGTCGTCGGGCGAGATTGACGACACCGATGTCGCGGCTATGCTGGACGAGTTCGCTACACGGCGGCAAGACAACCTCACATTTCTGCGCGGCCTCAATCTCACGCCGGAGGACTATGGGCGTACGGCCGAGCATCCCGTGCTGGGCACGGTCACACTGGCTCAGCTCCTGGCTACCTGGGTGGTTCACGATCTGAATCACACCCATCAGATACTGAAGTCTCTGGCCAAACTCCACAGCGCGATGGTTGGTCCGTGGAGGCGGAATCTGGCAATTTTGGACCTGTAAGCAACGCGGTCGCCGGGGGTATTATGCAGGGCGATTCCGTAAATGGAACCCCTGACGGGATGAGGCGCAACACCATTTATAAGTCCGACGAATAGGAGGACCCTTTAGATGAGCGACAAGCTCAGCGCGCAGCTTTTCATGCTTGAACCGAAGATCCGCTACGTCGCAGTGAATCAAAACGGCGTGATCGTGGAGATGGAACAAAGCCCCCAGCACCCTACCTACAACCCTCACGAAACTGACCGAATGGAGGAGTTGATCGTCAACCCCATCGTGCTTGAGATCACCAGACGACGTGGCAACATCGACATGAACGGCATCCGCTATGTGATTATTAGGTATGGCACGCAGTACCAGTTGCTCATGCCCTACAAGGAGGGGCACGTGTCTATCGGAGTTGAGTTGGAGGACGACCCAAGGGAGATCGCGCGCAAGGTGGCAGAATACCTGAAGCTGCCGATGTGAATCCAGAACCACTAATGGCGAGCTAACAACGGGTTCCAGCCGCGTTGCGGCTGATGCGCCTTTCGCTGGACGGCCAAGTATGGAAATACGTAGCTGATTCAGGGGAAACGTATGGCGAAGAGAACTGTGAAGATAAGAAGATGGATGAACAAAGGAAGACATCGAGAGCCTTTCCCAGGACAAAACCCA
>DAOUBF010000084.1:0-5032 GCA_034432795.1 Anaerolineae bacterium
GGGGGGGTGGTGTTGGACAGTTCTGGGGCGGTTGGGGGGCCGAGTCCTGGGGTGTGTCGCTATGGGGGTGTGCCGCCTGCTGGCCCGGTCTACTCCACCGATACACCCTTCACGAGCGGCATGAATACGCCTACACCGGCGCCGAGCGCCACATGGACCCGTTCGCCGACGCTCACGCCAACGCTTACAGGGACACCGCCGCCGATCAATACACCTACTCCGATGTCTACACCTACACCGCCCCAACCGTGCAGGTTGAGCGCCGCTAAGCGCGGTAACGATGTGGTTTTATCCTGGACAGTTGATCCCGGCGCGACCGCTTACCGTGTGTATCGGGGCACGACCCCTTACTTCGCCCCTGGCACGCCTTATGCCATTACGACCAGCCTGACCTACACCGACACGGGTGTGATAGGCGACCCGGCTATTAACTATTTCTACCGCGTAGGAGCTGCTTATCCTTTCGGAGAGACGCTGTGCGACAACCGTGTGGGCGAGTTTGATATTGCACTCGCAGCCGGATCCATCAGGGGGCCAGCACTGAACGACCTGGCCATCCCGCTGGACGTCTCTGCCGTGATTACCGATGCCGAGAGCCTGACGAACTGGGTTGAGAGCGAAGGAGGCGTTCCTTTCGCTACCGTCAGACAACTGTTAAAATGGGACACCTCGCGGCAAACTTTCCTGGCCTGGGATCACAGGTTCGGTTTCGGCGATAATTTCGCTATCACCACCGGTGACTTCATCCTGGCGACCCTGAGCCAGGACGCCCCACCTGTGACGACTTTCGTCGGGCGCGTGCCAGAGCCGGGAGAAGTGTCCTTCCGGCTATCGCCTGGGACAGCACGTGGCTGCGCTTTGAACTTTATCTCCCTGCCATTTGACCAGGGGGCATTGACGACGGCCGACCAATTGTCGGATGCCATCGGTATCCCCGATGCAACAGTCGCCCAGGCATTGGATTGGGACGCAATGCGCCAGACCCTACTGGTTTGGCTCAATGTTTTCGGCTTGGGCAACAACTTCCCAACGACGCCGGGCGCCCCCTACATTGCCTGCCTGAGTAATACCGGCGTGCCCGCTACCTGGCCATAGAAGAAGCAAATATAGTGGCGAGGTTATCTGGATGAGTGACTACCGACTCCGCATTGCGATTGATCCATACCTGGCTGAAGCTTATGGCCCTGAAATCCACTGGACCTGGCGCCTTGTGTTGACAGGCATCGGCTGGGCCTGGGAGGAGGTCCCTATAGACAGCCCTTGCGATGTGGCCTTCGTGCGCGATCCGCAGGACGCGCCACGCGCCTCCCTGTGCATCCGGGCCAACCCGGCCGCATGGGCGCGACCGGCGACTTACCGCCTGAGTTGTCTGAGATCCGATAACGGCCTCCCCCATCCTCTCTTTCAAGGGGAAATGGCAGCCCCCTATCTGATCCGGGCGGGCGAAGGCCGATGGATCTGTCAGCGCGACCTCATTTTTGATGTCTTCTGGCTGGTAACTGGCCAGGAAGAACGATACTGGCCCAAAGATAAGCATGGATTCCTGGACCTGACCGGCACAGCGGTCTTGCGCGATGGGGTTCTGCGCCTGGCGCCGGCCTCACAGGTCGGCATCTGGCTGGAAAACGTCCTGCGCGATCTGGGCTGTCCCCCGCCTGTGCCGCGCTGGCCGCAGGGCAAACGCGCTGCCGCCGCCGCCAGCCATGACGTAGATTATCCAGAGATCATACGCTGGCTGGAGCCGGTGCGGATCATCAGACGCAATGGATGGCAGGGAACAGGCCCAGCTCTGGCAGTGCTGGCGGGCCGGCGCACTCACTGGCAATTTTCCGCCTGGATGGAGATGGAGAAGCGTTGGGGCATACGCTCGGCGTTTTACTTCGTGCCGCGCCGAGGCTCGCTCCTGGAATTTGCCACAGGGACGCCCGACCCCTTCTACGACATCACCTCACCCCGATTCCGCCAGTTATTCCGCACCCTGGCTCAAGAGGGCTTTGAGATCGGTCTCCATGCCAGTTATCTGGCTTACCACAGCCGGGAAAAATTCGCAGCCGAGAAGCGTCTCCTGGAAGAGGCCAGCGGCCAGCCAGTGGTGGGCAATCGCCACCATTATTGGCATCTGAATCCTGACGATCCAGAAGACACGCTGTTGATCCATGAGCAGATCGGCCTGAAATATGACGCATCCCTGATCCACGACCACTATCTGGGCTGGCGGCGCGGGCTATCTCACCCCTTCTTTCCCTTCTATCAGAGAGAACGGCGCGAGTTGAAGACATTGCAAATCCCCACAGCCTGGATGGATGACCAGTTGTTTCGGCTGCGGCGGTATAATCCGGGGGATCGGTTGGAGCTATTGCGCGGCCTGGCGGACCGCACGGCTGAGCAAGGCGGCTGCCTGCTGATTGACATCCATAGTTATGTCTTTGACGACGCCCTGTTCCCAGGCTGGGCAGCCACTTACCGCTCCTTGTGGGAGTACCTGTTGAGCCGCGATGATTTCTGGTTCGCTACCCCCGCCCAGATTGCCGAGCACTGGACTGAACGGTATGCTGCCCTGGTTCGCGCCAGTGACGGATTGAACCAGGGGAGAGCAGAGCAGGTTTCGCCTGAACAGCCGTTGTCGCTCCCGGCTACAGCCTGAAGGGATAATAAAGATGATCAATGGGACAGAGATAGTGGTGAATTCGCTGCGGCGTGGCTTGATGAGATTGGCCAGCCTGTGGCCTGGCCTCAGCCAGAGATCAGCCACTATAGGGACTCCAGCCCATGCTGAAGCGGTTGCCATACCCAAGGCGGCCGTTCGGGGGCGCATCCTGGCCATTGATGCGCTGCGCGGCGTGGCGATCCTGGCGATGTCACTGCGCCATATGGCCTACTTTCTAGGCAGGCCCCTTCAGGCCGAGACCTATGGCGGTCAGCCCGCTACCCTGTTGAACTGGCCCCATTGGGTCTCCGGCTTGATCGCCAATATTACTGCGCCCACCTTCTTCCTGCTCGTCGGCACCAGCCTGGCGCTGCTCATCGCCGGGCGCCGCCGGGCGGGGGTCTCGGAGTGGGAGATCACCCGCTATCTGCTCATCCGTGCTGGCGTCCTCGTCTTGCTGGACCTGACCATTTGTGACATCGCCTGGGCTGGTTTCAACCCATATACCCACGTGTTATTAAGCATCGCCATCGCCATGGTCATATTCAGCGTCGCCCGCTTCTTGCCTGTCTCCCTGTTCGCCGCCCTGACACTGGCGCTCTTGCTCACTTACCAGGCATTGCTCCCCCAGATGGCGCTCCCGCTCAGCCAGACCGAGAATTTCTGGCAGGCACTATTGTGGAGCTATAGCACCAAGACCTGGCCGGCAGTGGAGTTCTCTATCCTGGGCTGGTTCCCCCTGCCGGCCATAGGCTTTATCCTGGGGCAATGGATGTCCCTCCCAGCGCTGCGCCGGGCGCGAACATGGGGCGTCATCGGAACGGCCCTGCTGGGCATCTGGCTGGTGTTACGCTGGAACGGGGGGTTCGGCGACCTGACACCCTATACCCCCGATCAGCCCTGGCACTTCTTCTTTATCATGAGTAAGACACCCCCCAGCCTGACCTTCCTGACATTTAACCTGGGCCTCTCCGCGCTCACGTTGGCCGCGCTGTTTGCCGGTGAGGGCTGGCTGGAGCATCGCCCCCTGAAATGGCTGGTGACCTGCGGCCAGGCATCGCTGTTCTTCTTTGTGGCCCATATCGTCGTCTATGGCGCGCTCGCCCGGCTGGTGGCACCGCTCCAATTGCCACTCCCTGCTATTTTCATCACCTATACGACATGGTTGGGTGGCCTGGTCGTGTTGGTACCGATTGCAGGGGCCTACAACCGGCTACGGCGGCGCCATCCGCAGAGCATCCTGCGCTACCTGTAAGGGGGTGCAGCCCAACAGGTGGCCGGCCCTTTAGGGATATGCGAGCCTTGCTCTTTGGGCTTGTCTTTATCAGCCCACCCTTTCTCAAAAAATGGCTGCTGCGCCGGTTCTGCGCAGCCAAGATCGGCTATCGCGCCCACATCGGCTGGTTCTCGGCGGTTATCGGGCGACGGGTGGAGTTAGGACATCACAGCGCCATCCGTCCTTTCACGCTCATCCGCCTGGATGGTGATCTCCGGCTGGGCAGCTATAGTGAGATCAGCAGCTTCACCCTGATCTATGGCTCATCCAGCCTGATCGTGGGCGATCAATGTTATATTGGCCCGCAGAGCCTGATCAATGCCGATGAAGAGGTGCGCCTCGGGGACGAGTCCGCTTTGGGGCCGCGCTGTATGGTCTTTACGCATGGCTCGTTTTTGCCCTACACGGAGGGCTACTGGGTCCGGCTGGCCGGTGTGACCCTTGGCAACCGGGTGTGGTGTGCGGCCGGCGTGTTCATCCACCCCGGCGTGGAGATCGGCGATGACACGTTCGTGAATTCCAGATCGGTCGTCACGCAGGCGATCCCCCCAGGCTCTATCGTTGAAGGCAACCCCGCCCAGGTGGTCCGCCCCATAGACCAGGTCAGGCGTAAGATGTCCCCCCGGCGCGTGGACGCGGCGGTGATCCAGATGTTGCACGATTTCGCGGAAATTGGACTGCGCCGCGAATTGGGCCTGAAAGAGATTGAGGACAAAGGACAGGCGCTTCGCTTTCGCTGGCGCGGACAGGCCTACTCCATCGCCCTCGTGCCCTCCACAGGGGACCTGCCTGAGGGCATAGCGCTGACCCCCGACGTCCGCCAGATTTTCCTGGTGAACTGCCCCGGCTGGTCAGCGCCTCCCCACAGCCTGGTCTTTGACCTCCTGACCAGGCAGACGCGCTTTAGCTCCGACCGCATTCATACCGCCTTGCGGCTATTCATGCAGCGCTACTACGGGGTCAGATTCCGCGATTCAGGGGCGCCTGACTGACCTATGCTCCTCTCCGGCCTCTAACAAAACTCTAACCAAACCACCACCATAATCTGATCCTTCTCTGCTATCCTAGTAAAGGGGAAGTATATCTGGGATATTATCCCCCACAGTTGA
>DAOUBF010000085.1:0-8556 GCA_034432795.1 Anaerolineae bacterium
CGTTTCAATCCCCACCCAGCCCTCAGGCCGGGTGCCACCTGGCTCATCTCGTGCAGGCAAGCCAGGCATTCCTCGTTTCAATCCCCACCCAGCCCTCAGGCCGGGTGCCACCTGTGACCACGGGGGGTTATTCAGTGAAAACCAAGAAGTTTCAATCCCCACCCAGCCCTCAGGCCGGGTGCCACGGTACCTCAAAAACGCCAGATATACCTTGTTAGAACGCCTCCACCTCCTCTATTGCTGGCTAAAACCGGATGACCTCACGCGGATTATCAGTGATCTGCCTTTACAGGTAAGGTTCGCGCACCCCTCAGAGCACCAACGGATCATGCAGATCAAAGGCTGGACGCTGACCGATCACCTCAACATACTGCTCGCGTGGCTCAAGCAGTCGGTAAATGCGGAGGCTATCTTCTTCCAGCTTCACCTCCCGTTCAAGCCGATGTTTAAGCTGTTCCAGTTGCGCCGCGTTCACCACGCACTCAAACACCGACTTCTGCACCCGCTGGCCGTATGCCTGGCACACCTTCGCTACACGACGTAACCGGCTGCGCCCGGCAGCGGTATCTGTGGCAACATCGTATGTGACCAATATCTCCATCTTCTGACCCCGCTACCGATATAGGAAGGGAAGATAATCCTGCAGATCACCGCGCAAGTGCCGGGCCAGCAGACGGGCCTGCACATGGGGCACAAGCCCCAAAGGGAGCTTCTGCTTCAGCACCCGATGCTCCAACTCCTCCTCTTTGCGTCGCTGGTAGGCCACCAGGACCGTCCGGCGCCCCTCCTCGTTGAGATGCACGGCGCCCCCTGGCAGGTCTTCAAAGTGCTCTGCTTTCAACTGCCGCCGATTGATCAGCGTGATAGCCAGGCGGTCTGCCAGCACCGGGCGAAACTCCTCCATCAGATCTAACGCCAACGCCGGCCGTCCTGGGCGTAGCGCATGGAGATACCCCACCTGCGGATCCAACCCGACCCCCTCCAGCGCGGCAATGCACTCGGCCCGCAGCAACGCATACAGGAACGAGAGCACGGAGTTAGCCCGATCGCGCGGCGGGCGTCGCGTCCGGCCATCCAGGGTAAAGCGCTCACGCTCCCCCCGGATCATGGCGTTGAACACCCCAAAATACACACGTCCCGCCTCGCCCTCGGCGCCACGCACCGTATTCAGGTCGTGGCTGCCCCGCAGCCGCTCCAGAATCTCGGCCAGCCGTTCTCCAGCCCCGGTCAGAGCTAGTTTGTCCTCCGCCGCTGTGCCAGGCTCCCGAGCCGCACGCAGCACCACCTGGCGGCTGTTCTGCACCTTCGCCGCCACGATCTGGCGGGCGATCTGCCACGGCCGATCTCTGTGGGAGAGGGCCAGATGCTGCGCCCGTCGCAGCAAGACATTCCCCCGCGTCGGCCCCTCAACCCGCGCCTTGAAGCGCCCGTTACGATCAAGCCATACCAGGCTACGCCCATCTTCAGCGCAACGCTGGATCAAGAACGGGGTGATCGTCACCTGACCAAAGACCACAATCCCGCTCAGGCGCAAAAGCGGCACGCGTAACCGCGTCTCACGCTCCACCTCCACCCGCACCGTGTCATGATCAAGATGTAACACAGCCCCTTGCGTTTGTACGTAGAGGACGTTCAACAACTCATACACCCTTACGCCTCCTCCGATGTCTCAGTTCCAGCGGGCGGGTCCCAGGGATGGAAAAGCGCGCCCTGCAAGCCACGCAGCCGCGCCGGTTCGCCCACCACCCAGGGCAGGCAGGCGTTGATCAGCGAACAGTTCGGGCAACGTGCATCGTTCGGCGCTTCTGGCAGGCGCTGCGCCGTGAGCATCGCCCGAACGGCCTCAATCACCTCCAACGTCTGCCTCCGCAACTCCGCATCAAACTGGATCTCAACCTGCCGTCTGGCGCCGGTGTAGTAGATCGCCCCGCGCGGCACCGGCACACCCAGCATCTCCTCCAGACATAGCGCCTGCGCGCACAGTTGCAGATCGGCGTGTCGCCCCCGTCGCTGGCCCGATTTATACTCAATCGGGTAGGGCCCCTCTGGCCGCAGCTCAACCACATCTGCCTTCCCGCGCAGGCCGAGCCGATCCGACCAGAGGGGCACACCCCGCAGTGTGCGCACGCCTTTACTGGACGTGTCCTCACCTGTATCTACCCGCTCGTGCGCTTGCCGCCCCCGGATGGTGAACAGATTCTCATCAAACGTCTGCTCAACGTAGATCAGCGCGCACTGGCGCGGGCAGTAGCTGTAGTGCTCTATGGCTGAGATCAGGATCTCCTCAGTTTCCTCCATATCCCACCTGGCCTGAAGGCTGGGTGCCACGGTGGGGCACGTTACAACGTACCCCCGAAGGTGGCATTGCGAGATCATCCGTTGAGGACCTTTTGCTCCTCATCCAGCCCTTCGCCAGCCTCTGCGCCCATCGCCTACCCTACCAGCCGTGTCAGCGTCACGCCTTTCGGCAACCCGGCGTCATTGACCTCTACCTGATAGTCCTGGAAGGAGCGCGGAGCGGGGACGCCCGGCTTGCGTGAGACGCGCACCCGCTCAAACAGTTGGTGCGCGGGCGCATTGCCCAGGCTGCTCTCGTGCGTGAACACGTACAGCCCCTGGCAGGCCATCAGCCCGCGTGAGGCCGAACGGTCCAGGTCCCACATCTGCACCAGCGCCTGCCAGAACAACTCCAGGTCTTCCTCCGTCACGCCCGCCCGCTGCGCGAAGTGCGGGTTAAAGAAGCCATGCGCGCGGTACAGGCCATAAGGCACGAGCGCCTTGCGTCCCATCTCAGTCTGCTTGCCGCCGACCTCGCCCTCCTCGGTGACAACCACCCTGGCATCCTCCTCGCGGGTCACGGCCACACGGGTGATAGACAGGTCCAGCGGGACAATCGGGTCAATGGAGCGGGCGAAGGTAATCTGGACAGGCCCACGCACCTGGCCCGCATTTACACCGGTCGTCATGACCGCACCGAACATCCGAATATCATAGAAGTTAGCGCACATCCAGTCGCGGGCCTTGTCCACATCCTCCTTCGCCTGCTTGGCGCCTGTAGAGGTCAGCCCAAGCGCCTCATAAGCACGCTTATGGAGGGCATTCAGTGCCTCGCCTCCACTCTGGATATAAATCTTAAAGCGCCCCTCGTCGCCGCGCGCCAGGTCCACCCAATCGCGCACCTTGCGCTTGATAGCGACATCGGTGACCAGCCCCTGCATGGTCTCCGGGTCCACGCGCGGCAGGTTGCCCGCGTCCGGGTCGCCGTTGGGGTTGCCGTCGGTGACATCAAACAGGTACACGAAGTCGTGACGGCGGGTGACGTCAAGATAGGGATAAGTCGCCATGTCAGTTTTCCTCCTCATATGGAATCTCTTCAGCTAAGGGTTCGTCTGCGGCTATTTCAATCCCCACCCAGTCTTCAGAGGGGGTGACACTTCGTTCCGCCTTACGGCGTTCGCTCGCTTCGCGCGCCTGAGCGCGGTCATAAGCGCGCTGGTGATAGTAGCCCAGGGCGAACAGGCCCTGTTCCTCCAGCGTGAGAGTGCGCGGGAAGCCGCTCAGGCCGGCCTGAATATCCTCCAGGCGGCGCTGTAGGGCATGATAAGCATTGGGCCTGTCACGCTCCAGCTTCGCCAGGTGCGGCTGCGCACCGCGCAACAGCCGCCCAAAGACGGAAGCGGGCGCCGAGGACGCCGTGCCAAAGAAGCGGTCCACGATGGTCGCCTTCGCGCTGGGGACTGCCAGACGCTGCACTTCTTCCAGCACGGCGAACAGCCGCCCACAACGATAGGCGGCGTTGGGGTTCTCAGGATCAAGTTGCACCATCGTATCCTCCTTTGCATTGGGTTGATGGCTAAGCCAGACGAGCTTGATCAGGGCGGCTCGCTGGCGGGTGACCACCTGCTCCGCCCGGTTGCGGCGGACCGCCTGGTAGAGCAGGTCAAAGGGCAGCGGCGTGCCGGTAAGCGCAGCGTGCAAAAGGGCACGCGCTATCGGTGGCGCCAGGTCTTGGAGGTCACGCACCGTCGCCCCGGCCAGCGCATACAGGCCCAGCGGTTGCGGCTCCTCACCGGACGCCCCCACGATCTTCTGCCTTTGAAACCAGATGGCCAGATGGCGCTTGGCCTCGCCTACCGTCATATCAATCCAGTCGCGCACCACCGCTCGCCCGCCGCTGGCGGAGAGCACGGTCGCATAGAAGGCGGCATCGTCCACCTCCGGCATCCGCTGACCGCTGCGCACCGATGCCAGCAGGCTGCGCACCTGCTCAGGCTGGGGGTTATCCAGAAAGTCGCGGAGGGAGAAGCCCACCGCTTCCCGCGTCCAGAAAATAAACGCCGCGTTGTTGAGCGTGATCCGGCTGGATTCACCGGCCAGCAACTCATTCGCTGCTTTGGTGAAGCGCTCACCGCACGAGGCGCAGGTTGGCGCGATCAGCGATGCTTTCAGCCCATAGGACTCAAACGCCTCAGCGTTCGCGGAGATGATCGCCACGCCTGATGTCTGGCCGCCAGGGATGCCTTTGATCTTCGCCTGCAACCGGCTGAGAACAGGCCGCTTCTGTCCGCAGACCAGGCATTGCATCACCGGCGCATTCGGGTCGGCCGCCGGGTCATGCTCGGCGGCCCAGAACGCCTGAACTGCAGGCAGGTCTATGGGGAAGACATCACCCACACGAAACGTCATCGTCGCGCCTGGGTCAAAGTCGTCGGGCAGGCGGAGTTGGGCGCGGGCTTCAGCAGCGTGCAGGAAGCGGCGCACCGCCTCAACCGCAGGCTCCTGCGTCACCTCGGCGCAGCGATCCACCAACTCCAGATATGCCCGGTGACGCTTTTCCGCGCGCGGAGATGTGGAGCCTTCACGCGCCAACCCCAGCGTATATTCGGCGTTATCGGCCAGGAGCAGCGGGCGCACTGCGGACGACCGCTGGACCCGAGGCGCCATACGACATTGGCCGTACCGGGTGCCTGGGCTGCCTGGATCGGCGGTGTCGGTTGGCTGTGGGTTGAGCAGGCGACCTGTTCCGTCCAGTTCAATGATATAGCGAATCGCCGTCTTGCTATAGAGCGTCGGCGGAAGCTCAAGTCGCACGTCGGCATATTCTTTCAGTCGTTGTAGTAGCATGTTCCTCAACCTCCAACCCTTGGGCAGGGGATGCTACCCAGTTTCAATCCCCACCCAGCCCTCAGGCCAGGTGCCACCGTTAAGGATGATGCAGGCGTATTGGAGGCACATGGAGGATGCCATTCTCCAATCGCGCCTGGAAGAAGTGTGGTTCACCCCGACCGGAGTTGTCCGGCGCGTAAGCCAGATCGTACAGCATCGGCCCCAGGTCCTCGCTGTGCGGAATCGGTCGCTCGCTTCCGTCTGGCCTGGCGAAGGCCGCGGAGAACTCGCGACAGCCCAGATAGGGCGTCGCGAAACAACGGCCCTCCTCCACCCGCCGCCGAAACTGGTCACGAAACGCAGCCGGATCAACCTCCACACCGGGCTTCACGTCTATCTGGGCGCGGATCACATAGGCCACGTCGCGCAACGCCAGCGTATGCCGCTGGGCGCGATCGGCGCTGGCGTCATAGCCGCCGCCATTCGTTTGCCATTCTTTTGCGCTGCGAGGGCTGGCGCGGCTATTGACCTCATTCCGCAGGATAGAGAAGTAGCGGATGGGCTTTAACACCCAAATCTCCTCCACCCGCCAGACGAACTGCGGCTTCCAATAGATCGCCTCCAGCACGCCGCGCGCTGCCGAGGGCGTCATCACCGGGTACGTCACCCGCTCCACTTTCATCTCCGGCCGGGTGAAGCAGGCGAACTCCCCCCAAACGCGCACCGTAAGGGGTGGGTAAGATACTGCCATATGGACCTCCTTTCTTTCTTGCCTAAAAAGATTTCCGCCACGCAGTGGCATTATACGACATTTCAATCCCCCCCAGCCTGAGAGCTGGGTGCCACGCTGCCTCAAAAACGCCAGATATACCTTGTTAAAGCGTGTCTACCGCCCCTCAACGCCGGGGTCTTCTCCCACAAGGCCACGAATCGGGTCATAAGCACCCAGCCACTCCCCCAGCCCCGGCAACACCTCGGCGATGAGGCCAAGCTGCCGGTAGCGCTCTGCCTGGTGCCTTCGCACAGACACGAGATACGGCTGAAGACGGCGCAACAGCAAACGGGCATCGGGCGCGCCCTGACGCAAGCGCTTAAGCATTTCCCCGACCTCAGCGTCGTAATGGACGGCAAGGCTCTCGGTATCCTCGTCAATCATGCGGAAGCGCCTGGCCACCTCCGGATAGTTCAACTCGGCGCGTAGCTTCTGGATATGTTCGCGGTCGGTCTCAACTGTCTGAAAGAGCCGTTGAAAGTATCGGCGTGGCACAGCCGGATCGTCGGGGTCCAGATGGTCGCCGCCGCGAAGCGCGCCGGTGATGTCGGTCGCGGTGCGATATATCCCCACAGGCAGGCCACCCTCTGCGGGTCGGAAGACGATGACGCGCCCGCGCTCCAGACGCCCCTCACGATTGCAGCGCCCCGCTGCCTGGATGATACTGTCCAACGGTCCGAGCGCACGCAGGACCAGCGGAAAATCCAGGTCCACACCCGCCTCAATCACCTGTGTTGACACCAGCTTGCAGGATTCGCCTGTCCTCAGCCGCCGCTTCACCTCCTCAATCACATGCCGCCGGTGCGCGCCGCACAGCGAAGTGGAAAGGTGCAACGCCCCCGGATCATTCAGCGCGTCAAGCAACGCCAGAGCGTCCTTCTTCGTATTCACGACCGCCAACGCCTGATGGCTCTCCTCTCGCATGACCGATGCGACCTCTGCCCACGTCAAAGCAGGCTCCGTGCGCCAGTCATAGCTCACCCGCTTCAGCACAGTGAAAAAGTGAGCGGCGTTCGGCACGATCTCCGTGGCCGGCAGACCAGAGAAGGCCCGGATAGCCTCAAACGCCGGTTGGGTCGCTGTCGCCAGGACGACGGTTGTGCCGTAGTGCTCGCAGAGTTGGCGCAGCGCATCCAGAATGGGGTCAAGCAAGTGTGGGGGCAGTGTCTGTGCCTCGTCAAGGATAATTACACTGCGGGCAAGCCGGTGGAGCTTACGGCAGTGACTCGTCTGATTAGAGAACAGGCTCTCAAAAAGCTGAACGGTTGTCGTTACGATGATCGGCGCATCCCAATTCTCGGCGGCCAGCCGCGCCCAGACTTGGTGAGGATGAAAGTCGTCTTCGTCTTCCCTGCCGGCTGCGGCGCTATGGTGCTCCAGCACCACCGGGCGTACATCGCCCTCCGTATGGAAGATCTCGCGATACACGTCAGCCGTCTGTTCGGTGATGCTGATGAAAGGCACAGCGACAATCACCCGCCGCTGCCCATAGCGGAGTGCGTGGCGCAGGGCGAACGCCATGGCCGAGCGTGTCTTGCCGCCACCGGTGGGCACAGTCAGACGGAACAGGCCCGGCGGATGGTCGGCGGCAGCCAAGCAGGCTTGATAGATTGCATGGCGCGCCTGGTTGACCGTATCGCCATGTTGGCCAGAGACCTTCTGTTGATTGCGCTCAAACCGCTCCCATAGCTCCGCCATGGTCACATCTGCGCCGCGTTGCGCTGACCTCTCTGGCTGGAAATGCCGCTCTGTGTCCAGACGGTCGGCATCCACCAGAGCGGAAAACAGCAGGCGCAGAAAAAGCTCGCCCGCCTGTGGCTCTGTGTAGTTCGGGAGGGGGATCGGCCCTCCCGGTTCAAGGTCGGCGATCTCGCGTTGAGCCTGTTCAAGCGACCTGGCAATAGCGGGGTCCGTGGCTTTCTGAGCAAGCCACGTCTTGAAGTCGGTCGGTGTCTGCAGGCCACCGTGATGCGCTTGGATGAGCATGGCGATGACATTCAGGTGCCGCTTGGCAAGCTGCGCCCCGGCGGCCTTATGGTCCGGCCCGTGCCCGCGGGCAGCAGGATTGGCCTCACAGGTTAACAGGTATCTCTGGAACTCCGGGTTAAATTTCCCCAGATCGTGCCAGAGGCCAAGATAGCGGGCGGGTTCGCCTGCCCCGAAAGCTGCTGCGAAGTCCGCGGCCAGGTCAGCAACGTTGTGTAGATGTGTGACCAACGTCTGGCGCCGCCCTTGCGGATTGCGGGAATGGGCATAGTACACGGCTGTCCTCCTGGGTGGGTTCTCAATCTATCGCGAGATAAGATCTGCGTACCGCTGCGCCTCAGGTCTGCGAGTTTCGCTCTGCGATCAGTTCCGACGAGTTATGAGGTTGCTCTGGGTTCAGTGGCCCCGCCGGGGTGAATACCAAGGATTGTAGCAAGAGGGCACAGGGATGTCAAAGGGTTTCACCCTCTCCCCCTTGATGAACATTCACTTGGAATGGACCAGCTTTCCTTTGGGAGGGGGTGGCGTGTGCATTGTAGGGGGCGACCGGCCGGTCGCCCCCTACTGGCGTGGGCTAGTCCGGGTACGGCGCTACCAGCGGCTCATCGTCGCGCACGGCCATAACAGCGATGGGCATGTTGGGGTAGGTCACGATGCCGTGCTGGAAGCCGATGACCCAGCCGTCGTACTCC
>DAOUBF010000086.1:0-92302 GCA_034432795.1 Anaerolineae bacterium
AGTCCTCCCGCGCTTCTTTATTTTTTGGGGCCTATCTTGAGACAAGAGCCTCGCCTGAACCTACCTCCATCGCCTTAGAATCGCCCTCGTGGACCCCCCGACCTCCCCTACCGACCGCTTTCTGCTGGATTGCCTGCGCCTGGAGGGCCAGTTGGAGGCCGCGCCGGAGATAGACTGGCCCGCGCTGGTGGAACGGGCACAGCGCAACGGCGTGGCCCCTCTGCTCTATCGCCGCCTGCAAGAGGCGGCCTATGTGCCCGCCACTGCGCTTGAGCCGCTCCGCCAGGCCTACTACCAGAACGCCGCCGCCAACACGCTGCGCATCCGCGAACTGGGGCAGGTGCTCAGCGCGCTGGAGGCCGCCGGCATCCCCGCTATTGTGCTCAAAGGCCCGGCGCTGGCCCTGACGATCTACCCCGACCCGGCCCTGCGCGTCATCGGCGACCTGGACCTGCTGGTGCGGCGCGAGCAGGTGGAGCAGGCCATGGCTGCGCTCCAATCGTTGGGCTACGGCCCGCCAGAGCATGAGCCGCCCTATCCACTGGAGTACCTGGCGCGCTTTGGCCGCCATCTCCAACTCCAGCGCCGCGACCGCACGGGCACGCTGGACCTGGAAGTGCACTGGACGCTGATCGGCGAACTCTGGGCCGGGGCGGTAACGGCGATTGATGTGGAGGGGCTGTGGGCACGGGCGGTCCCGCTTCAAGGCGAGGGCTGGCGGGCCTGCCAGCTCAGCCCCGCCGATATGCTCCTGCACCTGGCACTTCACGCCACGCTCATGCACGGCTTCACCGAACTGGGCCTGCGCATTTATGTGGATGTGAACCGGCTGGTGCGCCACCATATCTCCGGTAAAGAGGCCGGGGCCTTCTGGGCACAGGCCATTGCCCTGGCACGCGCCCAACGGCTGGCAACCATCCTCTATACCACCCTGATGCTCACCCGTGATCTATTGGGCACCCCGCTGCCGGCCTCCGTCCTGGCCGCGCTTCGGCCCGGCGGCGTGCAGCAACGCCTCTTCGCGCAGGCATTACGGACAGATGACATCCTCCACCAGAGGCGCCTGTTCGCCGGGCCGGGGAAATGGCGGATGCGCCTGATGCTGCTGGACCGCTGGCGCGATGGGGCGCGGGCGCTAGGGCTGATCGTCCTGGGGGGGCGCGGCCTGCAGGCGACTCGCTACCGCGCTCCGTTCAGAAGATGAAGCCATCCTGTCCTGCTTTTCCATCCGATATTCTACACCGAACGCCCCCTCCACCACCCACAGCCGCAGCCGGGCATCCTGCTCCAGCACGAGTTCGCACAGCAGGAAGGGCTGCAGCCAGCGCGTGTCCAGAAGCTCACTATCGGGCACGTCGGCGGGGGCGATAAAGGTGAGCATGCCCCCTTTTACATCCAGTGTGATCTGATCCTTGCCCTCACCTTCAACCAAAAGCCCTTCCATCATGGCATCCGGCTCGCCATGGAACGCCTGCATCAATCCAACACGCTTCATCCTGGTTCCCTCCGCTGTGTTCTCATAGGATCACCACATTGTTACTATAGCACACCTGTGGCCGATGTCCAATACCAGGCCGCAGGCGTAGCGGTTTTAAGGACCTCTCCCCCGGCCCCTCCCCTGAGAGGGGAGGGGAGTGATCCCCCTTCCCTTGTAGGGAAGGGGGTCAGGGGGTTGGGTCCATACGCCCCGACTTGCAACAGCCGGTATGCAGTGAGGCCCGGATTTGGCCTTTTGCGCCCGTTCGCTTATAAAGCCCTATATGTCACCGATTGCGCTGGCCCTGCTGCTCATCGCCGCAGCGATGCACACCGGCTGGAATCTGCTGATCAAGCGCAGCGCCCACAAGCAGATCTTCACCTGGTGGGCGCTGGCCGCAGGCGTCGCCTGTTTCGCGCCGCTCCTGCTGTGGAGCAGACCGCTCCCTGGCGCTGTCTGGCCATATCTCGTCGCCAGTGCAGCCGTGGAGGCGTTATACTTTATCGCGCTCACCCGCGCCTACCAACAGGCCGACTTCTCCCTGGTTTACCCCTTGGCGCGGGGCACAGCGCCCGCGCTCCTGGTGCTCTGGGCCGTCCTCTTCCTGGGCGAGCGCCCCACGCCCACCGGCTGGGCCGGGCTGGCGTTGCTGATCGCCGGCCTGCTCGTCGTCGCCGGGCCAACGGGCTGGACAGGGCGCAGCGCCTGGGGCAAGAACGGCGTGCTCACTGCCTTGGCCGCCGCCGTGTGCATCTCGGTGTACGGCGCAATTGATGGCGCCGCCATGCGCTTGGCCGACCCCATGCCTTATCTCATCGTCCTGCTGGGGCTGACCGCCGCGCTGACGGCGCCAGCGGTCGGCGCTTATTACGGGCGCCAGGCACTTATAGCCGAATGGCGGGCGCACTGGCCGCGCATCGTTTCCGCCGGAGTATTAAGTATGGCGGCTTATGCCCTGGTGTTGCAGGCCTATGTGCTGGCGCCGGTGAGCTACGCCGGGGCTGTGCGCGAGATCGGCGTCGTCTTCGCCGCGCTCGTCGGCTGGCGCTGGCTGGGCGAGGCCTTCGGCCCCATCCGCACCGCCGGCGCCACCCTGATCTTCCTGGGGCTTGTGCTGATCGCCCTGACGGGCTGACGAAGATCAGCCGTCCTCCGTTATCCCTCATCCCTCAGAAAGGCAGGCACATGCTCTCCCCGGATCAGGTCCTCCACCGTCTGTCGCTCACGGATGACGAAATACCTGTCGTCGTGTACCAGGACTTCGGCAGCGAAGGGGCGCGAGTTGTAATTTGAAGCCATGCTGAAGCCATAGGCGCCCGCGTTCATCACGGCCAGGAGATCGCCCGGCTGAACCGGGGGCAACAGCCGCTCCTTCGCCAGAAAATCGCTGCTCTCACACACCGGCCCGACCACATCCACACGGACCGGCATGGCCTGCCCCCGCGCCTCCTCCAAAGGCAAAATCGGATGATAGGCATCATACAGGCTGGGGCGGATCAAGTCGTTCATGGCCGCGTCCACAATTACGAACCGCCGGGCGGCGTTCTGCTTGGTATAGAGCACCTGCGTCAGGAGCGCGCCTGCCTCCCCCACCAGCGCACGCCCCGGCTCCAGGATCAGGGTACAGCCGAGCGAGGCAGCGACCTCCGCCAGCGCCGTCGCCCACTCCTCCAGCGAGGGGGGCCGCTCATCCTGATAGGCGATCCCCAGGCCACCACCCAGATTGACGTAGCGGATGGTCAGCCTCTCCGCCTGCAGGGAGCGCACAAAGGCAACGACCCGCTGAGTTGCTTCAACAAAGGGGGCGAGTTGCGTGATCTGGGAGCCGATGTGCACATGGACACCCGCGATCTCCACATGCGCCAGCCGCTGCCGCTCGCGCACCAACTGCCGGGCCTCGCTCACCTCCATACCGAACTTCGCCTGCCTTAGGCCGGTGGCGATATACGGATGGGTGGCCGGGTCCACATCGGGGTTCAGGCGCAAGGCCACCTGGGCCTGCTTCCCCAGCCCGGCGGCGCTGGCCTCAATCGCCTCCATCTCCTGCGCCGATTCCACGTTGAGCAGGAGCACATCCGAGCGCAACGCATAGGCGATCTCGTCTGCGCGCTTGCCCACGCCCGCGTAGATGATCTTCCGGGGATCGGCACCTGCCGCCAGCGCCCGATACAGCTCCCCGCCCGCCACAATCTCCAGGCCCGCGCCCTCACGGATCAGCGTCCGTAGAATGGCCTGATTGGAGCAGGCTTTCATGGCATAGCAGATGAGATGCGGCACGCCGCTCAGTGCCTGGGCCAGCCGGAGATAGCGCTCACGAATGGCGCTGTAGCTATACACGTAACACGGCGTACCGACCGCGCGCGCAATATGGGCGAGCGGGACATCCTCGCAGTGAAGGGTGCCCTGGCGATAGTGGAATGAGGACATAGGGCTATTATAACGCATCTTGCGCCAGGCTTGCGTGCGCTTCCCTAACGGATATAATCGCCGGGGACGTCAATATGACAGAGTGGACGCAGGCACAATCCGGCAGGAGACTGCGAGAGCGGGCGCTGCCCCTCAGCGTCGTGCTGATCGCGGCGGCGGTGTGGATCAGTTGGGCGCTGGCAACGCCGCCGGGTGTGCTGGCCAAGGCCGACGCCATTGGCTATGCCATCTGCCATCGCATCGCCAGCCATTCCCTGATCATCGGCGGGCGGCAATTGCCCCTATGTGCCCGCTGTAGCGGCATCTACCTGAGCGCCCTCCTGGGCCTGATCACACTGGCCGCTGCCGGACGCTCGCGGGCGAGCCAGTTGCCGCCCCTGCCGGTGCTCCTCCTACTCATCGGCGGCAGCATCCTGATGGGGATTGACGGTGTGAACTCCTACCTGACCCTCTTCCCCGGCCTGCCGCACCTGTACGAGCCGCAGAACGGGCTGCGCCTGGCCACCGGCGCCCTGCACGGCCTGACCCTCGCCGCCATCCTCTTGCCGCTGTTTAACAGCATCGCCTGGCAAAGGCCCGACGACGCGCCCAGCCTGCGCAACGTTCGTGAACTCCTGGCGCTGATCTCCCTGGCGGGCCTGGTCGTGGCCCTGGCGCTGACCGAGGCCCCGGCCCTGCTGTACCCGCTGGCGATCCTGAGCGCGCTCGGCGTCGTGGTCATGCTCAGCCTGGTGAACGCCCTGATCGCCCTGACCCTCAGCCAACGCGCCAACACCGCCACCGGCTGGCGTCAAGTGTGGCCTTTTGTGCTGGCCGGAGTTGCGCTCACCTTTGTTGAGATCGGCCTGATTGACGTGGCCCGCTTTACGCTCACCGGCTCATGGGAAGGGTTTGCCCTGTAGCCTATAAGGACACGTCGGCGTTGCATCCTGCTTATCCACCACGAAAGGAGCTATAGGCGCATGACGATGACACCACCCCCTGCACAGCCCGGTCGTCGCTGGCTGCTCCCCGCGATAGTCATTGTATTGGCCCTGTGCCTGTGCTGTGCGCTCAGCCTGGCCCTGCTATGGGTACGAGGAGATGACCTGGTGCGGGCGCTCTGCCGCACTGCGCCGGGGCTGGTCCCGGAGCAGACGTGCATCGCTGTAGGTGCCCCATGACGCGAGACATCCCTATCGGCATCGTAGGCACGAAATTCATGGGGCGGGCGCACAGCCATGCCTTCATTGACGTGCCCTATTTCTTTGATGTGCCCTTGCGCCCTGTCCTGCGCGCCGCCTGTGGCCGCAACCCGGCTGAACTCCAGGCGTTCGCCCAACGCTTCGGCTGGCAGACGACCGAGACCGACTGGCGACGCCTGGTGGCCCGCGACGACATTGAACTGGTGGACATCTGCACCTCCAATGCGACGCATATGCCTATCGCAGTGGCCGCAGCCCAGGCGGGCAAACACATCCTGTGCGAGAAGCCGCTGGCTTTGAACGCGGACGAGGCCCGCCGTATGCTTGACGCGGCGCGCGAAGCGGGCGTCTGCCACATGGTCGCCTTCAACTACCGCCGCGTCCCGGCTATCGCCCTGGCGAAGCAGTGGATTGAACAGGGGAAGATCGGGCGCATTTACCACTTCAACGCGGTCTATTATCAGGACTGGCTGGTGGACCCCGCTTCCCCATTCACCTGGCGCCACGATGTGCGGGAGGCAGGTTCGGGCGCGCATGGTGACCTGAATGCGCATATCGTGGACCTGGCCCGCTATCTGGTGGGCGAGATTGAAGCCGTCAGCGGCGCTCAAGAGACCTTCATTAAAGAGCGCCCCTTCCGTGATCAGGCAGGCAAGGGGCAGGTTACGGTGGACGATGCCACCCTTTTCCTTGCCCGTTTTCATAACGGTGCGCTAGGGTGCTTCCAGGCGACCCGCTTTGCCACCGGGCGCAAGAACTTCCTGCGCCTGGAGGTCTTCGGCAGCGAAGGTGCGCTTCGCTTTGACCTGGAACATCTAAATGAGCTGGGGTTCTACTCCCGCGCCGATCCGCCCCTGGAACAGGGCTTCCGCACCATCAGCGTTACCGCGCAGGCCCATCCCTACCTGGAGGCCTGGTGGCCGCCAGGCCATATCCTGGGCTGGGAGCACACCTTCATTCACGAAATCCGCGATCTGCTGATCGCGATTGACCGGCACGAACCGGCCACACCCGATTTCTACGATGGCCTGCGTTGCCAGCAGGTCCTGGATGCGGTCATCGCCTCTGCGCACAGCGGGCGCTGGGTCACCGTCCCTGAAGAGCGTTGAACTGCCCCTGGACCCAGGGCTTTCCAGCGGCCCTGCGGTTGCCTGTCCCCGGTACCTGTGCCCAGTACCGGGCTTCAGCCCGGTTCCTTACTTAACTTATTACTTACCCAACCCCTGCTTACCCCACTGTCTGGGGCGCCAGGGTGTATATCAGATTTGGGGTAGATGACCCGGTTGGTTATCCCCCACCCCAACCCTCCCCCGCCAGGGGGGAGGGGGTGAGTTCCCTCCCCCTGGATGGGGAGGGGCAGGGAGGGGGTGACGGCTGACGGTTGCCCCAAAATTGAAATGCACCTGGGGCGCTACAGGCACTTGACACAGCCCTAAAATTATCCTATATTTGCATTTGCAATCCTTTGCAATAAGAGGCGCCCATGCACCACCACAGCCTGATAGAGGCTCTGCGCCAGCGCGGCTACCGCCTGACGCCTCAGCGCGAGATGATCCTGGACGTCATTTGCGCCGCCGACGGCCACATGACCGTTGAGGACATCTACCGGCGCGTCCAGGAACGCAGCCCCGCCGTCAACCTGGCGACTGTTTATCGCACGCTGGAGCTCCTGCGCGAACTGGGCCTGGTCACCGCGGCCAGCCTGGGCGGGCCAGCGGAATTTGAACTGGCGCACGACCGTCCGCATCACCATCTCGTCTGCCAGAACTGCGGTTGCACGCTGGCCTTTGATGACCAGTTGCTCCAGCCCCTATACGCGGAACTCCAGCGCCTGTACAGCTTTGAGGCGGATGCCGATCACCTGGTCATTTTCGGCTATTGCGCCGAGTGCGCCCGCGCCAGAGCACAGGCCTCGCATGACTACACGGTTGACCACGAACCCAAATGAGCCACTAGAAAGGAGTCACCCATGCTCGCCAGCTATCCTCACCTTGGCCCGTTGTTCTCTCAGACGCAGATGCACATCCCCGACGGCTACCTCAGCCCGCTCACCTCGCTGGTCATGTTCCTGCTGGTGTTGCCGTTCTGGGTGCGCGCCGCGCGTGTCCTGCGCCAACGCCTGAGCACCCGCCTGGTGCCGCTGATCGCGCTCTTCGCCGCCTTCTCGTTCGTTATCATGATGTTCAACGTGCCCCTGCCCGGCGGCACGACCGGCCACGCTGTGGGCGGCGCGCTCGCGGCCATCATCCTTGGCCCGGAGATCGCCACACTGGCCATCTCCATCGCCCTGGTCATCCAGGCGCTCTTCTTCGGCGACGGCGGCATCCTGGCGATCGGCGCGAACTGTTTCAACATGGCCGTCGTCCTGCCCTACAGCAGCTACGCTATTTACCAGCTCATCGCCGGGCGCAGCCCGGTAGATTCCGCCCGGCGGCCATTCGGGGCCCTCGTCGGCGGCTGGGTCGGCCTGAACCTGTCCGCCTTCTTCACCGCCGTTCAATTCGGCATCCAGCCGCTCCTGTTCAAAGCTGCCGACGGCACCCCGCTGTACGCGCCCTATCCGTTGGAGGTCGCCATCCCGGCCATGATGATCCCCCATATCCTCGTCGCCTCGGTCATTGAGGGCCTGGTCACCGGCGCGGTCGTCGCCTATCTGCAACGCGCCAATCGGCCCCTCCTGGAACTGAACCTCCAGCCCGAAGCCGCCGCACAGGCCGCCGGTTTCCGGCCTGTGCGCCTGCTGTGGGTCGCGCTGGCCGTGCTCATCGTGCTGACACCGCTGGGCCTGCTCGCGCCGGGGACCGCCTGGGGAGAGTGGGCCTCGGAGGAACTGGCTCAGATTGACCCCTCTCTCCGGACCATCCCAGAGGGGTTGAAGCGGCTTGAGGGCCTGTGGGGGGCGCCGCTGGCCAATTACGAAGTTCCCGCGTTGGGCAACGCCAACCTGGGCTACGTAATCTCAGCCGTTATCGGCGTCTTCCTGGTCGCCGTCACGGTGTGGCTGTTCACCGCCCTGCTCACAGGCAGCCGCACAGGAGCAATGCGCAAACGTGTTTAACCGCAAGCGCCGTGGGGTCATTGAGCGCACGCTGGCAGGCATCAGCGAGGCGCTGGAAAACACCCTGTTCACAGAGGACATCGCCCGCCGGCCCGGACTGCTCCAGGGGCTGGACGCTCGCGTTAAAGTAGTGGCAGTCGTCGCGCTGCTTGTGGCGGTCAGCCTCTCGCACAGCCTGGCGGTGATCGCTGGCCTCTATCTGTTCACCCTCTTCCTGGCCTGGCGTTCGCAGGTACCCCTGGGCTTCTTCGTCCGGCGCGTCTGGCTGTTCCTGCCCTTCTTCACCGGCATCGTCGTCCTGCCCGTGTTGTTCATCACGCCCGGCCCGCCCCTGCTCACGCTGCTGCCCGGCCTGAGCGTGACGCGCACCGGCCTGCAGGCGGCGCTCTTCCTGCTCCTGCGCGTAGGCACATCGGTGTCCTACGCCATCCTGCTCATCCTGACCACGCCCTGGGCCACGCTCCTCAAAGCGCTCTCCGTCCTACGCGTGCCCGACGCCGTGATCGTCGTCCTGGGAATGACCCATCGCTACATCTTTCTGCTGTTGCACACTGCCAACGAGATGTTCCTGGCGCGGCAGAGCCGGGTAGTGGGCCGGGCGTCCCCTGCGGACCAGCGCCGCTGGATCACTGCGACCATGGGGGTGCTCCTGGGCAAATCCTTCCACCTGAGCAACGAGGTGTACCTGGCCATGTTAGCGCGCGGTGTGCGCAGCACACCGCGAACCCTGGAGCCATTCCGCCTGCGCCAGCGCGACTGGGCCTGGGGCTCGGCCCTGCTCGTGCTGGCCCTCATCGCCATCGTCATCGGGAGGACCGCGTGAACCCTGATCATCGCGACCCGCCGCTCTTTGAGGTCAAAGAAGTTAGCTATGTTTATGCCGGGCGCTTTATCGCCCTGGACCGCGTCAGCCTGAGCATCTGGCCCGGCGAGCGCGTGGCCATCCTGGGCGCCAACGGCAGCGGTAAGAGCACGCTGCTCAAGCTGCTGGACGGTCTGTATTTCCCCACCCAGGGCGAGGTCCACTTCCAGGGGCGCCTCCTCTCCGAGGCCGCTTTTGAGGACGAGGACTTTGCCTTTGACTTCCGCCGCCGCGTCAGCCTGATCTTCCAGGACGCCGATGTCCAACTGTTCTCCCCCACCGTGTGGGACGAGGTGGCTTTCGGGCCGCTCCAGCTTGGGCTGAGCCGCGAGGAGGTGATCGCTCGCACCCAGGCGGCCCTCGCCGCGCTGGGCATTGCCCGGCTGCGCGAACGCACGCCCTACCAGCTCAGCGGCGGCGAGAAACGCAAGGTCGCCATCGCCTCGGTCCTCTCACTCGGCCCGGAGGTCTGGCTGATGGATGAACCCACCGCTGGCCTGGACCCGCGCAGCCAGAGCTGGCTGGTGGATTTCATCTGCCAGGAGGGCGAACGCGGCCACACGGTGGTCACGGCCACCCAAGACCTGGACATCGTCGCCGACATCGCCGACCGCGTCCTGGTCTTCAGCGAAGACCACCGCCTGGTGGCCGAGGGCACCCCGGTGGACATCCTGACCGACCGCGACCTGCTCCTGCGCTGCAACCTGATCCATGAACACCGTCACCGCCACGCCGAGATGGAGCACGCCCACCTGCACGTCCACACCGGCGAGCACAGACACGACTGAGGATGAACCTGGACAAAGTCCGACCTGAGCATCACTTCCTGGACTTGAGCGACTATGCCCGGCCTCTGGCGCGGCGCCTCACCCGCGCCCTGGCCCCCACGCCGGTCATGCCCGTGCACGTCACCCTGGCCTACACGCTGGTGGGCCTGGCGGCGGCGGCCTTATACGCCCAGGGGACCCCTCTCGCCGGCGCGCTCGCCGGGCTGCTCCTGCTGGTCAAAAGCCTGCTGGATGCGGTAGATGGCTCGCTGGCCCGCGCCCGCCAGCGCCCCTCGCGCGTGGGTCGCTTCCTGGATTCGCTGTTGGACTTCGCCCTCAACGCGGCGGTCTATCTGGCTATCGCCTGGCCCTGGGCACGCACAACCGGGTCGCCACAGCCACTTGCCCTGGCCCTGGCTGCGCTGCTCTCCGCCACCTGGCAGGGCACCGCTTTCAACTACTATTCCGTCGCTTATCGCCTGCACGTGGGCGGCGAAACCACCAGCCGGCTGGACGAGTCAGGGGAGGACGGGATGCCCTGGGACGACCCCAGGGCGCTACGCCTGTTGCTGGCGCTGTACGCGCTGGTCTACGGCTGGCAAGACCGGCTCATGGCCGCGCTGGACCGCTGGGTCACACCCGGCCAGCCTCCCGGTGCCTACACCGACCGACGTTTCCTGACCGCCGTCACCGCCATGGGCCTGGGCACGCAACTGGCCGTCATCGCCCTATGCTCCTGGCTGGGCCGGCCCATATGGGCGCTGTATGCCTTCGTGGGGCCGTTCAATGGATACTTTGTGGGGTTGATGGTTTACCGCTACATCCGCCATCACTAGAAAGGGAAACCATGCACGAATCAACCGAGCACCTATTGGAAATCACCGCGCCACTCAACCATCAGGCCATCGTGGACGGCAAGGTTGAAGAGGCCATCCGTGAAATCCTCATCAGCGTGGGCGAAGACCCCCAGCGGGAGGGCCTGCGGCGCACCCCAGAACGTGTCGCCCGCATGTACCAGGAACTCCTCGCCGGTTACCGCCAGGACCCTATCGCCCTCATCAACGACGCCATCTTTGATGTGGATTACAACGAGATCGTCCTGGTCAAGGACATTGAATACTATTCCCTCTGTGAGCACCATCTGCTGCCGTTCTATGGCGTGGCCCACGTCGCTTATATCCCCAACGGCAAGGTCATTGGCCTGTCCAAGATCCCGCGCATCGTGGACATGTTCGCCCGCCGCCTGCAACTCCAGGAACGCATGACGCACCAGATCGCCGCATTCCTGGACGCGGCCTTGCATCCCAGAGGCGTCGCCGTCGTCATTGAGGGTGCGCATCTGTGCTCCATGATGCGCGGCGTGAAAAAGGCCAATGCGCGTATGGTCACCAGCGCCATGCTAGGTGCCTTTAAGGATGATGCCCGCACCCGCGCCGAGTTCCTGGAACTGCTCAAGCGCCCCTGCGAGACGGGTGTGAGCAGCGCCTGATCCTCCCCCCACTCTCCTCTGGAGGGGGGAGGGGCAGGTGGGCCAATCACCCCCTCCCTTACCCTCCCCCACAGAGGGGGGAGGGTAAGGGAGGGGGGCAGGCCCCATAACGCACCTCACTTCACGATCAGCGGCAGATAAATCTCAAAAGATGGCAGCATGGGCGTCACGGTTGGCGTCGGCGTCCGGGTCGCAGTCGGCGTACCGGTCGCGGTCGGCGTACCGGTCGGCGTGGGCGTCGCCGTCGGTGTCCATGTTTGAGTCGGCGTGGGCGTGTTCGTGACAATCGGTGTCGGCGTCGGCGTAATCGTGCCGGAGACCACATCCAGGAAGGCCGCCGAATAGGGCCCCCAGTTGTTCCCCACATCCTTGCCCCGCACCAGGATCACATGCCGCCCCAACGCCAGCGAGGCCGTGTCCAGCGTCGCCTCCACCCCCTCCACCGGGGAGTTGAACTGCCCATCCGAAGGCAGCATGGCCTGGGCCGTGCCCCCGGCCCAATCGGGCACGTCCACGTACAACTCCGCTGCAGCGATGGCCTGGTTGCCGTTCTGCGTGTCGCTGATGGTGGCGGTCACCTGCACGGGTGTCCCCTGCGTGACCGTCATGGGCGTCGTGGCCACGTTAAGCGCATCCGGCCCGCGCGCGGTGAGGTAGGGCGTGCGCGGGATCTTCGCCGCGTACAGCAGCGCCCGGAAGTTATCGGGGTAGATCGTGTTCTCAAACGAGGCGCAGTCCTGGAAGAACCATGTGCCCTGCTCAAAGGTGTACGCCGCAATGCCGAGTTGCCCATAGGCGTACTCATCGGTCGTCCCGCTCGTCGGATACAACTGCCAGGACTGCTGCGCGGTGTAGTGGTTGTAGGTAGCGAACTTTTGGCCGATGGCCTGCAGGTCCGCCGCATTCGGCGCCGGGGCCGAGGTCCAGCCCCAAGGCCACAGCACCAGCTCGCTGTAGCTGTGCAGCGAGATCAGGATGCCGGTGGTCGTGATCGGGGCAGGGTCATTATCCCCTGGGCCGCGTTGGTCGGGGAACAGGCTGAGGATCAGGTTCTGATGCGCCTGGGTTTCCGGCTCGGAGGCCGCGCCGGGGCCGCGATAGGTTTCGGAACACGGGTTGGTGCTGGACCCGGCCACGCCCCACTTGAAGTTGTAGTTGCGGTTCAGGTCCACGCCCCAACTGCTGGGATTCGTGCAGCCATCATCGTTATCCGTGTTCTTGCGCCAGAGCACGCCGGTTTCGGCGATCTTGCGCCCATCCGGATTGGCCTGGGGCGAGATGACGATCTCATTGTAGTCCAAAATCCACGTCGCCTCCGGGTCCGAGCCGTAGTTGTTGACCAGCCACTCGGCGAAGCGCAGGGCCGTCTCGGCGGTCACGTATTCACGCGCATGAACGGCGCCGAAGAGCAGGAAGCGCGGCTTGGGGCCGGGGATGGCCGTGTTGGTCAGGTGGATCGCCAGCAGATCATAGCCGGGGTTGCCACCGGGCATAGTCTTCTCCCAGCTATCGCCGTAGTCCTCAATGTACGCCAGGTTGGGGTGCGCAGCCGCCAGGGCCTGCATACTCTGGTAAGTCTCCTCCACTGTGCGGTAGCAGGGGAAGCCGGGGATGGGGTCGCCGTTGTTCGCCAGGTAGGTCAGCCCCCAGTCAATCTCCACGCGATAGCCCAGGGATTGCAGCCAGGCGTACTCGCGGTCGTGCACAGCAGCGACCAACCTGCCCTCGTCGGGGCGTATCTCCCAGATGTCCAGTTCGGCAGCCAGGCGCTCCAGATCGGCGCGGCTGCCGTACCACACCCGCACCACCAGCATGGCCTCCTCGGTCTGGCTCGGATCGGGCGGAGCCACCTCGCGGGCGGTGGCAATCGCCTGGCTCATCAGTGCCCCCAGTACAATCACAAGGGCGATCAAGGCCGACAAACGCACATATTTTCCGGACATGTGTCCTCCCTTATTGCCAGCGCTTCGCTGACTTGATCAAGATGACGGACAATCAGTAGATTATCACCCCCACCCTATCCCTCCCCCCCTGGCGGGGGAAGGCTGGGGTGGGGGGAAGGGCCCCATAACGCACCTCACTTCACGATCAGCGGCAGATAAACCTCAAAAGATGGCAGCATAGGCGTCACGGTCGGCGTCGGCGTCCGTGTCTGAGTCGGCGTGGGCGTGTTCGTGACGATCGGTGTTGGCGTCGGCGTAATCGTGCCGGAGACCACATCCAGAAACGCCGCCGAGAAAGGCCCCCAGTTATTCTGGGCGTCCTTGCCCCGCACCAGCAGGTAATACCGCCCCGTTGTGAGCGCGCCGGTGTCCACCGTCGCGATCACGTTCTCGGTGGGGCTGTTGAAGCTGCCGTCCGCCGGCGCCATGGGCGTGCCTGTGCCCGGATCGCCGGGGGTGAAGCTCGTATCGCCCACGCGCCCGATGAAGTATTCGGCGGCGGCGACCGTCTGGTTGCCGTTGTCCACATCGCTGATCCTGGCCGTCAGCGTGACCGGCACGCCAGGGGTCGGGATACTGGGCGGGTTCGCCGCCACGTTCGTCGTCTCCGGCCCCCGCACGCGCATATAGGGCAGGTCGCTGATCTTGGCCATGTACGTTAGCGGCGGGACGTTCTCGGCAATGCGCTGCGGCAGGTATTGGCAGGGTTCAAAGAAGTCATACCCCTCCACCTCCACCACAAACGCCGGGATGCCCAGTTCGCCGTAGGCCCAATCGCGGGTGTTGCCGTCCACCGGGTACAGCGCGCTCTGCGTCACATAGCCGCTGTTGGTCAGGCGAGCGTATTTGGTGGCGATGGCCACAAGATCGGTGTGATTGGGCGCCGGCGTTGTGGTCCAACCCCAGGGGTACAGCACCGTGCCGGGGTTGGTGTAGTTGTGCAGGTTGATCAGCGCGCCAGTGGTGGTAATCGGCGCAGGGTCGGGGTCGCCCGGCCCGCGCTGATCGGGGATGATGCTGCGCACGAAGTTCTCATACGCCTGGACCTCCGGCTCGGAGGCCGGGCTGGGGCCGCGATAGGTCTCGGCACACGGGTTGCCACTGGACCCGCCGCAGCAGCCCCACTTAAACACGTGGTTGCGGTTCAGGTCAACGCCCCAACTGTTAGGGTTCGTACAGCCGTCGTCGTTATCCGTGTTCTTACGCCAGTACAGGTCTTGCTCGGCCATCTTGTGCCCGTCGGGGTTGCTGTCCACCACGACGTACACCTCGCGGAAATCCAGGATCCACGTCGCCTCCGGGTCCGTCCCGTAGTTATCCACGAAGCGGTGAATATAGGCCAAAGCGATCTCCGGGCCGGGCAGTTCGCGGGCGTGCAGGCCGCCATCCACAAAGAAGCGCCCCTTCGGGCCGGTGCGCGCCTCGTTCGTCAGGCGCATCACCCACAAGTCATAGCCGGGATTGCCGCCTGGGATCGTCTTCTCCCAACTGTCCCCGTAATCAATCAACTCGGTCAGGTTGGGGTACTGTGCGGCGACCTGCTGCAACTCAGCGTAATACTGCTCCACCGTACGGTAGCAGGGCGGGATGGATGGGCTGAGCTGGTGGCCGGTCTCCGTCTCCAGCCGGTAGCCCTGGCGGATCAGATCGGTGCGCGCCTGGGCGGTCAGGGGGGCAAGCAGGTAGCGATGCTCAGTGTTCACCTCCCACACATCCAGGCGTGAGGCCAGGTGATTCAGGTCGGCCTGGTCATGATAATAGATGCGCGTCAGCGCGTTGAGGCGCGTGTTAGCGGACGTGGCACTGAGGCCGGGGCCGGCGACGGCGAATACCGTCAGCATCAGCAAAGCGCACACACCCAGCCAGGTTTTAGGTGGAAAACTGAAGCGCAGGCTGATCAATATTCCCCCTTTCCCCCATGAGGAGACGCAATAAGAACCGGGCTTCCACCCCGGCGGGAGCCGTCGTCAAAAGCCCGGCACAGCGGCCGCCATCTCCGTGCGGATAATTGAAGCGGCCCAATAAATGGGCAATTGGGATCCTTTCTAAATAGAGATCGCCCCTGGCCTGGAGGCTCGGTGGGGGAACGCCGCTCAGGCGAACGGCCTCAGGCTGGCTGTGCAGTGCCCCCGACTGGATTTGAACCAGCACGCCCTTACGGGCACAGGCCCTCAACCTGCTGCGTATGCCTATTCCGCCACGGGGGCAACCGCTGAACATTATACTCCGCCCCTCCCGGCTTGTCAACCCTCCCCGCTTCGCGTAGAATTGCCAGCGATGCATATCGTCGTGGATGCGATGGGCGGCGACCACGCCCCAGACGTTGTCGTGCAAGGCGCGGTTCAGGCGGCGCGCCAGTTCGGCCATGCCATCACCCTGGTCGGCGACGAGGCCCGCGTCCGGCCCCTGCTGGCGCAATATGATGCGGCCAGTCTGCCGATCACGCTGGTCCACGCCAGCCAGGTGGTGGAAATGCATGAGCACACCATGGCCGTCAAGGTGAAGCCGGACGCTTCCCTGAACGTGGGGATGCGCTTCCTCCGCGATGGCAAGGCGGATGCCTTCGTCTCGGCGGGGAACTCCGGCGCCGTGCTGGCCGCGGCCCTCTTCCAGTTGGGGCGCATCCCCGGCATCAGCCGCCCGGCCCTGGCCATCGTCTACCCCGGCGCACCCAATCCCTGCGTCCTCCTGGACATCGGCGCCATCACCGACCCCAAACCGGAGATGCTGGTGCACAATGCGCTCATGGGCGTGGCCTACGCCGAATGCGTCCTGGGCATCCCTCACCCGCGCGTGGGCATCATCTCCAACGGCGAGGAGCCGGACAAGGGCAGCGCCCTCGTCCGCGACGCCTACAGGCTCCTGGCCGCCAGCCCGCTCAACTTCATCGGCAACGTGGAGGGCAAGGACATTGGCCGGGGGGTCGCCGATGTCGTCGTCACCGATGGCTTCACCGGCAACGTCATCCTCAAGCTCTCAGAGGGGCTAGTGGCCTTTCTGGCCCGGCATCTGCGGCGTGAATTCACAGGCGGCGCCCTGAACAAGCTGGCACTGGCGCTGATGCTGCCGGGGGCGCTGCTCATGCTCCCCGGCGCGCTCTTGCTGCTGCCCACGCTCCGCCGCCTGAAGCGCAAGGTGGACTACGCCGAATACGGCGGCGCGTTACTGCTGGGCGTGGACGGTGTTGTAATCATCGCACATGGGCGCTCTAACGCCAGGGCCATCGCCAGCGCGATCCGGCTGGCGGCCCAGGCCGTTGAGGGTAATATGTTGCAGGCGATCAAAACGGGTCTGGAACGGCTGTATCATACAGGGTCGGTCACAAAAGCACACATGCGCAGCCTGAGGGACGACCTCAGGCAACCTTAATCATCAGGAACAGGAAGAGGAAGAGCCAACTTGCCATCCAATTACAGCGCTCAGCGCAATCACCATCGCCCTCGCGCCGTCATCACAGGCATGGGCGCGATCACACCGCTCGGCCTGACCGTGGCGGAGCTATGGGAGAACTTACTGGCCGGGCGTTCGGGCGTCCGGCCGGTCACTCAGTTTGATGTCAGCGCCTATCCCTGCCGCATCGGCAGCTACGTCGTGGGCTTTGACCCCACCCGTTATATGTCCGTGAAAGAGGCGCGGCGCATGTCCCGCGTCTCCCAATATACGATTGCCACCGCCCAGGAGGCCATCGCCGACGCGCAACTCAACCTGGAAACCGAGGACCGGGAACGCATCGGTGTGGTCATCGGCACGGGGATCGGCGGCATGGAGCGCATTGATGAGGGCCTGGTCGCTCTGCGCACCAAAGGGCCGTCGCGTGTCAGCCCCTTTGCACTGGCCGCCGGGCTGCCCAATATGCCCGCGCATCACCTCAGCGTCATGGCAGGCGCCATGGGGCCGATCAATTGCTGCGTCACGGCCTGCGCCAGCGGCACCCAGGCCGTTGGCGAAGCGGTGGAGCTGATCCGCCGGGGCGCTGCCGATGTCGTCCTGTGCGGCGGCGTGGAGGCCTCCTTCGCCTTTGATGGGCCACTGGCCGGGTTCTGCGCCATGCGTGCGGTCTCCCTACGCAACGATGAGCCGGAGCGAGCCAGCCGCCCCTTTGACGCCCAACGCGATGGCTTCGTCCTGGGCGAAGGGTGCGCTATCCTGGTAGTGGAGCGGCTGGAACATGCCCTGGCGCGGGGGGCACGCATCTACGCCGAGGTCCTGGGCTACGCCTCCTCCTCGGATGCCTACCATATCGCCGCGCCTTCCCCGGAAGGCTCCGGCGCGTTGCGCGCCATGCGCTGGGCGCTCCAGGACGCCGGCCTGGGGCCGGAGGATGTGGACTACATTAACGCTCACGGGACCTCCACGCCCGCCAACGACGCCACAGAGACCATCGCCATCAAGGCCCTCTTCGGTGAACGCGCCTACGACGTGCCCATCAGTTCAACCAAGTCCATGCTGGGCCACACCATGGGCGCCGCCGGGGCAATTGAGGCCATTGTCAGCGTGCTCACCATCCGCGACGGCATCATCCACCCCACGATCAACCTGGAATACCCCGATCCGGTGTGCGACCTGGACTACGTGCCCTGGAAGCCACGGCCGGCCAACGTCCGCATCGTCCTGTCCAACTCCTTCGGCCTGGGCGGGCACAACGCCTGCCTGGTGATCGGGCGGTACGATGATGGACGACGGACGACGGCCCCCTCACAGCGGGCTGTGGACCGAAGCGCGGTCGGCCCGTAGGGATTGGACCCCATTATGCAGCCATTAACAGAATATGAGTTGACGCGCTACCACAGGCAAATGCTGATCCCCGGCTGGGGGCCAGAGGGACAGGCCCGGCTCAAAGCCTCCAGCGTGTTTATTGCTGGCGCCGGCGGGCTGGGCAGCCCGGTAGCCATTTACCTGGCCGTTGCCGGTATCGGCGAGATCCGTATCTGCGATGCAGATGTAATTGAACTGTCCAACCTCAACAGGCAAATCCTCCACACCGATAGAAGGATCGGCCAGCCGAAGGCCCTGTCCGCACTGATGACCCTGAGAGAGTTGAACCCAACCGTCCATATCGTACCCTATTGCGACCGTCTTGACGAAACCAACGCGGGACGAATCATCGGCAAGCCCGATATTGTCATAGACTGCCTGGATAACTTTGAAACACGCTACCTGCTCAACACCTACTGCATCCAAAACAGAATCCCTCTGATCCATGGCGCTATCTGGGGGCTGACGGGACAGGTGACCTTCCTTTACCCGCCGGAGACCCCTTGCCTCAGGTGTCTTGCCCCGGCCCCGCCTCCCCAAGAGACCTTTCCTGTGGTTGGGGTGACCCCCGGTCTCATCGGATGTATCCAGGCGATGGAGGCCCTGAAATTCCTGATCGGTATTGGCACTAACCTGAAAGGGACATTGCTCGTCTTTGACGGGGAAGATATGAGCTTCTCCGCTCTTAGCATCAAGCGCATCCCATCCTGTCCGGATTGCGGGGGACTGGCGCAGGGAGCGTGGGGGCTGCTGAGAAATAAACAGGCCGCCGATCGCGGGTCGGCGGCCCAGATCACCGGCCGCTCTCAGTCCGAGCGCCGTCGGGCGCCGCTTAAGAGCAGCATATAGTACAGCAACGTGGAGAGGGCCTGCGCCAGGGCAGCCACATAGGTGAGCGCCGCCGCGTTCAACACGGCCCGCGCCCCCTGTAGCTCCTCGCCATCCACGATCAGCCCGCCTGCGCGCAACATCTCCACCGCCCGCGCCGAGGCGTTCAACTCAACCGGCAGGGTCACCAGCGCGAACACCGCCGCGCTGGCGAAAGCCAGCACCCCCAACCAGGCGATGGTGTACCCCAGCGGGGAGCGGGTGTAGATCATCAGGAAAAAGCCCAACAGGAACAATAGCGGCCCCAGTTGCGATCCCAGATTGACCAGGGGCACAATCCCGGAGCGCAACCGCATAGGCTGGTAGGCCTGGGCATCCTGCTGGGCATGCCCAACCTCGTGCGCGACAATGGCCACCGCCGCCACCGAATCCGAATAGGCCACCTCCCGCGACAGCCGCAGTGTCTTGGTGCGCGGGTCATAATGGTCGCTGAGGACGCCCGGCGTCCCCTCAACGTTCACGAAGCTCAATCCATTCAGCGCCAGCAGCCGCCTGGCCGCCTCCAGCCCGGTGATGCGCTGCCAGTTCGGCACCTGAAGATACCTGGCATACGTGCTCCGCACCTTCGCCTGAGCATACAGCGCCAGGATGAGCGCGGGCAACGAAAGGATGAAAAACAACGGGTCAAAGAAGAACATGCCAACTCCCCCTCTCGTTATCCTTTCCCAACTCACACAATACACATGTGTTCACTTAAGCTGAATTATACCAGAGAATCCGCCCAACTCACATGGCATCCAACTGCCCGCTGGCTGACAATTGCCTGACAGCCGCGCGCCTTCTCTTCCCCTGGACGGGGGAGAGAGGCATGCCTGGCCCCCTGCTCAGCGCGGTGAGGCCGCTTTCAAGCCCACAAAGCGATAACCGACGCCTCGTTCTGTCAAAATATACCTGGGGCGGGATGGGTCCTCTTCAATCTTCTGACGCAAGTACATGATGTACAGGCGCAAATACTGAACCTCCTCGCGGTAGGCATAGCCCCATACCCGTGACAGAAGCACCTCATGCGGCATTACCCAGCCCGCATTGCTCACCAGGTGGTACAACAGGCGATATTCGGTGGGCCGCAGCCGGATCGCTTTGCCCTCAACCAGGACCTCGCGTCGGCTGAAGTCTATGCTCAGGCGGTCATCCACCTGGACAAGCCCCCGCCTGACCAGACCCGTCGCCTCTGCCCGGCGCAGCACCGCCTTGATCCGTCTGGAAAGCTCGCCTGGACTGAACGGCTTGGTGAGATAATCGTCGGCCCCCAGTTCCAGCCCGCGTATCCTATCCGCCCGACTCCTCCTCACCGTTAACATGATTACAGGGACATCGGAGAGTTCGCGCAATAGCTTCAGCGTCTCAAATCCATCCAACTCTGGCATGATCACATCCAGAAGCACCAGGTCAGGCAAGGCTTCCCGCACACGGTCCAACGCCTCCAGCCCTGTGCACGCCTCTATGACCTGATACCCCTCTCGCTCCAGATGCATACGGACAAATTGAACCATATGCGGGTCGTCATCCACGATCAGGATCAGCCTGGGGCCGCTCGCCATATGTACCTCCCTCGTTCGTCGGTTGCCGGGGCCAGCAATCGGGCAACCGGGATTCAGAGTGGAGAGAGGATTATATCAGGGGAAAAAGATAATGGCAAATCAGGGCAGCAGGTGGGTCTAACCTTGTCCCCACGAACCCAGGAGGGTGCATTTCAATTTTGGGGCACCTGTCAGCCGTCACCCCCTCCTTGCCCCTCCCCCATCCAGGGGGAGGGAACTCACCCCCTGCCCCCCTTCCCTTGTAGGGAAGGGAAAATCGCTCCCCTCCCCCCTTGCGGGGGAGGGTGGGGGTGGGGGGTAATCAACCGAGTCATCTGCCCCAAATCTGATATACACCCAACCCAGTACCTGGCTTTAGCCAGGTTCTACTGTCCTGACCGTTGGCGCCGGTTTATTCGCGCACGAAGGTGACGACCTCTTCCTCGCCGCCGGCCGGGATGATCTCAATAAAGCTGATGCGATGCCAGGGAAGCACAATCGTGGAAACATCCGGCAGCAGGTAATGCACATCCTTACCATCGCGCCGGCGCGGATTCTGAGCCACGAGGATCTGATCCTGCCGATCCGGCAACGCCTCAATCTCTGCCAGGATAGGGTCCTCGTTCATTAAATGAATCAACACACTATGCGTCACGTCTCCTCCTACACAGCGTGATGCCTGAAATAAGTCCCCCTCAGACGGCGTCCAGGTAGACCCTGATCTGGAGCGCCCCCAGTTCAAGCTCATCCCCGTCGTGGAGGGGCTGCGGCCGGTTAGGCAATAGCTCCACGCCGTTTACCCGTGTCCCATTGCTGCTCCCCAGGTCCACGATCATGATCTCGCCGTCCTGGAGTTGGAGTGCCGCGTGCATCCGCGAGACGCCGGCATCCAGCCCCCCATCTGCAGTCAGGTCCAGGTCGGGGTAGATATTGCGCTTGGGGTCCGTTCGCCCGATGCGCACCTCATGCGTCATGGGTAAGGTCACCATCCGCCGGCTGCTGGTAATAAACAGCCGGACGGAGCGGGCGGCCCCGGCAGGCGTGGTCTCCTTCGCATACCCTGCGCTGCCGCTCAAGGCAATATTGCCGGGGGCAGGCTCCGGGTACAGCGGAAGGGCAGGCTCTGCCAGTCCAGGCTCAGTGAGGGGCGGCATATCGGGGATCGCCTGCAACCAGGCCGGGAGCGCCGGGCGCTTGATGGGCGTGTTCATCGCCTGGGGCGGAGGCGTGGTGATGGCCTGGGCCTCAAGCAGGTACGCCCCGCACTCCAGGCAGAAGAGTGTGCCATACACGTAGGGTTCGCCACAGGTCGGGCACGTCATCATCTGGCGTCAGGCCCCCCCATTACGCGCAGACGTCTCCTCAGGCGCGGCGGCGATCAACGCCCGCGTGCCGTATTTCAGGCGTTTGCGCCCCTCCTCTGAAAGCATCCCCGTGCGTTGCAGCCGGTCGGCTTCGGCCAGCGCCGTGCGTGCCAGCCCTGTCTGCCCCAGGTGATCTAACCGGCTCGCCAATGCCTGCAGCCGCCGCGTGGCCTGGATGGTCTGCCCATGCTCCACATCGTGCAAGGCGCGCTCATGCATAGCGTACAGGCTAAGCTGGCCCAACGCAGCCACAATGCGCGGCGGTGGCGCCTCTTGGGGCACATTGGCAGCGAACGGCGCGGCGAAATCGCACACCACCTGCACAGACGTCGTCCCCTGTCCCTCGTCCGTCGCCCGTCCAGGCTCGCCGTCCTCCGTCCCCGGCCCCTGGCCCTCCATTGGGATCTGTGCCGAGAAGCGCAGATCAAACAGATGATGATAGCCCTCTGGGCGCGGCTGCACCACGAACTCAAACAACAGGACCATCGGCTGGCCATAGGGCACAGTGCCCAGGTGAACCGTATCGCGGTCGGAGACGAGCGGCTGGGGGGCGGGCACGAGCTTGAACACAGACTTCAATTCCACCCCCGGCTGCATATACACCTGGACGCGCAGGTGGTGGGCAAAAGCGGCGTCCAATGTGCGCACATGCTCGTCCAGAAAACGGACGATCTGCTCCTCGGTCTCAATAAAGACAGACACCCCGCCCGTAATGCCGGCGAGCCGATCCAGAAAATCGTCGTTCCACTCATGGCCGATCCCCAGGGCACTGATGGTGATCCCATCCGGGGCGGCCTCTTGCGCCAGGGCCAGGCAGTCCTCCTCATCCCCGTAAGTCCGCCCGTCCGTCAGCAGGATCAGATGGTTGATGCTATACGGCTCGCGCCCCTTGTATAGTTCGGCCAGCCCATACATCAGGCCGTGAAAGATCTCGGTGCCGCCCCCTGCGTGCACTGCCTGCACTTTCCCCTTGGCGATCAGCTTGTTCACCGGGCGCTGGGCGGGGAGGATGACCTCAGCGCGGTCGCTGAACGTCACAATAGAGAGCGTATCCGCCTCGCCGAGGGCATCAATCAGGCGATTCACGGCCGCCTTCACCTGAGTCAGCCTCGGCCCCTTCATAGAAGTGCTGCGGTCAATCAGCAGGCACAGGTTCAGTGGCCAGGAGGCAAGCCCCCTCCCCTGGCCCTCTCCCCCCATTCCCTGAGATGGCATGATCTCCGCCAGGACATACAGCACCTGTGGCGCGTTCAGGCAGGCTAGCGTGCTGCGGCTGGGTATGAGCCGCACGGCCAGAGGAGAGGTGGAGAAGGGCGGAGATTCGCGGGAACTCATCGGAACTCCGGGAACTTCAGGGACAGGGCATGCTCCATCAAACGCTCATCTGACCACTGACCGGCGGCTGAATATCCACCAGGATAGCGGTGATATTATCCGGCCCGCCCAGTCGGTTAGCAGCCTCAATCAGCGCCTGGCAGGCGGCCTGAAGCGAGGGCTGACCGGTAATGATGGCATGGATGTCGTCTTCCGGGACAACGCCCCACAGCCCATCGCTGCACAGCAGCAGGCGCGTCGGGGCCACAAGTCGGTAGGCGGCCAGGTCCGGCTCCAACAGGTCGCCCTGCCCAACAGCCCGATACAGCATATTGCGCGAAGGGTGCACCGCCGCTTCCGCCGCCGTAAGCTGGCCCAACTCCTGCAGCCGCTGCACCAGGGAATGGTCGCGGGTCAGGTGTTTCATCCCGCCGGATTCCACCAGGTAGGCGCGGCTGTCGCCCACGTGGGCGATAATGAGCTGGTCACTGACGACCAGGGCACAGGTGAGCGTCGTGCCCCCTTCGGGGATGGCGACGCGGACGGCGACATTGGCTGCTGCCACCGCGTCATGGAGCACCTCCTGCAAAGGCTTGCGGTCCGCGTCCGGCTCGCCCGCCCCCAGAAGCGGCAGGATCACATCACGGGTGACGTGCTGGGCGACCGTGCGCGCCGCCAGATCGCTGGCCTGCTCACCGCCCACGTGGCCGCCCATGCCATCGGCGACGATAAACAGGCCCACTGTGGACTCCTGGTCCCCCCCAGCCTGGAGGCTGGTGAGGACCAGCAGGCGGTCTTCGTTCTGCTCGCGCACCTGGCCAATATCCGTCGCCATGGCGACCCGCAGGCGGGGTTGAACCACAGACGTGGGGGATTCGCCAGGCCCGGTCTCCACCCGCCAGGGGACGCGGCCATTGCGCTCCCCATCCTTATGCTGGCTCTCTCCCCTTTCTTCTCCCTTCAAACGCCGGGCGAATGTATAAATATGGTCGCGAATTCCTTTCAGCATCTCCTATCCTATCCTAAGGAATCATTATCATGCAGGCAAGGCATAGACCCGTCGGTCGCATGACCCGATATAAATAACCCCATCGGCCTGGGCGGGGGACGAGACCACCGCCCCGTCGGTCTCAAACTTCCAGCGCAACTCGCCGCTGCGCCCATCCAGACAATAGACATGGCGGTCCACCGAGCCGAAGTACACAGCGCCGTTGAAAACCAGCGGTGAAGAGGCCACCTGCCCCTCCGTCGCATAGCGCCAGATCAGCCGACCGCTTTGCGCGTCAAGCGCATACAAGCACCCATCTGCCGACCCGATATACACGATGCCGTTGGCGACGGTGGGCGAGGACACGATGGACTTGCCGGTCTTATAGCGCCACAAAGCCCAACCGGAGGTGAGCGAGAGCGCATACACCATGGCGTCCTGCGAGCCTACATACACACTGCCCTGGGCCACGCAGGGTGATGATGTCATAGCACGTTTTGCATGAAAACGCCACTTGATGGCGCCTTTGATGGTCACGGCATAGAGATAGCCGTCCTCACTGCCGAAGAGGATCAGGTCCTCGCCGAAGGTAGGCGAAGAGCGCACCGGCCCGCCGGTCTCCACCCGCCAGGCCACCCGCCCCGTCTGCGCGTTGAGGGCATAGAGATAACCATCGTCAGAACCTACGAAGACATGGTTGTACTGAACACGCGGCGAGGAGCGCACCGGCCCCTCGGTCGGCGTGGACCAGACGATGCGGCCCAGGCGGGCATGGACAGCGTAGATGTGCTTATCCTCAGAACCCACATAGACCACGCCCTCGTGGACGCAGGGGGAGGAGGCCATACCGCCCTGCGTGGCATACTTCCATTGGAACTGCCCCTCTTTGGCCGAGAGGGCGTAGAGGTTGTTATCGTAGGCGCTGACATAGACCAGGCCATCCGCGACCGCAGGGGTGGAGCGCACCTCATCCTCGCAGGCAAAGGTCCACAACGGCACCATACCCCCCTTGCTGAGATGGACGGTCAATTTGCGGGTCAGCTCAGGGACGGCGTCGTTCGTGGGGAGGCCCTGGGGTTGGGCAGTGGCGAGCAAAGCCGCCTTCATCGCCGCCGCCGAGGGGAAGCGGTCCTCGGCGTTGTAGGCCAGAGCGGTCATAATGACCGCCTCAAAGGCGGGGGAGACATTGGGATTGACCGCCCGGATGGGTCGGTCGCCAAAGGAGAAGGGCGGTTCAGTGCGCGGGTCCTGCCGGGTGAGCAGATGGTGCAGCGTGGCCCCCAGCGCGTAGATGTCGCCGCGCGGCCCGGCCTGCCCGCGATATTGCTCCGGCGGCGCGTAGCCCTCCGTGCCGATCATCGTGCCCTTCTGGTTGGCCTCAAACACCTTGGCGATGCCAAAGTCCACCAATCGGATGCGGTCATGCTGATCCAGCATGATATTGGACGGCTTGAGGTCGCGGAAGATGATGGGATTGGGTGAGTGGCCGTGCAAATAGATGAGCACATCGCAAATCTGAATGGCCCAATCCCGCACCCGGTCTTCGGGGAAGAACCCCTCCGTCTGGTTGAGTAGAGCCTCCAGATCAGCCCCATTGATGTATTCCAGGACCAGATAAGAGCGATCGTCCTGCGAGAAGTAATCAAACACCTCCGGGATAGCGGGATGGTCCAGGGTGGCGAGAATATTGGCCTCACGCTCAAAGTTGCGGATGGCCATCTCGCGCAAATAGGGGTCAGAGGCGTTGTTGATCATCTCCTTGACGGCGCACAGGCGAATGACATTGGGAAAGTGCAGGTCCCGCGCCTGATAGACGGCGCCCATGCCACCGGCGCCCAGGGCCTTGATAATATGGTAGCGCCCCTGCAGGATGGTCCCAGGCGCCAGGGTAGGGACGTTCGCCCCGCGCAGGGGCAATTTACGCGTGCTCAATGTCGTCATAGGCTATCTACGTTCCGTTCCCAGCGGCCAGCGGTCAGCTTTGACGACCCATCACCTATGACGAATGACGCCTATGCAGTGCGCGTCGTTCGTCATGCGTCTTTCGTCCTGAACGCTGAGGGCTGAAAGCTTGACAGCTAATGATAGTTTACGCAATGTTTGGGTCGCTGACTATAGTACTGCGGTTGTCCCTGTGGACATCTGCGCATATAATCAATAGTGTGGAAACGCTCAAACCAGGGCCTTCATTCATCCAAACGGAACCCGACGACCGCAAGCCCCGGTCCTCGGTCATCATCGGTGTCGCCGGAGGCAGCGGATCGGGCAAGACGACGGTGGCCAACGCCATCCTGGAGCGCGTGGGGCGTGAGCGTATCGCGGTGATCCCCCATGATGCCTATTACCGCGACCTGGCGCATATGCCCCGTATCGGCGAGGCGATCAACTTTGACCACCCCGATTCGCTGGAGACCGACCTGCTCATTGAGCACCTGCAGCGGCTGCGGGCCGGGCAGGCGGTGGATGTGCCCATTTACGACCACGCCCGCTTCGTCCGCACCGGCCAATTTCAGCACGTTGAACCCAAGCCGGTCATCCTGGTGGAGGGCATCCTCATCTTCGCCGAGCCTCGGCTGCGCGAGATGTTTGATGTCAAAATCTACGTAGATACCGATGCCGACCTGCGCTTCATCCGCCGCCTGCAACGCGATATTACTGAGCGCAAGCGCACGGTGGAATCCGTCATCCAGCAATATCTGACGACCGTCCGGCCCATGCACCTGGAATTCGTTGAACCGAGCAAGCGTTACGCGGACATCATTATCCCCGAAGGCGGCTACAATGTCGTCGCCCTTGACCTGATCGCTGCCCGTATCCAGCAATTGCTGGAGGAGGGCGAACCGACCCGGTACCAGGCTTCAGCCCGGTTCGGCCCCGCGTCCTCGGTTCCCCGATCCGCATGATCCGTGTTTATCCCATCCCGCCCGTGCTGAGAGACAACCCTTACCTGGACCTGTTGTACACGCCGATGGCAGGCTGGCCCGAGGTGGAGGTGCGGCGCACGCGCCCCCTGCGCCGTAACCTGCTCGCCCTGCTTACGACCCCGGCCTCCCACCTCCCATCTACGGTCGTTCACCTGCACTTCTTTGACGAGATTTGCCAGCGCCCCAGCCGGGCGGAGACGGCGATTCGCACGGCGGTATTCATCGCCCTGCTGCGGCTGCTGCGACGGCGCGGCGTCCGGCTGGTGTGGAGCGCACACAACCTGATGCCCCATGAGCCTTACCACCCTGACCTGGCCGAGCGGCTTTACCGGCAGGTGGTCGCGCTGAGCCATGCGGTGATCGCCTTCAGTCGCCCTGTGGCCGATGACCTGGTTGCCCGCTATGGCCAGCCCCGGCACCTAGCGGTTATCCCGCACGGCCACACTATTGGCCAGCGCGGGCCGAAACCGGCCCGGGCAGAGGCCCGCGCCCGCCTCCACCTGCCCGCCGATGCCTTCATTTACCTGTGCCTGGGGACCTGGCGGCCTTATAAGGGGCTGGAGGACGCCATCGCCGCCTTCGCCCAATTGACGGTAGGGGCACGGCATGCCGTGCCCGTACTATCGCCCATCCTGATCATCGCTGGTCAGCCCAAGGTCCCAGGCTATGCTGCGCTGCTGCAGGCGATGGCCGACCAGGTCCCAGGCGTGCGCCTGATCCCTGGCCGGGTGCCTGATGAGGCTATGGCGAGCTACTGGGCGGCAGCGGACGTGGCCGTGTTCGCCTACCGGCGGCTGACGAACTCCGGCGCGTTGATTGAGGCCATGTCCTATGGGCTGCCCGTGATCGCACCGGATGTGCCCGCCGTGCGCGAACTGGTGCGCGAAGGGGAGACCGGCTTTCTGTTCGCCCCCGGCGACATCGCCGGTTTACACGCGGCGATGGGGCGGGCACAGGCCCACCCGGCCCTGGCCACGTTGGGCCAGGCGGCCCTGGACTGCGTCCGCCAATTCAACTGGGAGGCGATTGCCTCCCAGACGTTAGAGGTCTATCGGGCTGTCGCGTAGGGGCGCACGACCATTGGGGCACGGCATGCCGTGCCCCTACAAGGTGTTCAAAAGCAGAAGCGTAATATGCGCATCTGTATCGCCCAACGGATCACGCTGGCCCACCCCGTTAAGGGGGGCATGGAGCGCCACCTGCAACTCCTGGCGTCAGGTCTGGCGGCGCGCGGTCACGACGTGCACGTGATCACCACCGCCCACCCGGCGGGCCTGGCCGAGGAGGTGGAGGACGGCGTGCATCTCTACTACCTCAGTCCCTACTCCTACCGGCGTTACCAGCCGGCCTGGTGGCGGGCCAGCTATGCGCATTTTGCTGCGCTGCACGCACAGCAGCCCTTTGACTTGTTTTGTAGCCAGAGCGCGGGCGGGCTGGGGTATCTGCACCGATTGAAGCGCGAGCACGACATCGCGGTGGTCGTGGTGGTCCATGCCACCCTGTGGGATGCCGTACTGACCCACATGCGAGGCGCCCGTTCGGCGCGCGGCCTGGCCCGGCTGGCCCGCCTGGCCTGGGTGCTGCCCGGCCACTATCGTCTGTGGCGCACGACGACAACCGTCGTGGACCGTTACATCGCGGTCAGCCAGGAGGTCGCCGAGGGCTGCCAGCGCGAGCTTCACCTGCGCCCGGAGCAGGTTGTCGTCGTGCCCAATGGGGTGGATACCACACGCTTCACTCCCTCTGCGGAGAAGCGGCTACAGGCCCGCCAGCGCCTGGGGCTATCCCCAGATCGGCCCGTGTTGCTCTACGTGGGTCGGTTGGAGTCGGAGAAGGGTGTCCATCTGGCTGTGCGGGCGCTGAAAGAGCAGCCCGGTGAACCCGTGTTGCTGATCGCAGGCGCAGGCCATTATGGCTCAACACTCCGCCACCTGGCCGCGCAATTGGGTCTGACCGAACGTGTGCGCTTCCTCGGCTTTGTGGGCCATGAGGAACTGCCCGATCTCCTCAATGCAGCGGACATCTTCGTCATGCCCACCTTATGCCAGGAGGGGCTGCCGCTGAGCGTGGTGGAGGCGATGGCCTGCGGCCTGCCGGTCGTGGCCACAGCGGCAGGCGGCATCCCCACCGCCGTGGAAGATAACGTCAGCGGCGTTCTGTTCCCGCTGGGCGACGTGGCCGCGCTAAGCGAACGCCTGCGGAGGCTGATTGAAGCGCCCCAATTGCGCCGCCAGTTGGGCACAGCGGCCAGGGCCAGAGCCGAGGCACGTTTCAGCCAGGCGCAGATGGCCGCTGCCTACGAGGCCGTCTTTGCCGCTGTGTTGAGGGAAAACGGAAAACAGAGGACGAAAGAATATGCCATTTGACGCTTCACGTGTGATGGTTCATCCGACGGCGGATGTGTCTCCGCGCGCCCACATCGGCGAGGGCACACGTATCTGGCACCAGGCCCAGGTGCGCGAAGGGGCGCGCATCGGGCGCGAGTGCATCCTGGGCAAGAACGTTTATATTGACCACGATGTAGTGATCGGCGACCGCGTCAAGATACAGAACAATGTCTCGGTGTATTACGGTGTCCACATTGAGGACGGCGTATTCGTCGGCCCGCACGCCTGCTTCACTAACGACAAATGGCCGCGCGCCATCAACCCGGACGGCTCCCTCAAGCGCGAGGCGGACTGGCAGGTGACTCCCACGGTGATCAAATACGGCGCATCCATCGGCGCGGGCGCCGTGATCCTCTCCGGCATCACCGTTGGCCGCTTTGCGATGGTGGCGGCAGGCGCGGTCGTCACCCACGATGTGCCGGATCACGGCCTGGTGGCCGGTGTGCCCGCGCGGCTGCGAGGCTATGTCTGCACCTCCGGCCACACAGCTCAGGAGATGGAACGGACAGACGATACTATTCTCTTATCCTGCCCGGTATGCGGCGAACAATTTAGAGCCGGGCTGCCATCCCCTTCAACGGAGGCTTAAACGCCTATGATCCCGATTGCCAAACCCCTTTTCGGTGACGAGGAACGCGATGCAGTCTGGGCAGTGATGCAATCCGGACAGGTGGCCCAGGGGCCGGTTGTAGCCGAGTTTGAACGCGCCTTTGCCCAGATGTGCGGCGTGCGTTACGCCCTGGCCACATCATCCGGCACGACCGCTCTGCACCTGGCCCTGCTGGCGCACGGCATCGGCCCAGGCGACGAGGTGATCACCTCACCCTTCACTTTCATCGCCTCGGCCAACAGCATCCTGTACACCGGCGCCCGCCCCGTCTTCGTGGACGTGGAGGAAGACACCTTCAACCTGGATGCGGCCCAGATTGAGGCCGCCATCACCCCGCGCACAAAGGCCATCATGCCCGTCCACCTGTTCGGCCTGCCCTGCGATATGGGGGCGATCATGGACATCGCCGCACGGCACAGCCTGGCCGTGATTGAAGATGCCTGCCAGGCGCATGGGGCCACCTATGCGGGTAAAGCCGTAGGCAGCTTCGGCACCGGCTGCTTCTCGTTCTACGCCACCAAGAACATGACCACAGCCGAGGGCGGCATGATCACCACCAACGATGACGCTATCGCCGACCGTGCCCGGCTGCTGCGCAATCACGGTATGCGACAGCGCTACTATCACGAGGAACTGGGCTATAACTTCCGCATGACCGACCTGCAGGCGGCCATTGGCCTGGTGCAACTGCGCAAGCTGCCGGAATTCAACGCCGCACGCATCCGCCATGCCGCCCTGCTCTCGGAACGGTTGGCCGACGTGGTCACCGTCCCCACGGTGCCCCCTGGCCGCCAGCACGTCTTCCACCAATACACGGTGCGCATCGTCCACGACCGCGACGGCGTGATGGCGAAACTGAACGCCGCCGGGGTGGGCACGGGGGTGTTCTATCCCCTGCCGGTGCACCAGCAGGCGCCGTACCTGGCACTGGGCTACGGCAGCCAACGCTTCCCCGTGGCCGAGCGGCTCAGCCGTGAAGTCCTGTCGCTGCCGGTTCATCCGGCGCTGACGCCGGCGGACCTGGAGACGATTGTGCGCGAGGTAAGACGCGCCCTATCCTAGACAAACGACGGGCAACACTGGAAACATGCTCAGGAACATCTCCTGGAACATGCTGGCCCGCGTGGCGGGCGTCCTGTTAGGATTCCCCGAAACCATCTTGGTAGCGCACCTGCTGGGGCCGCAGGGCCAGGGGATTTACAAGCTCGCCCTGCTCATCCCCTCCCTGCTGGGGCTGGTGACCAACCTGGGGATCAGCCTAGCGAATGTATACTATGTCGGCCAGGACGCGCGCAACGCCCGAACAGCGGTGGCCAACTCGCTGTGGAGCGGCCTTATTCTGGGGACGCTGGCAGCGCTGGTCTATCTACCCTTTGCCGTCCCCATCCACAACCGCTTCCTGGCCGAATCACCCTACTACTACGAACTGATCGGCGTTGTGCTGTTGCCCGTCTCTCTGATTAACTACTACCTGGCACACATCTTCACAGGCCTGAAGGAACTGAAGCCGCCCAGCATCTGGACAGTGTGCATGGCGATCATGACGTTGAGCGGCGCAGCGCTCGTTGGCCTGCTCACCCCCTCGTCCGGTTCAGAACCCGCCCCGAATGTCATAGAGGAGCGCGTGGGCGGCATGGTGGTGTTGTACGCGCTCGTCATCCCGGTATCCAGCACCGCTGTTTACCTGTGGCTGCTGGGCAGGCGCGGCCTGCTGAGCCTGCGCGGGGACTTCGCCCAGTGGCGGCGGAGCGTGACCTATGGCATTCGCGGTTACATCGCCAACCTGTTCCAATTCCTCAACTTCCGCCTGGACAGCATAATCCTGGCTGCCTACCTGGGCGCAACAGAGGTGGGCATATACTCCCTGGCGGTCTTGCTCAGCGAGTTTCTGTGGATGATCGGCAACTCTGTGGCCATGGTCCTGTTCCCCACGACGGCGGGGCAGAGCGAAGCCCAGGCCACCAGCCTGACGGCGCGCGCCTGCCGCCAGGTGACCTGGATCACGCTGGCCGAAGCGGTCGTGTTGGGGGCCTCGGCCTGGTGGCTGGTCCCCTTCATCTTCGGCGAGCGCTTCCGGCCCTCGGTCATGCCTTTGTGGTTGCTGCTCCCTGGGACGGTGGCGCTGATCATCCCCAACGTGCTCACCGCGCATCTGGCCGGGCGGGGTCGGCCGCAGATCGGCACGCTGGCCGCGGGGGTCTCGCTTATCGCCACGGTCGCACTGGACCTGCTGCTCATCCCGCGCCTGGGCGTGGCGGGCGCGGCCCTGGCCTCGTCGGCCGCCTATACAATTACTGCTCTGGTTGTGCTCACCGCGTTCCGGCGGGCCACGGGCCTGCCCTGGGCCGCCGTCGTGATCCTGCGGGCAGAGGATTGGCACGATATGTTGGCTCTGATGGCGCGGGGACGGCGCTACCTGGAACGCCGCATGGCCGGTTTGCGCCCGGAGGTGTGAATGCGTTGGGTTTACGTCACGCCTGTGCGTTTGGGCCGCACCGGCGGCCCAAGCACCCGCATCCTGGAATTCTGCCGTGCCCTGGCGAAAACCGCTGAAGTGATCCTTCTGGCGCCGCCCGCCGATTTCCCCCTGCCGGAGGGCGTGCGCTATATCCCGGTGCCGCTCCCGGCGCGGCCTCCCCGCGAGGTCCGCTTCCAGATAAACGTTTACCGTGCGCTGCGCCAGTTGAGCGGGCCGCCGCCCGATGTCGTTTATGTCTACGCCGGGGCCTTCAACACAGGCGCGCTGGCCTTCGCCCGCCAGGCGGGCAGCCGTAGCCTGCTGGAATTCAACGGCCTCCCTTATCTTGAATTCGGCCTGGAGCACCCCGGTGCGCGTGGGGTCTGGCTGCGGGCCATCACCTACCGCCTGATGGCGCTCATGGACATCCGGCTCGCGGACCTGGTAGTCACAGTGACAAGGCAACTGGCCAGGGCTATTCGCCAACACACCCGCGCCCGCACCCCTATTCTGGTTTCGTCCAACGGCGTGAACCCGACGCAATTCCAGCCCCGTCCAACGGCAGAGGCGCGAGCCGCGCTGGGGTTGCCCGCCGAAGGCCCTTATGTGGGCTTTGTGGGCGTGTTCGCCGCCTGGCAGGGGCTGGACATCCTGCTCCAGGGCGTGGCCCAAATGGCCTCAGCCCATCCGCAGTTGCGCCTGCTTTTGGTGGGCGATGGCAGCCAGCGCCCCCGATTGGAACGGCTGGTGGCTGACCTGGGCCTGGGGCAGCAGGTGCGCTTCACCGGCGCCGTCCCTTACGAAACCATCCCCACCGCGATCAATGCCTGCGACCTCATGGTGGCGCCCTTTCCTTTGAGCACGCGCAACCGGCTGGCGGGTGTCTCCCCCCTCAAGGTATTTGAGTATCTGGGGTGCGGCAGGCCGGTTTTGGGGGCCGCCGTGCCGGGGATGGAATTCATCCAGCAGGAGGGCTTAGGCGCCCTGTTTACGCCGGGTGATCCGGGCGACCTGGCCGCCCAACTGGACAGGCTGTTGGGCCTGCCCGCTGCCGAGCGTGACGCCATGGGCCGCCGTGCTCGCCAGGTCGCGGTGGAAAAATACGCCTGGGAGATCATCGTCGGGCAGATCGTCCAGGCCGTCCGGCCCCTTTACCCCGTTCAGGCCAGGGCCTTCACAGGCCCACAGACGCTGGGGGACAGAGGATAGAAGGCGTAAGGATGTTGCACAGCGCAGAACCACCCCTCCCTCCTGGCCCCTCTCCCTCCAGTACTGGGCTTCAGCCCGGTTCGGGAGAGGGGGATGGGGATGAGGACAGAAAGGCCGGGCAGGTGAGCGTGATTGTGCCCACGCTGCGTGGGATGTCCCCTGCGCTGGCCGCCAGCCTCCAGGCCCAGGATTGGCCGCTGGCCGAGGTGGAGGTGGTCGTGGGCGTGCGCCCCAATGGCCGGGCGCGCAACGTGGGTGTGGCCCGAACACACGGCGATGTGCTCGTGTTCGTGGACGACGATGCCGTGTTGGGCGATGCCAGCCTCGTGCGCCGCCTGGTGGAACCGCTGAACGACCCGACCATCGGCGTGACAGGCGCCAGCAAGCTCATCCCGCCGGAGTCCACCTGGTTCCAACGCTGGGTCGCCCGCGAGGTGCCCCGCATCCAGCACCCGCTCGTCTCCGAGCCGCTGGTCACCCTCCCCGGCCCGGAGAACGGCTACTACTGCGAGGTGACCACCACCTGTTGCGCCATGCGCCGGGCGGTGTTTGAGGAGGTGGGCGGTTTCAATGAAGCGCTGGTGCGCGGCGTGGACACCGAGTTCTTTGTGCGTGTGGCCCGTCACGGCTACAAGATCGTCCTGGTGCCCCATGCCTGGGTGTGGCATCCGGCACCGGCCACGCTGGGCGACCTGCTGCGCAAGCAATTTAACTACGGCTACGGCCACGCCCAGGAGGTACAGCTTGATCCCAGCCGGGGCTGGCCACTGACGACGTGGTGGCGGCGGCTGGCCTACTTCCTCTTCCGCAGCGCCATCCTGCTCCCGAACATCTTCCTGCCCTACTCCTACGCCTACCGCCACTGGCGGCCCGGCTTCAAGCCGCTCAAGGCACTGGCAAGCTACGCCAGCGCCCTGGGCTATGTCTATGGATGGCAGCGCCTCTGTAAGACGGAGGACGGGCGACGGGGGACGGAGGAACGAGAGCGCTGAGCGATCGCCACATGTTGCATGTCCTGTCACGCCGAAGTGTCCAGGCGTTCCTGATAGGTCTGGCGGCATTGGCCTTGTACATCCCAACGCTGGCGCCGACCGTGCTCTGGAATGGCGGTGATTTCGCCGAATTTCAGACGCGGGCGGCCCGCCTGGAGATTGTGCCCACCGTGTGGGGACACCCGTTGTGGGTGGTCCTGGTCCATCCCTTCACGCGCCTGCCGGTGGGCGATGTCGCCTATCGGGCCAACCTGGCCACTGCGCTGATCGCCGCCCTGGCCCTGGCGCTCGCCTACCTGGTGATGCGCAAGCTAGGCGCTTCAGCCTGGGGGGGTGTGCTCGGCGTTGCGGCGCTGGCCGTCTCGCACACGTTCTGGACCTACGCCGTGATGCCCAAGTCGTACTCGCTCAACATCCTCATCCTTATGGGGGCCATCCTGCTCCTGACGACAGATGACAGACGACGGACGACAGCGCGTTATTGGGGCGGGTCTATTTTCCTGTCCGGCCTGCTGCTGGGCCTTGGCCTGCTCAGCCACCCCTTGCTGCTGACCGCGCTGCCGGGCGCGCTGGTTTACCTGTGGCTGAAGAAGCCCAAGGGGGGTCGTGGGCGCGCGCTGGCCAGTTTCCTGGGCGGGTTTGTCCTGGGCCTGGCGCCTTTCCTGGCGCTCACTATCGGCGGCAGCGCAACGCAAAGCACCGCGACCGTCGGCGCCAACTTCATCAGCCAGTTCATCCGCCTCCTGCTCACACCGTCCCTGTGGCCGACCGCGCTGTGGACGTTCGCCGCCTGCCTGGCCTACCAATTCCTGTTCACCCTCCTTCCAGGCATTCTGGGACTGCGCGAGCTATGGCGGCACAACCGTGAGGCCCTGGCTCTCCTGGGCCTGATCTACCTGGGCGATGTCGCCTTCGTCTGGGCCTGGCTGCCGATCACCCCCCACCTGAATGAGTACATCCAGAACCTTCATTTCTACCTGCCCTCTTACGCTATCTTCGCCCTGTGGGCCGCGTTTGGCTTTGATGCCCTGCTGGTGCAGGTTAAACAGCATGTGCATAGGGAGGCTGTCCTGCGCTGGGGACTGGCTGCGCTCACCCTTTTATCGCCGATCCTGACCTACGCCATCGCCCCCCAGGTCGCCCGCCCCTACCTGGCGCAATTGGGACAGCGCGAATTGCCGGGGCGAGATACGGCCACGTACCTGTTCAGCCCCTGGAAGCACAACGAGACCGGCGCACGCCGCCTGGGTGAGGCCATTCTGGCCCGCCTGCCCGCAGATGCGGCCATCTTCGCCGACTGGAGCCTGTATGGGATATTGCGTTACCTGCAGGAGGTTGAGGGCCAGCGCCCGGACGTCCAACTCAGCCTCCTGCCCTTCAAGGGGCAGCAGCTTGAGCCTATCCGCGCCGCGGCGGCCAGCCGCCCCGTGTACATCCCCGACGTCAACCGCTACTATGACGTGGAGAGCTTATCCGCCTACTTTGATATTGTTCCGGAAGGCCCTGTCTATCACCTGATTCCCAGAAGGATGGGGTGATGCACTCCTTAATCTCCGATCCCCAATCCCCCGTCTGTCGCCTGTCGTCTGTCATCCGTTGGCTGGACAGCCATCGGCGTCTGGCGCTCACCGCGTTCATTCTATCGCGCGCTCTGCCGTTTGGCTTGCGGCTGGCGCTACTGCTCGGCCCTCACAGCGACCGCCCATTTGACATCGTCAAGACCTGGCAGGCGGCCCGCCTGGCCGGGCAGGGCCTGTTCCCCTACATCCATTACTGGGCCGAGTACCCGCCGTTATACCCCTGGCTCAGCGTGTTGATCTACGGCCTCAGCCGCATGGCCCCCCTTGGCCCCGATGGCAGGCTGACCTTCTACGCTGTGCTCGGCGCGCTGCTTATCGCCGCGGAAGTCGGTATTGTCATCCTTATCTATCGCCTGGCAGCATCGGCCGGGAACGGGCGCACGGCGATGCAGGCGGCCCTCCTTTATGCCTGCCTATCCGTGCCCCTCTACCTGTACACCGGCTGGTTTGACACGATCCCGGCCTTTCTCTTCCTGCTGGCGCTGGAGCGGCTGACGGCGGGTCGCCCGGTTCAAAGTGCCCTGGCTGCCGCTATCGGCGGGCTATTCAAGGTGTTCCCGCTGCTCGCCATCCCCGTCGCCTGGCGTGCGCTGCGCTCCTGGGATCAGCGGCTGCGTTACACGGCCATCGCCGGGGCAGTCATCGTGGCCACCATGACGCCCTTCATCCTGATCAGCCCGGCCATGACCGCAGCCTGGGCACAGGCGACGCTGACACGTAGTTCGTGGGAAACCATTTGGGCGCTGGCGGAGGGCTATACCGGCTTCGGGCTGGTCGCCCCTCTCGCCCTGCGCACCGATCCTGCCAGCGCCGGCCTCCAGGCACACCCCAGCACACTGCCCTGGCCGCTGATCACCCTGGCGCTCATCCTGGCGCTCATCGGACTCTTCACCCGCCCTCTGAACCTGACCGCTGTTCGCCCGGTTGTTGCGCTGGGTGGGCTGAGCCTCAATTTGGTGCTGCTGTTCAGCCGGGGATACAGCCCCCAATTCCTGCTCTGGGTCCTGCCGCTGCTCTTCGCCGTCTTCCCTGGCCTGACCGGCGCGGCCTACGGCCTGCTGCTTGCCGGTGCTAATATGCTGGAATATCCGTTATACTTCTCTTTCTTTCCGCAGCAGCCCATCTTGCTTATCGTCGCCGTCCTGGGGCGGACGGTGTTGCTCAGCGGATTATCATGGGCCTACTGGCAAGTGGTGCGGAGTGCCATGCAGACTCAGTAAATCACAGAACTGTCACCCCCTCCCTGACCCTCCCCCACTCAGGGGGAGGGAACAGGCGTGGCTTCCTCCCCCCTCGTGGGGGAGGGCTGGGGTGGGGGGGTAAATCTGTGATCTGCTGAGACTGAGGTCATCGGATACAAGGGGAATACAGAACATGCGCATCGGCATTGACGGGCGATACATCGCCGACCATTACCCCGGCATTGGGCGCTACACCTTCTCATTGGTGGAGGCGCTCAGCCGTCTGGCAACGGACGCAACCTTCGTGGTTGCGCTCCAGCCGGGCCAGCTCAACAGCCGCTACGATCTGGACCAGTTCGCCGCCCGCCCCAACGTCCGGCTGGCGCCCTTCCCCCTGCCCCCCCGCTCACCCCTGGAGCAGGTGCGCTGGCCGCAAGCCGCCCGGCGCTGGGCGCTGGATGTCTTCCACGCCCCCTACTTCTACATGCCCTATGCCCTGCCCTGCCCTGCCGTGGTGACTATCTACGATCTCATCCCGCTCGTCTTCCCGCAAGGCTTCAACGCCGCCCAACGCCTGAGCTTCCGCCTGATGGTGGCCCTGGCCGTCCGCAGGGCCAGGGCCGTGATCGCCGTCTCCGCCGCCACCCGCGCTGATCTCCTGCGCTACTTCAAGCTCTCGCCTGACCGCGTCCATGTCACTCCGCTGGCCGCTGACGCCAGTTTTTACCCGCGCCCGCCTGCCGAGGTCGCCGCTGTCCGCGCCCGGTATGGCCTGCCTGAGGAGTACATCCTCTATGTCGGCATCAACAAGCCCCACAAGAACCTGCCCCGCTTGATTGAGGCGTATGCTAAAATAGGGGAGGCGCCGCCACTCGTGCTCGCCGGGCGCGAGGACCCGCGCTATCCTGAAGCGCGGCGGCAGGCCGAAGTGTTGGGGCTGGGCGGGCGGGTGGTCTTCCCTGGGGACATCGCCGGGGCCGACCTGCCCGCGCTGTACAGCGGCGCCAGCCTGTTTGTGTTCCCCTCGCTCTACGAGGGCTTTGGCCTGCCACCGCTGGAGGCGATGGCTTGCGGTGCGCCCGTGGTCTGCTCCAACCGCGCCAGCCTGCCGGAAACCGTCGGCGATGCGGCCCTGACCGTTGACCCTGACGATGTGGAGGCTATCGCCAGCGCCATGCGGCGCGTGTTGGATGACGCCAGCCTCCGCGAGAGCCTGCGCCAGCGCGGATTGGCCCGGGCGGCTCAGTTCTCTTGGGAGCGCACCGCCCAGGAGACGCTGAGGATATATCGGGGGGCGTCCGTCATCCGTCATCCGTCATCCGTCGTCTAAGCATGAACATCCTTCATGTCTACAAAGACTACTATCCCGTCCTGGGCGGGATAGAGAACCACGTGAAAGTGCTGGCCGAGGCGCAGGCACGTGCCGGACACAACGTCATCGTCCTGGTCACCGCACGCGGCCCACGCACGACCATAGAAGACCTCGGCGGTGTGCGCGTGATCAAAGCCGGCCGCTTCGCCACCGTCGCTTCAGCGCCGCTCAGCCTGTCGTTGCCCATCATCCTGGCCCGCCTGCGCCCCGACATCACCCACCTGCACTTCCCCTACCCCCTGGGCGAGGCGGCCCAGGCCCTGCTGGGCCGGTCACGGCGCACCGTGATCACCTACCACAGCGACATCGTGCGCCAGCAGGGCCTGTTACGGCTGTACAGGCCGCTCCTCTGGCATGTCCTGGCGAAAGCGGATCGTATCATTGCCACCAGCCCCAACTACATCGCCACGTCCCCCTATCTCCAGCGTTTCGCCGATAAGTGTGTGATCATCCCGCTGGGCGTGGATGTGGATCGCTTTCAGCAGGCCGACCCGGCCCAGGTCGCAGCCATCCGGGCAAAAGGCGGGCAGCGCCCAATTCTGCTGTTCGTGGGCCGCCTGCGCTACTACAAGGGCCTGGATGACCTGCTGCGGGCGATGGCCCTCCTGCGCGATACCCAGGATCACCCCACTGCTACCCTGCTCATCTGCGGCAGCGGGCCGATGGAAGCCGCCTGGAGAGCGCTGACCCAGGCGTTGGGACTGACTGAGCAGGTGCACTTCCTGGGCGATGTGCCGGAGGAGACATTGCCCGCCCTGTACCACGCTGCCGATCTGTACGTGCTCCCGGCCAATTCCCGCGCTGAGGCGTTCGGTGTGGCCTTGCTGGAAGCCATGGCGGCCGGCCTTCCCGTGATCTCCACCGAGGTGGGCACGGGCACATCTTATGTCAATATACACGGCGAGACCGGCCTGATCGTGCCGCCGCGTGACCCGGAGCGCCTGGCCCAGGCCATCGCCACCCTGCTGAGCGACCCGGCGCTACGCCAACGCCTGGGGAGGCAGGCCCAGGCGCGCGTCCACGCCGAGTTCAGCCAGGCTACGATGATTGAGCGCGTCCTGGCCCTGTATTCAGAAGTCAGTCGCCAGTAGCCCATGCCTTACGCCCCGATCTACCAGGATCGGGGCAGCTTGTGTTATACTGTAGGGGCATCCCTGTGAATAAACTCGTCCATGAACCAAGAGCAGAACCAATAAAGGGGGAACAGGCATGGTGATTGCGCCTACAGCCGAATCTGTGCTGCCCGATGAGACCCGGCAGCGCCTGGAGCAGATCGGCACAGCCGAGATCGTCGTGGGCATTCCCGGCTATTATAACGTTGACACACTGCGCCATGTGGTTGAAACCGCCGCTCAGGGCCTGGCCCACTACTTCCCTGGCCACCGCGCGGTGATTTTCAGCGTCGCCAGCACCACCACCGATGAGATGCGCGCCTTGATTGAGGGTGTGGCAGCCCCCGCTCATCTGACGGTGCTGACCAGCCTTATCCAGGCTGGTCAGAGGCGAGGCGTGGCGGTGCGCGCAGCTCTGGAAGCCATGGCGCGGCTGGGGGCCCAGGCCGGGGCCTTGCTGAACAGCGATGTGCCCAGCATCACGCCCGCCTGGCTGGACAGGTTGATCGGGCCGGTCCTCCGTGACCGCTTTGATTTCGTCGCCCCCAACTACGTGCGCCATCGGCACGCTGGGACGTTAAATGACTTCCTCGTCTATCCGCTGACGCGGGCGCTGTATGGCATGGACCTGCGCCATCCTATGGGCGGTGAGTGTGGCTTCTCCGCTGATCTGGCCCACTTCTGGCTAGCCCAACCCGTGTGGCAGGACACCGATGTCGCCCGCTCTGCCGTAGACATCTGGATGGTGACGACGGCGGTCGCCGAAGGCTTCCGCATCGCCCAGGCCAATCTGGGGGTGAAGAGGCGCGATCGCCGGCGCGTGCTCCCCCCACCAGAGGTGTTCCACCAGGTGATGGGCACATTGTTTGACCTGATGGAGCGCTATGCCGACCGCTGGCAGGCGGTCAAGAGCAGCGCACTGAAGATACCGCCGTTCTACGGCGACGAACTGTGCGATGAGGAGCCGGAGCCTGTGCCCCTGGACATTGAATGGATGTTCAGGGCCTATCTCCAGGGGATGAACCGCCATGCCCCGCTCATCAACCGCGTCCTCGCCAGGGAGAGCATCCTGCCCCCCCGCACCCGCTCCCGCGCCCATCACCGCTTCCCGCCGGAACTATGGGCACCGGCAGTGTACCGATTTGCCCTGGCCGACCATCGCCGTGAGGCGGATCGGGGCGACCTGCTGGACGCGCTGATGGCCCTGTATTATGGCCGCGTGTCTGCGGCATTGTGGGAGAACCAGGCGCTGAACACGGCAGCGTTTGAACAACTCGTTATCCGCTTTCAGGCGGGCCTGTTCCAGGTCCACAAGCATATACTTACCTACGAATGGGAGAGGAGGTAAGTTGATGTTATGGAGTACCGGCAGTTGGGTCGTACCGGCCTGAAGGTCTCTGAGTTGTGCCTGGGGACGATGACCTTTGGCTGGACGGCAGATGAGGCCACTTCATTGGACATCCTGTCGGCGGCGTTTGACGCTGGCATCAACTTCCTGGATACCGCCGATATCTATTCCCGCTGGCACAAGCAGGCTGGCATCGCCGAGGAGATCATCGGCAAATGGCTGAAAGGCCGGCCCCGCGACCAGGTGGTGATCGCCACGAAGGTGCGCGGGGCCATGGGCGATGGGCCGAACGACCAGGGCCTGTCGCGCCTCCATATCATGCACGCAGTGGAAGGCTCGCTGCGTCGTATGGGCACGGACTATATTGACCTGTACCAGTGCCACTGGCCGGACGACGACACGCCGCTGGAGGAGACACTGCGCGCCCTAGATGACCTGGTGCATCAGGGCAAGGTGCGTTATATCGGCTGCTCCAATTACCCCGCCTGGAAGCTGTGCAAGGCGCTGTGGATCAGCGACAAGTATGGTCTAGCCCGCTTTGACTGCCTTCAACCGCACTACAACCTGGTCCATCGCGCCGAGTTTGAGCGCGAACTCATGCCCCTGTGCGCCGACCAGGGCCTGGGCGTGATCCCCTACAGCCCGCTGGCCGGGGGCTTCCTCACCGGCAAATACCGCCGGGGCCAGCCCATCCCGGAGGGCACGCGCGGCCAGACCAGCCAGCGCGTTAAATCTTACATGACCGAGGCCAACTTCGCGCTGATTGACCGCATGGAGGCGTTGGGGCGCGAGCGCGGGCTGACTATCGCCCAGGTGGCCCTCGCCTGGCTTCTGACCAATCCGGTGATCACCAGCCCGATCATCGGCGCGAACAACGTGGCGCAACTTCGGGAGAGCCTGGGCGCAGTCGGCCAACGCCTCAGCCCGGAGGAGAAACAGGCCCTGGACGAGGCCAGCGCGTGGAAATAGGATGCGCGGCAACTTCCCCCCCATTGTGGGAGAGGGTGAGGAAGGGGGTGACGCCTCGCCCCTACGGGTCACGCTGGAGTGCTGAAGCCCTGTTTGAGCACACCCCACCGTGAACGGTGGAGCGTTTCCCCGCGCATCCCCTGCAGAGGCAACCCTTGTAGTTGCCCGCCTGGGTCAGACCTCGCAGGTCTTGAAGACCTGCGAGGTCTGCGCGAGCGGCCGGAGAGGGCGAAAAGTGTATAATAGGTCATGAGGAGGTGAGAGCGGATGACAACGTATCAGTTTACGGTCGTCGTTGAGCGCGATGAAGATGGAGTGTACATTGCCACCTGTCCCGCGCTCCCAGGCTGCTATTCCCAAGGAGACACTTACCAGGAAGCACTTGAGAACCTCAAGGACGCAATGAAACTCCATATCCAGGCCCGTCAAAGCCTGGGTGAACCTATCCCTATTGAAGTCGCCCTGGATCGGGTTGAAGTCAATGCCTAAGCTGCGCCCGGCAAAACCCCCAAGAAGTGCAGCGGGTCTTGGAAAAGCTAGGCGTTGAACTCATTCGCCAAAGCGGAAGCCACGCGGTCTACCGCCACCCTGATGGCCGCTGGACGACCGTGCCGCTTCATTCGGGAAAGGATGTAGCAAAAGGGATATTGAGGAAAATCATCAAAGACGCAGGCCTGACGGTGGACGAATTTGAAGGGATGCGCTGACCTCAGACGAGGTGATGCTTGACGCCGGGCGAGCGCGAGGCGGTGTATAAGGCGGTGATGGCGTTGGTGCGCAAGTGGCTGGAGAAGGCGCAGAGTGTGACCAGCTACCCCCTCACCGGCGATGATCTGGCCAGGAAGCGGATCTCCGCTGGAATCTCCTGCCCGTCGGCAACGGCGGATAGCACAGTTCCAGGCACGGCATAGGCCGTGCGCACGTAGCCCAGGCCGACGACCTCGCCCGTATCGGGCAACCGGGCCAGGCTGGTCACCCGGCCGACCTGTTGCCCCTCGGCCTGCAATATGACCTCGCCCGCCGGCGGCAGCGCAGCCAGGCGCAGGCCCACAAGCTGGCGGGCCTGCCTGCCCCGGCTCTCCATACGGGCAATGATCTCCTGGCCGATGTAGCAGCCCTTGCGAAAGCTGACATCATCCCACAGCCCGGCCTCCAGCGGGATGTATTCCTCGCTCAACTCATGGCCGTAGCGCGGCTGGCCCGCCAGGATACGCAACGCCTCATACGCTTCTTCACCCATTGGCCGGGCGCCCCAGTCCGCGCCAGCCTCCAACAGGCGCGTCCACGCCCCTGCGATGGCCGCAGCGGGCGCGATCACGAAGAAAGCCTGGCCCGTGCCGGGCGGTTCCGCAGCCGCCACCATGAGCGTTTCCCCCTCCCAGGGGACAGACTGCCAGGCGTGGCGTTCCAGCCCGGACACGTCTGCCCCTATAGCGCGTTGGATCGTCTCCGCCGCGCGCGGGCCGTAGAGCGCCAGCAGGCCGGTCGCATCGGTCTCGTCGCTGATGGTCACCTGGTCCATGAAGAAGATGTACCCGCTCAGCCAGCGGCGCACGCGCCCGGCCTGCCCCTCGCTGGTCAGCGCCAGCAGCGTCTCCTCCCCCACGTAAACCGTCAGCCGGTCCACCATGCGGCCAATCGGGGTAGTCAGCACAGTCGTGCACCCCTGGCCGGGCGTCCGCTTGAGCACATCGTTGGTGGACATGCGCTGCAAGAAGTCCAGCCGGTCGCGCCCGGCGATGCGCAGCCGCCCGATGGCACTGCGGTCCATCAGGGCGACGGCCTCCCGCGCCGCGCGCAGTTCAGCCACAACCTCCTCAGCCATCGTTCTCCGTCCTCAGCCGCCGAGCTTCACAGCCCGGCCTGCTTGCGATAGGCCTCAATCTGCTCCGCGTGCTCGGCCTCGTGCGCGTAGCTGTTCTCGGCGATCACCTGGGCCAGCGTTTGGCCCCCGGTCCACTCATACAGGTGCGGGTCGTCCAGTTCCTCGTCTGAGAGCGCCTCAACGCGCCGCAGCAGTTGTTCATAGACGCCGCGAAAATCGTTCAAAATCCGCTCCAGTGGCCGGTCTTTGTTCTCTTGGTAGCGCCGCTCGTTCCAGGCATCTACATCGCGGATGTCCGCCAGGCGGGGGCGGCGACCAATCGTATTGTACCACAGGGCGGTGACCAACTCCGCTTCCCAGGCAGCGATATGGGCCAGCACATCCTTAATAGACCAGTGCCCGACGACTCCCGGCTGGCGCATGGTCTCCTCGCTCAGCCCGGCAATCGCCGCCTCCAGCCGCGCCCGTTCCGTGCGCAGCCTTTCCAAAATCTCTCTTTTACTTATCTGACTCATGTTGTTACTTCACCCTGTGTCGTCCTTTGTGCCTGCCTGACGCTCACCAGCCCCACCCCGGCCAGGATCAGGGCACCCCCCATGTAAAACGCCGGCCCCAGCGGCTCATGCAGGAAAATGCGACCCAAAAGCGCCCCCACCACCGGCTGGGCGAAAAACAGCAGCGAGACCACGCCCGCATCCAGCAGCGCCAGGGCTTTGTTCCACAGGTACATCGCCAACGCGGTTGAAGCGATACCCAGATAGAGCACCCCCCAGACGACATCCAGGGTGATGTGCCCCGGTGGGATGGCCGCCAGTTCAAATGGCGCCGCGACCAGCGTGACCAGCAGCCCACCTGCCATCGCGTACAGGCTGACCGCCAGCACAGCGTGGCTGGCGGCGGCCTGCTTGACCAGCACCGAATACAGTGCCCAGGTCACCGCGGCGACTAGCAAGGCCAGGTTGCCGGAGAGCGTTGCACTGGGCGCAGTCCCCCCCGTGTTTCCCAGGGCAACGATAACCGCGCCCAACGTCGCCAGGGCCAGCGCCGCCAGCCGCTGGCGGGTGATCGGCTCGTTCAGAAGCAGGTAGGCGAACAGGACGATGAAGGCGGGCGAGGCGCTGGTGACCAGGGCGCCGTTGGCGGCAGTGGAGAGCCGCGTGCCCACGAATTGCATCCCGACCGAGAGACCGAAGCCCAGCATACCCACAGCCAGCAGCCGCACGGCGGCCCGACCCCGCGGCCATGCGCCGCCCAGCACAGCATTGACCGCCGCCAGGAGGACGACCGCGATCACCAGCCGCAGGCTCAGTAGTGTAAAGGGCGGGATCACGTCTAAAACGATCTTGCTCACCACGTACATCCCGCCCCAGATGGCCGTCGCGGCCAGGCCGAAGGCCATGCCGGCTAGGTTCACGTACCGGCTCATGTGGGCTTCTGTTTGATCACGTCCAGCGCGGCGGCCACAATATGCTCCGGCGTCAGGCCATACGCCGCCAGCAGTGTATCGGGATCGCCCGATTCGGCATAGACATCGTTCAGGCCGACGAAGCGCATGGGCACCGGGTGCAGCCGGGCGACGGCCTGAGCCACTGCCGCGCCTAAGCCGCCGCGCAAGAGGTGCTCTTCGGCAGTGACAATGGCGCCGGTTCTGATGGCGGCGTCCATCACCGCCTCTTCATCCAGCGGCTTGACGGTGTGCATATCCAGCACGCGGGCCTGAAGGCCCTCCTCCGCCAGCAGTTCAGCCGCCTCCAGACAGGCGGCCACCATCAGGCCATTACCGATGAGGGTCACATCCGTGCCATCGCGCAGCAGGACCGCCCGACCCAGGCGGAACTGATCGCAGCCGTTGGCATACACAATGGGGAATTTCGGCCGCCCGGTGCGCAGGTAAGCCGGGCCAACGTGCTCGGCCAGCGCCCGCGTCGCGGCCCGCGTGGATGGCTCATCCGCCGGGACGACGACGGTGAAGTTGGGCAGGGCGCAGGCCAGAGCCACATCCTCAATCCCCATCTGCGATGGGCCATCCTCACCGATGGTGACGCCCGCATGGCTGCCCACGATCTTAACGTTCAGGTTGGGCAGGGCCACCGACATGCGCAGTTGGTCAAAAGCGTTGCACATAACGAAGCAGGCGAAGCTGGCCGCCCAGGGCTCCTTGCCCGCCAGAGCCAGCCCACTGGCAACGCCGACCATGTTGCTTTCAGCGATGCCCACGCTGAAGAAGCGCTCCGGGAACTCCTGGCCAAACAGTTCCGTGCGCGTGGAGTTGGCCACATCGCCATCCACCACGACGATGTTGGGGCGTTCGCGCCCCAATTCGCGCAGTGCTTCGCCGAAGGCGTCCCGTGTCGCCTTGCCCTCCTTCAACCCAATGCGTTTCCCGATCTTCATGCGAATGCGTTCCTCAATTATTTATCTCCGCAGAGGACGCGGAGGACACAGAGATATCTAAACGGATCGTTTAAAGCCCTCTGCGGTGAAATCAGGCCAGCGCTGCCAGCGCCTCTTGGGCCTCCTCCGGCTTCAGCGGGACGCCATGATACTTGTTGCCCGCCGGATCGGAGCGCTCCACCACCGAAATGCCTTTGCCCTTGATCGTGTGGGCGATGATCACCTGGGGCTTACCCCGGACCTGGCGCACTTCATCAAAGGCGGAGCGGATTTGGATGAAATTATGGCCATCAATCTCCACCACATGCCAGCCGAACGCCCGCCATTTGTCGGGCAGGGGGTGCAGAGTGGGCATCACCCGCTCCACCGGCCCGGTCTGCTGGTATTTGTTGAAGTCCAGGATAGCCGTCAGATTGTCCACCCTGTACTTTGCGGCGGCCATGGCCGCCTCCCAGACCTGGCCCTCGTCCGCCTCACCGTCGCCGATAAGGACGTACACGCGGTAATCGCGCCGGTCCAGCCGGGCGCCCAGGGCCATGCCCAGGCCGATAGACAGCCCCTGGCCCAGGCTGCCGGTGGAGGCCTCCACGCCGGGCGTCATGCGGCGGTCGGCGTGGCCCTGCAGCGGGCTGCCGAACTGGCGCAGCGTGGCGAGCAACCCCCGGTCAAAATAGCCCGCCTCGGCCAGGACCGCATACAGGGCGGGCACGCCATGCCCTTTGCTCAGGACGAAGCGGTCACGGTCGGGCCAATCCGGCTGCTGCGGGTTGTGGCGCAGTACACCGTCAAAGTAGAGCACGACCAGGATGTCAATCATGGAGGTGCTGCTGGAGGGGTGGCCGCTGCCCGCCCGCGTGGTCATCTCAATGATCTCGCGGCGCATCCGCCGTGCCAGGACGGCCAGTTCCTCAATTGTGCGTGGGTGCATAGGCGCGCTCACCTCGGCACCAGCCCACCGCTGAGGAGATAAGCGACGCCAGCCACCACCAGCAGCAGCAAGAGCAGCGAAATCCACACCTTGGGGCTGGTGAGCGAAGGCAGCCGCAGTGGCTGGTTGCCCCACTCCTCCAGCCGCTGCTCCAGCGGCAGCGGGGTCAGGGGAGTCGGCGGCTGAGGCAGCGGGACGGCTGCGGACAGGGGTTGGGGTTGGGCTGGCGGCGCCTCCGTGGCGTGGGCGCGGTTGACCGCCATCAGCCGGTCCAGGAGATAGATGATCAGCGCCAACGTAGCGCCCATGCCGACGACCACCCCCAGCCCCACCCCCACCAGGATGGCGAAGGCCAGCGCCTGGGGGATTGGCCCTATGGGCGTCTCCACCAAAGGCACGGCGGGCGCTTCTGGGGCGGTGATGACCGGGCCGGGCGGCGCCGGGCGCTGGCTGGCTATGGGGTACAAGACCAACGTCAGTACGCCCACGCCCAGCAGGACGATCACCCAGCCGAGCACGTTGAGAGCGCGGGTTGTCTGAGTTGTCCGCCGATACAAGCAGGGACCTCCTATGAGCGGTAGCGGTTGATCAGTTCTTGCAAGTCAAACGGTTTGGCTGCGGCCCTGGTGCGCACAGCCTGCAGGCTCTCCACGAAGCTGGGGCGGTTCTCCTTGTAGAACACGCCCAGGTACAGCACCTCGTCTTCCATCGCCAGGCGCATGGCCGCCGCCTTATCGCTGGGATCATGGTCGGCGGGCAGGTCGGCGGTCACTTGCCTGAAGTGATCGTAGGTGTCATAGAAAGTCACACACGGGCTGTAGACCTGAATGAAGGCGAAGCCTTTGTGGCTGATGCCTTGCTTGATCAGTTCGGTGACCTCGCGTGGGCGGGCCGAGAAGCCACGAGCCACAAACGTGGCCCCATAGGCCAGCGCCATGAGCACCGGGTTAATGGGGTACTCGGCGTGGCCGTAGGGCGAGGCCTTGCGTTCCAGCGCGTGTGGGCTGGTCGGCGAGGGCTGGCCCTTGGTCAGGCCGTAGATCTCATTGTCCATCACGATATAGGTGATGTCCACATTGCGCCGGGCGGCATGCGGCAGGTGCCCCGCGCCGATGGAGAAGGCATCGCCATCGCCACCCACCGCCACCACCACCAGGTCGGGCCGGGCCAGCTTGATACCGGTGGCCAGCGGCAGGACGCGCCCGTGCACGCCGTGAAAGCCGTACGCCTCCACGAACGCCGGAAAGCGGCCCGAACACCCGATGCCGGAGGCGATCACCGCGTTCTCCGGCGGGATACCCAGATCGGCGATGGCCTTATAGAAGCTGGACAGCACACCGAAATCCCCGCAGCCGGGGCACCAGATCGGCTTGACGTCGCTCTTATAATCCTGGGGTTTCAGTTGAACCGTGCCAATATACGGTGAAACCGGGACATCTGTCATAAACTCGGTCATGGGGTTATCCTTTCGTCGTCTCTCGTCCGTCCTCCGTCTTCCATTTACGCTGTCGCGCGTTCAATGACCTTCTCGTACACCTCCTGAATCTTGGCGTAGATCTCGCCGGCGCGGAAGGGATGGCCGCGATACTTGTTCAGCCGGATGAAGGGCCGGGTGAAGCGCACGGTCAGCAAGTCGGCAAGCTGGCCGGACATATTCATCTCCGGCACGATCACCGCCTGGCGGTTCTGAATGAAGCGGCCGATCCGCTCCACAGGGAGCGGGTTGAGCACCTTGGGGTAGAACACAGCGACCGGCATCCCGTTTTCGGCGGCGCGGGCCACCGCCTCGCGCACCGGGCCGATGGTGGAGCCCCAGCCGATAATGGCCACAGGGGCGTCGGGGTCGCCGAACTCCTCCCACAACCGCCAGCGCTCCACGTACTCCAGCGCGCGCTGGATTTTGCGGGCGCGCTTCTCCATCATGCGCTGATGCAAATCCGGTTCAAAGCCGGGCGCGCCATCGGGATAGTGCTCCAGCCCCTCCGCCGTGTACTGCCCACCAGGCATCCCCGGCAGTGACATCGGCGACACCCCGTCCTCGGTCACGCGATAGCGCTCATACGGGCCGGTGCTGTTGTCGTTCGGGTCGTACAGCAAGCGAGGCTCAATATGCACCCTGGACAGGTCAAAGGGCGGGATGGTCTGGACGCGCACCGACATGTCCTGGTCGGACAGGAAAATGACCGGCGTCTGATATTTCTCGGCCAGATTGAAGGCGTGGATGATAAGATAGAAGTTGTCCTCAATGGAGACCGGTGCCATGACGATGCGGGGGGCATCATCGTGGCTGCCGTAAAGCGCGGTCATCAGGTCGCCCTGAGAGACCTTGGTGGGCATGCCCGTGCTGGGGCCGCAGCGCTGCACGTCCACGATCACACAGGGCGTCTCGGTCATGACCGCGTGGCCGATCAGCTCGTTCATCAGGTCCAGGCCGGGGCCGGAGGTAGCGGTCATGGCGCGCACGCCGGTGAAGGAGGCGCCCAGCACCATCGCCAGGGCGGCCATCTCGTCCTCGGCCTGGACCATCGTCCCGCCAACTCTGGGCAGTTCGGCGGCCAGGAACTCCATAATGTCCGAGGCCGGGGTGATCGGGTAGCCCGCGTAGAACTTGCAGCCAGCCGCCAGGGCGCCGATGGCCAACGCCTGATTGCCGGACAGGGCCAGGCGCTCCTCCTGCGCCCGCGTGGGCAAGTGATAGGGCGATTCCGTGCCGAAGTGCTCTTCAACGTACCTGTAGCCCGCCTCCAGCGCCAGCAGGTTGTTCTTGAGCACGTCCTCGCCCTTGCGCCCCAGTTGCCGGATGATGACCTCTTTGCCCTTCTCCAGGTTAAGGTCCAGCAGCTTCACCAGCGCGCCGACGGCCACGATGTTCCAGCCGCGGGCGAAGCCGACGCTCTTGGCGATCTGGTCCAGCGGCAGGCCATAATGAACGATCTGGCTGTCCGCTGGCGGCTGGAGCTCGTTGCTGTTGTACACCAGCACCGCGCCGGGCTTAAGCAGAGTATAGTAGCGGTCATACGTCTCCTGGTCATAGGCCAGGAGGATGTCCAGGTCATCCCCCTGCGAGGTGACGGGATAAGGCGCGGCACGCACCTGGATCATGACGTGCCCGCCCTTGATCTCGGCGGGGATGGTACGGGTGGTGTACACCTCCAGGCCCGACAGCGCCGCAATGCGGGCCAGCGTCTCCCCCGTGAGCACGATCCCCCCTTTGGCCGAGTCGCCACCAATGCGAACAACCAGGTCTTGGTTATCGGAAACGGACATCTTCCTCCTCTCAAGCTAAACGCAACGCAATGGAGATGCCATCGCGTACAGGCAATACTATGACAGCCAGTTCAGGTTTTTGAGCAGCACGTCTATTATACTCACGGATGCCTTGCTCCGTCAATGTACTCCCACTACTACTGGGGTTGCCGATGTGGAGGGCGTTGTCGGCGACCAGCAAGCCGCCCACACGCAGGTGAGGCAGGAGCGTATCCAGCAGGCGGGGTGCGCTTTCGGCGTCAGTGAAGGAGCGCAGAACATCCACAAAAATGAAATCAAACGTCCCGCCCAGGTGGTTGAGCACATCCCACGCCTCCCCCTCCACCACCGAGACGACATCGGCATAGCCGGCCTCTTTCACATTCGCCCGCGCCCGCGCGGCCATGTGCGGATTACGTTCAACGGTGATCACCTGACCGCCGCGCGGTTGCACGGCCGCCGCGAGCCAGAGCGCCGAGTAGCCGATGGCCGTGCCCAACTCTAGTGCCTCCCGCGCCTGGATCATCTGGGCCAGCATATAGAGGAAATGGCCCTCATGCGGCCCGATAATGGGCACGTGATCCCGTTCGGCCTCGCGTTCCAGGCGCTCCATCACAGGCGAGCGCTGAGGCACCAGCGAGAGCATATAGCGTTCCAGTTCGTCCATCATTGCTTCTCCTTAACATTACGAGGGCTGCGGTCTTCTATCCTCCAGGCCCAGCAGAGCACAGATCTACCTTCAAATCACCAGGCATTTCACAGGCATCTCCGGCGCTCCTCCAGGCGTATCCACGTCAATTATACGGGTGACAGGGAATCCGGCAAATCCTTGAGGCGTGGTTTGTGAGGAGGGGGTGGCGTTTGGCGTGCTGGCCTGGGAGCTGCGATGACACATATGTGCGAGAAATCACAAAGTTCCAAAAAGAGGAACTGACAAGTTCCTAAAATGGGAACTTTTAGCCTTGACATGCCATATAAAAGTATGATAAGGTCTTGATGCAGATACAGGCCTCAACCCTGGCCCCGGTCGCGCAGCGCATACAGCGGCGTCGCCAGCGCCCGGACGCCTGACCGGGGACGCAGGGCGGAAGCCCCGGTCCTCCGTCATCCGTCAATCAGTATCCCCACAACAGGCATATGCTTAAAGACCTCCTCCCCATGCGGCGCCTTGCGCAGGCTGCGGGTGAGGTCCAGGCCGCTGTAGTGCAGCCCCTCGTGCATGCCGCTGCGCCAGCGCAAGCTCTGGCTCACGTCGTACACCTTGCCCTTGTAGGCGATGTAGACGGGCTGACCCTTTTCACCATTATATTGGCGCAGTTCCATTTCGGTAAATTCGCGCACTGGGCCTCGCTGGGGCGTCTCCGCCATCTACCGGGTCTGGATAGGCGGCGCAAAGCTCAGGCCGGAGGAGCGCAGGGTGGCGCTGATCGTCGCCGTTGGCGCAGGCGTGGCGCTGGGGGCAGGGGTACTGGGGGCGATGCCGATCGCTGCCGCATATTGGGCGTGCTGATACAGCACCAATGCGCCGCCCTCACCGGGGATCGCCTCCACCAGCCCATCACCGTTGGTATCCATGCCATATAGGATAGATTGGCTCAGCGCGAGCAGTTCCTGGACAAGCGGCCGGGCAGCGTTCAGGTCGGCAGCGCGAATGACCGCCAGCGCCGTATCGCGGGCCTGCTCTGTCCAGCCCAGCAGATTGCTCACGCACACCTGCACATGGCCCGTATGTAGCTTGATCGCCTCGGTGGCATCGGGGGCGGCGGCGGCCCCGCGGGCGGCCTGGTCAGCCGCCTCCAGGTAGCCCGCCCGCGCCCCCCCTTGCAACAGGCCGAACCCGTCGCTGGGGTCCAGGGTTCTACCGTCCTTGTCCAGGTCACCGTAGTCGCGGCCTTCCTTGCCCTCAATGATGTTCACGATTACCTCGGCGTGGCGCCGGACGCTGGCCAGGTCGCCGGCCTGCGCGCCCGCCTGGGCAGCCTGCGCCTGGCGCAGGACCTCCTCGGCGTCGGCACGGATACCAATGGCATAGCCTCTCTGGAAAGGCACGTCGGCGGCGCTGGCCACCAGGGCGCGTAAATAGGTGAGCGCCTGGGTGGGCAGGTGGCCTGTATAGACGGGCGGGCCGGACGGCTGGGCGCCGCTGCCGGAAGCAGGCTCCAGCGTGATCTGAACGCCCTCATACGTCACCAGCAGATTCTGCTGATTGGGGTCCTGGTAGTTAAAGACCACGCGCCCATCGCTCTCTACCGCGATCTGGCCCAGGCGCAGCGGCCCCTGCGTGCTGCCGGTAAGCCAGCCCACGTATACCTGGCCGGGGGGCGGAGGGCTGACGCCGCTCAGGATAAGCCGGAGTGCATCGCTGAACCCCAGCTGGTCTTGAAAGGCCAGGAGGCCGGCGACCTGGGCGCCTAGCGGCCCGGTGGGCGGGGGCGGCGGGCTGGGGCGGGGCGTGGGGGTGGGGGGCGTGACCGCGGTGGGCAGGGCGGCGATTTCCTCGGCGGGGAGCACTGTCACAGTCCCCGTCATGCCGGAGCCTGGGTTGCCGTGAAAGACGCAATAGTAGGGAAACGTACCCACCTGGTCAAAGGTGAAGGAGAAGCTCTGCCCCTGGTCCAGGAGCTTAGAATCAAATTGCCCATCGTCGGCGGTGACCGTATGCGGTGCGCTGTCGTTGTTCACCCAGGTCACTGTAGTGCCGATAGGGACCCTCAGGTCCTGTGGCTGGTAGGCGAAGTTTTGGATGATCACGGTGGCTGTGCCGCCGAGCGCGGCGGGTTGGGCAATCTGGACACCGGGGGGCGGCTCGGCGGGCCGCATGTACCAGACATAGTAAGTGGCCAGGCCGAACAGGGTGATGGCCCACCAGGTTCCCAGGGTGAAGCGCATGACCCCCTTGACGTTTTGGAAGCGCATGAAGCCGGGGATCAGGCGGCGGGTGGAGGGACTCATGCGCAGGACCACGAACAGGCCCAGGAGTTCGCCGAACGTGCCCAGGAGGGCATGGACGGCGGCGACGGCATTACGGGGGCGCACCAGGTTGTGGGGCAGGCTGGGGGCCACCTCTTCCAGGAAGGAGATCAGCATGATCCCGGCGATGAGGGGGATATTGAGGAGGACGACAGCGGTCTGGATTTTCTGGTGGGTGGCGAAGTCTTTACGCCGGGCGAACCAGGCGCCGGCGAGCAGAGCCAGCGCCATGATGATATGCAGGGTCAGGTTAAGGTCGGCCAGGAAGTCCGCAGGGGTGCCGAGGAAGCCCTTCACTCTGTCTCCTAGGGTGTGGTCGGTTCGTATGGCGTTATGGCTCCGGATAATGGCCCCGTGAAGGGCCTATTCTAACGCGAAGAGTGGCGCAGCGCAAATGCCGGCGGGCTGGAAAGAGAGGATATCACACGGATCCCCTGCGCTTCACCCAGCCCGACACGCTCGTGCCCGACCCCGCCAACCCCCAGAGCCTCAACCGCTATGCCTATGTGCTCAACAACCCCCTCAGGTACACCGACCCGACGGGGCATTGGCCCGCTTGGCTTGACTTCATCCTGGGCGCCGGTTACCAGTTTATCAATGACATGAGTTGGGGTGTTCCCAACGTCGTCTTTGGCACTGACTGGCAGGAAGACCAAAGTGTTGCCTTCCAACAGGGTCAGCAATTAGGACGCGATGCAAGCACAGCAGTTGCTACAACCCTGACAGTGGATGGCACATTTAAGGTCGGAACCGGCGTGGCAGGCCTGGCTGCTGGCACGACTTGTACTGTGGCAACGGCTGGGGGATGCAGTGTGGTTGCTGCGCCAGCGGCAGCGATGGAAGGTGGGCTGATTATAGAGGGGGCGGCTGAAGCGGCTTATGGCGGGGGCATACTCGCCTATGCCAGCAGTAATCCAACCGAGGGGCCGCGCTACACCGCCCGCAACTTTCGCAGGAATCTGGAGAATCGCACGCCTATCCCCCAAGGGATGCGGAACGCTCAGGCACATCACATGTTGCCTGAGGCGCTTGAGAAGGAGTTCAGCAGGCTGGGTGTTAATGTGCACGATCCTCGTTGGGGGGCGTGGGTGGAAGGGACGCCCCCAGGCACCCATCAGAACTGGAGCTACCGTTATCTTAAGGATTGGCGTATGTGGCTGGAAAAGAACCCAATGGCTACCCTGGAGCAAATTATCGCTAAAGCGCATGAGATGGGTGTTGAATACAATATCAACTGGAGTTGGCAACCATAAGCGAAGCGAGGAGGTGAAATTCATTATGGGGCAGTTTTATAAGATTGACTATATCGAGGCAGCACCCAGCCAGCTATATGCCGGAGGACAGTGGGTCAACGACACGCGGGAGCATTGTCCCGCTTGTGGTGCTTTCTTGGAATCCACAGAGCCTCCTGAGATTGAGATCCAGTTAAACCACCTGGGGCGCCGCGGGTTTGTGGAGTATCTATGGAACTCGCATACCGCGCCGATCTTCCGCGCGGACCTGATTGCCTTATGGCAGGAGATGGGCCTAACTGGCTTTATGATCAAGCCGGTGCGAGTAACAGGTTGGTATGAGCACCCACGCAAACCACTGCCGGAAAACATTCCAACCTACTATCGGCTCATGACTACCAGCAAAGCCCAACTCACCGAGCCACCTCCGGTAAAAGGTCCCTGTCCTATGTGTGGCTTTATAGAATACGCATTTCCCAAGATAAGCACTCATCTACCGAATGGCCTGCGAATAGAGCCGGCGAGTTGGGAAGGCTCTGACTTTTTTGGCCTAGTGGGGTATGAGTTTATCTTCTGTACACGACGTGTGGCTGAGATCACCCTCAGAGCCGGCTACAATCGGCATATCTGCTTTGTGCGCGTGGAGGATTACGGCCGGTGGAAAGAATTCAACATTCGGGAGTGGACGCCAAAAGCGTATCAAGAATACGTTGAAAGATTCCTGATCCGGCGGGTAGAGGATCTGGACAAGCCGACACCAAGGGAGTGAGTAGAGCTTGCAACCCCTACCCTGTCAGTGTTATAGCTACACGACGATCGCCTTGGCAGCCTGAGTGAGATCACGACAGCTACCGCTAGCCTGTCGGGGCGGGAGCGGTACTACCCGTATGGGCAGGTGCGCTATAACTATGGCAGCACGCCAACGCGGTACAACTACACCGGGCAGCGGCTGGACTACACAGGGCTGCTGTACTATGGGGCGCGCTACTACGACCCGACCCTCATGCGCTTCACCCAGCCCGACACGCTTGTGCCCGACCCCGCCAACCCCCAGAGCCTCAACCGCTATTCCTATGTGCTCAATAACCCCCTCAGGTATACCGACCCCACCGGGCACATTGTCTGTGGCTTCCAAGGCAGACCCTGCCCTAGTCCTCCGACCTTCACTCCCATCTCTATCCAAACAGGCATCCCCTTCATTGACTACCATGTTGAACTGGTCGTCAATCTGACCGTCTGTGGCCTGCTCCCCTGCAAAGCCGAAAACGGCGCCATACGCCCCCTGACCCAGGAGGAGTACTTGCAGGCGGCAGCTTTGAACACAGCCACGGCTGTACAACCCATGACGGCGGTGGCGGCTGATGAAGCACTCGCATTGGGGAAACAACTCGCGCTGCCTGGCTTTGAGGATATAATAGAGGAGGCAGGCAAAGACGCTAGTCGCACCATCCGCCATCACATTGCCACCAACAAGAACTGGGTCCGAGATCCACAGTGGTCAAGAGATTTTCAAGAGTTATTCGCCAAAGGGGGTATGTCCCTGGAGAATGTAGCTAATATTGTGGAATTACCAGCGGAAGTGCACAAGGGGGCGCATTCCCAGGCTTATCACAAGTGGGTGTATCAGCGGCTCCAAGAGGCGATTGCCGGGTTAGATGACCCGGCTCAGATTCGGGCGGCGTTGGAGGCGCGCCTACGATGGATCGCGGAACAACTTCAGGCTCACCCGGAATGGCTGAAGAATCCCCCAGTGGGAGGAGGGCGATGATGCGGTTCTATGATTGGTCGGCGAATTCCGAGGGGAACAGCGGTGTGCGGCATCTGCACATTCGGGGGTGGAAGGACGACCTTGATCTGGCTCAGAGGCTGAATGAGGGGCGTCCTCTGAGGCAGGAAGAATGGGAGCAAGAAGCGCCAGCAGATTGGGATGAGGAAGGGCCTTTGATGGACATGCCCTTTAATCCCAACTTTCATCTGCACTCCCCTCGCTTGAGGGCGTTGCTGGAGGGGCTAGGGTTGGGTTCAGAGATTCAGTATCTACCCATCCGGATCAGGGGAGAGCAGAGCGGGCGGGAGGTAGGCATCTACTATGTGGCCAACTACCTACGGCGTATCCCCTGCCTGGATCTGGAACATTCCATCGGGGTTGAGTTCTTTGGTCCAGATTGGATACGGCCAGAGCAGCGGGGGAAAATCGCTGGGGTGTGGAGAGCGGCATTGCGGAAAGAAGCGATCGGCAATGCTCGTCTGTTTCGGGTGGATGAGTGGCACTACATTGTGGCAGTTCGCGAGGATGTGAAGCGGGCGATGGGGGAGGCGGGGATCACGGGGTGTTACTTCTTGGAGTTAGAAGTAGTGTAGTCTTAGCACTTTAACAACCGACTGCCACCACGGCGACAGCGGCTGGACGGGAGCACGGGGCTATTGTACTACGCGCTGCAGCTCGCATGTTTATGCCATCTGAATGATCTGCGGATGGCCACCCTCAATTTGAAACAGCCCTGATCCCCGAACTTTTCTCTATTGACAAATGGCTCTAAGACGATGTATACTTGCGACTATAAATAGCTAATCCTGGCCGATGGAGGGCCTGCTTCATGGCAAAGAAAACGAGGATCAGGGTGATTAATGCGACCGAGGCCAAGAACCGTTTCGGCGCGATCATTCAACGTGCCTACCTGCGAGAGGAGCACCTGATTATCAAGCGGGGGGGCATCCCGGTGGTGGCGATTGTGCCCATGGCCGACTATGAGCGCCTGATCCAACCCGAAGAGTTGCCACCCGAGATCACGGAGGAGGTGAGCGTCAGCACCAGGGAGGAGCGGGCACGCCAGCGACTCCTCAGGCTGCTTGAGCGGGTGCACCAGAAAATGCCAGATGTTCCTGAGGAAGAAGCCCAGAGGGACATTGAGGAGGCTATCCGCGCGCTGCGGGCCGGGACATGAGGGTGGTGCTGGATACCAACGTGCTGGTAAGTGCCCTGATCGTGAAAGCGGGCAAACCGGCCTAGATTATGCGCCACACCAGCGCCTTTACCCTCCTCCTGACAGACGAGATTCTCGCAGAGACTGCGGACGTACTTGGCCGCAAACACATCCGCCAACGCTACCCTGTCACCGACGCGGATGTCAATGCTTATCTCCGAAGCCTCCGGGCCATGGGCACGGTGATCAAGGTAGAAGTACAGGTGGATGTCATCACACGAGACCCGGAGGACAACCGGGTTCTGGCGCTAGCCCAGGCGGGTGGCGCCGATTACATCGTCTCCGGCGACCCGCACCTGACGGAACTGGAAATCTATGCAGGTATCCCCATCCTCACGCCAGCGCAGTTCCTTGATATGCTGGCTCGTAGAGAGCAGCCTCCCTCCCTTAAAGAGGGCGAGTAAACCATATACCATATAATGAAACACGCGACTATATCCCAGCCCGACCCCGCCAACCCCCAGAGCCTCAACCGCTACGCCTATGTGCTCAACAACCCCCTCAAGTACACCGACCCCAGCGGGCATATCCTGGCCACCGCGGCCCTACAACTCACGGTGGGACGCAATTCCGTTGGGGCCGGGCCAACTGGACAGACACCCCTCCAATCGCTATAATCCCCATCTGTGAATATTCGCTCCATTACGGCCTTTATTGACCCAGGTTATCCGCCGGTGGAGGAGCGCCTGGCAGAGGCGGGCGCATTTCTGGCGCGGGCGCGTGCCGCGTATGAGGCGGCGGGATTCCCCGTCCAGACCACGCGGCTGGCGACATTACCCTTTCCCGCGCTCCTCGGCCCTGGCCCGGTGGAACGCGCGGTCCCCCTGGCCAGGGAGATAGAGCGATTGTGCCGGGCCTATGGGATAGATTACTGCAGCCTCGGCCCGGTCCTGCCCGATGCCCCGCTGGACTATGTGGAGGTAATCTACGACATCCTCGCCGCCACGCAGGATGTCTTCGCCGCCGTCACCATTGCCTCGCCTGATGGCATCCACCTGGCGGCGGTCCAGCAGGCCGCCCACCTCATCCAGGCAGTGTCGCGTATCTCACCGGATGGGTTCGGCAACCTGCGACTGGCGGCACTGGCCAACTGCCCGCCCGGCTCGCCGTTCTTCCCCGTCGCCTATCATGGCGGGGGCACGCCCACCTTCGCAATTGCTACCGAGGCAGCAGACCTGGCAGTCGCGGCGTTTGAGGCGGCCACCTCGCTGGCCTCCGGCTGGGCCAACCTGGTCACGGCGATTGAGGCGCATGCCGAACGGCTCGTGGCGGTGGCCGATACGCTGGTGGCGGGGGCCGCTCACACCATCGCCTTTGGCGGCATTGACTTTTCTCTGGCGCCCTTCCCAGAGGTCACGCGCAGCCTGGGGGCCGCTATGGAGCGGCTGGGCGTGCCGCATGTGGGCGCACAAGGCTCGCTGTTCGCGGCGGCGCTCCTGGCCGACGCGCTGGACCGGGCCCGCTTCCCCCGCTGTGGCTTCTCCGGGCTGATGCTGCCTGTGCTGGAGGACGCGGTCCTGGCACAGCGGGCCGCCTCCGGCGACCTCTCTATCAACGACCTGCTGCTGTACTCGGCGGTGTGCGGCGCCGGGCTGGATACCGTGCCCCTGCCCGGCGACATCAGCGTGGAGGACCTGGCCGCGATCCTGCTGGATGTCGCCGCGCTCTCTACACGGCTGGGCAAGCCGCTCACCGCCCGGCTGATGCCCATTCCAGGGTTGCAGGCGGGCGATGTGGTCCGCTTTGACTTCCCCTACTTTGCGGCCAGCCGCGTGATCGCGCCGAAAGGGGCGGGGCTGGGCCGCCTGCTCCTGGCGGGTGAGCGGCTGATCCTGTTGGGGCCGAGATGGCGAGACGAGGCATGAAGGGTTGATGGCTGTGCCCCCACAAGGGGGGAGGGAATGACAATCCTGCGATCACCTGACACCAGGGAGAGAGGGTATGGATATTGAGGGCAAGCATGTACTGGTCTTGGGCGGGTTTGGGCTGGTCGGCTCGGCGGTGTGCCGGGCGCTGCTGGCCGAACGCCCGGCGCGGCTGGTTGTCGCCAGCCTGTTGCAGGCCGAGGCCGAGGCCGCTGTTGAGCGCTTGCGCCGGGAGTTGATCCCAACGCCTGTGGAGATCATCCCCCTGTGGGGCAATGTCTTCGTCCGCGCCGAGTACAAAGACATGCCCCGCAGCACATTGATGGCCGATCCGCGCATCCGCTCGCGGGTGCTCGCCGATGTCTTCCAGGAGCTTAATGAGGACATCTACACGGCCTCATTCCTGGCCCAGGCCATTGAGGGCCGCGCCCCCGGCCTGGACGGCCACCCCGCCGACATCATCGTGGACTGCATTAACACAGCGACGGTGTTGGCTTACCAAAATATTTACGATGCCGCCAGCCACCTCCTGGCTCTGGCACGGGAAGAGCGCCAGGGGGGAGTGAGCTGGGCCTTTGAGCTTGAGGGAATGTTGAGCGTGATCCCCACACCGCAGCTTGTCCGCCATATCCAGATCCTGTATGAGGCCATGAAGCGGGCGGGGACAGGGGCATACATCAAGGTGGGCACGACAGGCACCGGCGGCATGGGGCTGAACATCCCCTACAGCCACGGCGAGCGGAAGCCCTCGCGGGTGCTGCTCACCAAGTCGGCCATGGCCGGGGCGCACACGTTGCTGCTCTTCCTCCTGGCGCGGACCCTGGACGCCCCGCCAATTGTCAAGGAGATCAAACCGGCGGCAGCGATCGCCTGGAAGGAGATCGCCTATGGGCCGATCCGGCGCGGCGGCCAGCCCATCCCCCTGTACGATTGCCCGCCGGAAGCGGCGTATCCGCTGGAGCAGGCCCTCAGCGGGAAGGGGAGCTTCGGCCAGCCGACAGAGGACGTGCTGGAATCGGTGTACATTGACACAGGGGAAAATGGCCTGTTTTCGGTGGGGGAGTTCACCGCGCTGAGCACGTTGGGGCAGATGGAGTTTGTGACGCCGGAGGAGATCGCCCGCGTGGTCGTGGCTGAGATCAAGGGAGGCAGCACCGGCTTTGATGTCATCGCCGCGCTGGACAGCGCGGTGATGGGGCCAACCTACCGCGCCGCTTTCCTGCGCAGTGCGGCGCTGACGCGGCTGCACCAGTTGGAGGCGCAACACGGCGTGGAGAGCATCGCCTTTGAGATGCTCGGCCCACCGCGCCTGTCCAAGCTGCTATTTGAAGCCGCTCTCATCAAGCGGGCCTGCGGCAGCATCGGGGCCGCGCTTGACCAGACGCCGGAATCGCTGGCTCAGGCGCTTTTGAGCCAGGTGTCGGCCTCCCCCGACCTGCGGACCCAAGCTATCTCCATCGGCATCCCTATCCTCCTGCCCGATGGAAGGCGCATGTTGCGCGGGCCAGTGATGAAGGCGCATACGCCAGAGGAGGGCTGGATTGACCTGCGCCCGGAGAACATGGCCCGCTGGCAGGCACGGCTCTCCGCCATCCGCGCCGAGATCGCCCAGACGCTGAGCGGCGACACCAGTTCACGCCTGGACCGCATCTTCGCCGACTCCCGCGCCTGGCAAGCCAACGACACCTTTGACATCGGCGAAGTGGTCGCCTGGATCTTCATCCACGAGGATGCGGGGCGGCGGGGGAAGGATTAGTTAGCTCACGCCTGTGAAGAGCGGCCTGACGCGCGGCCAGGCGTGGAGGGTGAAGGCCGCCGCCGCTATCGCCTCCGCCAGACGCCCCAGCAGCAGGATGGACGTGGGCGCCCCCAGCGTTCCCCCCAGGCCCGCCAGGAGCACACCCAGGTTGAGCAGGCCCAGGGCAACCCAGGCGGGCCGCTCGTCGCCTCGCTCCGGGCCTTGGGGGAAGCGCGGCAGAATCCAGAAGGCCACCCCCATCGCCAACTGCACCGTCCAGCCGAAGAGCACAAATTCCACATGCGCCGGCAGCAGGCGCCACAACGCCGGATGCAGAGGCACCCCCTTATGAAACAGCATCAAGGCGCCGAAGGTGAACCCCACCAGCAGGTAAATCAGCGCAGCGCGCACGAACCAGACACTGAGACGTGGCATAGACAACAAACGTCAAATGTCAAACATCAAACGAAGACGGATGCACCTCTGTCCTTCGCCTCCGTCATTTCTTCACCCTCCCCCAGGTGTTGACCACGAAGGCCAGCCCGGCCAGCCACTGCGCCACAGCGGACACCGCCAGCAGTCCGCCCCAGCCGGCCTCAGGCCAGGTGGCGTTGAGCGGCTCGCCCAGCACACGCAAGACCAGCCCAACGTTGAGCAAGATATAGGTGGCCCAGCCCAGCGCCTCGCTCCCGCGCGGCTTCTCCCGCGAATATTTGGGGAACATCCAGTAGATCACGCCGAAGATGAGCTGGGCTACCCAACCCAGCATGAAGGTATGGAAATACACCGGTCCCAGGGAGGCGACAGGCACAGCCAGGCCCAGCCCCGATTGGGCCATCAGGACGACGCCGAGCACCAGCGCGGCAATCAGGTAGATCAGTGAGGTTTTAACGAACCAGCGTGTCAGAGGAGGCATGGCGACTGCTTTGGATAGCGCGCACTGTGTTCGCCAGAAACACCACAAGCGCCAGCGCGTTGAGCAGCCCACCCCACTGGCGCACCCCGGCCCAGCCCCCCAGGTCGCCGATGACGCGCAGGATCAGCGAGGCGTGGAGCAGAGCCAGATGGACATAGAATGTAGGCCGGAAGGCCACCTGGCGCCCGGACAATGCTGGCAGGATAATGGGCGCATGCCCGAAGATTAACGCGAACACAAAGCCCAGGAAAACCGTGTGGATGAGCGCATCGTACAACGGGCCGGCTGTGGCCCCGGCGAAGACCAGCCAGAGCAGGCCGCCGACCCCCAACCATACATAGCCGGAGAGCAGGCTGAGGGCGATGAAGCGCGTCAGCCCGGCCTGCCGCACCGTGCGGCGGGCAATGTCATAGCGCCCCAGCCACAGCGCCAGCGCGATCAGCGCGACCCCGCTCAGGCCCATCCCCAGCCTGAGTGCCAGGATGGAGAGGAGCAGGCCGATCAGGAGAAGGGCGATGGCTGCGACGAAGGCGACCTGCGCGAAGCGCGGCGGGCGTAACAGGCGGCCCAGTTCCAGCCGCTCCCCGGCGATGGTCAGTACAACGAAACCCACCCACCAGGCCACCACATCGGAGAGGGGCCGCCCGGCCAGCCACAGGCCATTGCCCACAAACCAGGCCAGCGCACCCAACCCCATCGTAGCACTAAACAGCGCGGGCTGCTGGCGGACGATCACGGCAAAGATGGCTACCAGGCCCAGGCTGCCCAGGGTGACAAACAGCGGGCCGAGAGCGCCGGGAATGCCGATCAGCGTCGCCAGCGCGCCCAACGCGGTGAGCGCAGGCGCCAGAATGGGCCAGCGGCGGCCCAGCGCCACAGCCCGCTCCAGCGCGATCAGCGTTCCCAGCACGCCGCCGACCATCAGCGGGCCATGCGCGGCGGGCAGGCTGGCCAGCAAGGGCGGCCAGCCCCAGCCTATCCGCACCAGCCCGGCCCATAGCCCCGCCAACAGCAGCAGGGCGACGCTGGCGATCAGCGGGAAACGGCTACGAAACGAAGTCACCGCCACGTTTGCCAATACGTACCCGCCACACTTCCGGCCCCTGCTCCAGATAGTCCCAGGCGAACTCCCCTTCACGTTCAAACTTAAACTGGTAATAAAGTGGCCTGGGATCGTGGTCGTTGACCAGGATGAAGGCCTCGCCCGGCTGCAGGCTCTCAAACGTCTGGAAGATCAGGGGGTGTCGCTGTGGCGGCGGGACCGAGCGCACATCCAATGTCGTCTTAACGTTCATCAAAGCTCCTCCTCCAGCGCAATGGTTTGCTCCAGTTCACTGAAGAACTGGTTCAGGTCCAGGCCATAGATCGCGGCCACATCGGCCAGCGTCTCAAAAGGCGCCATGGCACAGCCCACGCACAGCATGTGGTGGCGGAAGAACACCGGCATCGTCTGCGGCCAGCGGCTCAGCACCTCGGCCACCCTCAGGTCAGGCGCAAGCTGTCGGGATGCCATTCCAGCCCACTCATGTTTCAAAACACCACCCCAAGTTTACACGCAGTGGTAAGGCAAGTCTTTGCGGTGGAGCAAACAATATCATGCTGAACGTAGGAGCGCACGGCCATGCGCCCCTACCCCCCACCCTACCCCGCCCAGTACCGGGCTGAGGTCCGGTTCTCCCCCCACCCCACCCCCCCCCACAGAGGGGGGAGGGAGTAATGTGGCCCTCACCCCTGTGCCCCTCTCCCACGCTGCGGGAGAGGGGGTGACATCTGTTCCCTCCCCCTGGATGGGGGAGGGTCAGGGAGGGGGTGAGCCTATAGGTTCTCAGTCCTGGTCCTCGGCAATGCGCACCAGGCCATGCGGGAAGTGGATCAGCACCCGTTCGCGCCCGGCCTCCACCAGGCCCTGCTGTTCCCAGCGGCTGAGGACACGGCTCACCGTAAATAGCGTTGTGCCAGTCATCTCCGCCAGGTCCTGGCGCGACAAAGGCAGGTCAATCAATACGCCGTTCTCCACCTTGCGCCCTGCCTGCCGCGCCAGGCGCAGCAACGTCCGGGCCACGCGCCGCTCCACGCGCTCGGTGGCCAGTTCGCGCACGCGGTCTTGCAGTTCCTGAACGCGCCCGGCCAGCAGGCGCAACGCATTCAAGGCCAGGCGCGGCGTGCGCTCCATCAGCCTCACCATGCCCTCCCCGTCCCAGGCCAGCGCCTGGCAGTCCTCCAGTGCCTGGGCCGAGACCGGATAGGTGGCGTCACCCAGGACAGCGATGCCACCGAACATCTCGCCGGGGTGGACCAGATGCAGGATGACCTGATCGCCTTCGGGGGTCACCTGGGTCAATCTGACACGCCCCGCCGTGAGCACATACAGCGCGCTGGCGGGGTCACCCTGCTGGAAGAAGAACGCCTCGCGCCTGACCTGGCGGCGGCGGGCAGCCCGAAGTGCCGCCTGATGCTCTGCAAGGCTCAGGCCCTGAAACAGGGGCGCTTCAGCCAGCCAGCTCAGCGCCTCCTCTGGCCGTCGTTCCTCGTCCGTCGTCCGTCGTCCCATCAGGGCGTGGGCAAGAGAAAGCGGAAGGTGCTCCCCACCCCCGGCTCACTATCCACCCAGATGTGCCCCCCGTGCAGTTCCACCAGGTGCTTCACAATCGCCAGGCCCAAGCCTGTGCCGGGGATGCGCTGCACCACCGGGTCATTCCCCCGGTAGAAGCGTTCAAAGATGTGCGGCATGTCTTCGCGGGAGATGCCGATGCCCGTGTCTATCACGCTAACTTCCACCGCCCCTTCCAGCGCCCGCGCCCGGATGAGGATCTGGCCGCCCACCGGCGTGTAGTTGTAGGCGTTATCCACCAAGTTCATGAGGATCTGCGTCACCCGTGTCTCGTCGGCCAAAACCGGCGGCAGGTCCGGGGCCACCTCCACCCCGATCCAGATGATCTTGCCCTCCTGGGCTTTGCGCCCGTTAACCAGGGCGATCACCCGGCGGATGATCGGTTCCAGGTTCAGCGGCATCAAGGACAGGCCGATGCGCCCGCTCTCAATCCGCGACAGGTCCAGCAGGTCATGGACGAGCAGGGTAAGCCGGTCGGCGTTGCTCTGGATGATGCTGAGGAACCTGCGCTGCTGCTCGCTCACCGGCCCGGCGGCGCCCATGAGCAACAACTCCGCGTAGCCTTTGATCGCCGTCAGCGGCGTGCGCAGTTCGTGCGACACCGTAGAGACGAAGTCGCTCTTCAGCCGGTCCACCTCCACCTCTTTGGAGATGTCGCGGAACACCGAGACCGAGCCGATGAACTCCTCGCCCATGAACACCGGCGCCAGATGCACACTGACGGTGCGCCCTTCAATGTCCAGCCGTTCGGCCAGGAAGGTGCCTTCGTGGCGCGGTGCCGCCTCCCGTGCCCACTGGTAGATCGCCTCGGTCCACGAGCGCGCCCCGCCGCCAAACAGCCCCAGGAATTCATCGGTGGAGCGGCCCAGCATGTGCTCACGGCTCAGGCCCAGAATGCGCTCCGCCGCCGCGTTGAACAGGGTGATCCGTCCATGCGCATCGGCCACCATGACCCCATCGGCAATCGCCTCCAGGATGGCGCGGTTCTTGGCCGCCTCCATGTGCTGCTCGCGCAGCATCTGGCCCAGCCGTTCGGCCTGGTCACGGATCAGGCGGTAGAGTTCTGCGTTGTTGATGGCGGTGGCCACCTGATTGGCAGCGGCCCGCACCAGACGCAGGTCATCGGCGCTGAACGCGCCCGCTTCGCTGTGCAGCAGGACAAGCGCCCCCAGCACGTCGCCGGTGGCGATGAGGGGCACGGCCATAGCTGAGCGATAAGGTGGCCTCTGGCCCTCCGGCAGCCAGCGCGGCGCCTGGGCGAGATCGGGCACGACGATGGCCTGGCGTTGCTCCATCGCCCAGTTGACCAGGAGCTGGCTGTATTCCATCGCCCAGGGGCCACTGCCTATGGCCCACTGCCCGCCCTCCCTGGCCGGGTCGCTCAGGAAGATACCCCCCTGTTGCGCCTTGACAGCAGCGTTCACCAGGTTCAGGGTGCGGTTGAGCACCAGGTCCAGGTCCAGGCTGACGGACAGTTCGGAGGTGATGCGCAGCAGCGTTTCCAGCCGGGCGTGTTCCTGGGTCAGGGCGCGGTTGGCTTCGCCCAACTCGTTCATGCGGCTCTCGGCGATGCGTTCCAACGCCTGGGTGCGCCGGGCGTAATCGGCCACCAGGGCCACCTGCGCGGCCAGGGCCTCGGCGTAACCGACCAGGCTGGCATCAAAAGCGTGGGGGTGGGGACTGTGCAGGTGGAGCACGCCGATGGCCCGTGCGCCGCTCAGCAAGGGCACGATCAGCGCAGAGCGCACCCCGGCATGGACCGGCGCATCCTGCTCGCCCGTCCCCTCCAGGTCGGCGATCAGCCGCGTTTCTCCGCTGGTGAGGACCTCCGCCTCCAGGGGATCAGAAGCCTCTTCCTCCTGCCGTATATGGGGGGAGTCAGAGGGGGAGAGGGGGCAGCCACGAACGATGCGCCGGGAGAGAGTATCGCCATCGGGGACCAGGTATAAGTGACCGCAGCGGGCCGCCGTGACACGCAGGGCCTCGTCCAGGGCAAGCTGGAATGCAGCGTTGAGATCGGGGGCAGCGCTGAGGATGCGGCTGAGCGCGGCCAGCGAGGCCAGGGGAGTCGCTACGTGGCGCTCGGCGGGGGACGTGGAGACAGTGGTCACGGCTCCGGTTCAATAACCCCCGCTTGGTAGAGGTCACGCAGGATGTGTTGGGCCTGGGCCTCATCCAGATGGGCGGCCTGGGCGATCTGCCGCACCGTATTGCGCGGGTCCACGAAGGGGAGTAGCCGCCAGGCCTCCGCCGGTAAGGTGGGCAGGGGCTGCGGCGGTACAGGGGCGATGCGGAAGCGTGCCTGTGGGTCGGGCAGAGGTGCCTGGGCCCGCCGGGCCTCCTCCTGGCGGCGTTGCGCCTCGGCCATGACCTCCTGCGTATCCAGCAGCGTGGTGATCTGGCCCTCGGAGGGCAGTTCGCCGTCCTCAAAACGAAACTCTCCGGACAGCCAGGCGAGCACCTCACAGGCAATGTCCAGGGTGCGCGCGCGCACGGTGCGGAGGATGGCCTCCTGGGTGGCAAGCCCCGCGCTGATGAGCATGAGGGCCAGTTCCTTGTCGCCAGCTTCGGGCGAACCGGGGAGCACAGCCAGCGCCTGTTCGCGGCTGAGGACGCCGGCCCCCTCCAGGATGCTCAAGAGGTCATTCTGCCCGGTATAGGCCGCGTGGATCAGTTGGCCCTCCTGGAAGGCCAGGCGCGCAGCCTGACCAGCGCGTTCCACCGTGAGAGTGCCGGTTTTGCGAGCCGAACGGATCAGGCCCAGCAGGTTGGCGATGGGAAAATCGCGCAGGTTGCCTTTAAGTGCCATCTGCCCGCCTTCATGTGATGAGGATAGTTCAGATTATAGTCACTCTCTTATGCCAAGTCAACCTCTCCCCTAAAGCCGGATGCATTTCCGTCGTGTGCTATGATAGCGACCATCCAACGCTGCCTGGGGGTGGATCTCCCCCTTCTGGGCACTCTCTGCTATACTTCTCCCTGCATGAGCGAGCACAGAGGGCTGCCCCCCCATCAGATCGCACGGGCCGCGCTGGTGATTATGGCGGCCTATATCCTCAGCAACCTGGTCGGCCTGGCCCGCCAGATCGTTGTCAGCCAGGCGTTTGGCACCAGCGCCGAACTGGACGCCTATTGGGCCGCCTTCCGCCTGCCGGACTTCTTATTCACGCTCGTGGCGGGTGGCGCGCTGGCCTCGGCCTTCCTGCCCACTTTCACGGCTGCGTTAGCACGTGGCGACCGCCTGGGGGCCTGGCGGCTCGCCAGCGCGGTGGCCAATCTGGTCCTGATCATCCTGGTCTGCGGCGCACTCCTCCTGGCGGTGGCGGCGCCGCTGCTGGTGGCTACGGTCGTTGCCCCAGGGTTCAGCCCATCACAGCAGGCGTGGACCGTGTACCTGATGCGGGTGATGGTGCTTTCGCCCATCCTGTTTGGGCTGAGCGGCCTGCTCAGCGCGATCTTGAACGCCCACCAGCATTTCCTCCTGCCCGCCATTGCCCCCATCCTGTACAACGTCGGCATCATGATCGGGGCCGTCTTCCTGGCGCCCCTGCCGGGGATGGGCGTTCGCGGGCTGGCCTTCGGCGTTGTATTGGGCGCGGCTCTACATCTGGCTATCCAGTTGATCGGGCTGAAGGGACGCAGCGCACAGTATGTCCCCACTCTGGGGCTGAATGACCCCCAACTCCATGAGGTGGCCCGGCTGATGTTGCCCCGGCTGCTCGGCGTGGCGGTCGTCCAGCTCAATTTCCAGGTCAACACTATCCTGGCCAGCGGCCTGGAGGCGGGCAGCCTGTCGGCGTTGACCCTGGCCTGGATGATCTTCCTGCTCCCCCAGGCCGTAATCGCCCAATCCGCAGCCACTGCGGCCTTCCCCACGCTGGCGACGCTGGTGGCGCAGGGGCGGCTAGACGAGATGCGGCACACGCTGGCGACGACATTGCGCAACGTGCTCTTCCTGGCGATCCCGGCCTCGCTCGGCCTGATCCTGCTGCGCGACCCCCTGATCCGCTTCCTGTTCCAGCGAGGGGAGTTTGATGCGCGTTCCACCGCGCTCACCAGTTGGGCACTGGGTCTGTATGCTCTGGGCCTGGTCGGCCATTCGGTACTGGAGGTCCTGGTTCGTGCGTTTTACGCCATGCATGATACACGCACGCCGGTCGTGGTGGGGGCGGGCGCGATGGGCCTCAACATCGTCTTGAGCCTGACGCTGATCCAGGTCTTCAGACCCTTCGGCCTGTTTCCGCACGGTGGCCTGGCGTTGGCGAACAGCATTGCCGCGACCGTAGAGACGCTGGTACTCGTCTGGCTGATCCGCAAGCGGTTAGGTGGGCTGGAGGGCCGCCGCACCCTGGCGACGTTGGTGCGCGCCAGCGTGGCGGCCCTGGGCATGGCCCTGGTTGTGCTCGCCAGCGCGACCTGGCTGCCTGTCCGTTCCGACCCCTGGATTGTGGCCTCGGGTGTGGCCCTGGGCGGGGGCGTGTACCTGGGCCTGGCGTTGCTGTTGCGCTCGGAGGAAGTGCACAGCCTGCGCGTGCGGTGACATGCTCCCAAACCGGGCCAAAGCCCGGTACCGGGCCATACAGTACTCACTTGTGCCAAGAGCGGTTATAATTGTTTTCATGATCGCTCATCCCCCCCTGGCCAGAGGCAGCATCCTGGGCGCGTGCCTGGCGCTGGCGCTGGGGGCGCTTGTGGCCTGCCAATCTGGCCAGCCCACGCCGACGCCCACGCCGTTGCCCCCCACCGCCCGACCCACCACGGCGGTGCCTGCATTCACCCCTCCCCCCTCAGAAGGAGGAGGCGAGGTGAGCAGCCCGACTGCGACAGCCTTGCGGCCGTCGCCTGAGCCGACCCGCGCAACGGCCACGCCACCGCCCACGCCCACGTCGGCGGGCTTCAACCCGCGTGCCTTCCGACTGGGCCTCGTGCCGGTCGTCACCGGCCTGAACCTGCCGCTCTTCGCCACGCACGCTGGCGACGGCAGCGGCGATATTTACATCGTGGAAAAGCGCGGGACAATTCGGGTCGTCTCCAATGGGGCGCTGCGCGAGATGCCCTTCCTGGACATCACCTCTATCGTGGGATCGCGGGGGAGCGAGCAGGGGCTGTTGGGTCTGGCCTTCCACCCGAATTACCCCGCCAATCGCCAGTTCTTTGTCAACTACACGGACCTGAACGGAGATACGGTCATCGCCCGTTACACGGCCCGGCCTGATGGCGCCACCGCCGACCCGAACAGCGCCAGGCTGGTCCTCAAGATCGATCAGCCTTATCCCAATCACAACGGGGGGATGCTGGCCTTCGGCCCAGATGGGAAGCTGTGGATCGGCACGGGCGATGGCGGTTCCGCTGGCGACCCCCAGCGGAACGCCCAAAACCGACAGTCGTTGCTCGGCAAGATGCTGCGCATTGACGTGGATAGCGGCGACCCCTACGGCATCCCGCCGGATAACCCCTTCGTCAATGACCCCACCACCCGGCCGGAGATCTGGGCGCTGGGCCTGCGCAACCCCTGGCGCTATAGTTTTGACCGGGCCACAGGCGACCTGTACATCGGCGATGTCGGCCAGGGTTCATGGGAAGAGATTGACCTGCAACGGGCGGGCAGTCCGGGCGGCCAAAACTACGGCTGGAATATTATGGAAGGCGGGCATTGCTTTCGCAGCGCAGCCTGTGACCCGACCGGCCTGGAGATGCCTATCGCGGAGTACCCCACGCACGAGAATGGCACCTGCGCCGTGACCGGTGGCTACGTGTATCGCGGCCAGGCCTACCCTGCGATGGTGGGGGGCTACTTCTACGCCGATTACTGCGGCGGCCAGATCTGGGCACTGGCCCCCAGCCCGGAGGGCACCTGGCAGAGCACCCTGCTCCTGGACACCGACCTGTCCATCAGCTCCTTCGGCGAGGACGAAGCCGGGGAGTTGTATATCACCACCTTTGACGGGGTGTTGTACCGCCTGGTGGCGGTGGCTCCGTAACGGCCCTCTGTCCAGAATCTGAACCTAAGCTAAACCTAATACAATGCCTCGCCGGGTGTTTTCTGCGCTATAGTAAGGCGCAGAAAGCTGAGCCGGGATGTCACGACGGTGAGCATCCTGAAACGCTCAAAGGGGTACAGGATCGGATTCGTTGGACGTTGATAAGGAGACAAGGCTAGCGAGAAGATAGGCGCAGACTCCCGACAAGCACCAGACACATCCATCGCCAGCGACGGGTTGGGCGCGTTCCAACCCGTCGCCCCTTATACAGACCTGGCAGGTTTCGGAAACCTGCCAGGTCTACACCCCACCACCGCCGGTGTATCCAGGATGCAGGCCGCGCCGCCGCCGAAGGCGCGAGCGCTCTTTTGAGCGCGCGGGGGGAGCCAGGCAAGGGGGACTACCGGGTCGCGGGCGGCGCAGCCTGCCGAATAGCCCTTCCCGCGATATAGAGAATAGCACATCAGCGTCCCAAAAGCGTCCCAAAATTCTATGTAGATTGCGATATTGTGGGCGGAATATTGTAAGGAAGGCCGTAGGGGCGACCCGGCAAGTCGCCCCTACGCTGACGCGAGGTGGATTTGGTAGGGGCAGGTCTCAGACCTGCCCCCGCTTCCCTCCCCTATCCAGGGGAGGGTTAGGGAGAGAGTGACCTCTTCCCCGATCTTTTCCCTTAGTCCGCGCCCACCGGCCGGGCGCACAACACCAGTTCGCGGGCGGCGCGGACTTCATCCAGGCGCGAGACGGGGGCCTTGTGCGGCGCAGTGTGCAAAAGCTCCGGGTCCGTGCGCGCCTCCTCAGCGATGCGTAGCATCGCCTCGGCGAAGGCATCCAGCGTCTCCTTGCTCTCCGTCTCCGTCGGCTCAATCATCAGCGCCTCCCGCACGATGAGCGGGAAGTAGTTCGTCGGCGGATGGAAACCGTAGTCAATCAGCCGCTTGCAGATGTCCAACGCGCGCACGGTGGGCGCCCCCTCAATCCGCCCCTCAACCACAAACTCGTGTTTGCAGATGCGGTCATAGGGCACGGGATAGGTGCCCCGCAGCCGCGCCAGCAGGTAGTTGGCGTTGAGCACAGCGTGCTCACTCACCGCCCGCAGGCCCTCCGGGCCGAGGATGCGGATGTAGGCATAGGCCCGCACGAACATGCCGAAGTTGCCGTAGAAGGCACGCACCCGCCCAATGCTCTTCTCCGGCATGACCAGCTTGTAGACCACGTTGTCCTCATCCGAGGCCGCTTCGTCAATGGCCACAATCGGGCCGGGGAGGTACGGGGCCAGTTCCGCCGAGCACAGCACCGGCCCGGAGCCAGGGCCACCGCCGCCGTGAGGCGTGGAGAAGGTTTTGTGCAGGTTATAGTGCATCACGTCAAAGCCCAGATCGCCCGGCTTGGAAATGCCCAGGAGCGCGTTCAGGTTGGCGCCATCGCCGTACAGCAGGCCACCGCAGCCATGCACCAGTGCACTGATCTCCTCCATGTGCTCATCAAACAGCCCCAGCGTGTTCGGGTTGGTCAGCATCATACCGACCACGTCCGGGCCGCAGGCGGCGCGCAACGCTTCCAGGTCCACGTTGCCGCGCTCATCGGAGGGCAACTCCACCATTTGCAGGCCGCTCATGGTGGTGGAGGCCGGGTTCGTGCCATGCGCCGAATCGGGGATGAGGATCTTGGTGCGCCCTGTGTCCCCCCTGTCCAGGTGGTACTTGCGCATCATAAGCACGCCGGAAAGCTCGCCATGCGCACCGGCAGCAGGTTGCAGGCTACACCCGGCGAAGCCGCCGATCTCCTTCAGCCATTCCTGCAGTTCATACATGAGTTGCAGGTTGCCCTGGACGCTCTCCAGGGGCTGGAGGGGATGCGTGCGGGCAAAGCCGGGCAGGCGGGCAGCCTGCTCATTCACCTTGGGGTTGTACTTCATCGTACACGACCCCAGGGGATAGAAACCGATGTCCACCGCATAGTTCATCTGCGACAGGTGCACATAATGGCGCACCAGGTCCACCTGGCTGACCTCCGGCAGGGGCAGGGTCTCACGTAACCACTCACGGGGCAGTTCGGCCAGGGGCACATCCGGCTGGGGCAGGGTCACCCCGCAGCGCCCCGGAGAACTCAGTTCATAGATAGTTGGCTCTGTCATGGCAACCTCCTCCTATCCCTCGCCGATCTCGGCCAGCGCCTGGACGAACTCGTCTATCTCCTCCCGCGTGTTCATCTCGGTGACGCACACCAGCATGTGGTTGGCGAGATGCGGGTAGTGAATGGACAGGTCAAAGCCGCCGATGATGCCGTAGTCATCCAGGAGTTCACGGTTGATCTCCGCCACAGGGCGCGGGCAGCGCACCACAAACTCCTTGAAGAAGGGGCGCTTTGTCACCACGGCGTAGCCCTCCAGCTTGGCGATCTCCGCCGCGGCATAGTGTGCCTTGTGGTAGCACAGCTCGGCCACCTGCCTGAGGCCGCAGCGGCCCATCGTGGACAGGTAGACCGCCGCGGCCAGCGCCATCAGCCCCTGGTTGGTGCAGATGTTGGAGGTGGCCTTTTCGCGGCGGATATGCTGTTCGCGCGTGGAGAGTGTGAGCACATAACCGCGCCGTCCCTGCATGTCCACCGTCTCGCCGGCCAGCCGCCCGGCCATGCGGCGGACGTGCTCCATGCGCGTGGCGAAGAAGCCCAGATACGGCCCGCCGAAGCTGAGCGGGATGCCCAGTGGCTGCCCTTCGCCCACGACGACGTCCGCGCCGTACGCGCCCGGCGGCTGGAACAGGCCCAGCGAGATGGGATCGCAGACGACAACAACGAAGAGCGCCCCGGCGTTATGCACGGCCTCGGCCACGCCCTGCACCTCCTCCAGTTCGCCGAAGAAGTTGGGCACCTGGAGGCACAGGCAAGCGGTGTCTTCATCCAACTGGCTGAGCAATTGCGGCAGGGCCGCCGTCGGGTCCTCATCGCCGGTCACGGTGAGGCCCATGCCCTGGGTGTAGGTGCGCACCACCTGGCGATACTCCGGGTGGATGGCGGGCGACAGGAGCACTTTGCGGCGTTGCCGCCGCGAGGCGTTCAGCGCCAGGATAACCGCCTCGGCCAGGGAGGTGGCGCCGTCGTAGTGGGAGGCATTGGACACCTCCATGCCGGTCAGGTTCACGATCAGGCTCTGATACTCAAACATGGCCTGGAGCGTGCCCTGGCTGATCTCCGGCTGGTAGGGCGTGTAGGCCGTGTAGAATTCCCCGCGACTGAGGACATAGTCCACTGTACTGGGGATGAAGTGGTTGTAGGCGCCTGCGCCCAGGAAGATGGGGTAGTGGTCCACATCGGCGTTGGTCTCCGAGAGCGCCTGCAACTCCCACATCACCTCCATTTCAGAGAGCGGCGGGGGCAGGTTCAGCTTGGGGAAGCGCGTGCGCTCCGGCACGTCATAAAACAGGTCTTCTATACGCCGGACGCCGATCACTTCCAGCATTTGCCGGCGTTCGGCATCGGTGTGGGGAATGTAGCTCATAGTGTACACCTCTTCGGTTGGACGAGAGCCAGGGGACTCTCGTCGTCAATGCGCTCGTTCTTCACAGTACTTCTCATAGGCTGCCGCGTCCAGCAGGTCGTTGAACTCGGCGGGGTTGTCCGGCTTAAAGCGGATCATCCAGGCCTGGCCATAGGGGTCCTGGTTGACCAGCTCCGGCGCGCCGGAGAGGCGCTCGTTGACCGCCGTGATCGTGCCGCTGGCGGGCATATACAGGTCTGAGGCCGCTTTGACCGACTCCACCACGCCGAAGGCCTCGCCCTTGGCGCGTCGCTCGCCAGGCTGAGGCAACTCCACGTAGACGATGTCGGAGAGCTGGCTCTGGGCGTAGTCGGTGATGCCCACTACAGCCTCATCCCCTTCAAGGCGCACCCATTCATCGGTCTTGGTGTAACGCAGATCGGTTGGAAAGTTCATGGTCCCTCCTTATTCTGCTGACGAAGGACGACTGATGAACGACCTATGGCTTTCGTCCTCCGTCGTTCATCTGTTGTCAAATGAAACGGGGACACGCAGCCCGTAGGCTGTGTGTCCCCTGTTGCTGACCTGAGAGATTCGCCCCGCCGGGCGGGGTTTGCCCCTTCGGTGCCTGATGCAGTGGTCAGTTCCCAGTGCTGGTGCAATTGGGCCTCCATTGCCTGTTCACCGCCTGCTGCCCAGGGCTTTCCAGGGAACCTGGCGAGAGCCAGGGAGTGGCCCGGAGGCGGGGTCCTTTTACCTGAGAGATTCACCGCGTCGGCCCACGCACTCAGCCGCCGGGCTTGCCCCTTCGGTGCCTGCCCAGGGGGAGCGTGTGCACCCTCCCCTGGGTCGGTCTCTCCCCCACCTCCGCATGTATTCTATTGTAGGCTATCTTCATTGTACGACAGCCTGGCCGAAAAGTCAACGCGTTTTTTAGGCCGGCGGCTGGAAACTTGCCCGGAGCCTTTAGCCGCGTGCATTTCAGGTTGAGGTAACCCTGGGGTTGAAACTGTGCCTGTAAAGGCGCACGGCTATGCCCCATCTAGGGAGAGGGAACTCACCCCCTCCCCCCTCTGTGGGGGAGGGCTGGGGGGCAGAGTCCCCCCCCCATCCAGGGGAGGGAACAGACGTCACCCCCTCTCCCGCAGCGTGGGAGAGGGGTACAGGGGTGAGGGCCACATTACTCCCCCCCTCTGTGGGGGAGGGCTGGGGTGGGGGGGCAGGATTAAGGTTAACACACGCTTAACGAACACTTGAAGCGCTCTTAAGCTGAGCGCGGTAAGCTATCCGCCAGGAAGAGGGGGGGGAGGGAGGGGGTTAACATTTTCTAACCCAATTTCAACGGCCTAAGCGTTTTTTTCTAACCAGTTCGGCTTATACTACATGGGTGATACGTTGCACAAGCAGAAGGCTTTACCTTATTGGCACGAGGATAGGGGATTGCCGACAGGCGTCGCACACGGGCAATCCCTGCTACAACGCACAGGGGGAATCGCTAATATGAGGTTCTTTTTAGCGATCGCCTGCAGTAACCACGGCGAGAGAGTTGTGAGGCAGCCTAATACCCTGCCCGTATCCGGGCATCCTTAAACTATCCCCCTCTGTATTGACATCCTGTTCTGCCCGCGCCTGGCGGTATCAGGGGAACACCACAATTATGTTAGCATATCGGCTGGCATATATTATTGTAGATTTTAACAATGTAGCATCGCCTGTCTGATGCACTTCAGGGGGCAGGCATATCTGCATAGGGGAAGGGGGTAAAGAAACGTGCAAATCTCCAACGAGGTCCGGACATCACCATTCGCCCCTTGGGAAGTTAAACAGGAGGCGACTGAGGTTGATGAACTGGAGGTCTCCATCGTCATGCCCTGCCTGAATGAAGCGGAGTCCATTGGCCTGTGCGTGGACAAGGCCTGGGCTGCGCTCAGGAAATACGGGCTGAAGGGCGAGGTCATCGTCTGCGACAATGGCTCCACAGATGGCTCGCCGGAGATCGCGGCACGGCACGGCGCGCGCGTAGTGTTCCAGCCATTGAAGGGCTATGGCTACGCCTACATGAAAGGCTTTGAGGAGGCTCGTGGACGCTATATCCTCATGGCCGACTCGGATAACACCTATGACTTCAACGACCTGGAGCGCTTCCTCACGCCACTGCGCAACGGCGCCGACCTGGTGATGGGGAATCGCTTTAAGGGCCACATCCTGCCCGGCGCGATGAGCTGGTCGCATCGCTATATCGGCAACCCGATCCTGTCGGGCCTGCTCAACCTGTTCTTCCACACCGGTATCGGCGATGCCCACTGCGGTATGCGGGCCTTCCGGCGCTCGGCCTATCCGCTAATGCACCTGCAAACCGGTGGCATGGAGTTCGCCTCGGAGATGGTGATCAATGCCTCCAAGGCCGGGCTGAAGCTGACCGAGGTGCCCATCACCTACTACCCGCGCATCGGCGAATCCAAGCTGATCTCGCTGCGCGACGGCTGGCGCCACCTGCGCTTCATGCTGCTGTACAGCCCAACGCACCTGTTCGTCTGGCCCGGTAGTGCGCTGATGGCCTTGGGCTTGCTGATCCAGCTCATCCTGGCCTTTGGCCCGCTGCAGATTGACGGGGTGACCTTCGGCTTCCACTGGATGTTCCTGGGCAGCCTGCTGGCCATCGCCGGCTTTCAGATCATCACAATGGGCCTGATCGGGCGCTTCTACTCGCTGACCAGCCACATTGACCAGGGGGAAGATCGGCTGATCCAGTGGTTCACCCGGCACTTCCGCCTGGAGAGTGGGATCGCGCTGGGGGCGCTGATCTTCGGCGCCGGTGCTGTGGCCGACCTGGCCCTGCTGATCGCCTGGCTGAATGGGCGCTTTGAAAGCCCCCTCGGCGTCCGCCTCTCCATTATTACCCTGACGCTCTCGGTCATCGGCCTGCAGACGATCTTCTCCTCATTCCTGGCCAGCATGATGGCGATCCGGCGGCGCGGCTGGACGTAATCACCTGGCAGGAGACGGAAGACTATTCCCTTTGAACCTGTCTTGGTTTTGGGTGAGGTGATCCCATGTCCATTCCTGTGGTGATCCTATGCGGCGGTCTGGGCACACGTCTGCGCGAGGAGACCGAGTACCGTCCCAAGCCGCTGGTGGAGATCGGAGGCCGCCCGATCCTCTGGCACATCATGAAGATTTACTCGCACTACGGCTTCCGCGACTTCATCCTGTGCCTGGGCTATCGCGGCAACATGATCAAGGAATACTTCCTGAACTACGAGGCGATGAACAACGACTTCACCATCTGCCTGGGCAATAAGCACCAACTCGTGTATCACGGCGCGCACGAGGAGCAGGACTTCCGGGTGACGTTGGCCGATACCGGGGCGGAGACGGGAACCGGGGGCCGCGTGAAGCGCGTGGAGCGTTACATCACCGGCGATACTTTTATGGTCACCTATGGCGACGGCGTCGGTGACATTGACATTGGCAGGTTGGTGGCCTTCCATCACTCACATGGCCGGCTGGCCACCGTGACGACCGTCCGCCCGCTGTCGCGCTATGGGGTGCTTGACCTGAATGGTAGCGATGAGGTGGTGCGCTTCCGCGAGAAGCCCCAGGTGGACGGCTGGATCAGCGCGGGCTTTTTCGTGTTCAACCGGGGCGTGTTTGACTACCTGGACCCGAACGGGATGCTGGAGCAGGAGCCGTTGGAGCGGCTGGCTGCCGACCGCCAGATCATGGCCTTCCGCCATGAGGGCTTCTGGCATTCTATGGACACGTACCGCGATTTCACCCTGCTCAATGAGCTATGGGTGAAGGGCGCCCCCTGGCGCGTGTGGAAGAATGGGGGGTAGAGCCTTCGTAACCGGCGCAAGCGGCTTCCTCGGTGCGCACCTGGTCCGCAGGCTGATCGCGGCGGGAGCGGAGGTGGCGATTCTGGTGCGTGATCCCCAGCGGATGCTCCGCCTTCAGACGTTGCATATGCCGCTGTCCAACGTGTGGGTAGGGGATGTTTTAGACCGGGAACAGGTGCAGGCGGCGCTGGCCGAATGGCAGCCGGAGGTCGTCTATCATCTGGCGGCAGCGGGCGTGAATCCTGCCGCCAGCACGCCTGCGGAGGTGGTGCAGAGCAACGTCCTGGGCACGCTGAATGTGCTGGAGGCGTGCCGGGGCCTGGCGATACGTCGCTTCGTGTACGCCGGTTCCTGCGCCGAGTACGGTTCGGGCCGCGATCTGTCCGAAGACAGGCTGCCTGCGCCGACGAACGTGTATGGCGCCTCCAAGGCCGCCGCCGGGCTGCTGGTCCAGACCTATGGCCGAACGTATGGCTTGCCGACGGTGTGGCTGCGCCCCTTCATGATCTATGGGCCGCTGGAGCGGCGCAGTCGGCTGGTGATCCACACCATCCTCACAGCGCTGTCGGGCGAGGATGTGCGCATGACCGGTGGCGAGCAGGAGCGAGATTTCGTGTACGTTGAGGATGTGGTGGAGGGCTTTGTCCGCGCGGCCGACGATGCTTACCCGGCGGCGGTGGGGGAGACGATCAACCTGTCCAGCGGCGCGGGGGTGCCTATCCGCGAGGTCGTGGCCTTGATCCTGGAGATCATGGGCCACCCGGTGAAGGCAGTGTTGGGCGCGCTGCCTTACCGCGAGGGCGAGATGTGGCAGCAGTCGGGCGATAATACCCGCGCCCGCCGCCTGCTGGACTGGGCGCCGCGTGTCGGTCTGCGCGAGGGGCTGGAGCGCACCATCGCCTGGTGCCGTCAGAACCGGGAATTCGCCGAGAGGTTGGTCCATTAAGATCACGTCATCCTGAGCAAAGCGAAGGGTATGTCGCGTTTTAATTCCGTCATCCAAGAGGACATTGAGATTATTCTGGCCGACCTGGGCGAGAAGCTGGAGGCCCTGGCCGGTACGACGTTGCTCGTCACGGGCGGCAGCGGTTTCCTGTGTTCGTACTTCCTGGATACGGTCGCGGCCCTCAACGACCGGGGGCTATCGCCGCGCTGCCGCCTCATCGCCATAGACAATTTCAAGACCGGTCTGCCTGAGCGTATCGCGCACCTGAGCGGCAGGCCGGATATTCAGTTCATCCAACACGATGTGAGCCAGCCTCTCCCCTATGCGGGGGAGATGGGGGTGGATTGGATTATCCATGGCGCGGGCATCGCCTCACCGACGTTCTACCGTCGCTATCCGCTGGAGACGATTGACGTGAACGTGTCCGGCACGCGCCACATGCTGGAGTTGGCGCGGCGCGAGGGGGTCAGGAGTATGCTGTATTTCAGCACGAGCGAAATTTACGGTGACCCCGACCCGCAGGCGGTCCCCACGTCGGAGGACTATCGCGGCTTCGTCTCCTGCATTGGCCCACGCGCCTGCTATGATGAGTCCAAGCGGCTGGCAGAGACCCTGTGCTACACCTATCACGCGCTATATGGCACGCCGGTCAAGTGGGTGCGTCCATTTAACGTGTACGGCCCCGGCCAGCGCATTGACGACCGGCGCATCATCCCAGACTTGATGGCCGCTGCGTTGGAGCGCAGGCCGATTGTGCTCTACAGCGATGGCCGGGCCACGCGCACGTTCTGCTACATCCGCGACGCCATCCGCGCCTGCTGGCATATCCTGCTCTCGGAGGCAAACGGCGAGGTGTTCAACGTGGGTAACGACCAGGGCGAGGTCTCCATCGGCGACCTGGCCCTGCTTATGCGCGAGGTGGCCGGGCCGCCTTATCTGGAAGTCCGCTACGAAATCAGCGCGGACAGGCATTACACCACAGACAATCCGCAGCGGCGCTGCCCGGATGTAACCAGGCTGAGGACCCGTTTCCCCTGGCAGCCGGAGGTCTCCCTGCGCGAGGGGCTGGCCCGGACGTTGCGGTCGTATCAGGAGATTCTGGCGAGAGAGGTAGCGTAACCACTATGCGCGTAGCAGTGATTGGAGCCGGGTACGTTGGGTTGGTGACAGGTGTTGGGCTGGCCACAGTGGGTCACGATGTCACCTGTGTAGAGATCAACGCGAGCCGCGTGGCGGCTATCAACGCCGGTCGCTCACCCCTGCACGAACCTGGCCTGACGGAGCGGTTGCGGGCGGCCCTGGCGGCGGACCGCTTCCGCGCGGTGAGTGCGCTGCCGCCCGCCGTGCGCGATGCCCAGGTGATCCTGATCTGCGTGGGGACACCCTCGGCGCCGACCGGCGCAATTGACTTGCAGGCGGTGCAGGGGGCGGCGCGGCAGATCGGCCAGGCGTTGCGCCAGGTGCAGGGCTATTGCGTGGTCGCCGTCAAGAGCACAGTGGTGCCGGGGACAACCGAAGGCGTCGTTGGCCCGGCAGTGTGGGCGGCGGCGGGGCAGGGGGCGGAGACCATCGGCTTAGCCATGAATCCGGAGTTCCTGCGCGAGGGCGACGCAGTGGCCGACTTCCTGACACCGGACCGCATTGTCGTAGGCGCAATAGACGCGCGCTCGGCAGAGGTCATGCGCGAACTGTATGCGCCCTTCAACGCGCCGCTGATTATCACCAACCCGCGCACCGCCGAGATGATCAAGTACACCTCCAACGCGCTCCTGGCGACGCTGATCTCGTTCTCCAATCAGATCGCGGCCATCTGCGAAGCCACGCCGGATGTGGACGTTCAGACGGTGATGGACGCAGTGCACATGGACAGGCGGCTCACCCCCGCTATGGACGGCCGGCCCGTTCAGCCGGGCATCCTGGCCTATTTGCGGGCGGGCGCGGGCTTCGGCGGTAGTTGCCTGCCCAAGGACGTCAAGGCACTGCGGGCCTATGCGCGCGCAGTCCATGCGCCCACCGAGTTGCTGGATGCGGTCCTGGCGATCAACGATCAGCGGCCCCGGCATCTTGTCAAGCTGGCTGAGAACGCGTTGGGGTCGCTGGCCGGGCGGACGGTGGCCGTCTTGGGGCTGACCTTCAAGCCGGGCAGCGATGACCTGCGCGATTCGCCCGCCCTGCGCGTGGTGGAGTTGCTCCAAGAAGCAGGCGCCCATGTCCGCGGCTACGATCCCATGATCACCCCGGATGGCGCGGCTCAGCATGGCCTGCACATGAGTGCGAATGGCAACAGTATAGAGATATGCGCTTCCGCCCGCCAGGCGCTCACGGGCGCGGACGCCGCGCTCATCACCACCGGCTGGCGCGATTTCGCCAGCCTGGACTGGTCGGAGATGGCCTCTGTCATGCGCATGCCCATCGTGGTGGACGGACGGCGCATCCTGGATGGTGCACACGGGCTTGACGGTGTGACACTCTTGAAGATCGGATACAAGGCGATTTGATCATGCGTGTGGCTATATTGGGGGCAGGACTGGCCGGTCTCTCCACCGCCTATTTTCTGAGGCAGGGCGGCTGGAGGAACGTGCGCGTGTATGAGCGTAACCGCTATGCTGGCGGCCACGCCACGAGCTTTACCCTCACCTCTACAGGCAGGGGGAATGAGAGCCTGGCCTTCACCTTTGACGAGGGGCCACATGTCTCCTTCACCAAAGACGCCTTCGTGCGCGAGTTCCTGGCCGAGAGCGTCGGGGGCGAGTTTGACGAGCATGTCGCCCGTATCAGCAACTATTACCGGGGCCACTGGCTCAAGCACCCTGCCCAGTGCAACCTGTACGGCCTGCCGGTGGACCTGGTGGAGCGCTGCATCCTGGATGTGATTGAGGCCAACACTGCGCCGAATGGGGCGCCGCCGCGAAATTACGCCGAGTGGTGCACCCGCAGCCTGGGCAAAACCTTCAGCCAGGAGTTCACCTTCCGCTATACGCGCAAGTATTGGACGCTGGAGGCCGAGCAGATGACCACCGATTGGGTGGGGACGCGCATGTACCCGCCACGCATCGCCGATGTCATACGCGGGGCGCTGACGACCGACACGGATGAGAGCCAGCACCACTATCTGACGCGCTTCCGCTACCCACGCCGGGGCGGCTTCGGCGCATTCACTCGGCGGCTGGCCGAGGGCGCGCCGGTGGCTTACGGCTATGAGGTTACCCAGGTGGACGTGCGCGAACGGCGTCTGCGCTTCGCCAACGGCGAGGAGGCGGGCTATGACATCCTGGTTTCGTCGCTGCCCCTGCCGGAGTTGATCCGCCGCATCCCCCAGGCGCCGGAGGAGGTACGCCAGGCCGCCGACCGGCTGGTGTGCAGTTCGGTGGTGCTCATCAGCCTGGGCGTGGCCCGGGCCGACCTGTCGCCTTATCACTGGTTTTACGTGTACGATGAGGACATCCCCTTTGCGCGGGTGAACCTGCCGCACAACATCACCCCGGCCTGCGCGCCAGAGGGCTGTGGCGGTATCCAGGCCGAGATTTACTTCTCGCGTTACAGGCCCCTGTGGGCCTCGCTGGAGGAGTTGACGGAGCAGACCATTGCCGGCCTGGTGCGCATCGGCGTGCTGCGCCCCGACGATACCATCCTGGTCCGCGATGCGCGCGTCATCCGCTATGCCAACGTGATCTTTGATCACGACCGCGCCCCCGCGCTGGAGGTGGTGCATGGCTACCTGCGCGACCAGGGTATCCATTATTGTGGCCGCTATGGGGAGTGGGCTTACCTGTGGACGGACGATGCGATTCTGAGCGGGAAGCGCGTCGCCGAGACGATCTTGGGGAAAACGTCAAACGTGAAACGTGAAACGTCAAACGTGAGCTGTGAATGACATTTGACGCCTGACACCTGGAGGAATGGATGCCATCAGAGAACGGTCAATCACTATCGCCAAAGGTCTTCGTCCTGGCGTTGGACGGAGGGACATTTGACCTGCTGCGCCCCTGGATGGAGCAAGGGGAACTGCCCAACCTGCGGGCGTTGTTCCGAAGCGGCGTGCATGGCTCGCTGGAGAGCACCTACCCGCCGCTGACCGGCCCGGCCTGGGCCTCGTTCATGACCGGCAAGCGGCCGGAGAACCACAGCCTGTTGGAGTTCTTTGGGCGCGAGCCGAACAGCTACCGCCAGCGGCTGCACAGCCGCCTGGACATTGACGGGCGCAGCATTTGGCGCGTGCTGAGCGACCACGGCAAGCGCGTCGGTGTGATCGGCGTCCCGCTCACCTACCCGCCGGAGCCGGTCAACGGCTTCCTCATCACTGGCCTGCTCACGCCGCGCACCAAGGTCACCTTCACCCACCCACCGGAACTGGAGCACGAACTGAACCAGAAGCTGGGGCGCTACCTGCTGCAGCACACCGAGAAGTACCTCCAGGATGACCCCTCACGCCTGATCAATGAAGAGTGGGCCATCATGAACAACAAGATTGACGCGGCCCTGTACCTGATGGACGCCAAGCCCTGGGACTTCTTCATGCTGCACATCCTGGGGACCGACGTGCTCCAGCACGCCTTCTGGCACTACTTTGACCCCAACCATATTGAGTACAACCCCAACGATAAGAACATCCAGAAGTACGGCAACGTTATCCTCAAATTCTGGCGCGACCTGGACAAGCGGCTGGGCGAGGTATTCGCCCGGCTGGATGAGAACACCTATGTGATGGTCATGTCCGATCACGGCTTCGGCCCGCTGCGCCTGTACATCAACTTCAACATCTGGCTGTTGCGCGAGGGCTTTATGCATCTCAAGCGCGACATCCGCACGCGGCTGCGCTGGCTGGCCTTCCGTCTGGGCTTCAATTACCGCAACGCGGTCAACATCGGCTTTAAGACCGGCCTGGCCCGTCGCATTATCCAGTTGGGCCGCGCCAAACAGGAGGAAATGCAGCGTAAGACCTTCCTCTCGCTGGACGATGTGGATTGGTCGCGCACGACGGTGTACTCCATCGGCAACTTCGGCCAGATGTATGTCAATCTGAAGGGGCGCGAGCCGGAGGGCATTGTGGAGCCGGGCGCAGAGTACGAAGCGGTGCTGGCGAAGCTGGAGGAGCGGCTGCGCGCGTTGCGCGATCCCTACACCGGCGAGCCGGTGGTGGAGCGCATCTGGCGCGGCTCGGAACTCTATCAGGGGAAGTACGCCCACAAGGCGCCGGACCTGTTCTTCTTCACGCGGGGGATGCTTTACAAGGCGATGGGCCTATCCGACTTCGGCTCGGACACGGTATTTGAGCATCTGTACGGCACGCACGCCCACCATCACATGAACGGCATCTTCATGCTCAAGGGGCCAGGCATCCCGCAGGATGTGGAGATCACGGGCGCACGCCTGATTGACCTGGCGCCGACGATCTACCACCTCATGGGCGTGCCCATCCCCCGCGACGTGGATGGGCAGGTGCTTACGCAGGCGCTGGGGCAGGCTGGACAGGCGGCCCCGCAGTACGAGACGGGCTTCGTCAGCGGCAACGGCGGCGAGGCCGAGCATGTCTATACGGCGGAGGAAGAAGCCGCGCTCACCGAGATGCTGAGGGACCTGGGCTATGTCAGTTAGGGTGGAGGGACGGACGATGGACGACGGAACCGGGCGCAGGAGCGAGGCGCACCTCGCCGCTGCTGGGCCATCCTCCGTCCTCCGTCCTCCGTCGCTGAAAGCCAGCGTGCTCATTGTCGGCTACAACGAGTCGGCGATGATCCTGGACTGCATCGGCTCGGTGCTAGCCCAGGACTTTCCCCGCGAGGAGTACGAGGTCATCTTCGTGGACAACGGCTCGCACGATAACTCGGCGGAGTTGGTGCAAAGGCATTACCCCGAAGTGACCATCGTCCGGCTGATGCCCAACGTGGGCTATCCGGCGGGGAACAACGCCGGGTTGAGGTATGTGAACGGCCCGCGTGTGGTGATGTTGAGCGCGGATACGGTCGTGCCGCGCACCTGGCTGCGCGAACTGCTCAGGCCGATGGACGAGGACCCCCAGGTCAAGGTGTGCCACGCGGCCATGGTGATCCCCGGCGATCCCGGCTACGAAGAGGGGCTGGCCACGCGGGCGACGCCCAAAGCGGCGGCCTATCACGATATGACCCGGCTGGGCTTCATCAAGCCCACCTGGGTGCCGACCGAGAGCGAACCGGTGCAGACGCTGCACGTCGCCGGTGCCAGCGCCGCGCTGGACCTGTCTATCCTGGAGGAGATCGGCGGCTATCTGCTGGATGGCGACTATTACCTGGACTGCGACGAGATTGACCTGGGCTTCCGCGTCAACGCGCTGGGCTACAAGGTGTTGGCCGTGCCGCGGGCGGCCTATTATCACCGCCACCCGTTCAACACCCAGGTGAATCTTAAGAACATTCGCACGCGGGCGCGACGGCTGCTGCGCCTGCAGCGCAACAAGTTCATCACCTTTTACAAGAACCTGTATCTCTCAGAGTTTTTGCTCTACCTGCCGCTGGTCCTGTTCGGCGGGCCGTTCAAGGTCAGGGCCTATGCCAGCCGCTTCAGTGTAGCCCAGCGCATCCTGAACATGCTGGGGCTGGCCGCGTTCGCCTGGGCGGGCTTTCTGGTGGCGGCATTAGGGTACTTCCCGCGCTTCGCCGCCAAGCGCCGCTTCATCCTGGCGCACCGGCGGCAGCCGAAGGGCTGGTTTGTGCGCGAGCTATGGAAAAGAAATTCGTAGGAACTCTAAAGTTCCCAGGGTCAAGATAGGAGTCTACATGTCTGATCGCGTGTTAGTCATCGGTTTAGATTCTGCGCCACTGAACTGGGTGGAACGCTGGGTGGCCGAGGGGCGGATGCCCAACCTGGGCCGGTTGATGGCGAATGGGGCGGTGGGCATTTTGCGCACGGTGAACCCGCCGCTCAGCCCGGCGGCCTGGTCATCGTTCGCCACCGGCATGCTCCCGGCGAAGCACGGCGTGTACGATCACGTGTACCGACGGCCTGAGAGCTATGATCTGGCGCCGACGAACAGCCGTCGGCGCATGGGCAAGACGTTGTGGCAGATCATCGGCGAGCAGGGCGGTAAGGTCGGCGTGATCAACGTCCCGGAGACGTATCCGCCCACGCCGGTCAATGGCTTCCTCATCAGCGGCATGGACACCCCCTCGGATGAGGCCGATTGGGCCTATCCGCCGGAGTTGAAGGCCGAGTTGGAGCGGGCCGTGGGCGGCTATCGGGTGTTTGGCCGCCGTTCTAAGGAGAACCTGAGCCGTGCTATCGCCGGGATGTACCAGACGATCCCCATGCGCTGTCGCACCGCGGAATATCTCTGGAGCAAATATCGGCCGGACTTCATGATCCTGGTGTTCATGGAGACCGACATCATCCAGCACAAGTGCTGGAAGTACATGGACCCGGCCCACCCAGAGTACACCCCAGAGGGCGCAAAGCGGTATGGCTCGGTGATCCCCGACATTTACACACGGATAGACCAGGAGCTTAAGCCGCTTTTGGAGCAGTTGGACGATCGCACAACGGTGATCATCATGTCGGATCACGGCGCCGGGCCGCTGTACAAATCCCTGTATCTGAACAACTGGCTGGTCAGCCACGGGCTGATGCATTTCAAGCGTGACGCGGTCACGCGGATCAAGCGGGCCTTGTTCCAGCTCGGCTTCACGCCGGAAAACATGCTCAATCTGGCGGCTACCCTGCGCCTGGGCATGGTGGACCAGGTCACCAGCCTCATCAAGGATAGGATGGGGCAGCAGGGCGGGACGACACTGGCGCAGCGGCTGTTCCTCTCCTGGGCGGATGTGGACTGGCCGCGCACCAAGGCCTACGCGCTGGGTGGCTACACCACCGGCTTCTACATCAACCTGAAGGGACGCGAGCCTCAGGGCTGCGTGGAGCCGGGCGATGAGTACGAGATGGTGCGTGAGGAGATCATGTACCGGCTGATGCAGTGGCGCGACGACACCACCGGCCAGCCGGTGGTGGAGCAGGTCTATCGGCGCGAGGAATTGCATCAAGGCCCTTACGTTGAGCGGATGCCGGATGTCATCTTCATGGCCCGCGATGAAGCCTATGTGGGCTTCGGTGGGCACGAGTTCGGGAATAACGCGCTGATGCGCTCATCACCGCTGTTCAATGCCCATCATCGGATGGATGGTATGGTGGCGCTGTATGGGCCAGCCATCCGCCGGGGCGCCCGCCTGGAGACGCACTGCATTATAGACCTGGCGCCCACGATCCTGTACCTGCTGGGCTATCCGATCCCGGCGGATATGGACGGCCAGGTGATGGCGCCAGCCTTCCTGCCCGAGTTTCTGGCCACGCGCCCGATGGTCACGCTGGACGACGGACGACGGACGACGGACGACGGACTGCCAGCACCGGATGGTGTGTATTCGGCCAGTGAAGAGGGGGAGGTCCTGGAGCGGCTGAAGGACCTGGGGTACGTGTAGAGAGAGGGAGACTGAGGATGAGAGATTCGGTAGATCACAGATTCCCCCCACCCCAACCCTCCCCCCATTGTGGGGGAGGGGGGAATATGTTCCCTCCCCCTGGACGAGGGAGGGAGTGACAGTTCTGTGATCTGCTTTAAGAGAGTGGGAGCGCAGATGAATCTCCAATCTCTGATCTCCCAGGACAGTTTTTAGAAAGCAACAGGTAGGACTTCCGTGTTACGCCTTTTACGTGCTTTGCCAGAGTTACCGTTCGTTCTCGCCGTCGCGGCAATTTTTGCCATTCTACGGCTGACCATCGCACCCGCGCTCCTGGCGGGGCCGCTGTGGACGCAGAACCTGTGGCGGGCCATCGCTGTGCTGAGTTCGGTCATCATCTTCGCCCTGCCCGGCGCGATGGCCGTGCGCTTGCTGCGTATCGGCGGAAGCTGGATGACGCGACTGCCCACCTATTTCGTCGCCAGCCTGGGCCTGATGTCCATTCCGGGGCTGATCATTATCGTGTTCAATCTCAGCCTGTCGGCCATGCTGTGGGCCTCTCTGGGCCTCTATGTCGTCCTCATATTAGCGGCGATCATCCGCGAGGCACGCTGGCCAGGGGCACCTGACGCTGAGGCTGAGGGCCGCCGCGACCAGGACGAGCCGCTGAACCGCTGGCTGGTGGGGCTGACGGTGCTGGCTGTAGTCGCCGTCACTCTGATCTCGCTGAACGCGCCTATCGGCTCAGATGACCTCAACACGCTGGCCTATGTACAGGACGACCTGGTGGTGGAGCACATCAACGCGCAAGAGCCAATCCACGGCGCGGGCATCCCGCCCAATTCACGGGCCGACTTCACCACCTGGCCGCTCAATCTGGCGGTCATGACCTGGCTGTCCGGCCTGGATGCGGTCAACTTCTACGTCCTGTTGCGCACGCCGCTCACCCTGATCGCGCTGTTGGGCTTCTACACGCTGGTGTTGCGCCTGTTCGGGCGGCGCAACCAGGCGCTATTCAGCCTGATCGGATTCTGCGTAGTGGTGAGCATCTTGACGACCGAACTGGACCTGATCGGCTTCGGCCTGTTCAGCCGCATCGGCCAGGACAAATTTGCCGCACGCTACATGCTGATGCCGCTGACCATCGCCTGGCCCATTGGCTATATCGTGCGCCCCCGCCGCTCCACCTATATCCTGGCCGTCCTGATCCTGTTCGCCGCGGCCACCATCCACACCATCGGCTCCATTCTGGCGGGCATCCCCTTGGCGGGCTTCGGTCTGTTGCATCTGCTGTTCAATCGCAACCGGCGCACCCTGATCCCCCTGGTGCTGATGGCGATCCCGACGATTGCGGGCCTGATCCTGCCGCTGGTGCAGGCGACCTCGCCGGATGCGCCACTGGTGGCGGTAACGCTCACCGACACACGCGATCCCACGTTGTGGCAACGCATCCGCCTGGTGGTGTATAACTACCGGCTGTGGATCCTCCCCGATGGGAGCTTTGTCGTCCATCCGCGCATCTTCCTGCAATATATCGTCATTCTCCCCATGCTTGGTCTGCCGCTGTTGCTGTGGCAGGCGCGTAAGCAGGTCGCCGGCCAGCTTATCGCCGGGACGCTCATTTTGGAACCCCTGCTCCTGCTCGTGCCGCCGATCATAGCGTTGATCGCCAGCCGTTCTACACCCTGGATCGTGCACCGCTTTGCCTGGCCTGCGACGCTGGTCGGGGTGATCGCCCTCTGTTGGGCGGTATGGGCGGCTGTGGAGTGGCTAGCGCGGTCGTTCGTCCTGCGGCGTTCGCCCTTCCTCGCCCGCCTGGCGCCTGCGCTCGCCCTGGTGGCTATCGCGCTTGCACTCAGCCGCCAAATCTGGATCGGCGTCCATTATCTGATGGAACTGCGTGCCGACCCCGAACTGAGCCGCTGTCTGTATGCCGCGCCTGTGCTCTACCAGTTGGATGATGCGGTAGGGAGCGGCACGGTGGTACTCTCCACGCCCGATCTGAACCTGTGCATCCCCATGTATGCGGCCAACGCCTATCCGATTGAGTATTATGGCACAGGGACGATCAACCGCTTCCCGGCCAGTCGCGTGGGGGAGGCCCAGCAGCGGATGCAGGACGTGAACGAGTTCACCGCCGCTCAGGCGGTGGACGCGGAAACGCTGAACGATCTGCGGCGTTGGAACGCGGGCCTGATCCTGGTCCGCCGCACGCACCCGGCGGAGGTCTATCTCCGCTACCTGCCGCAGCAATTCACCCCGATCATCCGTACCGATCAACTCGCGCTTTACCGCGTGAACACGACCGACCCTGATGATCCCATCATTGCGGGCAACACCGCCCTCTCTCAGGAACGCTGGGACGAGGCCATAGCGCGCTTCACGGAAGCGCTGGCCCAGGGGAAGGGTGCGCCTGTGCTGGCCCACCTGGGCCTAGGCCGCGTCTACCAGAGCCAGGGGCGGTTGGATGAAGCCATTGAGCACTTCAAAGCGGCCACGGCTGCCGCGCCGGACGAGGCCCAACCCTGGACCATGCTGGGCGACGCCTACACGCTCAAGCGTGACTACGCCAGCGCAGTGGAGGCCTACAACCAGGCGCTCAAGCTCGTCCCGGTGAACCCACGCGTCTGGCAGATGCTGGGCGACGCCGAACGCGCGCAAGGCGATCTCAATCTGGCCCGCTACGCCTATGAAACCTCCGTCGGCCAGAAATCCACGCCCTACGGCTCGCTCTTCTACCTCAATCTGGGATCATTATATTCGGCCATCAACTGGAACCAGGACGCCATCCAGGCCCTGCGGCAGTCGTTGGCGATCAAGCCGGGGGTGGTGGCCTATCTGGCGTTGGTGCAGACCTACATCAACCTGGGCGATTATGCTACAGCCGAGGCAGTGGCCCGCGAAGGCCAGCGCTTTGAGTTCTGGAGCGACCTGCCCCGCTTTGCGCTGGCGCAGGTATATGAGGCCCAGGGCCGCACAGCGGAGGCCATTGACAGCCACCGCCAGGCGGTGTTCTTCAACCCGATCAGCCCGGCGTACACCTCGCTGGCTCAAGACCTGAAGCTGGTGTCCGGCAGCCAGGCCGCGCTGGCCGAGATGCAGGCGCTCCCTGGCTACAAGCTGGGCTTCAGTTGGCCCGTCCTGGCCGTTGCTCAGGCACACGCCATGCTGGGGCAGATTGACGAGGCTCTGCGTGAGGGCGAGCGCGCCTGGGCCTGGGAGCCGGTCAACTCGCAGGCGGCCTCGTTCCTGGGCGGCCTCAAGCAGACCCTGGGGAAGTACCAGGACGCTACCGCTGACTTCCGCCAGGCGATCATCGTCAATCCGCTGGAGGCCTCGGCTTACGTCGGCCTAGCGAACCTGCATATCCGGCAGGGCGACTTCAATAGCGCTATCGGTTGGGCCTGGAACGGTATGCTGGCCGTGCCTTACGCCTCCAATGTGGTCACCGCGCTGGGCAACGCCTATGCCGCGCAGGGCGATGTGACCCAGGCAATCCTGGCCTATACTCAGGCGGCCCAGGTGGACCCGCAAGACCCTGGCCCGTTCCTGGCACTGGGCAACCTGTACCGCGAGTTGGGGCAATCGGATGCGGCCCGCCATGCCCTGGAGAGCGCCAACCAGGGGGCCTTCAATGTCCCCATTGTCCAGGGGATGCAGCCGCCACCGCCTTACAGTATCAGTTCGCCGGGATCAAAGTTCTCGCCGCAGGCGCGGGCCGCCTACGATGTGGCGGTGGCGCTACAACACCAGGGCAACGAGGCACTGATCCAGATCGGCAACCTGGCGCTGGCCGAGGGCGATCTCCAGGGCGCCATCGCCCAATATGAGAAGGCCATCCAGGCCAGCCCCTACTCCGGCGCTGCCTATGTTGCTTTGGGGAACGCCTATCAGCAGGCGGGCGAGATGGACAAGGCGCTGGAGGCCTATCGGCAGGCGATTGAGCGTGACCCCGGCTATGTCAGGAGTTACATGGGCACGGGTCAGGCCGCTCTGCTCCAGGCGAAAATTGAGGAGGCCATCGCCGCCTTCCAACAGGCGCTCCAGACTCTTCCCTGGCGGCCCGAACCCCTCTTGGGCCTGGGCAGCGTGGATATTCGGCGCGGCCAGGCGGAGCAGGCCAAGACCAGCTATGAAAGCGCCATCGGCCACCTGGAGCCGTTCCCGGCAGCGGCGATCATGGGCGCGCTGGCCGATCTGCTTGAGCAGCAAGGGAAGCTGGCCGAGGCCGAGCGCTGGTACCAGCAGGCAGCGAAGATTGACCCGGCCTGGTTGATTGACCTGGGTGAGTTGTACCAGGCCCAGGGCGACCGCAATCGGGCGGCGGCGCAGTATCAGGCGGCTGCGGCACAGCTCGCCTCCGAGCGGCGAACCGACGCCTACACCACGCTGGCCACGCTGGCGCTTCAGGAGCGGCGGCTGAACGATGCCGTCAGCTACGCCGAACGTGCCATTGCCACGCTGCCCACCGAATTCATGGGCTACTCCGCGCTGGCCAGCGCCTACATTGTCCAGGGGCGTTTCACCGAGGCCGCCGAGGTTTATCAGCGGGCGCTGGCCAACCTGCCCGGCTCGCCGGATGCGCTGTTGGCGCAGGCAGAGTTCCTGCGCTCACGCGGACAGTGGGAGCAGGCGCTTCTGGCCTATCGCAAGGCCCAGGCCCTGGCCCCCGGCAAGGCCAGCCCCTGGCTGGCGCTAGGCGATGCCTACCGCGAACGCGCCGACTACGCCGCAGCCCAGGAAGCCTA
>DAOUBF010000087.1:0-29888 GCA_034432795.1 Anaerolineae bacterium
GGTGGGGGTCTCCGTGACAGTGGGGGTTCCTGTCAGGGTGGGGGAGGGTGTCTCGGTTGGCGTGAGTGTGGGCGGGTAGAACTGGGTGGGCGTGGGTCCCAGTGTGCGCGTCGGCTCAGGCGTGAGGGTGATCGTGGGGGAGCGGAAGGGCGTGATGGTGGGCAAGGGGGTCGGCGTGGACGTCACCGTAGGCGTGGCGCTGGGCAGCGGCGTCGTTGCCGGGGTCGCTTGGCGGGAGCGGAACCACAGCGCTCCAAAGCCCAGGCAGTAGCACGGTAGGGTGAGCAGGATGATGGTGATGAAGAAGCCGTAACGGAAGCGCCGTCGTTCCCAGTTTTCTCGGAATCGGCCCATGCCCCCTCCACGGGCGGGTGCGGCATCTCTGCCGCCGGGCGCGGAGGCAGTTCCTTATGCTATGGTGCTACCCTCACTCCTGTCCTCTCTCTCATGCTGCGAGAGAGGGCAGGCTCCGCGCCGGTAGCGCCGGGATCATAACACTATTCCAGGGGGGTGTCAACCGAAGGTGCCGGGCCGTATCCCTGCGCTAGCCTGTAGGGCGGCTTTCCATAGCCGCCGAAGCGCGGCCGCCGAAGCCCGAAGAAGAGCGGCAGGTATGGAAACCTGCCCTATGCCGGAGAGGGAAACCCGGCCTACGACTATTCCAGAGGGGTGTCAACCGTGTGAAGAGATGGATCAGATGAAGGGGCATTAAGCCTGTGCTGCGGTGTTCACCGTTGTTTGCCCTTTGTGTTGCAATCCCCATAGATTTTAACATGGTAAAGTCAGGAGGCTATCCCTGAGCAGGGGTGGCGTTAAAAGCCCAGGGCGGCAGCGATCAGTGCGGCGTAAAGTTGGGCGCCCTCAGGCCGTAGGTGGATGCCATCCTTCCAGAAGAGATTGGGCTGGTCCACGCTGGCGGCGTGCCAGTCCACCAGCACCGCGTTCGGATACCGCGCTACCCCTTCGGCCAGGACGGTGTTGTTCGGCCCTTCCCAGCGGTGGGGCACCTTGACGTTCACGAACACCACCCGACGCGTGCCCGCGAGCACGCCCATGATCTCGTCAAACTGCCTGGCGCTGAACACACCGTTGTTGCCCACGTGGATGATCACCGCGTCGCCGAGTTGGCCGGCGTCGTGGAGTTGCTTTAACAGGCGGATAGCGGCGGACACCTGGCGGCCAATAGCGGCATCTATCTGCACGCCGGGGATGGCGCGCTCTAGTTCATCCGCTGCGCTGACCATCACCGAATCGCCAATGGCGATAATTGGGCCTGCCAGCGGTTCGCTGGTAGGGGCCAGACGAAAAGACTCGGAAGGGATCGCAATCGGGGAGGGACGGGGCGACGGTGTGGGCCGGGGCTGGCTCAGGCCGCTCAGTTCCTCTGCGGTGGTCAGCGCTTTGAGCACGTCAACGCTGGCCTGCGCCGTCATCGCCGGGGTGGGCGCTGTCGCTGCGTTGGCCTGGACCAACGGGAGCACTACAGAGGCCCGGCTGGCCGGGAGAGCCGCAGGCTCAGGTGTGGTCGCCGTGTTCACGGTGTGAATGGCCTCCACCGCCAGGTAAGCCGGGGGCGGGGGTGGCTGGGCGCCCACAACCGACTCGCCCAGGATGCCGAAGGCCAGGAGCGTTCCCAGGGCACCGGCCCAGCGGGCGCACACCCGCCAGAATGGGACGCCCCGCGTGGTCCGCCATGTCTCCCACAGGCGTCCTAGCGCGCCATTGCGGATCGGCATCTCTACATAACGATAAGAGAGTTCCGCGCAGATGAGCGTCGCTACCAGCCGCAGGGCCAGGAGCGGCCAGCCCTCCAGGGCGACGTCAAGCTGCGGGCGGGTGACCATGAAGATGGGCCAGTGCCACAGATAGATGCCGTAGGAGCGCAGCCCGATCCAGCGCAAGAGCCGCCCTCCCAGCCAGCCTGCGCCCAGATGCGCAACGGGGTCTACGGCGGCGGCGATGGTGGCGGCGGTGGCGAGGGCAGTGATTGTGAAGCCGCCCTGGTAAAGGAAGGGCTGGAATTCGTCCAGATGGAGGAAGAGGCCCAAGAGGGCAGCCAGCCCACTCAGACCCAGCAGGTCCAACAGCACGGCCCGCGCCCGGCCTGGCTGCGGAGGGCGCCGCCAGGGCGCCCAGGCCAGGGCCAGTGCCCCGCCGATGAGCAACCCACTGGCGCGGGTGTCGGTCCCGTAGTAAATGCGCGAGGGATCGGCCTCCGGCTGATACAGCGCCGCCATGAGCAGCCCCGATGCCAGTGCGCCTGCCAGCGCAGCCACCAGTGTGCCCCTGCGCCGCAGGGTGCGCATTCCCACGGTGAACAGCAGCGGCCAGAGGACGTAGAACTGCTCTTCCACAGCCAGCGACCACAGGTGGCGCAACAGCGACGGCCTGCCCGCCATCTCAAAGTAGGATGTGTGGCTGAAGATCAAATACCAGTTGGTCACGTAGCCGATGGCGGCAACTGCGTCCCCGCGCAGCCTGGCGGTCTCCTCAGGCAGGAAGGCGACAGCGAAGGCCAGTGTCGCTGCGAGCATCAGGAACAGCGCCGGGAGAAGGCGGCGCGCCCGCCGCAGCCAGAATGCCTTGAGGTTAAGGCGCGCGTGTTCATCCCACTCAGCCAGCAGAAGCGAGGTGATCAGGTAGCCGCTGATGACGAAGAAGACCTCCACGCCCAGGAAGCCGCCCGGCATCCAGGGCATCTCGGCGTGATAGAGGAGCACGGCGAGGACGGCAATGGCGCGTAGCCCGTCCAGGCCGGGCAGGTAGGGCAGGCGCGTACCGCGCACCGCTGCGGCTTGAGGGGATGCGCTCGCCATTTCGCAGTGACCTCAGCTTCAGATAATCCCTTGGGCCCCTTTTCCAGATGCAACCCCACTGTGTAAATCTGGCGCCCCCTTCCGTTCACAAAGAAGGGGGCGCCTGACACGCCTTAGGGGTACAGCCCGCGCGTCATGTGAGCATCGGCGACGCGGCCGATGGCCAGGACCTGCGCGGCGGTACGCATGTCAATCTTCAGCCGCTGTGCCTCCCGATGGACATCGTGGAAGGCATTGACGATAAAGCGTTCCATACGCTCGGTGACTTCGGCCTCTTCCCAGAAGAAGGCTTGCAGGCCCTGCACCCATTCAAAGTACGAGACAATCACCCCGCCGGCGTTGCACAGGATGTCGGGGATGATGAAGACACCCTTGTCCAGCAGGATCTCGTCGGCCTCCGGCGTGGTGGGGCCGTTGGCGCCCTCGGCCAGGACCTTGCACTGGACGGCGGCGGCGTTATGGCGGGTGATCTGGTGCTCCATGGCCGCCGGGATGAGCACGTCGCAGGGTAGGGCGAGCAACTCGGCGTTGGTCAGGCCATCGCTGCCGGGGAAGCCGACCACCGAGCGCGTCTCCCTGGCGTGGCGCATGACGGCGGGGATGTCCAGGCCCTTGGGGTTGTAGATGCCGCCGCGCACATCGCTGACAGCGATGACCTTGCACCCCAGTTCGTAGGCGGTGAGCGCAGCGATAGAGCCTACGTTGCCGAAGCCCTGGACGACCACGGTCGCCCCGGCCAGGGGCCTGCCCAGCAGTTTGAGGGCCTCGCGCGTGGTGAAGATCACCCCACGACCGGTGGCTTCGTTGCGCCCCTTTGAGCCGCCAATGTTGATCGGCTTGCCCGTGACTACAGCGGGGACCGAATAGCCGCGGTGCATGGAGTAGGTGTCCATGATCCAGGCCATCACCTGGGGGTTGGTGCCCAGGTCGGGCGCCGGGATGTCCCCCTCCGGGCTCATCAGGACAGCGATCTCGGTGGCGTAGCGGCGGGTTAATCCCTCCAGCTCGCGCAGCGAGAGCTGATGGGGGTCGCAGACAACGCCGCCTTTGGCCCCGCCGTAGGGGATGTTAACCAGGGCGCACTTCCAGGTCATCCACATCGCCAGGGCGCGCACCTCATCCAGGGTGACGCTGGGATGATAACGGATGCCGCCCTTCGTCGGCCCACGTGCCAGGTTGTGGTGGACGCGGTAGCCGACGAAGCGGCGAATACTGCCGTCGTCCATCTTGACCGGGAAGCTCACGGTCAGTTCGCGCCGTGGCCAGCGCAGCAGATCGGCCAGGCCAGGGTCCAGATGGAGGTACTGCACCGCCCGGTCAAATTGCGCCTGGGCGGTGGCCAACGCACTCCCCTCTATCTGCTCTGTCTGATGGTTGTGGGCTTTGTCCATAGACGGATGCTCTCTAACCTCCTTGATCCCTATCGCTGAAAGCGACGTTCATGGAATAATCCGTGTGATAGACCCCCGGATTGCGATTGGCCTTAGTGTACATGAGGGCTGCCATTTTCACAACTTTGGGAGGCTGCCCGTTGTACCGAAATCGGCTATAATGGGTCGGAATCGCGCCCGTAGGGGCGGGTTCCGAATCCGCCCCTGTCAGGGACTGCTGGAACTCCCCTGATTCCTGGGGTCAATTGAGGAGGCTGGACAGTTTAGATGCGGATCGCTTACTTTGATTGCATTGGCGGCGCCAGCGGCGATATGATCCTGGGGGCGTTGCTGGATGCTGGCCTGCCCCTGCAGGTGTTGCAGGACGCCATCGCTGCGCTGGACCTCCCCGGCTGCACAGTGGAGGCGCACAAGGTCGTGCGGGGCGGGCTGGCCGCAACTCAGGCCGAGGTTCTGGTGAGCGACCCGGCCAGCGAACGCGCCTGGCCAGAGGTGGAGCGGCTGGTGTTGTCCAGCCGCCTGGCCCCCCCTGTCAAGGAGACCGCCCATCACATTCTGCAGCGCATCGCCGCAGTGGAGGCCCGGCTGCACCAGATTGCCCTGGACCGGGTGCACCTTCACGAACTCGGCAGCCTGGATACTATCGTGGATGTGGTGGGCGCCGTCGCCGGACTTCAGGCATTGGGGGTAGAGGCCGTCATTGTTTCACCTTTGCCCTTAGGCCGGGGGCAAACGCGCTCGGCGCATGGCCCCTTGCCGCTGCCCGCGCCCGCCACGCTGGAGTTGATCAAAGGCGCACCTGTCCAGGGCGTGGATGGAGAGGGGGAGTGGGTGACGCCCACCGGTGCGGCGATCTTAAGCACGTTGGCGCGGGAATATGGGCCGCTACCGGCGATGCGGGTGCAGGCCATCGGCTACGGCGCGGGCCAACGTGACCTTCCTACGATTCCTAATGTGCTGCGGCTGGTGATCGGTGAGGCTGAGGTGGATGCAGGGGATACGCTGGAAACGCTGACCGTGCTGGAGACAAATATAGATGATATGAACCCGCAGGGGTATGACCATATCATGGCCCGCCTGTTCGCCGCCGGTGCCCTGGACGTCTATCTCACGCCCATCCACATGAAGAAGAACCGGCCCGGCATCCTCCTCACCGTCCTCTGCCGCCCTGCTGATGCTGCGGCGCTGACAGACCTGCTGTTTGCCGAGACGACCACATTGGGCGTGCGCCAGCAGACCCTGCTGCGCCGCTGCCTGCCCCGTGAGATCGTCACGGTGGTCACGCGCTTTGGCCCGGTGCATGTGAAGGTGACCAGGACGAAAGACGGTCGGGTGCGCGCCGTGCCGGAGTATGACGATTGCCACCGGATTGCGCTGGAGCGGGGCGTGCCCTGGCAGGAGGTGGTGGCGGCGGCGCAGATGGCCTGGGAGCGGTCGCAATCAGCGTCACCCAGTCCTTAATCTGGCGTTGTTCGCTTAAGGTCAGGCCGGCGCGTCTGAGGGCGGCGATGACCGCCGGGGCTTGTTCGGCGATAAGGCCGGCAGCCACCAGGATGCCCCCTGCCCGAACCCGCGCCCCCAGCCCGGCCTCCAGCAGCCAGACGATCACCGGCGCCAGGATGTTGACCAGAACCAGGTCCCAGGTGCTGTTGCCCACAACCTCCAGCGAGCCGTGTTCAACGCGGACGACTCCCTCCACCTGATTCAGGCGGACGTTGGCGCGGGCTGCGGCGACGGCGACCGTGTCGGTATCTACGGCCAGCACCTGGGCCGCGCCCAGTTTGGCGGCAGCCAGGGCCAGGATGCCGGAACCGGTGCCTATGTCCAGGACGGACATGCCGGGTTGGAGCAGGGCCTCAAGGGCGGTCAGGCACATCTGCGTGGTGGGGTGCAGGCCGGTGCCGAAGGCCATGCCGGGGTCCAGGGCAATGACGATGTCCTCCGGCCGGGGGGTGTACGATTGCCAGGCGGGGACGATGACCAGGCGCCGCCCCACGCGGGTAATGGTGAAGTGGGTCTTCCAGGCCTCGGCCCAGTCTTCCTCGGCCAGGCGCTGCACCTGGGGCGCGGGAATGGGGTAAAGTTGCCCCAGGTGCCACATCGCCTCCTGGGCGCGGCGCAATGTCGTGGGCGCGGCCTGGTCCTCCGGGATATAGATGCGCACGACGTAACGGGCCTCGCCTGCCTCTTGCGGCGCCCACTCGTCCTGGAGCGCGGGCAATGGGCCGCCGACCTGCTCAATGGCCACGCCACCATAGGCATAGGGCCGCAGCGCCTCGGCGACGGCCTCGGCAGCCTCGCCGTCTACTTCTACGCTCAACTCCAGCCAGTGCATCTTGCTTAACTGGTGCTGCGGGCGATGAGTACGCACCATTCCAAAGTTGTCTCGGAGACTGGGATAGCATCAATACTGGCGCCCTCTAATATCACGCCGGGCGGCGTGGGCCGTGCGATGCCTGTGCAGGAATTGGCGATTTCCACCTGCCAGCGCGCAGCCCTGAACTGCGCCAGCGCCGAGTCGCGGAAGAGGAACGTGGCTAACCCGGCCTGGCGGATAGCTGCTGCGTTCACCTCGTCCTCTGTCGGGAAGAAGAACGAAATCGCTAAAAACTCCCCGGCTACGATTCGCTGGAGCTCGGAGATCAGGCGATCCGGTTGTTCAATGTTGGGCAGGCCCAGGTTGGTCGTCAGTATCTTAACGGCACCGTCCTTAAACGGTGTACGCCGGGCGTCAAATGCGAGCAGGCTGATCTGTTCATAAAGGCCGAAGAACTCCAGCCAGCGGCGGTCACGGCGGAGCACACGGGGGCTGAAATCAGTGGCGACAATCGGCTGGTTGAGGCGTCGAGCCAGCGTCTCTATCAATTCACCCCGTCCAGAGGCGAGGTCAACAATGGGGTCTTCCGTTGCTGCAAGGCGCTCAACGACATAGTGGACCTGGCTGGTATAGCAGGCCAGGTACTCTGGCGTGTAGAGCCGGGTGCGCGCTCTCTCAGCGGCGGTGTGCGCCTGGGCGTAGTCCCCCCGCTCTTCCAGGACGAGTGCCCGGAAGAACTGGTCGGCGGGTGATAGCGTATCCAGCGGCGCGTCCATCAGTTGGCGTTCAACATTGGGATGCGCCCGCAGGAACTGCATCAGCCCGCTCCCTACCTGCTCCCACAGGTCGTTGCGTGGCAGATCGGGCGTGAGGAACAGGCCGATGCCCTCCCAAATGGGGTAAGTTGCGCCGCAAGTGACGCAATTGGCGTGGCCTTCTTCTATATGAGCGCCGCGCTGTTCAAGGACAGCCCAGGTTAACCCGCCATGACAGACTGGGCACTCCAGCATTTCAATGAGAAAGTCGTGCATCGCGGGTGATTATAGCGCCAATCTACCGTTTCACCAACCGTGTGCCCAAGCCCGGTATGGGGTTCAGCCCCCCATAGATCAGGCCATTTTGCTTATTGCGGATTATGCTTAATTCTGCTAAAGTAAGAAGAGCGGCAGGTATAGAAACCTGCCCTACACCTGAGCTATACCAGATCGGTTGCTGTTCGCCGTATAGAATTGCAGTAGGTGGGATGCCGTATAGAATCGCAGTAGGTGGGATATGGAAACCGTTGCTGTCCGTCCCAGGAACAGGGAAGCTGCCATCCGCGCTAATCGGGTGGTGTTGAGCCTGAGCCGCCACTGGCTATGGGCCTTTCTGTTCGTCTGGGGGTTATATGTCTGGCTGCCCTGGCTGGCGCCGATCTTCAAAGAGGCCGGGCTGGAGACGCCGGCCCGCGTGATCTACGCGATCTACAGCACGCAATGCCATCAATTGCCACAGCGCTCGTTCTTCCTCTTCGGACCGCAGCCTATGTGGAGCCTGGAGCAGATTCGTGCGGTCTGGCCGGCGGGCAATGACCCCCTGCGGCTGCGTGAGTTCGTGGGCAACGCCGAGATGGGCTACAAGGTCGCCTGGAGTGACCGGATGGTGTCGTTGTACACGTCCATCTGGTTTGGCGCGGTGGTGTTCGGGCTGCTGCGCGGGCGCGTCCGGCCGCTGCGCTGGCCCTGGCTCGTGCTCCTGGTGCTGCCGCTGGCCCTGGATGGTACCAGCCACTTCATCAGCGACTTGGCAGGTATCGGCCAGGGGTTCCGCGACAGCAACGCCTGGCTGGCCGCGCTGACGAACAATGCCCTCCCGGCCTGGTTTTACGCCGGCGACGCGCTTGGCTCGTTTAACTCGTGGATGCGGCTGATCACCGGTATACTCACAGGGTTGGGGGTCGTCTGGTTCGCTTTCCCCTACGCGGACCAGTATTTTCAGGAAGTCGCCACAACGATTGAGGCCAAGTTCCAGCGGGCCGGGATCGCCGTCTGACGATGGACGGCAGACGACGGTCTGAGGTGTGCAGACGCGCGCTCAATTGCCGCTGGCGGCTGGGGCGGTCAGGCGCTGGAGTTCGGCCAGCGTAGTGACGCCTGAGACCGTCTCCAGAAACTCGCGTAGAGAGGCGCTCTGTTGGCGCAGGCGCACCACCGCCGGGCCGATGGGGTCTTCGCCGCGTTCGCCTGGCCGGTCGGCGTAAGCGCCGTAGAAGGCGAAGTAGGCCTGGTTGAGCTTGCGGATGCGGTAGCCATTCCGAACGAATAGCTCGCGGCGCTGCTCCATATAGGCTTCCGCTTCGGCGATCTTCCCCTCTGCCAGGAGTTGGTCCACTGTGACGCGCGTGATATGCATCTCGGCGCGGAAGTCAAAGGCGGGAGGGGAGGCCCTTTCCGGGGTGCTTTCCCCTGAGGAGGATGACGAGGCAGGCGAGGGGGCGAATTCCGGGTAAAACCGGGCCAGGACCGCCTCTCCCAATTCGTTGCCAGCGATGTTGGCTACCGTCTCATTGATCGTGCGTGTTTCCGGGCTGCTCTCGTAGTTCCAGCCCAGGGGGCGAAACAGCAGCCAGTGATGCGTCCACTCGTGGGCGGCGTCCTTGAGGGTCCATTCCAGGGAGGCGTTTTCCAGAAGCATGGCCGGATACATAGCCAGGCCGCCCAGGGGAACGACCAGCGATGAGACATTGAGTTCGCGGTCAATCTGGTTCTCCAGCGCCACCTGCCGTTCAATAGGCAGGTCGGAGTTCAGGCTGGCCTGCGCTTTGAGGGTGATCGTCTCGCGGGGAGAGATGACCAGTTGCATGGGCAGAGGGGTGAAGCGCAAGGCGACCGGCGGGAAGACCTGGCCTCTCCAACCCAGGCCCTCGTCGGCGAGGACTGCCGCGAGTTGCTCTTGCAGGATGCTCTCCACCAGGGGTTGGCGGCGTTGCTTGTCCGCTTGAAGCGCGGCCAGTTCCCGGCGCAGGGCAGCGGATGTGGCCTCTGGCTGATGCTCCTGGGGGTCCGTGTAGATCGCTTCAATTTGCGCGTTGAGATCGTTGATGCGCCCGACCAGGTCAAGGTAATCCAGGACGAATTGCTTGCGCTGGGCTTCGGTCAGATAAGCCTGCGCGCCCAGGGCCGATTCCCAGCTTTTGCTGGCGATGGACTGGAGCGCCCAGGTGATGAAGTCAAAGCGCTGGCCGCGCAGGATCGCCTCCAGCCGGGCGTCAAAGCCCTGCAGGGGGGCCATATCCTGGTGCAAGATCAGCGCGGTGAAGGCCAGTAGCAGGCCGCGCCGCGCCATCCACCTAAAACGTTGCCACCGTGTCATGGAGTGCAGTCAGCCGTCAGCCCTCAGGCAAATCTCAATCCAATGATAGCCGCTCGCCTTGGGCCTGTCAAAGCCAACTGGTTAGGGGCAGGCGGAGACCTCGCAGGTCTTCAAGACCTGCGAGGTCTGTCCCAGAATGCAACGGCGAGGCGCCGCCTTGCCCAGTGGGCGGCCCGGTTCTCACCCCCTCCCTTGCCCTCCCCTATCCAGGGGGAGGGAACAGGCGTTATCCCCCTCCCCCCTCTGTGGGGGAGGGCTGGGGTGGGGGGCAAAGTCACCCCCACCCTCATTCTCCCCCATCCAGAGGAGGAAAGTTGCCTGCCCCGAATTTGAGATGCACCCGAAGGGGGCGTGTGAATAGGATGTAAATCGTGCTACAATTCCCCCTATGGATGCAGAGGCGATCCTGACGCTGATCTTGCATGCGAACCGCCTGAAGCGGATGCCGCGCACGGGCTGGGTCATTCGCGGGCTTACGGGTGCGGAGAGTGTCGCCGACCATATCTTCGGCACGGCCTTCATTGCCCTGGTCCTGGCTGAACTCGTGGCCGAGCCGGTGGACCTGGGTAAGCTCCTGGCGATGATCCTGCTGCACGACCTGCCTGAAAGCCTGACGACTGACCTGCCTCAGCCGGTCGTCCGCTTCTTCCCGCCCGACGCCAAGCCCCAGGCCGAACTGAATGCGCTCAGGGAACTGCTCCAGGGCGTGGAGTTCGGCGAACGCTTTCGCACCTGGTGGCAGGCAGCCAAGGATGAAGAGTCCATTGAGGCGCGCATCCTGCGCGACGCCGACCGGCTGGAATTGCTCGTCCAGGCGTATGTCTACGGTCGGATGATGTCCGGCACGGTTCTGGATGAGTTCTGGGAAGGGCAGGAGGAACGCCCCTTCAAGCTGGAGGTCTCGCAGCGCCTCTTTGCTGCGCTGTTAGAACGCCGGCGTCAGGAACAGCGGGGGCGCCGCAAGGGGCGCAGGCCGACCCGAGGCGGCCCATCATCTGTGGGGCGCTGAGGCCAGACGCCTGCATCGGCGAACACGGCTTTGATTTCCTGCAAATTGTTAAAGTCTATCGGGGTAGGCCCGCTGGAGTGTGCTGTCAGCTTGTGCTATACTCCTGTTGAGGAGCGCGGCCTTCAAGCGATGATCCGTCCGTCGTCTGCTGCCCGTCATCCTTGGGTTGCGGTTCGCCGCCTGCCTGAAGGCGAGGTTCTCGTGCCGCGAGCGCGGTGGTGCGATGCGCACCTGTGCAAACTGCGCGGTCTGACCTTCCGCCGCGCCCTGCCCCCCGAGGAGGGGCTGGTCCTGGTTGAGGCGCGCGATTCCCGCCTGGGGGCGGGAATCCATATGCTATGCGTGTTTTTCCCTATCGCGGTCATCTGGGTGAATAGCCAGGGAGACGTGGTGGATGTCCGGCTGGCCCGACCTTTTGTGCCGGCGTATATCCCCCGCCGGCCCGCCCGCTATATCCTGGAGGGTGTCCCGGCGCTCCTTGAGCGCGTCCAGGTGGGTGACCGATTGGAGTTTATGCCCCTATGAAAGATAGAACATACCTCTCCCCCGTTGCCATTGTCTTCACGTTGCTGGCGGTCTTGATGCTCCAGGTATCGCCACTGTTGGCGCAGGAGACCACGCCCACGCCGGAAACGCAGGTGACCACGATTCACGTTGTCCAGCCAGGTGAGACACTCTTCGCTATCGCCAAACGCTATGGCACGACCGTTGAAGCTCTCGTCCAGGCGAACCAGATCGCCAACCCGTCACTGATCTTCGCCGGTCAACGCCTGATCATCCCCGGCGGGCAGACGCCGCCCCCCCAGCCTCAGACGACAGAGTACCTGGTTCAGGTGGGCGACACGCTGCGGGGTATCGCTGCACGCTTCGGCGTGCAGCCTGAGGCCATTGCCCGGCTCAATGGCATCACTAACCCTGACCTGATCATCGCTGGCCAGACCCTCCTCATCCCGGTGGGCGGGAATAGCGGCAGCGAGCGCATCTACACGGTCGTGCGCGGCGATACCCTGACGCGCATCGCGGCCCGCTTCGGACGTAGCGCCTGGGAGATCGCCCTGGCGAATGGCCTGTCGTTGGCCCAGCCGATTTACCCCGGCCAGCGGCTCGTCATCCCCGGTGAAGGGCCGCCCTTACCGGCTTTGCCGCCGCCCTTTGTCGCAGTCCATGCGCATCCCCTGCCCGCCGTGCAGGGTCGCGCCTTCGCCGTGCGTGTCACCGTCACCCAGGGCGTGACAGTCACCTTAAGCGGTTCTTTCGCCGACCAGCGATTGCGCTTTGTAGATGAGGCCTCGGGGAGTTGGGCTATAGCCGGGTTGAATGCCTTCACGCCGCCCGGCCTGTATCCGCTGGTCATCACGGCCACCCTGCCCACAGGCGAGGCCAGCGTCTTTCAGCAGCGGGTTCAGGTGGTGGAGCCGGGTTATGCCAGGGAGCAACTCATCCTCGATCCCCAGACCAGCCAGCTCCTTGATCCCCAGTTGCTGGCTGAGGAGCGGGCCATCGTCATGGGCGTGTATACGCAATTCACGCCGAAGCGGTTGTGGGAGGGCCTGTTCCAACTGCCCGCCTCCGGCGAGATCACCTCGCACTTCGGCACGCGGCGGTCTTATAACGGTGGCCCATATTCCAGCTACCATGAGGGCACCGACCTGAATGGCTTTGTCGGCGATCCGGTGGTTGCGCCGGCCGCCGGGCGCGTGGCCCTGGCGCAAAAGCTCACCGTGCGCGGCAACGCCATTATCCTGGATCACGGCGGTGGCGTGTTCAGCGGCTACTGGCATCTCTCCAAGATATTGGTGAACGTGGGGGATGAGGTCAGGCCGGGGCAGAAGATCGCCGAGATCGGGGCCACCGGCCTGGTGACCGGATCGCACCTGCATTGGGAGATGCGCATCAACGGCGTGCCGGTGGACCCCATGCAGTGGACGCGGGAGGCGATGCCTTAGGTGGACGGAGGACGGAAGCTCCTCCGTCTTCCGTCAGGAGCGAAGCGACTATGCTGGCAGAGATTGGGTTGAGTCTGGCGCAGGTGGTTATCGCGGCGCTGTTGGCGGCGCTGGCGGCGTATGCCGGGCTGTACGTTGTGAATCGGGCCACGCGCGACGTGGATGAGTGGGCCGAGCTGCGGCGGGGCAATCCGGCGATTGGGCTGGTCATGGGCGCGGCCATTGTGGGCCTGGCGCTCCTGTTGCGCCCGACGCTGGTCCTGCCTGGGGTGCAGCCCGATGTGGCCCCGGCCCTGCGTCCGCTTGTCAGCCTGGGTCTCCTGGCGCTCCACTTTCTTCTGGCGTTGCTCATCGGTCTGGCGGCGATGGCCTTTACCGTGTGGCTGTTCAACCGGTTGACGCGCGATGTGGATGAAGTAGCCGAACTGGCCAAAGGGAACATGGCCGTCGCCGCGCTGCTGGCGGGTCTCCTCCTGGCCGTTGCCCTGCTGATCGCCCCGGCAGTTGAGGCGCTGGGGCGCACGCTGATCGCTGCGCTGAGTTGAGCAAATACGCGCTGCCGTTCGCCACGACAAGGCGCATGTTATTCGCCGCCTGGGCCTGGCCGTGCTATAATCTCAGCCATGCTTCCTGAGGGGTTGCGCTGGATCGCGTTCGGTGCCGGGGCAGCGCTGGCATTGGCCCTGGCCGATTTCTCGGTTAAACTGGCAGCTAGCCGGATCAGCACCGGCCTGGGGGCAGTGATCTACGGCGTGTGCACGCTGACGATTGGGCTGCTCTGGCTGTTTATCGGGCGGGCGAACGGCCAGCCCGTGTTCGCCACCCGCGAGGGCCTGGCTGCCGCTGTTGGCGTCGGCATCGCCTTTAGCTTTGTGACCATCTTCCTGTATCTGACCTTCGCCACCGGCGTGGACATCTCCCGCGCAGTCCCGGCGATCCGCATTACGGGCATCCTGCTGGCCAGCCTGCTGGGCATTGCGCTCCTGCGCGAGGGCCTGAGCCTGCGCTATATGGTTGGCTTCGGCCTGGCGCTGGTGGGGATTTACCTGCTGGTGACAGCTACATGAGATAACGGACGAGGGAGAGCCTGGATGGCGTGGGAACGCGCACCAGACGAACGAGAGGTGAGCCATGCGCCCTGATGGTCGCCGCCCGGATGAACTTCGGCCTGTTCGCTTCACACTCAATTACACCGATTACGCCGAAGGCTCGGTCCTGATTGAAATGGGGCGGACGCGGGTGCTGTGCAATGCCTCTGTGGATGAGGTTGTGCCGGCCTGGCTCAAGGGCCAGGGGCGCGGCTGGATCACGGCGGAGTACAGCCTGTTGCCCCGCTCCACGCACAAGCGCAGCCCACGTGAGTTGATGGGGCCACGCGGGCGCACCTATGAGATTCAACGCCTGATCGGGCGTTCGTTGCGTGCGGCGGTGGACCTGGAACGCCTGGGCGAGCGCCAGATCATCGTGGACTGCGATGTGATCCAGGCCGACGGCGGCACGCGCACGGCGGCCATCACCGGCGGCTACATCGCTGTCGCCCTGGCGCTCAAGCGGCTGGTGCGCAATGGCGTGCTGGCGGCCAGCGGGCTGCGTATGCCCGTCGCGGCGGTCAGCGTGGGCATCGTGGAGGGGGAACCCCGCCTGGACCTGACCTACGATGAGGATGCCAACGCGGATGTGGATTTCAATGTGGTGATGACGGCCAGCGGCGAGTTCATTGAGATTCAGGGGACCGCCGAACGGCGCACCTTCTCGCGGGATATGCTCTATACGTTGCTCTCCCTGGCTGAGAGCGGCATCCGCACGCTCGTGGCGCAGCAACAGGCGGCGTTGCGTGCTGTTGATGAGGGGTAACGGACGACGGAGGGAGGACGGTACCGGGCCGTCCCCCGTCCTCCCTCCTTCAGGGTAGTATGTTTCACCGGGCCTGGGTCCAGCTTTCTCTCCTGCTGATCCTCATTGGGCTGATCTCGCGCCTTACCGCTACCGCTCTGGCCCCGGAGGGATCGGCGGAGGCCGGGTTTCAGCCCCCTACGTGGAGTACGGCGTTTTTGGCGCTGGGGTCATTCCTGGCAGCGGTCATCCTGGTGTCATGGGGCTGGGACCGGCGCGTGCTGCGCCATGTGCGCTATGAGCGTCGGGTCAGCCACCCGCGCAACTTCCCCGGCCAGACGTTTGACCTGACGCTTGTGGTGGAGAACCGCAAGCTCCTGCCTGTGGGCTGGCTGCGGGTTGAGGAGTGCTGGCCCATCGCTCTTACCCCGCTGCAGCCCGGCATTATCGGCCCGTCTTCGTTGCCCGATCAGGGCCTGTTGGCGCACAGCTTCAGCCTGCGCTGGTACGAGCGCATCCGCCGCCAGTACACGTTTCGCTGTGAGCAGCGCGGCATCTACATGCTGGGGCCGGTGCGGTTGGAGTCGGGGGACCCCTTTGGCCTGTTCAGCCATACCGAGGAGCGTGCGCCACGCACCCACATCGTGGTTTACCCGCGCTTGCTGCCTTTACCCGCTCTGGGCCTGCCGCCCAAAGACCCCCTGGGCGACCTGCGCACGCGGCGGCGGCTGTTTGAGGACCCCAACCGCATTATGGGGGCACGCGATATGCGGCCCGGCGACAGCTTCCGCCACATCCACTGGAAGGCCACCGCGCGCCAGGGCAAGCTCCAGGTCAAGGTGTACGAGCCGACCACGAGCCAGAATGTGGTGTTGTGCCTGAACGTGGCCACCTTCGCCCAATATTGGGAGGGGACGCAACCGGAGAAGCTGGAGCAGGTGATCAGCGTGGCGGCATCGCTGGCGCAATGGGCCATTGAGCATAAATACGCGGTGGGGCTGATCGCCAACGGCGCCCTGGCCCACTCTGATCAGCCCTTCCGCATCCTGCCGGGGCGGTCGCCCGCGCAATTGATGCGCCTCCTGGAGGCGCTGGCAGGCGTCAGCCCATTCGTCACTTCCACGCTGGAGAGCCTGCTACTGCGCGAAAGCCCGCGCCTGCCCTGGGGGGCGACGTTCGTGGTGATCAGTGCTGTGGTGACGCCCGAATTGCTGGCGGCTCTGCGACGGCTGCACCAGGCCGGGCGTCGCCTGGTGCTTGTCTCGCTTGCCGATGAACCGGTGGAGCGTGTACCCGGTATCTATGTATATGATCTGGGCACTCAGAGGACCCCATGGGAACCTTGAATTTCCCTGAGTCCCTCTGAGTTTCTACGAGTTCCCATGAATCTGAGACGTGAGGCCGCTTTTCTGGCGGGGGCCTGCGCCGAGGTGTGTTGGTTCACGCCCTGGTTTATCGCCCTCACGCCCGTCACGGTGGAGCTGCCGGATGCAGTGGCCGTCGCCTGGGTGGCCGGTCTGATCCTGGCGCCGCTGGCCCTGACGCGGCTGCTCCATGCCTTGCGTCTCAAGCTGCGCCTCCAGCGTTGGGCACATGCCCTCGCGCTGGTGCTGGCCGGGGGAGTCGCGCTGCGTGGCCTCGTCTATGTTGAGGAGCCGCTACCGCCCCTTGAACTGCTCAGGCGGCCGCTGGCCTCATTCACTCAGCCGCTTAATCTTTTGCCTCACGAACTCCTCATTCTGCTGGTGGTGCTGCTCCTGTGGTGGCGCGGGCTGCGGCTGGGGCAGGCCGCACCTTCGGTGGCCCTGGCCGGGTTGCGCTTTCGCGCTGGCGTGGTCATCTTTGTGGTTTTCCTGTTCTTCTTCAACCTGTACATCATCCGCGACATCACGCCTTATATTGTGGCCTTTTTCTTCTTTAGCCTGATGGCGGTGGCGATGGCTCGCGTGGAGGAGGTCAGCCGGTTGCGCGGGGGGCAGGCTATGCCATTGGGCCGCGCCTGGCTGGGTATCCTGGCGCTGGCGTCGGCGGCAGTGATCGGGATGGGCGCAGCAGTGACGGGGCTATTGGCCGGGCCGCTCCCCGGCCAGGTGCTAGGCTGGCTCAGCCCGGTGTGGCTCATTTTGATCGCGCTGATTGCCCTGATCCTGTCCCTGTTCGTCGCGGCGCTGGCTGTGCTGGTGGAGTTTGTGGCCAACGTCATCCCCAACATTGACCTGCGCTTTATGGCGCAACTTGAGGAAAGGCTGCAGGCGATGCGGCAGAGTATCTCACAGATGGGGGCGTCGCTCTCGCCGGAGGTCATGCACATCGTGGGCGTTCTACAGGGCCTGGCCTTTATGGCCATTCTGGCGCTGGTCCTGGTCGGTGTCCTCCGGGCCGTGCGGCGGCTGCAGAGCGCTCCCTCACAGCGGGGCCAGGGCAGCGAGACGCTGCTCACCGGCGGCCTTCTCGCCTCGGCCTGGCGCGGCCTCCTGGATGAAAGCGCGGGCGGCCTGGCCCGGCTGGTGCAGCGCTTCGGCCTTGGGCGGAGGGTGTTGGCGGCGCTCTCCATCCGGCGCATCTACGCCCAGATGGCCCGGCTGGCCGCAACGCGGGGCTACCCTCGCGCCCCCTCTGAGACGCCTTACCAGTATCTTTCCAGCCTGGCGCGGGCCTTCCCCACCGCGACCGACCAGGTGCGCCTGATCACCGAAGCCTATGTGAACGTGCACTACGGCGAGTTGCCGGAAACGCCGGAGGCCCTGGCCACCATTCGTGCAGCCTGGGCGGAGTTGCGGGCTTCGCAGCCACTTTCCTTAAATCCTGTCACCGAAGGTGACATTGTGAAATAATCCGTTGAGTACCTCTACAGCCAGCGGCTGAGGGCTGACCTCAGAACTCGGTGGCGCCGGTGAACAGGAAACTGCGCAGCTTCAGCGCCGGGACGCAGGTGGAGCCTGCCCAGTCACCCATCAGGCGGGTCTCGCGCCCGATCATCTCCACCCCAGCCAGGGCCTGGACATAGGATTGGGTGAAGCGCAGGTTTTTGATGGGGTAGGCCAGTTCGCCGTTTTCAATGAAGAACGTGCCGTCGCGGGTCATACCGGTGACGATGGCGTCACGCGGGTGGACCATGCGCGTATACCAGTGGCGCGTGACATAGATGCCGCGCTCGGTGGAGGCGATCATCTCATCCACGCTGGCCTCGCCGGGGGCCAGGAACAGGTGCTGAGGCATGGGGCCTGCCCCCAGGAGCATCGGGTTGAAGGGGAACAGCGCGTGGCCGGTGGTGCGCTTCCCTGGCTCGCGGGCTGCCGTGAGCCGGTCGTACACTGGCCCCAGGGCCACGCCCTGCCGCACGATCTCCACGCGCTGGCGGGGCATCCCCTCGCCGTCAAAAGGCAAGGGCAGCCCACGCACATCGTTCCCGTCGTCCCAGATGGACACGGACGGACTCATCAGTTGCTGGCCGAGGCGACCGCTCAGCCAGCTTCGGCCCTCCTGGACGGCGGTGGCGCCCATGCCATGATAGGCCAGCATCTCCAGCAGGTCGGAGACGGCATAGGTATCCAGGACGACCGGGTATTCGCCGGGGGGCAGTTGGCGCGGCAGGCGGCTGTTCAGCGCCTTGGTGAGGGCTTCAGCGCCCAGCGCCTCGGTGTTCAGTTCGCCCACGCGCCAGGCGCTCTGCTGCGCCCAGCCGGAACTGTCCTCGCTCATCACCACGATTTGCAGGTCGGCGTGGGTGGTGGGGAAGTAGGCGAACAGGCCCAGCGAATTGGCCACGCTGATCTCGTGGATGGCGGTCTGAAAGGCGCCGAAAGCGAGCAGGCCGTTCTCCGCCGTGCGGCGGCAGATCGCTTCAACCGCTCGCGCGCGCGCTTCTGGCGTGAAGGCTGCGGTGGCCTCGTCAAAGGCTTCCACAGCGGGGATGGGCTGCGGCTGAGGCAGACCGGGGAAATCGGGGTTCTCCGGTTGCAGCCGGGCCAGCGCCAGCGCGTTGGCGGCAGCCGCGGCCAGGCCCGCCTCGCTCAGGTCATTGGTCACGCTCGCGCCCACCCGCTTGCCCACGACGGCCCGCAGGCTGAGCAGCGTGTTGTGCTCGTTGACGTTCTGATGGATGCTATTGTTGGCGAAGCGCGTCAGGTAAGTATCGTGGACGAACAGGACGGCTTCGGTCTGCTCGGCCTGGGAAAGCGCGAGGGCACGCTGGAGAATGGCTTGTATCTGGGTTGGGCCTAACATCCGGACTCCTTCTGTCTGATTACTGACGACTGGCGATTGAGGACTGATCTGGTGGGGCGCCTGTGCTCTGCTCGCCTTCTGCTGTGGCCGGTTCCCAGTCAATCACCGCGTGGCGCTGCACCACCAGCAGTTCCCCTTCGTCCGGTTGCAGGCCAGCGGCGCCCAGGTCCCACCACATCACTTTGCCGGTCAGGGTTTCGCCGGAGCGCAGGTGCAGGTGCACGCGCTTCCCATGTTGCAGGGCCTCTTCCAGGAAGCGGCTGAGCGCCTTGCGATAGCGCGCCCGATGCCACTTGAGTTCTTCAACGGAGACCTGGAAATAAGCGGCGAGCTTTTCCAGCAGGGCGTCGTCGCCGATCTCGCGGTAACGTTGCTCAATCTCGCGCAGGGGGGTGGTGCGCTCCAGGCCAATTGCCTGGGCGATCTCGCGCGTGGAGGGGCCCCCCTTCATGGCGCGTAGAAAGCGCAGTTGGTCACCCAGACTCATGGCGTCTCTCCTGTAGGCGTTGTGGTTTCGGTGCTTCCGTCCCCTTCACCTGGGGATTCTGCTGCGCGTTCGGGTGCGCCCACGCTGCGGTAGTAGGCAATTGCCAGCTTCTGCAGGTTGACCTCCGTCCCGTCGTCCTGGCGGATCACAATGTTGTATGGGCCAAAGCCGACCAGGTGTCCCTCAAAGGTTTCGCCGTTGAACAACTTGAACCACAGGCGCGTGCCGGCCTGCTGGTGTCGGGTCAGATAGGCGGCCTCAAAGCCATCCACGCTCTCCGGCAGGTGGGCGCGGTGGCGCGTCTCGCCGGAAGGTGCTGGGGGCGGGGCGGCCCCAGCCATCGCGGCCCGGCGTTCGCGCAGGCGGCGCTGGTATTCGCCCAGCCAGCGCCGGGCCTCCTGGAAGTTCAGTTGGTCCACCGGCTTGCCGATCTCGGCTTCCAGCGCGGCCCGGTCCTGGCCCAGCTTGCCTGCCAGCCCCAGGAGATGGGTGATCTGGGTGGGGCGCGCCGGTGCGGGCTGGGCGGGCGGTTTGCGGGCTTTGGCCGGGCGCTCTGCTGGGGCGGGCTGTTCTGCGGGTGGGCGCGCCGGTGCGGGTGCAGGGCGCTCGGCTGATGGCGGTGCGGGCGGGGGCTGTTCCGGCGCTCGCTCAACGGCGGGGGCCGGGCGCGCGGGCAGTGCTGCCGGGCGGGCCGGTGGCGCGGCTTCGGCGGGCGGTCGGGGCGGCTCTGCAGGGCGCGGTGGTGGCGGCGGCTCGGACAGGTCTTTGATGTCCCACTCTTCCACAAACAGCGCGCGGGCCAGCTTGGGCAGGTCTGCGCTGCGGATAGGGCGCTTGCCCGCCTCGTATTCCTGGATGACGGCCACCGGGATGCCGCTCTTGGCCGCCAGTTGCTGCACAGTCATCCCTTTACGTTGGCGAAGCTTCCACAGGTCCTCTGCCATAAGTCCCCCCTGGTTACCTCTGAATCACACCCACCTGCACATGGCGGAAGCGCGCTGGCGCTGCGCCATGGCCGGTGTGGGCAATCTGGGTGGGCTGGCCCTTGCCACAGTTGGGTGTGCCCCACATGACCCAGTGATCGGCGTTGCACACAGCGTCGCACGCGGCCCAGAATTGGGGCGTGATGCCCGTGTAGGTGGCGTTCTTGATCAGGCGACCCAGCTTGCCCTTCTTGATCTCATAGGCGATCTCGGTGCCGAACTGGAAATTCAGCCGCTTGTCGTCAATGCTCCAGGAGCGGTTGGTTTCCATGTACAGGCCCTCATCGGTATCGGCGATCAGGTCGTCAAGGGTCCATGTGCCCGGCTCCAGGCTGACATTGGTCATGCGGACGAGGGGGATGCGGTTCCAACCGGAGGCGCGCATACACCCGTTAGAGACCAGGCCCAGCCGTGCCGCCGTCTCCCGCGACATGAGATAGCCGACAAACAGGCCATCGCGCACAATGGGGGTGGATGAGGCGGGCACGCCTTCGTCGTCCCAGCCAAACGTGCCCAGGCCATAGGGGCGGATGGCGTCGGCGGTCAGGTTCACGACCTCCGAGCCGTAGCGGAACGTGCCCAGCTTCTCCGGCGTGAGAAAGCTGGTGCCGGCATAGGCTGCCTCGCTGCCGAACACGCGGTCCAGTTCAATCGGGTGGCCGCAGGACTCGTGAATCTGGAGGGCCAATTGGGCGCTGCCCAGGATCACGGTGGTCACGGTGCTGGGGCAGGGGGCTGCCGACAGTAGGGCAACGGCCTCAGCGCCGATGCGCTCGGCATTACCCGGCAGGTCCACCTCCTCCACCATCTCCCAGCCGGCAGTGACCTGATGGCGGCCAATGGAGTTGGGGTAAGAGCGGGTCTGGACCTCATTGCCATCCACGGCTGTGGCGGTGATGCCGCACCCGGTCTCAATCAGCTCCTGTTCAACGTAGGCCCCCTCACTATTGGCAAAGGTTTTGCGGGTGCGTTGTGCGACCAGGCTGCCGCGGGCGACCTTGACGCTGGGATGGCGGCGCATGGCTGTCGTCGCCGCCAACAGCGTCTCCACCTTCTTTTCTACAGGCACGCTGAAGGGGTCAATCTTGATCGGGGTGCGATAGCTGCCCCGGCTGGTCACCGGCGGGCCTAAATCCACCGGGTCGCCGCTGAGAACTGCGCTGGCCTGGGCGATCTCCAGCGCCAGGCGAGTGACGCGGTCCACCTCGTCGGGCGTGATCGTGGCACTGGAGGCGAAGCCCCAGGCGTTCTTGACCAGGACGCGCACCCCGAAGCCCAGGCTTTCGCTGTTCATCAGCACCTCAACGTGCTGGTCGCGCACGGCGACGGTCTCGGTGACCTCGTGGATCAGGCGCACATCTGCGTAGGTGGCGCCACCTAATTGCGCCAGGTTCAATACCCGGTCAGTGAGATCGTTCAATGTCGGTTCTCCTCCCCTCACGCTATCTATTTCCTTGATTCCTGTCGCCGAAGGCGACGTTGTGAAATAATCCGTTGGGTACCATACATTAACATTACATTCTTAGCCCCGGTCTGGTTTGACCTTTGCTTGTCACCTGGATACAATTGATTTATAGTGATGCTGCCTGTTGAGGTGACACGCCATGCCTTTATACGAGTATTACTGCTCTGATTGTAACACCAAATTTGACGCTTTGCGACCGATGGCCAAAGCCGACGATCCTATCCCGTGCCCGAATTGCGAGAGCCTGCACACAGCGCGGGCGATCTCGCTGTTCGCCGCGTTTAGCAGCGGTGCTGCCGTTGCGGGCACAGGCGGCGGTTGCGCCACCTGCGGCACGCACGCCTGTAGTACCTGTGGGAGCCATTGAGCTGGCTGAGACCTGAGATAGCGAGGCCATTGAGCGTATTCACATGCAAAAGAGCGGTCATCCATCGTGAGGATGACCGCTCTTTATTTTAGCGAAATATGAGGAGAGCGCAATTCCGCAGGCAATCACACGGCCAATCGCAGCGGCTGCTCCAGGATGCGCTTGAAGGCCTGCAGGAAGCGGGCCGCTTCCGCGCCATCGCTCACCCGGTGGTCCACCGAGATCGTGGCCTTCATGCGTGTGCCCACGCGCACCTCGCCGTCCACCACCACCGGCACCTCCTTCACCGCGCCGGTAGCCAGGATGGCGGCGTTGGGCGGGTTGATGATGGCGATGAAGCTGTCCACATCATACATCCCCAGGTTGCTGGTGGTGAAGGTGATGCCTTCAAAGTCCTCTGGCCGGTTTTTGCCCTCGCGGGTGCGGGCGATGATCTCCTTGGATTCCGCCGCGATCTGCGACAGGGACTTCTGGTCGGCGTTGCGGATCACGACGGTGGTCAGCCCATCCTCCAGGGCCACGGCGATGCCGATGTTGATCTCCGGGTGGATGATGATCTTGTCGCCAGCAAAGGAGGCGTTCAGCCGGGGGAACTCGCGCAAGGCCAACGCGGCCGCCTTGACGATCAGGTCGTTCACGGAGAGCTTGTGCGCGTCATCCAGCAGCGCATTGGCGTCCTGACGGAGTTTCATCGCCCCGGCCATGTCCACCTCAATGGTGACGTAGAAGTGCGGCGCCTGCTTGGCGTCCACCATCCGCCGGGCGATAAGCTGGCGGATGCGGCTGAGCGGGCGCTCCTCGCCGAATGCAGGCGGCCTGACCGCTTCGGGTACGGGCGCAGGTGCAGGGGCAGGAGCGGGCGCCGGGCGCGGTTGCGCCAGGTAAGCTTCAATGTCGCGGCGGGTAATGCGTCCGCCGGGGCCTGTGCCGGTCACCTGGCGGAGGTCCACCCCGTGTTCCGAGGCCAGCCGCCGGGCGACCGGCGAGGCTTTGATCTCCATAGGGAGCGCTTCGGCTGGGGGCGCTTCTGGCAGCGCCCGGCCATCGGGGCGCGTCGCGCCGGGAGCAGTGGGCGCGGCCCCCGCAGCCGCCTGGACAGGCGCTTGGGCTTCTTCGCCTTTTGCTGAGCGCTTAAGCGCCTCCAGGTCCACCGTCTCGTCGGGGGCGCCGATCACGGCGATAGGCTCGCCGATGGGCAGCACATCGCCTTCTCTGGCGAAGAGGCCCTTGATCACGCCACTGGCATAGGCCTCTACCTCTACCGTGGCCTTGTCGGTCTCAATCTCGGCGATCACCTCGCCTTTGTTTACCGCCTCGCCTTCGCGCTTGAGCCACTTGACCAGCGTGCCCTCACGCATGTCAAAGCCCAGTTTAGGCATGGTCACAACTTCAGCCATCGTTCCTCCACGAGTTTACCACCCCATGTCCTTGACCGCCTTGACGATGTCGGCGACCTTGGGCAGGGCCATCTGCTCCAATTCGCGGTTGTAGGGCAGGGGCACCTCGGCCTGGGCGACACGGGCAATCGGCGCGTCCAGGTAGTCAAAGGCTTCCTCGTAGATGCGGGCCGCCACTTCCGCGCCGACGCCATAGGAGCGCCAGTCCTCCTCGGCGATCACCGCCCGGTTGGTCTTCTTGAACGATTCCAGGACCGGCTCCAGGTCCAACGGGCGCAACGTGCGCAGGTCAATGACCTCGGCCTCAATGCCCTCTTTGGCGAGTTCCTGGGCGGCTTCCAACGCCAGGAGCACCATCTTGGAGTAGGCGATGATGGTGACATCGCGTCCCCGGCGCTTGACCTCGGATTTGCCGATGGGCACAATGTAGTCGCCTTCAGGCACCTCGCCCCGCGTCGGGTAGAGCGTGGCGTGCTCAATGAAGAGCAGGGGGTCTTCCTGGCGCAGCGCGGCCTTGAGCAGGCCCTTGGCGTCGTAAGGCGTCGCCGGGGCGACGACCTTTAGGCCGGGGAAGTGGGCGAACAGGACCTCCAGGTTCTGCGAGTGGGTGGCGGCCAACTGCCGCCCGGCCCCGCCGACGGTGCGGATAACCACCGGGCAGGTGATCTGCCCGCCGAACATGGCATGGAGCTTGGCGGCGTGGTTGGCGATCTGGTCCATCGCCAGCAGGGCGAAGTTGATTGTCATGAGTTCGGCCACAGGGCGCAGGCCGGCCATGGCCGCGCCCGCTGCCGCACCGACGATCACGCCCTCGGCAATCGGGGTGTCGCGGACGCGCTTTTCGCCAAAGTGGTCCAGGAAGCCGCGCGTTACGGCATAGGTGCCGCCCCACACGCCCACTTCCTCGCCCATGATGAAGATGCGCTCATCGCGCTCCATCTCCTCCCACAGGGCCTGGCTGACGGCTTCACGATAGGTTATCGTAGGCATGAGGTCCCTCTCTCCCGGTCATGGATTGACATAAACGTGTTGCTGAATCATCTCCCAGGTGGGGTCGGGGCTTTCTTCAGCGAAGCGCACCGCCTCGGCCACTTCCATCTCCACGGCGGCGTCAATCTGCTCAAAATCCTTCTGCTTGGCGACGCCCCGGTCCAGAGCCAGTTTCTGCAGGCGGCCAATGGGGTCGTCTTCGCGCCAGCGGGCGACCTCTTCCGGCTCACGGTAGCGTTCGGGATCGCCCATGGAGTGGCCGCGGAAGCGATAGGTGAAGAACTCCAGCAGCATAGGCCCCTGGCCGGAGCGGACGTACTCCAATGCCTCCGCCGTCTTGGCCTTGACCTCCAGCACGTTCATGCCGTCGCCCTGCATGGCGGGCATGTTGTAGGCAGGGGCACGCTTGGCCACCTGGTCCACCGCCGAGGCGCGCTCAATGGCCGTGCCCATGCCGTACCTGTTGTTCTCGCAGATCCACAGGACGGGCAGTTTCCACACGGACGCGAGGTTGAGGGCCTCATGGAAGTAGCCGATATTGGTGGCGCCTTCGCCGAAGTAGCACAGGACGCACCAGTCTTCTTCGCGGTATTTGGCCGCCAGTGCCAGCCCCACCGCCAGCGGCAAATGGCCGCCGACGATGGCGTAGCCGCCCCAGAAGTGTTTGCTGACATCGGCCATGTGCATGGACCCGCCCACGCCCTTGCTGACGCCGGTGGCCTTGCCCAACAGTTCGGCCATGACCGCGCCGGTGTCAATGCCCAGCGCCAGGGCATGGCCGTGGTCGCGATAGGCTGTGATCACATGGTCATCTTCGCGCTTGGCGGCCAGGGAGCCGACCGCGACAGCCTCCTGGCCGATGTACAGATGCAAGAAGCCCCCGATCTTGCCCTGAGCGTACAGTTCTGCCGCCTTCTCCTCAAAGCGGCGGATCAGGACCATCTTGCGGTACATATCCAGAATCTCGTTCTTGTCCAGCTTCTCCGCAGCCTTGCGCTGGTCCGACGGTCTGCGTACCCGCTGTTCTGCAGGCAAAGTTGCTTCAGTCATGCGTTCCCTTCATCCTTTCTAACCGGATAGATGATCAGACATGGTTCCGCTCTATCCTTTGGCCGCGTTGCCCCATGAGGGACTATATCAAGTATAGCAAAACTCCCCCCAAGGCGATAGCCGGGCGCAGGATGCGCTACACGGATTAAACACGGTAGCGCGCTAAAGGTCACGGATAAACGGCTATAACCCTCAACGGGCGCGAGATGGCATGAGGTAAACAGGCATCACCCGCATCGCCAGATGGCTCCGGCGGCGGGCGGTGGAGAGACCTGGCAGGTCTCCAAGACCTGCCAGGTCTGGCCGTTCTGTGATCTACCGGGATTACTTGATCTCTATCACTGCGCCTGCAGCTTCCAGCTTGCTCTTGGCGTCGGCAGCGACATCCTTGCTGACGGCGTGGAGCACGGGCTGAGGCGCCGCTTCAACCAAGTCCTTGGCTTCCTTCAGGCCCAGGTTGGTGAGTTGACGCACGACCTTGATGACCTCAATCTTCTTCGGGCCGATTTCCTTCAGGATCACGTCAAACTCTGTCTTCTCCTCAACCGCGGCCTCCTCTGCCGCAGCCGCGGCGGCCGCGCCGGTGGCGACGGCTGGCCCGGCGGCGACGGCGACCGGCGCCGCGGCGGAGACCCCCCAGCGCTCCTGCAGTAGCTTGGAAAGCTCAGCGGCCTCCAGCAGGGTCAGGCTGTTAAGCTGCTCAATGATCTGTTCCAGTTTCTCGGATGCCATAGGTGCAATTCCTCCTTTTTTACTCTAATTCGGTGTTCTGGCAGTGGATCACTGCTTATCCGGCAGCGGGCGCTTCCCGGGCCTGGGCGCCGCGCTGCTGCAAGATGTACACCAGTTCGCGCAAGGGTGCGTTCAGCAGGCCCACCAGCATCGCCAGCGGCCCCTGGAGGCTGCCCAACACCTGCGCCAGGACGACCTCACGCGAGGGCAACTCGGCCAGGGCCTGGACCTGCTCCGGGGTCAACACGCGGCCCTGCATCAGGCCCCCCTTGATGACCAGAGGCTCCAATTCGCGCTTCAGGCCCAGCAGCGCTTTGGCTGTTGCTGTTGGGTCGCCAAAGCTGAAGCCAACCGCGGTCGGCCCGGCAAAGAGATCAGCGGGCGCGGGGTAGCCTGCCCGCTTCAGCGCGATCTGGAAGAGCGTGTTTTTGGTAATATGGTATTCCCCCCCGGCCTGGCGCATGCGCTCACGCAACTGGTTCAGGTCGGCTGTCTTCAGGCTGCGATACTCCGTCAGGATCAGCGCCTGGCTGCGCCGGATCAGGTCGGTATATTGGGCGACCAGTTCCTGTTTGCGCTCCTTTGTAATCGCCAAACTCAATCACCTCCTTACTCTCCCAAAAGTTAATGAAAAAGGTCCTGGCCCCATGACCGAGGCCAAGACCTTTTCTCTCGTGGCGAGAGCCAGGATGGGGCGCACCGGCTCAGGCCGGTGGCGGCCATCCAGATAAGCGTCTTGCGTTCACCTCGGCAGGTGGGGCGCCCCGTTATGTGCCCTGTGGGCACGCCTGCTGTCTACGGTGATGCGGACGGGGGACGGAAGCCAAAGCCTGCGGCCTTCCGTCCTCCGTTATCCATCATGCTAACGACAACTGCTGTGCGGCGACCGGGTCCACCTTAATGCCGGGGCCCATGGTGGTCGCCAGCGTGATTTTCTTGATATAGGTGCCCTTCGCGCCGGCAGGCCGGGCTTTCTTCACCGCCTCCATCAGCGCGGCGAAGTTGGCCAGAAGCTGCTCACGGGTGAAGCTGGTCTTGCCAATCGGGACGTGCAGATTAGCGGTCTTATCCACGCGGAATTCCACACGGCCCGCCTTGGCCTCTTTAATCACACGCGGCAGATCGGCTGCCGGGACGACCGTGCCGGCCTTAGGGTTGGGCATAAGGCCGCGTCGCCCCAGGATCTTGCCCAGGCGGCCCACCTTGCTCATCATCTCCGGGACGGCGATGGCGACATCAAACTCCAGCCAGCCCTCCTGGATTTTCTGGATGATCTCGTCGTCGCCGATATAGTCGGCGCCGGCCTCCTGGGCGATGCGGGCGGCCTCCCCCTGGGCGAAGACCAGAACGCGCACCGGCTTGCCCAGGCCGTGCGGGAGCACCACGACATCGCGCACCTGCTGGTCGGCGTGGCGCGGGTCTACGCCCAGGCGCATGTGCACCTCCACGGTGCCATCAAATTTAGTGAAGCTGGTCTGCTTGGCCAGCTCAATCGCTTCCTCAGGCGAATACAGCTTTTGTCGGTCAACCTTTTGCAGGGCTTCCAGGTATTTCTTTCCGTGCTTCGGCATTGTCAACTCCTTGGGGTGCTGACGGGCGTTCAGCCCTCCCCCGTCGTCTGGCCCTCAGATTAATCTACGATCTCAATCCCCATGCTCCGCGCCGTGCCCGCGATTTGCCGCTCTGCGGCCTCAATGTCCAGCGCGTTCAGGTCGCGCATCTTCTGCTCGGCGATCTCACGAAGTTGCTTGCGCGTGATCCGGCCGACCTTGGTGCGGTGCGGTTCCGCAGAGCCTTTGGGCACGCCTGCGGCCTTGCGCAGCAGGTCGGCGGTGGGCGGCGTCTTCAGGATAAAGGTGAAGGATTGATCCGTGTAAATCGTGATCTGGGCCGGGATGATGTTTCCCACCATGCTGGCGGTACGAGCGTTGTACTCCTTGCAGAAGGCCATCAGGTTGATGCCGTGCTGAGCCAGCGCTGGCCCGACCGGCGGCGCCGGATTGGCCTTCCCGGCCTCCAATTGCAACGTCACGACTGCTTTAACTTTCTTCGCCATACGTCCTCACATCTTCTCCACTTGTAGGAAATCCAATTCCACCGGGGTCTCGCGGCCAAAGAAGGACACCAGCACGCGCACCTTGTTCCGGTCCATGTCAATCTCAGAGACAGTGCCCATGAAGTCGCGGAAGGGGCCATCTATGATGCGCACCCGCTGGCCGGGCTTGAAGGTCACTTTGACCTTGGGGGCCTCGGCTTCCATGCGCTTCATGATGGCGGCGACTTCCTCCGGGCGCAGTGGCGTCGGCTCGTTGCCCATGCCGACGAAGCCGGTCACGCCGGGCGTATTGCGCACGACGTACCAGGAGTCGTCGTCCATGATCATCTGGACCAGGATATAGCCGGGGAAGATATGCCGCTCAATGGTGCGGCGCTTGCCTTCCTTGACCTCAATCTCCTCTTCCGTAGGGACGACGACGTCAAAGATCTTGTGCTTCATGCCCATAGACTCAATGCGCTGCTCCAGGTTGTGTTGGACCTTTTTCTCGTACCCGGAGTAGCAGTGCACGATATACCAGGCGCGACCGTCGTCCGTCTTGGTTTCTTCACCGGCCTGGGAGGAGGGCGCAGATTCGGCCTGGGCCTGCGGCTGATCCCGCTCTTCGTCCTCCTCTTCGTCCTCCTCATCCAGGTCAATCAGGTCTTCTTCTTCAAATGCCTCAGGCTGGGTCTTTCGTCGCGGCATGTTGGTACTATACCCTCTACTGAATGAACAGGCCGAACAGGCGCGAGAAGAGAAAGTCGGCCAGGCCCAGCACGAACGCCATGAAGAAGGTCGTCAACAAGACGATCCAGGTCAGGTTGATGGCCTCTTCGCGGGTCGGCCAGGTCACCTTGCGCAACTCTTCACGGGTCTCGCGCAGGTAGCGGACAATGCCATCCAACAGTCTTTTCATGACGTTTGCTCGCTCCCGCTGTTGTGCTGTAGTGGCCACGGCTGCGTTCCTTCTCCTTGACCTCTCGGTCTGTTCAACCAGCAAACCAATATCCTCTATCCATTCACTGCTTACTTTTCAGTACGTGCCCAGCCCCCGGCGTCACGACCGGGGGCTGGCAGAGAACTCAGGCAGGCCAGCCAGGACTTGAACCTGGAACCCCCGCTTTTGGAGAGCGGTGCTCTGCCTTGTTGAGCTACTGGCCTACTTCAATCGGTCCGCAGGGGTCAGCGGGCCACCGGCGGCTCGCCGACCCCTGATCCCTGCTACTTCGTCTCCCGGTGCAAGGTATGCTTCCGGCAGCGGTTGCAGTACTTCCGCAACTCCAGCCGGCCTGGGTCGTTACGCCGGTTCTTCTCGGTGGTGTAATTCCGGCTCTTGCACTCGGTGCAGGCCAACTGAATGACGGGCCGGATGTCTTTCTTTGCCATCTTACTCCAACACCTTCGTGATGACGCCGGCGCCGACGGTCAAGCCCCCCTCCCGAATGGCAAAGCGGCTGCCCGCCTCCAACGCCACCGGCTCTATCAACTT
>DAOUBF010000088.1:0-74516 GCA_034432795.1 Anaerolineae bacterium
GAGGCTTGAGATGCAGGCGAAGTTCTGTGGCACCTGTGGGGCACCGCTTGGGGCCGGGCACAAGTTCTGCCCGCGCTGTGGGGCTGCGGTAGCCCACCTGGTCCCTCCACCTCAGGTCGCTGCCAGGCGCCAGGGGAGGCCAGGACAACGCTGGGTAGTGTCGGGTGCGTTGATACTGGTGGCGGGAGTGGCAGTTGTCGTGATTCTGTTCGTAGCATTCCGACGGACCGCCCCGGTAGCGGCGCCAGCTCCGGAAGTAACGCCCGCTCAGCCTACTGCGACGCCAGCCGTAACCGAGGTCCCCATGCTGCCGATGCCGAATGCCACGCAGACGAGAAGGCCTCCCCCGACTGCGGTCGCACTGCCGGGCCTCACCGTATCTCCCCAGGCTGCGACTGCACCGCCCCAGGTCGTCACTGCGACGCCTGCGGCTCAGATACCTAGAATCTACGATTTTTCTGCCTGCCTTCAGCCCTGCGATGGAAGCAATGCAGTTACCGTCCTTCCGGAGGGGACAACCAGAGTCTACGCGCAATGGAAGTTTGAAAACATTCCAATAGGCGCGCATTACGTTCGCACCTGGACGATGAACGGTCAGGAATGGGTAAGATATGACTGCACCTGGCCCGGGCCGGTGACAGGGATGGGGCAGGTGACCCTGAGAGAGCCTGGGGGACTGCATTCAGGCACCTGGGTCGTCACGATCTCTGTGGACAACCAGGTGTTATTGCGTGGGGCCGTCAGGGTTGAAGGGAACTGGAATTATTGGGCCCCGGCTGGTGTGTTCAATACCTGTTATTGACCCATCCGATGAGGTCAAACTGGAACGGACTTACACTAATCCGATCTATTCGGCCGATTTTCCCGATCCCTTTGTCTTGCGCGTGGGCGATGTGTACTACGTCTATGCAACGAACGTGGACGAAATCAACGTGCCGGTGCTGCGCCTGTCCGCCGATTTCGCTGATGCCGACTTGCTCGGTGATGCCTTGCCGCAGTTGCCTGCCTGGGCCGCCTCAAATCAGAAGCTCACCTGGGCGCCTTCCGTTTTACAACGCGGTGATAAGTATATCCTATACTACACCGCGCGCTATCGCAAAGTTGGCCTGCAGTGCATTTCCTATGCTGTGAGCGACCGGCCTGAGGGCCCTTTCCAGGACAACTCGACTGGGCCGTTCATTTGCCAAACTGAGCTGGGCGGCTCCATTGACCCCAGCCCGTTCGTCAATGACGACGGCAAAGCCTACCTGTTGTGGAAGAACGATGGCAATTGTTGCGGCAAACCGGTGGGGTTGTGGATGCAGCAGTTGAGCGACGACGGCCTCACGATCGTCGACGATCCGACCGAACTCATCCGCAAGGACCAACCCTGGGAGCACCCGCTGATCGAAGGCCCGGCGATGGTCAAGCACGACGGCAGATATTACCTATTCTATTCAGCCAATTGGTGGGAGAGCCGTGAATATGCTGTCGGCTATGCCGTTTGCGAATCGGTGGTCGGCCCATGCGTCAAGCCTCAGAATGAACCGATCTTCGCCGCCAAGGGCACAGTCATGGGCCCGGGTGGTCAGGAGTTCTTCACCGACGCGCACGGTAACCTGTGGATGGCCTATCATGCCTGGACAGCCCCGGACATTGGCTACCCCAACGGCTCACGTAGCCTGCGTATTGACCTCGTGACCTTCGTCGACGGCAAGCCGGTCATCCATGGCCCGACGGACACTCCTCAGCCGCTGCCCTCGCCAAAGACTCTGACCGCTACGCCAGGGACATCTACAGCTACACTATAAGATAAGAATCGTGTGCGCGCCCAGCCCGATGCCAGTTCGCATATCTTGGGCCTTATCTCGCTGGGTTGAAGAGGTTGATATTATAGACCAGCACAAGAGCGTGCCGCTATCGCCTCCAAGCAGTCGCTGACCTCTCCGACTCGGCGTTGTACTCCCTGATGGCCGAGATTTGCTGGCAGCCCACTGTCATGACGAACGGTAACGGCCTGAGATACAGAAGCCCGCTTTATCAGCCTCCGGGTGCGCCAGGGAGGTGATTTCAAGCTGGCCTGGGCATGAGAGCAGTTCTGAGGCTCACAGCGGTTTGGCGAAAGCGCGGGCATTGACCCGGCGGTAGCCCAGCGACTCCAGGAACCCTTGCCAGGCTGCCGTATCCTCGTAGAGGGGTTCCCAGGAGGGGGTCACGATGCTGTCCACCCCGTCCAGGTGGGTGAGAAGAAAGCGCTCAACCCCTTCCCACACGGCTCTGAGCGTGGCATCGGTGCGCGGGTCTTGCGAGCGGGCCCAGTCATAGAGGTAGCATTCCCAAGCGATTCAGCCAACTGTGCGTGCGCTCAACCACCTAGCACCGCGCCCGATAGCCGGGGACCTCCCGTTTCGCTTGGGCCGCTGTACCCCGTGCCGCGATGAGCGCGCGCACCCTAGCAACGTCGTAGCCCTCATCCAGGCATAGGTGCCATGGCTGCCCAAGCGTGGGCTAAGGACGTTCCACCCACTTCTTATGCCGATTGGCCCCAGCGCTAGCCAGCCTGACGGGAATACCGGGGCCTTTCGCCCTAGCCTCCGTGTTGGGGCGAAAATGGGCTTTCCTTACCTTTGTGCACCGGCCGAAGCGCGTCAGGGCGAGTGAAGCGAGTGCGCAGCATTAAAAACCCTTGACGCGCGCAGGCCTGGTATGCCGTTTCCGCCAAAACCTCTGGGCAGATCAACTTAGAGCGTTCTGCGTGTTCTGTGCTTATCCCTGGGACTGTCAAGGGCAGAGGTGCCAAGCGGTTCTCATAGGTGTCAGATAGGTGTCAAGAAGAAGATTGGGGGGCTTATCCTACGCCAGATATGGGGGCCTGGTGAGGATAAGCCCCTTTGTGTCGGGGAAATCCGGCTGAACTACCTGAAAGTGATGAAAGGCGCAAGGGTCTCGTGGGACTCTCTATTAAATCCATATGCGCCATATCTTAAACCGCCTTCGGCATCCCTCGCGTAGCGGCTGGACGAGATGGAGCTGGGACGCTTCGCCTCACGGGATATACGGCCTGGGCGTATCGTCCGGGCCTGCTAGAAAGCAAATTCTTTAAGACATTTGTGCTATCGGTGCCTTGTCCCCCCGATCATTCTCATGCTATACTTTTGGCTATGGTGGGGCGAGGGCCTTTGCTATGGGGGCGCCGTGTTCGCCTCTGGTCACGGTTGGCGTGGGTGCTCGTAGTGCTGATGGGGCTGAGCAGTGCCAGCGGTGCCTCCTCTGGTCTCCCCCCAGTGCGAGCCTATCTCCCTATTGTGGGCCGTGCTATTCCCCCCAGCCCGCCACATGCCATCGCCTTCGGCCTGGATTTCGTCACCTCAGACGACGTGCTCGCCGGTGAGAGCCGCTTCGCCCACGCCATCTCCACCGGCGCGTGGCTGGACCGCTGGCCCTTCTATTGGGCACGTATTGAGGTCGCGCCGGGCGTGTTTGACTGGAACCGCATTGACCAGGCGGTCATCGGCGATGTGGCTCACGGCTTTTCCGTTAATGCCATCCTGATGATCCCGCCCGGCTTCTACCTGATTGGCCCCTGTCCGCTGGAGCCGATAGAGGTCATCCGCGTGGGCCGCCGGCCTTCGGCGGCTGACCTGGCGAAGCTGCCGCCGGGGAGCGACTGTACTACGCCGCGCGACCTGGAGCAGCCGGTGTTCAGCGACGGCACAGACTGGCCCGGCCCCGGCAAGAGCATCAACCCCAATAACCCCTGGGCGCGCTTTGTCTATGAGACCGTCCAGCGCTATAAGCCCGGTGGTGTCCTGGCGCAGCAGCAAGGCTGGCCCCCCGGTGTGGGCATCCGCCACTGGGAGATGTGGAACGAGCCTGATCTGCCCTTCTTCTGGAACGGCGATGTGCAACACTATGCCCGCCTGCTCAAGGTGGGCTACCTGGCGGCCTATCAGGCCGACCCCTCCGCCGAGGTGCTCTTCGGCGGGCTGTCCAATGTGGGAGCGCCCGGCGGGCGACCCACCTGGCTGGACGACACGCTACGTCTGATCGCCGCCGACCCCGACCCCGCCCTGCGTGACGCCATGCGCTGGTATTTCACCATCCACGCCCGGCATAACTATAGCTGGGCCTGGGCCACCTGGTCATTCGTCAACCAGGATAGCGCCCTGCTGGCCTCTTACGGCCTGTTCAAGCCGATCTGGGTAAACGAGAGCGGCGTCCCGGCCTGCGATGACTATCCCGGCCCGCCCTGCAACACCAACCCGGCCTATCACGCCAACCTGGAGGAGCAGGCCGCCTTCACCATCCAGAACGCCGTGTACGCCATCTATGGCGGCGCGACGGCGGTATTCCATTTCCAGTTCTACGATGACTGCGGTGATACCGCCTGGGGGATGTATCGCAACCCGGCCAACGCGCCCTGCCATAACCAGCACCCCAACCCGGACACGCCCCGCCCGCTGTACAACGCTTATCAGGTGGTCACGGCGAACTTCGGCGATGCCGAGGGGCTGTGGTGGCAGCGCCCCGGCGGGACGCAGGAGTGGATCGCCTTTTATCGCCCCTCTACGCGCCAGCGGGTGCTGGCCCTGTGGGCGCGCTACTACCAGCCGGAGACAGCGCAGGTCCCCGCCGTTGGCCCCAGCGCGCTGTTGGTGGATCAGAGCGGCGCCGCCATCACTATCTATCCCGTCAACGGCTTCTACACCGTGCAACTGCCCGCAGCCACGAATCGCCTGACCGGCACTAATGACGGCAGCGCTCCAATTGGGGGGCGCCCTTATCTCCTGATAGAGAGCGATACCCAGCCGCCGAACGTCCTGGTCGCCCCGCTACCGCCCACCAGCCCACCGGAAATCACCCTGGCCTGGACCGGTTCGGACCCCGGCTCCGGTATTGAGCGCTATCAGATCTGGGTCAGCCTGGACAATGGGCCGCTGTTCCTCTGGCAGGAGACGAGGGCGATCGGCGCGATATTTTACGGGACCCCCGGCCACACCTATGGCTTCGCCATCCGTCCACTGGACCGCGCAGGCAATTGGGCGCCCGTCCCTACTCAGCCTCAGGTGACCACGGCGGTTCGTTAGTCGGGGGATGGCCTTGTGCCTGCCCCTACTCTCCTTCTGCGATCACGGCTATCGCTGCAATCTCAATCAGGGCCTCGTCATCAAACAGGCTGTTGACCTCTACCAGCGTGATCGCCGGGTAGTAGCGGCCAAAGAAGGTGCGATAGACCTCGCCGATGGGCGTGAGGCTGGCACGATAGGCGACTTTATCGGTGACGAAGAAGGTCATCTGGACGATGTCGGTCATTGTCCCGCCCGCCTCGGCCAGGATGGTCTGTATATTGGCGAGGGCCTGGTGGAATTGCGCCACCAGGTCGCCGGGGCTGGCGATACGGCCGGTCGCGTCCATGCCGGTCTGCCCGGCCAGGAAGACGAGCCGCCCGCCTTTGGTGATGATGGCGTGGCTGTAGCCGGAGGGTTTGACCAGTGAGGGTGGATTGATCAATACCTTTGCCATCCGCTCAAGCTGTCCTGTGACAATGTTAACGGCCCTTCACTTCAATTTCGCAAGATACTCGCTGATGTACTGCGCAAAGCGTTCACGGAGTCGGCGATAACGCTCAAGCGCGCCACGATGGGGGTTATATCCATGCAGCAGTTCTCCTTTCCGTGCGCGTTCCAAAATCGCGCGTTCGTGTCGTTCCATCACCGGTTTGAAATCCAGATAGGCATTCACTGTACGCGCGGTAAACGCAACCCTGACATTGGGGTCGCGGCAGTACAGGAGCACGCCGTCGCGCAAGACGCGATAGCGCAAAGCCAGGGGGGGCCTGGTTCGGGATCACCACATCTATATCTTGATCCGCAGGATGTCCATCAAGCTGCCCTAGTGATTTCGCTCATAAAGCACGCAGCCTTTGGCTATAATCTCCCTGATAAAAAAGTCACCTGTATTGAGCGCGCGTTCAACTTCTTGCGGCGTTTTGACCAGGATGTCCATCGGGAACGGACGTGGGTAGAGTAAGCGCGACACTGCTAAATAGCGCTCCTTTGCAGATGCGGTCGTTCTCATAATGATAAGCAGGTCCACATCACTGTCAGGCGTCGGGTTACCATAGGCATAGGAGCCGAACAGAATGATTTTTTTCCGGCTGCAAAGCCTGTGCGATGCGCTGCACTACATCTGGCAAGGCCTGGCTAACAGAGGTGGAGAATCCTGTGGGGGTCACATCAGATACCGGCAACTTGGCGGCCTCCGCCTTCTTAACAGGTGATGGAACAATAAACTCGGCTTCAGGCGCTTTCTGTGACATGTGATCCTTCTCTCTCCTGACCTATTATACTGCGGATAATCGCCCTCTTCACGGTGTCCAGTTCCATGTCTTGCTCAGCGCCCCTTGAATGCCGGTTTTCGTTTCTGTGTGAAGGCTTCATAGAAAGCGCGATGGTCCTCGCCCATCATCATCAACGCCTGGGCCTGGGCCTCGGCCTCTAATGCGGCGATCAGGTCCATCGTCCATTCGCTGTTGACCATGAGCTTGGTCATGCCCAGGGCGAAGGTGGGGCCTTGCGCCAGACGGCGGGCGATCTCGTAGGCTTTAGGCAGGAGTTGATCGCGGGGGACGACCCAGTTGGCCAGGCCGTAGCGCTCGGCGGTGTGCGCGTCCACGTCGTCGCCCAGGAGGAGGAGTTCCATGGCCCGGCCCTGGCCGACCACGCGGGGGAGCAGGAAGGCCGCGCCCATGTCCGCACCGGTCAGGCCAACGCGCGTGAACAGAAAGGCGAACTTCGCCTCCTCGGCCACAACGCGCAGATCGGAGGCCAGGGCGATCACTGCCCCGGCGCCGGCGGCCATGCCATTCACGGCAGCGATGATCGGCTTGGCCAGCAGGCGCATGTTGCGCACCAGGTGCCCGGTCATGCGACAAAACTCCAGGTGGCCGCGCATATCGCGCTCCAGCACAACGCCGATGATCTTGTGGACGTCGCCGCCGGAGCAGAACGCCCGGCCCGCGCCGGTGATCACCACTGCCTGTACGCTCTCATTGTAGCGGAGCGCCTCAAACAGGTCGCGCAGTTGGGCGTACATCTCCAGCGTGAGCGCGTTGAGCACCTCCGGGCGGTTCAGCGTGATCGTGGCGATCCCCTCTTCCACTGCGTAGAGAAAGTCATCGCTCATAGGAGTCCCCCTTCGTCCTCCGTCCATTCAAAACATCACCGCCCCGCCATCCACGTTGATCGCCTGGCCGGTGATGCCACGTGCTTCATCGCCGATGAGCATGAGCGCAACGTGGGCGACTTCTGCGGGAGTCATCAGCCGGTTCTGTGGGCTGATCCTCTCCAAAGTGGCCCGCACGTCCGCCTGGGACATACCGGTGCGGGCGGCGATATTGGCGATGGCCCGGTCGGTCATGGGCGTGTCCACGTAGCCGGGGCAGATGGCGTTCACGGTAATGTTGTAAGGCACGAGTTCAAGCGCCAGGGCGCGGGTCAGGCCGAGCACGCCGTGCTTGGAGGCGGTGTAGGCGACGATGTACTTGCCGCCGGTCTTGGCGGCAATGGAGGCGATGTTGATGATCCGGCCCCAGTGGGCTTCAACCATCATGGGCACGACGGCTTTGGTGACATAATAAACCGAGTTCAGGTTCACGTTGATCATCTGATGCCAGAGCGCGTCGGGATGGCCGAGGAATTTGTGCGAGTCGGCGGCGCCGGCGTTGTTCACCAGGATGGTGATCGGGCCGAGCGCCTGCCGCACCTGGGCCACAGCAGCGTTGACGCTCTCAGGCTGGGTCACGTCGCACACGACCGGCAATGCTATTCCGCCTCGTTCACGGATGGATACAGCCACGCGTTGAACATCGGCTGCGGTGCGGGCGGCGACGGCGACGGCGATGCCCCTGCCCGCGAGAGCGAGCGCAATCGCTTCGCCGATGCCTCGGCTGCCGCCTGTGACCAGTGCCACTTTCGTCATGGTGCCTCACAGGAGAAGGTCATCAGCCGAAGGGATTCCAGGTGGTGACCCGTTGCGGCTCAATTTTATACAGCACACGCACCTCGCCGGGGTAGCGCATGGCGGGCGGGTATTTGTCGCGGCCCAGGTAGCGCGGCGAGAGCTTATCCAGGTGCTCGTCTGCGCCCTCCTCGGTGATCTCCACCACCGGGCCGCGAATGAGCAGATAGCGGTTGATGTCATCGGGGTCAGGGATTTGCAGGGCAACGAAGGGCCGTTCGCGCATGTTGCGGTCCTTGAGCCGTCCCCTGGCCGAGTTAATGATCACATGCTTCCCGTCGTAGTCCACCCAGACTGAGGTGACGTGGGGCGTGCCGTCGGGCATGAGCGTGGCCAGGTGGCCGATAGAGGGCTTCTGGAACAGGTCCAGGAAGTCCGCCGGGATAGGGCCGGCCTCCGTCTGGGCCTGGCGCCAGGCATCGTAGCGGGCAGCGAATTCGGGGTCACCGCGCCGGATGCGATTGAAGCTCACCCGCTTGCTGCGCAGGAGCAGGCGGTAGGTGAAGGGAATGGGGTCAAGATGGAGGTGGTTCTGGACGTTTTCCAGCCAGAGCAGGCTGTTGAGCGCGGCGGCCTGGAAGCGTTCCACCGGCGGCTTGCGGGCACGTTCAAAGGCAGGCAGCGCCTGAGCGACGGTGCGGTGCTCGGCGAAGGCCGTGGCGAGTGCGATGGCATCCTCCAGGGCGAGCTTGGTGCCGGAGCCGATGGAGAAGTGGGCGGTGTGGAGCGCATCGCCGAGCAGGACAACGTTTTGATGGAACCAGCGCTTGTTTTTGACCAGAGCGAAGTTGAACCATTTAACGAAGTTGTTGGAGAGGAGCGCATGACCGCCCAGGTCCTCGCGGAAGACCTCGGCCAGAGTGGCGCAGGTCTCGGCGTCGGACATCTGGGCGAAGCCCATGTTGGCCCAGGTCTCCGGCGGGCACTCCACGATGAAGGTGGAGAGGGTCGGGCTGAAGCGGTAGGCGTGGGCGATGAACAGGCCGGCCTCGGTCTGGCGGAAGATCATCGTCAGGCCGTCAAACGGCTGTTCCGTGCCCAGCCAGATGTACTTGTTCTGGCGCACGTCCACCGAGGGATAGAAGAAGCCCTCATAGGTGCGGCGCACCAGGCTGTTGATGCCATCCGCGCCCACCAGCAGGTCGCAATCGGCGTAGTCGGCGACAGAGGTGACGTTGGTATGGAAGCGCAGGGCCACGCCCAATTGGCGGCAGCGGTCATGCAGGATGTTCAGGAAGGTGATGCGGGCAATCCCGGAGATGGGGTTGCCCGCGACTTTGATGGTCTCGCCCTTGTGGACAACGACGACGTTATCCCAGGACTGAGAGGCGCGGCTGATGGCGGTGTAGGTTTCATGATCGTACTCATCCAGGAAGGTGAGCGTCCTTTCGGAGAAGACGATGCCCCAGCCGAAGGTATCATTCGGCCCATCGCGTTCCACGACGGTGATGTCGTGGGCAGGGTCCAGTTTCTTCATGAGGATGGCGAAGTACAGGCCCGCTGGCCCCCCGCCGATGATGTTGATCTTCATCCTTCCCCAGCTCCGTGTGGGGGTATTGTAGCCGAATTGTGGGGAAAATTCCAATTCCGGTTGGTAGGGGAGGAAGATAGGCCCGAACTTGCGGGCGTGTTATAATTCTGCGATGGACAATGAACAGCAAACGACAGGCTGCTGAAGCCCCATGCCCATTCTGCGGGCAGCCGCTGGGCAACCGATTGGGCGATCATATCCGCGAAGCGCACGGCGAGGATCGCTTTCGCCAGGCAGTGCTGCAGGCCAAAGCAGGCGGCATGCCCGATGCCGAGATCGGGGCACAGTTTGGTATCTCCTTCCGGCAGCTTGAGCGCCTGATCACTGAGACGTATAGCGTTAACGTCAGTGCACTCAGACGGCCCAAGACGGTCCGGGCCTGGCAGCCGAGGAACTTTCGGGAGGAGACGCGCAGCGTGTGGAGCTTCCGGCAGCGGGGGAATTGGGCCACGCACGACGGGCGCTACCGGGGGAACTGGTCGCCATATATCCCACGCAATGTAATCCTCAAGTATTCCGGGCCAGGCGATATTGTCCTGGATTACTTTGTGGGTGGGGGCACGACAGCGATTGAGGCCAAGCTGCTGGGGCGGCGCTGTATTGCCAGGGACATCAATCCCGCTGCCGTAGCCCTGGCCCTGGATAATCTCAACTTCCACGTGCCCCTGGGCTTGTCTGAGGGGCCAGTCTACGAGCCGCAGGTCGCGGTGGGGGACGCCCGCGACCTGTCCGATATACCGGATGGTAGCATTGATTTAATCTGCGCGCACCCCCCCTATGCGGGCATCATTGGCTACAGCGCAGCAGCGGAAGGCGACCTCTCCCAATTACCGCTCTCTGACTTCCTCCATGAGATGGGCAGGGTCGCCCGCGAGAGCCTGCGCGTGCTGAAGCCCGGCGGCAAGTGCGCCATCCTGATCGGCGATGCGCGCAAGTCCAGGCATGTCGTCCCCATCGGGTTTCAGACGATGCGCGTCTTTCTGGACGCCGGTTTCGTCCTGCGGGAACTGATCATCAAGCGCCAGCACCACTGCAAGGCCACCGGCTTCTGGTACGCTCGCAGCCTCCAGCACAATTTCCTCCTGTTGGCCCACGAGTATCTGCCGGTGTTTGAGAAACCGGCTGCCGGGCGCGCCGCCGAAGGACACCTGACCTGGGAATCCGGGATGCCTTATCAGATCGCCATAGCGCCGGCCTGTAGCGCGAGGGACGACACACTGGAAACGACAACGGTGTGGATTTTCCCACAGGAACACCTGGAAGCCGGGGTCAGGCGCAATCTGCTGCGGCGCTTCGCGGGCCACAATGGGCGGCTTATGGAGATTCGCTTCACTGGCGCTGCTCAGACACAAACTCAGGTGCATGGATTTACCCCCTACCCCAGTTCTCCCCCGTCAGGGGGGAGGGGGGAGAGGCCGATGCCCTCCTCTTTGATGGGGGAGGGGCAGGGAGGGGGTGACAGGACCACTGATGTTACTCAGGGCGAGCAGGGCGCCTCTGTGGTGGCTGTCCGCTGGCCTGAGTCGGGGCCTGCCGGGCCGCTGATCGCGGGTTATCGTGCAGCGGTCCGGCAGATCGCGGAGCAGGCTACGAGTCTGCTTCCTCAGGGCGGCTTCCTGGTGGTGGAAGCGCAAGATGTTCGCGCCGAGGGTGTGCTCTGGCCGATGGGCCTGCTGCTCTATGAGGATATGGCCGGGCAGTCGGGCCTGGCCCTCAAGGAGATTGTGATCGTCGTGCCGGAGGAGCCGTCAAGCGGTGAGTCTGGAGAGCATCTTGAGATTGTGCACCGCTACCTGCTTGTTTACGGTGTCCGGCCTGAACTGGCCTCGCGTCCCTGAAGGGTCTCCTAGGGCGGTGCGGCCGGCGGGCGGCGCGACGGGAAGCGGCCCTGTGGTATAATAGGCGCGGAGGTGGAAAGATGGCACAACGTCGGCCCAGACAAGTGACGAGTCTATCCGTGCGGGGCAACCAGCCGCTCATCGGTGTCATCCTGCAGGAAGGCGGGGAAGAGATCGTGCGCTATTTTGTGGATGAACAGGCGGTGGACATGGCCTCGCCTGAAGCGAGCATTCAGAGGGCGCTTCATCTCGCAGGCGCCTGGAGTGACCTGGATTGGGATGATATGCTGGCTACGCTGGATCGTATCCGGCATGAGAGCCAACCTACTCCACCAATGATAGGCCTATGAGACGCTACCTGGTAGACACTTCCGTAATTGGGGCCTACCTGAACAATCGCAGTAGTGCAGTTCAGTTGCTCAGTCCGTGGATCGCCAATCGTGAGGTAGCGACGAGTATCCTCGTCTATGGCGAGATCGTTGAATATCTTAAGGGCTTACCCGATTTCCATCGCCGTCATACGCAGTTGCGTGAACTCTTGCGAGAGATCTGGCCTTATTTCCTCACGTATTCGATCCTTGAACGCTATGCTGAGATTCGCCGCCAGCTTCGCCAACCTTATGGCCCTGGTCTGATCGGCGATGTAGACACCCTTATTGCCGCTACCGCATTGGAGCGAAACCTCACAATCGTGACAACCGACCGCGACTTTCAGCGTGTCCCCGGGCTTAATGTCCTGATGTGTGCCTTGTAAGCCTGCTCCTCCCTGATTTTGCCTGGTCCGATGAGACAGGCGGAGAGCGCTTCCAGGCGCTAGAAGGTCTCCAATTCCTCTTCGTAGTCGTACGCCTCGTGCTCCCCGGCGGGGAGGAAAATAGAGAGGATCAGCAGGAACAGCCCCACCAGAACCATGCCGCCCCCGGCCAGCCCGGCGAGCCGAACCATCTCAGCCGAGAAATCCTCCGCCAGCCATTGCCCCAGGTGGATCACCGCCAGAAGCGGGCGTCCGGCTAGTGGGCGGGCAATCAGCTCTGCGAAGGATTGCTCCAGCCAGGCGGGCACAAGCAGCAGTGGGACGAGCGTGACGCCGCCCGTGATGAACAGGAGCACCCCCAACCATTGTGTCCAACCCTGCCAGCTTCGCACCGCCAACAGGTGAATCAGCCCCAGGAATAAGAGGACCGTCGCCATACCCAGGGGCAGCGCCGCGCGGATCAGGCTGGCTGCGGTGCGCAGGCTACGCAGCCGCTGAAACAACTCCTCGCCGCCGACGCGGGCGCGGATCGCGGCCACCAGGTCCACCTCACGCGCCGAGGGAGACGCACCCGGATCGGTGGCCGTGACGATCTCCCCCACGAGGCCATCAATTTGCGGCAGAAGCAGAACAGCCACCCGGTCAAGCAAACTGGCCGGGGGGGCGCAGGCCGCCAGGCTGTTGGTCGCGAGCATGGCCTGAACCTGTTGCGGCGTGCAAGGGGGTTGATCCTCCAGCATGGCGCTAATGAGTTGCCGTCCCCCTGGGCCAGTGCGCAGACGGTCGCGGACCGGGCCGACGGGGATAGAGAGGCGCGGGTAGGGGTCGTTGCCCGCTGCCCAGACGAACAGGGCATCAATGTTGCTCTCCATCACGCCGCGCAGCCACTCCGGGGGAGCGATGGTGGGGACGATGATCCGCCAATCCTCGCTGCTCACGTTGTTGAGCAGCGAACGCACCCCTATCGGCGCAGACTGAGCCAGCGTCCGCCTGACGACCTCATCCATCAGTTCCAGCGGGAGGCGGTTATAGGCATCGTGCCGGATGAGTGCGGCTTTGTAGAAGTCAGGGTTAAACAGCGTGCGCTCCAGGACGGCGCTGTACACCACAAAGGGGATGAGAACGATCAGGGCGATGGACAGCAGGCTGGCGATCAGCCGGAACAGCTCCTGCACCAGGCAACCGAGACGACTGGACATCGTGGGCTTAACCATACAACCGTCCGCCGGATTTGTCAACGGGGGGCTGGGGTAGGGGAATCTCCCCCTCTCCCGCAGCGTGGGAGAGGGGGGGCGGGGGTGAGGGCCATATCACTGCCTCCATTTGCCCCAGGCCATACATACAGGTACAATATCCTCTCTGGTCGCCTATGCTCATCGTAGACGCTCACGAAGACATTGCCTGGAACGCGTTGACCTTTGCCCGCGATGTGCGCCGCAGCGCCCACCAGACGCGCGGCCTGGAAGCGCGCAGTGACGCGCCCCGCGTGTGTGGCCCGGCCATGTTGGGCCTACCCGACTGGCTCGCCGGGGGCATTGCCGTCGTCTTCGGCACGCTGTTTGTGGCGCCGGAGCACAAACGCCAGGGCCTGTGGGACCTGCAAACCTACCGCACGCCGCAGGAAGCCCACCACCGCGCTTCTGTCCAACTGGATTACTACCATCGCCTGGCCGACGACACGCCCGCGATCCGCCTGATCCGCTCCAAAGACGATCTGGAGGCGGTGCTGGCGACCTGGGCTGAGGGCAGCGACCCGCAGAACCGTCAGGTCGGCATTGTCGTGGTCATGGAGGGGGCGGACCCTATTTTAGAGCCGAAGGAGGCCGAGGGCTGGTTTGAGCGCGGTGTGCGCATCGTGGGCCTGTCCTGGGTGGGGACGCGCTACGCCGGGGGCACAGGCGAACCTGGCCCGCTGACCCCCCTGGGCCGTGAACTTTTGGAGGTGCTGGCCGACCTGGGCGCGATCCTGGACCTGAGCCATGCCTCGGAAAGGGCCTTCTTTGAGGAACTGGACCGCTACGAAGGCGCGGTCATCGCCAGCCACTCCAACCCCCAGGCATTTGTCCCCGGCGACCGGCAACTCTCCGACACCCAGATCGTGCGCCTGGCCGAGCGCGACGGCGTGATCGGGATCGTCCCCTACAATCGGATGCTCAAGGCGGGTTGGCGCCGTGGCGACAACCGTGCCGAGGTGACCGTGCGCGATGTGGCTGCCGCGATTGACTACGTCTGTCAGCGCGTCGGCGATGCCCGTCATGTGGGTATCGGCAGCGATTTTGACGGCGGTTTCGGCGCAGACCAGGCGCCACTGGAGATAGACACAGTGGCCGATCTGGCAAAGATCGCCCCGGCGCTGGGCGAGATGGGCTATGGCGATGAGGACATCGCCGCGATTATGGGGGGGAACTGGCTGCGGGTCTTAAGAGCGGCCCTGCCCGACTAACGCGCCAGCAGCCCGCTCCTGGGCGAGACCAGCAGCGCGATGAGGAAGAAGGCCGTCGCCGTCACCACGATGGCCGCGCCTGAAGCCACGTTCAGGTAATAGGACAGATATAGGCCGACCAGCGCCGAAGCCGTCCCCACCCCTGCCGCGATCAGCAGCATCCGCCGCAGGCGATCGGTCAACAGATAAGCGGTTGCCGCCGGCGTGATCAGCATGGCCACGGCGAGGATATTGCCCACCGTGCGCATGGCGATGACGATGGTCAGCGCCAGGAGTACCAGGAAGCCGTAATTCAGGGCGTCCATAGGCAGGCCCAGGGCGCTGCCGTGCGTGGGGTCAAACGAGAGCAGGAGAAGCTCTTTACGGAAGGCGAAGAGGAGCACCAGGACTACCCCGCCGACCAGGGCAATCAATACCAGATCCTCAGGCGACACGCCCAGCACATTACCGAACAAGATATGGGCCAGGTCCACCGTGTAGCCCCGCACCGTGCTGATCAACAGCACGCCCAACGCAAAGGCCCCCACGAAAACCACGCCGATGGCCGCGTCCTCGCGCAGCCGGGCCGTCCGGCTGATCAAGCCGATGGCGAAGGCAACGAAGAGACCCGCCAGGAACGCGCCGACGAAGATATTGCCGCCGCTGAGGAAGGCGGCGGCCACGCCCGGCAAGATCGCATGAGCCATGGCGTCGCCGATGAAGGACATGCCGCGCAGGACCACATAGGTACCCACCAGGCTGCACACAATCGCCACCATCACCGCGGCGACCAGGCCGCGCTGCATGAAGCCCTGTTGGAGCGGGAGAAGCAACCAGTCCATCATCGTCGTCCGTCGTCTGTTGTCCGTTGTCTAACCAAAATGGCCATGGGCGTCGTCCACCACCAGCCGCGTCAGTTCGGCGGGCAGCACGACGAGCTGGCTGCCATAAGTTTCCGAGAGCACATCGGTATTGAATACCTCGTCCGGCGGGCCGTAAGCGATGGCGCGACGGTTCAGGCACAACACCCGGTCAAAATTGCCCATCACGGTGTTGAGATCATGGGTCGCCACTAAAACCGCGCATCCCTTCCGGCGAAAGCGGGCGATCAGTTCAAACAGCGTATGTTGGGTGGTCACGTCCACGCCGGTGAATGGCTCATCCAGCAAGAGGACCTCTGCCTCTTGGGCCAGGGCGCGAGCGATGAACACGCGCTGCTGTTGGCCCGCAGAGAGCTGGCCGATCTGCCGCCCGGCGAACGCCTCCATCTCCACCTGAGCCAACGCGTCCTGGACCGCCGCCCAATCTGCCGCGGTCGGCTGACGCAACCAGCCCAGGCGGCCATAGCGCCCCATCATGACGACCTCCGCCACCGTGATGGGGAAATCCCAGTTCACGGCCTCGCGCTGCGGCACGTAGCCCACGCGCATGCAGCCGCGCCTGACCTCGCCGCCGAACAGGCGGATGCGGCCCGATGACAGCGGCACCAGGCCCAGGATCGCCTTGAACAGCGTGGTCTTGCCCGCGCCATTCGGCCCGATGACGGCGATGCGTTCGCCGCAATAGACCTTCAGAGAGAGGTCCTCAAGCGCCGGCTGGCCGCGATAGGCCACGCTCACGCCGTCCAGTTCAATGACCGGCTGGTCATGTCTGTGGTGGTGATCCCGCTGCACAAGGGTCATGGCGTCACCCTGCCTGTGCCTGGCAGTTGGGACAGAGGCCGAATAACTCCAGCCAGTGGTCTTGAATGGTGAAGCCGGTGTGCCGGGCGACCGCGCCGATGATCGGGCTGAGATCGCAGTCCTCAAATTCCACCACCTGATTGCACCCCCGGCAGATCAGGTAGTGGCCGTGGTCCGCGCCGCGCAAGGCGTAGCTGTGACAGCCATCCTCGGTGTGGATGCGGCGCACCAGGCCCAGGTCGGCCAATAGCTCCATGGTGCGATAGACTGTGGTCAGGCCGACCCTGGGGTACAGGCGCCTGGCCCGGTTGAGGATCTCCGTTGGGCCGAGCGTATCGGAACTGGCGGCCATAACCTCCAGGACGGCATAGCGTGGCCGGGTGAGCCGGTAGCCGGCCTGTGCCAGCGCCTTCGCCAGGCGCTCACTTTCAGAACGCACCCTCCGACCTCCTTCCCGCCCTCAGCGGGGGAGAGACAGTTGAAAAAGATTTTCAATAGGAGATTTTAGCAGAAACAGCCCGGCTGTCAAGAGGTGCGGTGATGCCAGTTACCCCCCACCCCAGCCCTCCCCCACAGAGGGGGGAGGGGGTGACCTCCTGACCGGATGATTCTTATGACATCTGACATCATAAAAAGTGACAGTTGTCCCCCTATTCTAGGGATAATTCGGGTTAAAATTCTCATAGTCCGACGACGGACGACGGCCAGGGGAAGCGATGAGGGCCAGAGGATATGTAACAGCGTTAGCAGGCCTGGTGTTGACAGCCTCACTGCTGGCCTGCGGCGGGCCTGCCTATCCACGCGTGCGCCTGGCGCAGGAAGGGCAGCCGGCTGTGGCCGAGGCTGCACCGCGCAAGCTGCCGCTGCGGGTGGCGGTCGCCGCGGTGATCTCCCCAAAGGCGACTCTGGACGCTTACAAGCCGTTGCTGGATGTCCTGGGCAGGCAGCTTGACCGCCCCGTTCGGCTGATTCAACGCAGCACTTATGCCGAGATCAACGAGTTAATCCGCACCGGCGGGGCCGACCTGGCCTTCGTCTGCGGTGGGGCTTATGTGGAAGGCCAGCGCGATTTCGGCATGGAACTGCTGGTGGCGCCGCAGGTGCGTGGCCAAACGGTGTATTATTCCTACATTATCGTGCCCCGTGACAGCCCCGCCCAAAGCCTGGCCGACCTGCGTGGCAAGACCTTCGCCTTCAGCGACCCGCTGTCCAACTCCGGCTATCTCTTCCCGATCTACCGGCTCTCCCAGATGGGCGAGACCGCCGAGAGCTTCTTCCGCAGCACGTTCTTCACCTACAGCCACGACAACTCCATCAAAGCTGTGGCCGAGCATCTGGCCGACGGCGCGGCAGTAGATAGCCTGGTGTACGATTATGCCATCGCCCGCAACCCTATAGATAGCGGCCGGACGCGCATCATTGAGAAATCGCCCGCCTACGGTATCCCGCCGGTGGTTGTCCATCCCGACCTGGACCCGGCCCTCAAAGATCGGCTGCGGGCTATCCTGCTGAATCTGCACACCGACCCGCAGGGGCGCCGGGCCCTTCAGGCTTTGCTGATTGACCGTTTCGTGCAGGTGGATGACAGCAGTTATGACAGCATCCGCCTCATGGCGGCACAGGTACGAAGGTGGCATGAGGAACACTGACCTGGCTCTACGCCTGTGGCACGCCATTACCGCCGTGAGCATCCGCGCCAAGATCGCTGGCATGGTGGTGGGGGTGGTGTTGCTCCTGGGGCTGGGAGTGACGCTCCAGGTGCGGGCGCGGCTGGCCGCCGAACTGGGGCAGAGCCTGCAGGAGCGCGGCATTGCTATCACCCGTGACCTGGCCGCCCGCAGCACCGACCTGATCCTGACCGGCAACACTTTCGCGCTCTACGCGCTGGTGCGCGACACGGTGGAGAACAACGCCGATGTGCGTTACGTGTTTATCCTCGGCCCGGACGGGCAGGTGTTGGTGCACTCCTTTGAGCAGGGCGTCCCTCCCGATCTCTTGAGTGTTAATGTGCTGCCCGCAGAGGCCCCCTATCACGTTCAGGTCCTGGACAGCGATGAGGGCCTGATCCAGGATGTGGCCGCGCCTATCTTTGGGGGCCAGGTGGGGGTAGCGCGCGTAGGGCTTTCGCAAAACCGCCTGGCCGCGGCAGTGACCCGGGCGACGTGGGAGCTGATCGCGGCGACAGCGGCGGCGCTGGCGCTGGGGGTGGCCCTGGCATTGTTCCTCACCCACATCCTCACCCGGCCAGTCTTTGATCTGGTGGACCTGGCCCGCGCTGTCGGTCAGGGTGACCTCTCCAGGCAGGTGAAGGTGTGGATGGCCGATGAGATCGGCGAACTGTCCGCAGCATTCAACCGGATGACGGCTGACCTGGCCCGTCATCGGGATGACCTGCTACGCCACAACCGTGAACTCGTGGCGCTCAACAGCGTGGCGGCGGCGATCAGCGGCGCTCACGGGCCAGATGAGATGTTGACTGCGGCGTTGGGCACGACGCTGGAGGTGATCGGCGCCCCGGCAGGATGGGTGGTTTTACCTGAGAGAGAAGGGGGGCGGCTGAGTATTGTGGCCTATCAGGGCCTGCCTGACAGTTTTGTCCAGGGGGAGAAGGCCGCTGATCTGGCAGAGTGTCTGTGCCGACAGGTGGTGGGCTATGCCGCAGCTGGCCTGCCTGAGGTGCGCTACGATTGCCCCCGCCTGGTTCGGCTACGGCGTTGTGGTAGCGATCTGTGTTGCCACGTGAGTGTGCCGCTGCTGGCGCGGGGGCGCGCAGTTGGGGTGATGAACATCGCCAGCAACGCGGCGCGCGGCGCCTTCACACCTGAAGAGCTGGCCTTGCTGGCGGCGATTGGCCAACAGGTGGGTGTGGCCGTGGAGAGCGCCCGGCTGTGGGAGGAAGTGCAGCGCCAGTCCGCCTTACGTGCCCGCCTGCTCAATCAGATCATCACGGCGCAGGAGGCAGAGCGCCAGCGCATCGCCCGTGAACTCCACGACGAAGCCGGAAGCGCGCTGACCTCGCTCATCGTTGGGCTGCGTTTGATTGAGACGCGCACTGAGGGGAACGAGGCACTCCGCGCTCAGGCTGCCGATCTCAAGGCACTGGCGGGGCAGATCCTGGATGACCTGCACCGATTGTCGGTGGAGTTGCGGCCGAGTGCGCTTGACCGGCTGGGCCTGGTGACGGCGCTGGAACAGTTCGTCCGCGACTATGGCCGTAAGCACGGTCTGAAAACCGATTTCCAGGCGGCGTGCCCGCCTGGGCTGCGCCTGCCAGCGGAGGTGGAGATGGCCTTGTACCGCATCGTTCAGGAGGCGTTGACCAATATCGTCCGCCATGCGGCGGCCACCCACGTGGGCGTCATCCTGGAATGGCGCCAGGGGGCGGTCGTGGCCATTGTTGAGGACGATGGGCGGGGCTTTGATGTGGCCGCGACGTTGGCCGGCGCCGGCGGGGGGCAACGGCTGGGTCTGTTCGGCATGCAGGAACGGGCCGCGCTGGTCGGCGGCCGGCTGACGCTGGAATCGGCGCCGGGCCAGGGGACGACGGTCTTCGTGGAGATACCCTTGGGGGCCAGCGTAGGGGCACGGCGCACCGTGCCCCTACTTGAGGGGGTATCTGAAGGGTGAAGGAAAAGGATGTCTCGGAGCCGCATCCTGTTGGTTGACGACCATGCTGTCCTGCGCGCCGGGCTGAGGGCTTTGCTGGGGACGCAGCCCGACCTGGTGGTGGTGGGGGAGGCAGGCAACGCTGCAGAGGCCTTGCGCCTGGCGCAGGGCTTACAGCCCGACATCGTGCTTTTGGACATCAGTATGCCGGGGCTGGACGGCCTGGCAGCATTGCGCCAGATGCGCCAGGTGGCTCCCTCTGCGCGGGTGCTCATTCTCACCATGCACGCTGAGGAAAGCTTTCTGCGGGCGGCGCTGGCCGAGGGGGCCGCCGGTTATCTCCTTAAACGTAGCGCTGAGGGAGACCTGCTGGCAGCGCTACGTGCCGTGGCCCGGGGCGAAGCCTTCCTGGACCCGGCGCTGACACGGGCGCTGATTGACGGCTACCTGGCGGAGGAGCAGGGCCACACCCCCCGGCAGGCTGCTCCACAGGTGGACTACGATGGCCTCACCGCACGTGAGATTGAGGTATTGCGCCTGATCGCCCAGGGCTATACCAACGCCGAGATCGCCGAGCGGCTGGTCATCAGCGTCAAGACGGTGGAGACGCATAAGGCGCATATCATGGATAAGCTGGGCAGGCGCAGCCGGGTGGAACTCGTGCGCTATGCTCTGGAGAAGGGCTTGCTGGCGGAGTAGCCAGGCCGCAGGCTCTCAGGCCACCTCTATACCCGAATAGGTCCCTCGTTTTATCCGCTGGGGCAGGTCTTGAGCACGCCTCCAAGCTGAATCCGGCCAGGGCACCCCGGCGCTATCAGGGAATTCCCTGATAGTAGCCGCCTGAAATCAGGGTGCGCCCCGATGCCTTCCCCGGCAAGATCAGTGTCCGACCTGATACACACCGCCCGCATTTCACCCCATAATAGTGGCAATTCGGCACGGCAGCCGTTTACCTCTTGGAGGCGTGCATGGCGAAGAAGCGCTATGGCATGGCGATTGACCTGCGTCGCTGCGTGGGCTGTGAAGCCTGCACGATCGCCTGTAAGCAGGAGAACCATACACCGCCCGGCGTGGCCTATGCCAAGGTGATCAAGCAGGAAACGGGGACGTACCCGCACGTCCGCCGCACCTTCCTCCCCGTGTTATGTAATCACTGCGATGACCCGCCCTGTGTGCCCGTGTGCCCGGTGGGAGCGACCTGGAAGCGCGAAGAGGACGGTATCGTGGTGGTGGACTATGAGGTGTGCATCGGCTGCCGCTACTGCGTGACGGCCTGCCCCTATGGCGCCCGCTATTTTGATTTCGGCGACAATTATTATGAGCCGATGAACGCCTTTGAGGAGCAGCCCTCGCCGGAGTACGGCAAGAGTTGGGACCGGCGGAACGGTGGCAGCCCTATCGGCAACGTGCGCAAATGCACTTTCTGCCTGCACCGGCTGGCCCGGGGCGAGGAGCCAGCCTGTGTCCAGACCTGTATGGCCCGCGCCCGCATCTTCGGCGACCTGAACGATCCGGACAGCGAGGTCTCGCGCCTGATCGCCGAGCGCCGCCACTTCCGCCTGAAGGAAGAACTGGGCACCGGGCCGAATGTCTATTACCTGGTGTGAGAGGAGGCCGGGCATGAAGTCTAACCGAACTGTGGCGATCGCCTACCTGGCCCTGTTGAGCGTCGTCGCCCTGGTCGGTGTAGCTGCCATTGCTGTGCGTACCAGCCAGGGCCTGCGCGTGACTAACCTGACCAGTCTGGTGCCTTGGGGCCTGTGGGTGGCCTTTTACATCTATTTCATTGGCCTGTCCGCCGGGTCGTTCCTGATCTCTACGTTGATCTACGTCTTCGGCATCAAGCGCTTTGAGCCGGTGGGGCGGCTGGCCATCTTCGTCGCTTTTATCGCCATGCTCACCGGCCTGCTGTTCATCCTGCTGGACCTGGGCCATATGGAGCGCTTCTGGACAGTGTTCTTCCGTCGCAACAGCCGTTCGGTGCTGGAGTGGGAGATCCATTTCTACAACCTCTACATCGTTATCCTGCTCTCCGAGCTTTGGCTGCTTATGCGCCGTGACCTGATCCGCCGGGGGCAGGGGCAGGGCCTGAAAGCCAGCCTATGCCGGTTGCTGGCCCTGGGCAGTACAGACCTGTCCGAGGCGTCGGCAGCGCAGGACATGCGGGCAGTGCGCCTGCTGGGGATGTTGGGCGTGCCGGTGGCGCTGGCGGTGCACGGCGGTACCGGAGCGATCTTCGCTGTGGTCAAGGCGCGCCCTTATTGGTACACCGGCCTGTTCCCGCTCATCTTCATTGTCTCGGCGCTGGCCTCAGGCGGGGCACTCCTCACCTTCCTGTATGCCTTCTTTGGCCGCCGGGATGAGCATCATAGCGATCTGGTCATCAGCCTGGGCAGGCTGGTGGCCGGCTTCCTGGCCCTGGACCTGGTGTTTCTGGCGAGCGAGATGTTGGTGGGGCTATATGGCGCGGTGCCCGACCATCTGGCGACCTACCAGGCGATCCTCACCGGCCCGTTCTGGTATGTGTTCTGGATCGGCCAACTCGGCCTGGGGGCGATTGTCCCCCTGGCTTTGATTCTGTCCCGCCATACACGTGCCTCTGTGGGCTGGATCGGCGTGGCCGGGGCGCTGATCGTCGTGGGCATCCTGGGGGTGCGCCTGAATATTGTCATCCCACCGCTGACCGTGCCGCTCATGCCCGGCATTGACAGCGCCTACCCCCTGGGGCGCTTCTCCACGTTTGAATTCACCGGCCTGGCGGGGACGCTGTTCGCGCTGGCTATCGCTGCCTTCGTGATCGCCTCCGGCTGGATCATTGCCTATTTGACCCGTCTGCCACGCCTGCCGGTGGAGCGCTGGCTGGCCCGTGCCGCCGGGCTGGCCGTCGTGGCCGGCTTCGTGTTCATGGGGCTGCGCTTCCTGGATGTGGGCATTGCGCCTGAGGTCGTGGCGCTCTCCGGCGCCCCTGCCCGCCTGCCGCTGTTCTTCGGCGGCTCGCTGCGAGCGCAAGACCCGACCTTCTATTCACCCAGCCCGATTGAATGGCTCTCCTCTATGGGGCTGGTGGCATTGGCAGTGATGGCGTTCACAGCGGGCAAACTGCTCCTGCCCCTGGAGGCCGAGCCAGAGCCATCGCCTCAGCCGCGCCGTTTCCCAGGATTTGAGCCTGAACTGGACGAAGCCTGATGCTGAGTGCAGTAGAGTGAGGGGGAGAGATGCACACACCACTTCTGACCCGTCGTGATTTCCTTAAGGCATTGGCTGCCACTGCCGGGCTGGCGGCGGTGGGCAATCGGTTTGTCCCTCTTCTCTTCACCGCTCCCGCCAGGGCAGGGGACGGGAATGGGACCTGGATCCCCACCTGTTGCAACATCTGCGGCGGGCAGACCGGCGTGCTGGTGCGCGTGGAGCATGGCCGCGTGGCCAAGATTGAGCCGAACCCGGATAACCCTATCGGCGTGGCTAACGTCTCCACCGATTTCTGGCGCTGGAAGAACACCGATGGCGCCGCCATGTGCCCCAAGGGCAACTCCGCTATCATGGCGCTGTACGACCCGGACCGGCTTAAAACGCCGCTTAAGCGCACCAACCCCGACAAGAGCGCGGGCGCCGACCCGGGCTGGGTCGCCATTTCCTGGGAGCAGGCGCTTGACGAGATCGCCGGGCGGCTCAAGGCATTGCGCGATGCGGGCGAGGCCCACAAGCTTATCTGGTTCAGCGAAGACCACTCCTTCGTGGACATTCAGCAAGACTTCTGTGCGCTGTACGGCACGCCCAACTATCACAACCACTCCAACCTGTGCGATGTCTCACGCAAAGCCAGCTTCAAACTGGTCATGGGCGATGAGCGCCCGCTAGGCGACTTCGCCAACGCCCGCTATATCCTGCTCTTCGGCTGGAACCCGCTCTCGGCCACCAAATGGTCGCACCTGCCGCGCATCTTCACCCGCGCCATTGAGCGCGGCGCCAAGCTGGTCGTGGTGGACCCCAACCTGAGCAACACGGCCGCCCGCGCCCACGAGTGGGTGCCGATTCGCCCGGCGACTGACGGGGCACTGGCCCTGGCGCTGGCCCACCTGCTGATCAAGTGGGACCTATACGACAAGGATTTCGTTCAGAATTGGACGGTCGGTTTTGAGGCCTTCGCCGACTACGTCGCTGATAAGACGCCCGAATGGGCCGAGCATATCACCAGCGTCCCCGCCGCCACCATCCGCCACATTGCCCGTGACCTGGGGACGATCAAGCCGGCGGTGGTGGACGTGTGGAGCGGCCCCGGCCAGCACTCCAATGCTGTCCAGAGTGGGCGGGCGATTGCCCTGCTTAATGTGTTGCTAGGCTCGGTGGACCGGCCGGGGACAATGATCAACCCTGAACGCAAGGGCGGCGCGCACCAGCCGGTGAAAGGCCCGAAGATCACCCAGCCGCGCCTGGACGGGCGCGACACGCTCTACCCCTTCGCCCACAGCTCCGGCATCTACACCGAGGTTCTCCAGGTCCTGCTCAACGATGGCAAGGACCGCTATGGTAGAGAGCTGTATATGCCCAAGGTCGGTGTGATCATCTTCCAGAACATGGCCATGTCGGTGCCGGGCAGTTCCGATGTGGCCAGGGCGCTGAGGAAGCTGGAGTACCTGGTGGTGGTGGACACACACCTGTCGGAGACGGCACAACTGGCCGACATCGTGCTGCCGGGGACGGTCTATCTGGAGCGCTATGATCTGAACAACAACTGGGTGACCTGGCCCACGCTGGGGTTGCGCCAGCCGGTGGTGGAGCCGATCTTCGGCCAGTTGCCGGAGTACGAATTCGTGGTGGCATTGGGCCGACGGTTGGGGCTGACCGATGCCGAGGGCAAGGAGTGGTTCTGGCTGGGGCCGAAGTCGGGCCAGCGTATAGGGAGCACGAAGGCATGGTACGAAGAGTACCTGTCTGTGCAACTGGAGAAGGGTGGCCCGGCGATGAGCCTAGAGCAACTTAAGGCCCTGCCCGGCGCCATCTGGGTGGACCCGAAGGGCACGATTTACGAGAAATGGAAAAGCGAGGTCAGGCCCCCGGAAGGCGCACGTGCGTACAGTGGCTGGGCACTCCTCAAAAGCGCTGATGGGAAGGCGGTCCTGGGCTATCGGGATGAGCGGGGGAGAGCGTTCGGGCCAGATGGGGGACCTCTACAGGTCCCTCAGGATGCCCAGGTGGATGCCAGTGTGCAGCAGGTCATCATTGAACAGGATGGCAGGTTGTGGGGCTATGTGGACGCCAGGGGCATCCTGAAGGATAAGAACGGTAAGGGCCTGGGCCTGCTGCGCCAGGGCAAATTCGTCAAGGGCTGGAACACGCCCTCGCGCCTGTGTGAGTTCGTCTCAGAGCAGGCGGCGGCTAAAAAGGACGCCAACGGGAATATGATTGACGCCCTGCCGGTTTACGTCCCCCGCGATTGGTTCCCCAGCCCGGAGTATCCACTGTACTTTATCTCGTGGAAAGAGGCGCCGCATACACACACGCGCACCTTTAATAACCCTTACCTGATGGAGCTGCGCGGCTGGAATCCCTTGCGCATCAACACCCAGACGGCTGCCCGGCTAGGCATCCGCACCGGCGACGAGGTGTGGGTGGAATCACCTTATGGCCGGGTGAAGGCGGTAGCCGAGGTCACCGAGGGTATCCACCCGGAGGTGGTGGGCTGGATGCGGGGGTTCGGTCATTGGGCGCTGGGGAAGATCGCGCGTGGCAAGGGTGCTCATGACAATGTGCTCTTGCCCCTGAAGTCCGATCCGATTTCAGGGATGTCGCTGAATAAAGAGGCCTGCGTGCGGGTGTATAAAGCATGAATGAGAGGCTCTCACCTCCGGCCCCTGACCCCTCCCCCAGTACCGGGCTTCAGCCCGGTTGTTGGCAAGGGGAAGAGGCGATCCTGGCCTGGGGTCGGGCCGCACTGTACAACTTTCTGGCGGCGGTCTTCTTGGAACCGCCGGATGAGCGCTGGGCCAATAGCCTGTGGGACGGTGGGCTGGCGGAAGCGCTGGCGTTGGTGGCCACAGCCGACGAAGCGAAGGCTCTGATCGCCTGGATGGCCTGCGGCGACGCGGGTGGGTGGCAGGAGGAACTGGCACGTGCCTATACCCGGCACCTGGTCGTGCCGGGGCCGGACTACGTGCCCCCTTACGGCTCGGTGTATCGGGATGGCCCCGATGGCCCGCCGGGAACGTGGCAGGGGCGGCCGACCTTGTGGGGGCCGTCGTCGGTGGCGGTGGCCCAGGCTTACCGTGAGGCCGGGCTGGCGCTGGCGCCCGGCGGCCCACAGGTGCCCGACCATATCGGGCTGGAGTTGCAGTTTATGCAGCACCTGTGCGCCTGTGAGGCCGGGGCATCGAGCCGGGGGGAGAGCGATGCAGCCGCAGCCTGGCGGGCGCGGCAGGCTGCCTTCCTGCGCCATCACCTGCTCCCCTGGGCGCCTGCCTTTTGCGCCCGGCTGGATTCTGAGGGCATCCATCTTTTCTATCGGCTGATCGCCCGCCTGACCCGTGCCTTTCTGGAGAGCGAAAGAGAGGAGACCGAACTGTGAGATTCTGGGTGATCGCTATCGCCGTCGTCATCCCGCTGGCCATGCTGCTCAGCCTGCTGCTTCCCCTGTTCGCTGGCCCGGCGGAACAGGCGGCTGGGCCGGAGGCAATCGCCCCCTCCGGCGTCCAGCCGGGTGAGGCAGCGCGGGGGCAGGCTATCTACCGTTCGCGTTGTCTGGGCTGCCATGCACCTGAGGCCCGCTTTGCCCCGCCACACACTGCGGCCACCCTGGCAAAGTACCCGGACGATGACGCCCTGATTCAGGTGATCCGGGCCGGTCGCGATCCCATGCCGGCCTTTACTGAGGACATGCTCAGCGAGCAGCAACTCGCCGATCTGCTCGCCTACCTGCGGACATTGAAATGACCTGGCTGTGCCGGGGAGCGTAGGGGCGCATGGCCGTGCGCCCCTACTGCTCGCATCTGCCCTGCGCCTGATGAAGGGCGCATTTGCGGGGGGTGAAATCGTCAGGATTCTGCTGCCAGCGCCTCCTCAATCAACGGCGTCACATCCAGGCCGGCGCTGCCCAGGCGTGCGGCCAATTCGTCAGCGTTATCCCGTTGCCCCAGGCGCCATTGGCTGATGATGAATTCACCTGCCTCAGGTCGGTTGTACCAATCCTCCCCGTAAGTTCGCTCCAGGTGACCGCGCCAGTGCATCTCCAATATCCAGGCGCGCAGGTATTGGGCCACGTAGAAGGCATCGTCCACGTCGCTTAGATAGCGCTCCTCCGGTACGCGGACGCGGCCGGCGCGCTCCAGCCAGTACACGTAGGCGCCCCCCTGGCCATCCACCGGCCCACTGTGCAGTTCCAGCTCGTAATTGAGCTTGGCGGCGTAGCGGCGCAAGAACCACAACTTCTGGAAGAGCGAGAAGCGGATGAAGGCTTCGGCGTCCTCCGCGGAAGCCCCAAGCACCTCTTGCAGCCAGCGGCGGTTGTGCAGCAGGTGCTCCATGAGGAAGGCGTAGCTCTCCGTGACCGAGTTATCCCCCAGGTAGCGGAAGGCAAAGGGCAGGTCTGCCTCCACATGGGTATAGTGCTCGGCGTGGCCGGCCTCATGCAGCAGGGCGCTGTAGTCGTCCTGACCGCCCTGGGGCTTGATCACCAGATAGACTTCCGTAGGGACGCGCACGGGCGAGCAGAAGGCGCGTGGCGACTTGAGCGGGCGCATCTCCAGGTCCAGCTTGAGGTTGGGCTGGGCGTCCAGGTCAATGTCCATCCCTGCCAGCGTGCGCCGCAACGCGTCCACCAGGCGTTCCGCCGGGAAGAGGCGGTCAAACTCGTCGGCGCGGAACAGGCGGGCGATGTCGTTGATGTGGGCCTCCTCGCGGGACACGCCGATAGCCTCCAGGCGGGCAGCCAGGCGCGCCTCATAGACCGCCTCCGTCTCATCCAGAAAACGGACCATCTGCCGGGCAAGCGGGCGCAGGTTCAGCCAACGCAGCCGATCACACAGGTCTACATAATCGGCAAAGCCCAGGCGCTGGGCCTCGTCGTGCAGGGTATTCCAGCGTTCGGCGCGCAGAGGGTTCGCCTCGGCCATGCGGCTGTAGTACAGGTCGCCGAGGGCCTGGCGGCGGGCACGGTCTGGCTCGTTGCGCAGCAAGACAGGTACCTGCTGGTAAGGCACCTCCTCGCCATCCCAGGGGACGGTGGCCGCCAGTTCGGCGTTGGTGATGGCCTCGGACAGGGCCTTGACGCGGTTATCCAGGTAGCCGCCGACGGCAAACTCGGCCAGATAGCGCGTTTCCTTGCCGTCCATCTGGTCCAGCAGGCCATGCACCGCAGATTCAGCGAACAGATCGGCGTAGCGATCATAAATCGCCGCGATCTCCAGCCGGTCCTTCAGCCCCGCGCCGACCGTGTAAAACTCGCGGCCGATCTCGGTCAGGAATTCTTCTGCACGGTGCTGGTAAGCGTTCAAGTCCATTTGGGTCATCATGTCCTTTCTGGAGATGTTGTAAAAGGGTTACTCTATTCGCTCCACAATCGTCGCCTCGCCCTGGCCCACACCGACGCACAGCGTGACCAGACCGTAGCGGGCGCGGCGGCGGCGCATCTCGTGGACGAGCGTGGTCATCAGGCGGGCGCCGGAGCAGCCCAGGGGGTGGCCCAGCGCGATAGCGCCGCCGTTGACATTGGTCTTAGACAGGTCCAGGCCCAGTTCGCGGGCGCAGGCCAGCACCTGCACGGCGAAGGCCTCGTTAATCTCCACCAGGTCCATCTGGTCAATCGTCAGCCCGGCGCGTTGCAGGGCCTTGCGCACCGCCGGGATCGGCCCCAGCCCCATCGTGCGCGGGTCCACACCCGCCGCAGCCGAGGCGATGATACGCGCCATAGGCTTAAGCTCCAGTTCGCGGGCGGCCTCGGCGCTGGTCAACAGGAGCGCCGCCGCGCCGTCATTGATGCCGGACGAATTGCCTGCGGTGACCGTGCCGTTTTTGCGGAAGGCGGGTGGCAGCCTGGCCAGCTTCTCCAGCGTCGTGTCGGGGCGGGGGTGCTCGTCCGTGTCCACGACAATAGGGTCGCCTTTCTTCTGGGGGATGACCACCGGGACGATCTCGTCCTTGAAGCGGCCTTCGCGGATGGCGGCGGCGGCGCGCTGCTGGCTCATCAGGGCGAATTCGTCCTGCGCCTCGCGGCTGATGTCTGGATAGCGTTCGTACACATTCTCGGCCGTCTCGCCCATGCTCTCCAGCGGGAACATGGCCTCCAGGCGGGGGTTGGGGAAGCGCCAGCCGAGCGTGGTATCGTACATGGTCACGTTGCCGCGCTGGAAAGGCTCGGCGGATTTAGGCACGGCCCAGGGGGCGCGCGTCATGCTCTCCACGCCCCCGGCGATAAATACATCGCCCTCACCGACCTTGATGGCGCGTGCCGCCTGGTTGATCGCGGTCAGGCCGGAGGCGCACAGCCGGTTGAAGGTCACGGCGGCCACGTCCACCGGCAGCCCGGCCAGGAGCACCGCCATACGGGCCACGTTGCGGTTGTCCTCGCCCGCCTGGTTGGCGCAGCCCATGTAGACCTCTTCAATGCGCGCCGGGTCAATGCCGGTGCGTCGGACGATCTCGCGGATGACCAGCGCGGCCATATCGTCAGGCCGCACGTCCTTCAGGATGCCCCCGTGCCGCCCCACCGGGGTGCGCACGGCGTCAATGATCAGTGCTTCGCGCATAGTTGACTCCTCCACGCACCCATTATACACTTTGCGCTGGAGAAGCGCATATGCGGGCGGGGCTGTATATGGATACCGACACTCTTCTGGAGGCTAATCCATCATCACTAACACTATACTGACCTTCCTGTTCCTTATTGCGGCTGCGCTGTATTCCTCGGTCGGTCATGCGGGCGCCTCCGGCTATCTGGCGGCTATGGCCTTGCTGGGCGTCACCCCGCAGGTGATGCGCCCCACCGCACTGACACTGAATATCCTGGTCGCGCTGGTCGCCACGATAAAGTTCTATCGCGCCGGCTGCTTCTCCTGGCCGCTCTTCTGGCCGTTTGCCCTGACCTCTATCCCCTTCGCGTTTATCGGCGGCGCTCTGAAGTTGCCCACCTCGGCGTATAAAGTCATCGTTGGCCTGGTGCTGGTGTACGCCGCTTACCGGCTTTTCCGCGCGGCCCGGGGGGCGGCCACAGCGATCAAGCCACCGCCGCTCTGGGCCGCGCTCATCCTGGGTGCGGGCATCGGATTGCTTTCCGGGCTGACCGGGGTGGGGGGCGGTATCTTCCTCAGCCCGCTGTTGTTGATGATGGGCTGGGCCGAGATACGCCAGACTTCGGGCATTGCCGCCGCGTTTATCCTGGTGAATTCCATCGCCGGCCTGTTGGGGCAGCTCTCCAGCCTGGCCGCTGTGCCCTCCGCCATCCCCATTTGGGCGGCAGCGGTGCTGGTGGGGGGCTGGGTAGGTGCGGAATACGGCAGCCGGCGGCTGAACACGGCCACGCTGCGTCGCCTGCTGGCCGTCGTCCTGGTGATCGCCGGCCTGAAACTGATATTCACCTGAACTGAGCTTATACCTGTGTTCTCCCCCTATCCCTTTGGGTCCTACCCGACCTACCCAGAAGGGTAGGAATTCAGCCCCTTTTCCCCTACCCTTTTTCGTCTTCAGGTTTAGCCTGGTGAGGGTTGTGCAGGGCGTCACTTTCTATTAATCTGCATAATAGCGGTTCTGTAACAGAGTGTCGGGGGCATTGTGGCGCGTACACGTGTGGTGATCTTATCCAGGCGCTCATTGTTTATGGAAGGTGTGGCCAGTCGGTTGCGGCAGGATGAGGCGCGCGTAGAGGTGGTGACAATGGACGCGCATGCGCCGCAGGTGCTGGCGCAGGTCATCGCTGCCCGCCCGGCTGCGGTCATCCTGGACGCTACAGACCCCGACGCCACACAGGGCTGCACGCTGAGCACGCTGTTCCAGGCGCTGCCCACGCTTAAAGTCATTCACCTGGACCTGCAGCGAAAGCAGGTGCGGATCGTGACCAGCGAGCAGCGCCCGGCCGGCGAGGTGCGCGACCTGCTGGAGATCATCGCGCCCTCTGCAACAACCTGAAGGTCTCGTAGGGAGTCTATGACACGAGGAAAGGAGAGATCAGTGTGGTGAATCGCAAGTTACTGCTTTTAGGCGCTCTGCTGTTGGCGCTGGGGCTGGCGCTGGTGGCCTGTCAGACCGCGCCCACGCCCACGCCCACAGCGTCTCCCCCGCCGCCCACCCCGACACCGGCAGCGACCCCTCTAGGGGTCCAGCCCAGCCCCACTGCGCCTCCGGCGCTGGCGCTGGAAATCCCCTTCCAGGACCTCTGGGCGGGGTCTGGGCATGCCGACGCGACCGCCGAGGCATTTACGCACTGGAACGAGGCGGACCCGAAAGAAGTCCCGGTCGCCTGTGCCAAGTGCCATAGCTCGCCCGGCTACCTGGACTTCATCGGCGCCGATGGCAGCGCTGCGGGGGTGGTGGATAAGGCGGCGCCGATCGGCACCGTGATCACCTGCGTCACCTGTCACAACGATGTCACCCTGAAGATGAGCAGCGTGACCTTCCCCTCTGGGGTGGAAGTCACCGGCCTTGGGCCTGAGGCGCGTTGTATGCAGTGCCACCAGGGGCGAGCCTCCACCGTGCAGGTGGACGAGTCCATCACCAAGGCGGGCCTGACCGACCCGGACACCGTCAGCGAAGACCTGGGCTTTACCAACATCCACTACTTCGCTGCGGCGGCCAGCCTGGAGGGCGGGATCACCAAAGGCGGCTACCAGTACCCTGGCAAGTCCTATGATGCCAAGCTGGAGCATGTGGCCGGCTACAACACCTGCGTCGGCTGCCACAATGTACACAGCCTGGAGATCAAAGTGGAGGAGTGCAAAACCTGCCACACCGGGGTCTCCACGCGCGAGGACCTGAAGAACATTCGCATGCCGGGGTCCCTGGTGGATTATGATGGCGATGGGAACACGGACGAGGGGATTTACTTTGAGATTGACGGCCTGCGCACCCTGCTCTATCAGGCTATACAGGCCTATGCCAAGGAGGTCTCTAAGAAGCCCATCGCCTACGATCCGGCCGCGTATCCCTACTTCTTCGTGGATACGAACGGCAACGGGAAGGTAGATGCCGACGAGGCGAAGCCGCAGAACGGGTACAACGCCTGGACCGCCCGCCTGGCCAAGGCAGCCTATAACTACCAGACGTCCATCAAAGACCCCGGCGCGTATGCGCATGGCGGTAAGTACGTCATTCAACTCCTCTACGATTCCATAGAGGATTTGAACGCCAAACTGTCCACGCCGGTGGACCTGTCTAAAGCACATCGCGTGGATGCGGGCCACTTCGCCGGGTCCGAGGAGCCTTTCCGCCACTGGGATGAGCAAGGCGCTGTGCCGCCTGCCTGCAGCAAGTGCCACACGGCGGCGGGCCTGCCGCTGTTCGTGCGGGATGCCACCAGCATCACCCAGCCGCCTTCTAATGGCTTCCGCTGCGATACCTGCCACAGCGACGTGACCACCTTCGCCCGCTACACGGTGAACACGGTGACCTTCCCCAGCGGGGCCAGGCTGACCTTTGGCGAAGGGAACGATAACAACCTGTGCCTGAACTGCCATCAGGGCCGTGAATCTACGGTCAGCGTCAACAACCTGATTAAGGGGCTGGAGCCGGATGCAACCTCTGAGAAGCTCCGCTTCCTTAACGTCCACTACTTCGCGGCAGGGGCTACCCTCTTCGGCGGCGAAGCCAGAGGCGCCTACGAGTACGAGGGCAAGACCTACGTCGGGCGGAACACGCATGTGGAGGGCTTCAACACCTGCACCGCCTGCCACGACACACATGCCTTGACGGTGAAGGCACAAGCCTGCGGCGCCTGCCATACGGGTGTGAAGACCCTGGAGGATCTCCAGAAGATCCGTATGTCCACTGTGGACTATGATGGCGATGGCGACACCACCGAGGGCCTGGCAGGTGAAGTGGACACCCTGCGCCAGGCACTCTACGCGGTCATCCTGGACTATGCCAAGACCAAAGTCGGGACGGCGATCGTGTATTCGCCGGTGGCCTACCCTTACTGGTTCACCGACACCAACGGCAACGGCCAGGCGGATCCTGACGAGATCAAGAGCGAGAACGCCTACAACCAGTGGACGCCGCGCCTGCTGCAGGCGGCATACAACTACCAGTATGCCACTAAAGACCCCGGCCAGTTTGCCCACAACGGCAAGTACATCCTCCAGGTGCTGTACGATTCCCTGGAGGCCATGGGGGCAGATGTCTCGGGGATGACCCGTCCGTAGCTGAAACGGGAGGTGGGGCGGGCGTGAGACCCGCCCCTACGTTGTGCCTTGCAACCGATGGAGGGGCATGGCATGCTGTGCCCCTCCATGGCTTTAGGGCTGCTGAAGCCAGGCTTCAGCCATCCCGCTGACCTAGCGGGGCCACAGGGCGCGGACGAGCAGGAGCAGGCCGATCAGGATGATCAGGATCGGCCCCAGCACTTTGAGCAGGAAGCCGCCAAAGAGCGAGGCGAAGAAGGCGAACGCGCCCACGCTGATCGCGGCCATGACCAGGCCGGTCATGGTGGCGTTGCGCCCCCAGCCGCCGAAGACCGCCCCCAGGGCGATCCCCAGCCCGACGCCCGCCGGGATCAGTGTCCAGGCGTAGGCCCAGCTCCCCCAATCGCCGGTGAAGGTGTTGTACAGGAAGATCAGGCCCAGGGTGAGCAGAATGGTGCCGGGGACGAACAGACCGGCCAACTCCCGTCGGTTCTCGCCCGCCGCCAACGCGGGAACATAGAAGACCAGCGCGCCGATGAAGAAGATCGCGGGCCATAGCCGCGCCACCAGGTTGACGTTTAGGGTGATGGAGAGGAAGTTGATCGCCAGGAAAAGGACACCTAACCCGATCAGAACGACGCCAACCAGGATACTGCCAGTCCGACCTGGCGAGGGACGTATCGTGCCAGACATAGGGCCTCCTTAGTGATAGACGAATTCTACTGGATTCCCACGAAATTCTCAAACGCCTGTGTTGGCTGGTTCCCCCACCCCAACCCTCCCCCGCAAGGGGGAGGGGGTTGCGCCTGTTCCCTCCCCAATTATATAGTCTGGCTATACGGGAATAACCACACCGTAAACGGTGTGGCATGAGCGTGCCCCTAAGCTACACCGTTTGCGGCGTAGTCCCTGAAATCCCCCACGTTGCGGTGAATAAATCAATGTTCATCAATCGCGCCCCTCCCCGTTGGATGACGGCTGCCCCCAAATGGAAATGCACTCCCTGTCCATTAAACACGCGTCACATTTCGCTGGCGCGTGCGTCTCTATAGATAGCGCACTCTTCAGCCGACACGAACGGTGAGAGTGCCGCATGAGCCGCTGCCCGCGCCGGTGGGGGGCATCAGGGTGGCGGCTCGCGCTTAGATCGGCTCGTCCCGCTGACATTCTCCCCTGGTAGGGGGCGGGTCGAGGCCCCCGACAGCCGTTCATCCTCAGCCTGAAGGCCACATGGGTGAAAAAATACGTAAAATAGATGATGACAAGCCCCGATTTTTGTGGTATAGTGTGATGTAAAGTATCTCAACCCGACTCCGGTCTTGAGCTAGGTAGCACATCATAGATCAAGGGGTGCCCTGATGCATCCCATCCAATTCAGCCCGGCCCGGTAAGAGGCCCCTATCAGGCGTCCTTTGTGCGTTGGCCGGACGAGCAATCCAGGTGGTGATCGCGCCCTGTCTGCGCGAAGTTTAAGCAACGTATGCTGGAAAGGAGGACTTATATGCAACCCTCTAAGCTCCTGCTACCTGGCCTGGCCCTCGTGCTCATCGCCATAGGCTTCTCCGCCTGGGCGGCGCCGGCCCCCCTCACGCCCCCGCTTGTGCCCATCGCAGATGCCTATGTTCGCCAGGACCAGCCCGACACCCCCTATGGGACAATGGACCCGGAGAACCTGGAGACGCAAGGTCAGCGTCGCGTTGGCTTCCCCTGTGAAACCAACAGGCAGGCGCTGCTCAAGTTTGATGTGTCGGGGCTGGCCAGCGATGTCGTCAGTGCCAGTGTAACGCTGCAACAAACCAGTTTTATCGCTCCCCCCAGCGGCGTTATCGTCGGCCTGTGGGGGCTGTCCGGGTCAGACGCCGACACCTGGGACGAGGCCACCGTGACCTGGAATACCCGGCCCATCAGCAGCGGTGCGCCGCTGTCCACCCAGGCCCTGCCTCTCCCCGCCCAGAACGAGCCTCTCATCTTTGGAAGCACCTCAGCGCTGGTAGACTTTATTAATAGCCAGCGGCCAGCGAACGGGGGCGACGGCATTGCCAGCTTCATCACGGGTATCGCCGACTGTCCGCAACAACCCTGGACGTTCCGCACTCAGAACCCCTCCAAGGAGAATGGGGCTAATCTGCCGCCGCTGCTTAACGTGGACCTGTCCCCGCTGCAGACGGAGACGCCCACCGAGACGCCCACAGACACACCTGTGCCGCCGACCGAGACGCCCGCGCCGCCCACGGCCACGCCCACCGGCACGGCAACGCCCACAGCCACCCCTCTACCGTCGCGTTGCGCCTCCATCCCCCCCGACCCTTATGGGTACGTCTGTGATGACACCCAGGCGCGCACCTGGATCAGTGGAACAACCCAGATCACGGGCCTGGCCTGCGATGACTGTGTGGTCTCAGGCATCCCCCTCGGCTTCACCTTCAACTTCTACGGCCAGCCCTACACCACGGTGAACGTCTCCTCCAACGGCAACCTGCAGTTCACTACCACAAATACGTCGCTCAGCAACACTGCCCTGCCCAACTTCGCGATGGGTGAGATGATCGCGCCCTTCTGGGATGATCTGGACCTCCGCTCAATCGGTGGCGTTTACTACACGACGACGGGCACGGCGCCCAACCGTGTCTTTGTGCTGGAATACCGGGGCGTGCTGCACTATGGCACCACCGACCCGCTGACCTTTGAGGTGCAGTTGGAGGAGGCCAGCGGGGACATCTGGGTGGTGTACCAGACGATGGGCGGCATCTATGGCAACGGCAACTCGGCCACGCTGGGCATCCAGAGCGCAGCTTACCCCGCCGCCTTGCAGTACAGCTATAACCAGGCCGTGATCTACAATGGCCTGGCGATTCGCTACTACTATAGTGGGGCGCCTGGCCCGACCTGGACGCCGACGGCGACGCGCACGCCCACCGCGACGCGCACACCGACACGCACGCCCACGGCCACCTTCACGCCTACGACCGGCCCCTCGCCTACCCCCACCAACACGCCGACACCGACCAACACGCCCACGCCGGTGCCGCCGCGTTGCGCCTCGCTCACGCCTGACCCCTTTGGCTACGCCTGCGATGACACCCAGACCCGCGCCTTCATCGCCGGGACGATCACCAGCACGCTGGCCGGCGATGACTTCGTGGCCACCAATATCCCGCTGGGGTTTGACTTCAGCTTCTACGGCCAGGTGTTCACGCAGACGAACGTGAGCACGAATGGCAACCTACAGTTCACCACAGCCAACTCGGCCTTCAGCAATACAACCCTGCCCAACGCTTCAATGGGCTTCATGATCGCGCCGTACTGGGATGACCTGTACTGTGACGCGCCCTGCGTGGGCATGTACACCACCGTAGGCAGCGCCCCCAACCGCACCTTCGTGTTTGAGTTCCGTAATATCCGCCGCCTGGGCGGGACCCTCCGCTCCACGTTTGAGGTGCAGCTTGAGGAAGCTACGGGTGACATCTGGGTGGTGTATCCGAGCATGACATCGGACTTCAACGGCAGTTCGGCCACGCTGGGCATCCAGAACGGGACGATCGCCTTCCAGTACAGCTATAACCAGGCGGTCGTGTACAGCGGCCTGGCGATCCGCTACTATCGCGTGCAGCCCACCGCGACGCCGACGGCGACGCCCACCGAGACGCCCATCCCCACCGAGACGCCCACGGCGACGCCTACAGAGACACCTGTGCCACCCACGGAGACGCCGACGGCAACACCGACGAACACGCCGACGCCCGTGCCGCCGCCCACGGTGACGCCCACGCCACCTGCGGGCCGCTGCGCTGGCATCCCGCCCAGCCCCTTCGGCTATCGCTGCGATGATACCGTCTCCCGCACCTGGATCACTGCTACGCTCAACACCGGCATCACCGGTGATGATGAGGTTGTCACCATACCCATTGGCTTCAGCTTCACTATCTATGGCCAGAGCTTCACCGAGGTGAACGTCTCCTCTAACGGCAACCTGCAGTTCACTACCATGGATGACTTTTGGGTGAACGCCTGCCCTCTGCCCGATCCCTTCATGGGCATCATGATCGTGCCCTTCTGGGATGACCTCAGCCCGGATCAGGGCGGCGGAGTGTACTACGAGACCACAGGCACGGCCCCCAACCGTATCCTCACGGTGGAGTGGCGGGATGTGCCCCACTATGGCGGCACGACCAACGGGGTGACCTTTGAGGTGCAGTTGGAGGAGGCCAGCGGGCGGATCACCTTCCTGTATCAAGATACCGACTTCGGCGATCCGAGGTGGAACGACGGGGCCTCGGCCACGGTAGGGCTGCAACGGGACACGCCGGAGGATGTGCTCCAGTATAGCTGCGATGAGGCGGTAATCACGCCTGGGCGCACGGTGGTGATCTACCCGCCCAGCCCGACCTCGGTGGAGGTGGGGGCGTTGCAGGGCGAGGCGGCGCCTGTGCGGCGCTGGTCGCAGCTTGCCTTCTGGCTCATCCCGGCAGCGTTGGTGGTGCTGCTGAGTTGGGCGCTGCTGCGCCGACGGGTGCGGGCGCGCCTCCCGTAACGGCTGGCTTTCAGTGATCCGCTTTCGGCCTCTCACTCATCTCTAAAGAGCCTCAGGCCGAAGGCTTTCCAGGGGCGCGATAGAAGTGGGGCTATCGCGCCCCTGTTTATTTTTGAGGTGGGCCATCTTTTCGGCTGGAGAAAGCGCGCAGCGCTCCAGCCAGGAGGGCGATGAAGGCGAGCGACGACGAACGCAATGGGCGGGACAGGACTCGAACCTGCGACCGTCCGGATGTAAGCCGGATGCTCTCTCCGACTGAGCTACCCGCCCGTGCCCCCATTATACGGCCAAGCCCAACCCGCGTCAACCCTCTTGACAAATAGAACAAATGTGCTATACTGGAGTGTGATGATGGGATGTATGCTCTGTTCATAGAAACAAGGAGGCCAACCATGCCAGCACAGTTGAACGGTAAGCCCACACCCCCCGCGCCAGGGAACGGCCAGGTCAGGCGGACTGAACTTCCGCCTGAACGGTCACCTGGGGGCAACGGCCATAAGCCGGGCCAGGCCCCCATTGATGTCATCCTCGTCTGGGGACGGCCAGGGAGCGGTAAGACCCTCTTCGGGCTGAACTCGCCCTATAAGCCCATCCTGGTCCTGGATACCGAACGCTCGGCCAAGCTGTATCAGGCGCACTTCTCGTTTGAATGGAAGGATTGCGTCACCTACGGTGGGCCGGAGGGGCTGGTCAGCGCACTCCAGGCGCTCCGGCCAGGCCAGTATGGGACGTTGATCATAGATACCGCCACGCAGTGGTGCGAGTGGGTGGCGCGGGCGGTGTTCGCCCGCGAGGCTCATCGCGCCGAGAAGCAGTCGCAGCTCGTCTGGGGCCTGGTCAAGAGCGAGATCCGCCAGACCATCCAGGAGTTGCTGAACAAGGTGCAGGTGATCGTCTTCACCGCGCACGACCGCACCCGCTACGGCGCGCTTCCCGGCGAACGCGAGCCGAAGGTCCTGGACCCCATCATGGAGTACGCCACCGTCGCCATCCAACTGGTGCGCGACCCCAACCAGCGCATTCCGCGTGGGGTGGTGACCAAGAGCCGCATCCTGGCACTGCCGCCACAACTCCCCAAGGCCACCTGGGAGGTCCTGTTGCATTACGTCACCCATCCGGCGGATTGGGCCAACCTGAAAGCCGAGGAGCGTGTGCCGGAGGAGGTGCTCTATCCGGCGCTGGCGCAGCGTGTGGAGATGCTGATTGACGCGGCGGAGTAGGGGCGCATGGCCATGCCCCCCACCCCAGCCCTCCCCCACGAGGGGGGAGGGGGGGATAAGAGCTTTCCCTCCCCCCTGAATGGGGAAGGAGGAGCTTGCGCCCGGCCCGCTCTTATGCTAGTATTGAAACGTGCGATCTGCCAGTATGTGACAGCGCGCACATTGTGGCACCCGGCCTGAGGGCTGGGTGGGGATTGAAATGACAGCCGCCGCCGGTGGGGGCTGATGGCATGGCCGCACCGATCTCACCTGACCGCCCCATTTGCGATTACGAAGGCTCGCGCTACCGCACTGAGTTCTGGGAGGGACAGGGGCGGGAGTACGAGGACCGCGCCGAACGCATCGCGCTGCGCCGCCTGTTGCCGCCCACCGGCGACCGCCTGATTGAGATCGGCGCCGGCTTTGGCCGCCTGGCCGACCTGTATGCAGGCTACCGCCAGGTGGTCCTGCTGGACTACTCGCGCACACTCCTGGCCGAGGCCCGCCAGCGCCTGGGCGCGGACTCGCGCTACCTCTATGTCGCCGCCGATGTCTATGGCCTGCCCTTCGTGCCGGGGGCGTTTGACGCCGCCACTATGGTCCGCGTCATCCATCATATCGCCGATGTGCCCGCCGCGCTGGCCCAAATCCGCGCCATCCTCAAACCGGGCGCAGTCTTCATTCTGGAATACGCCAACAAGCGCCGCTGGACGGCCATCGCCCGCTATCTCCTGGGGCGCCAGGCGTGGAACCCCTTTGACCCTCAGCCGGTGGAGTTCGTTAAGCTCAATTTTAACTTCCATCCGCGCTGGATGCGGGCGCGGCTGGAGGAGGCCGGTTTTCGGCCCGAACGCTGGCTGAGTGTCTCCCACTTCCGCGCCGCTTTCCTCAAGCGCCTCATCCCGGCGGGCCTCCTGGCTGCGGCGGATGGGGTGTTGCAACCGACCGGCGCGCTGGGGCAGCTTAGCCCCAGTACCTTCGTGCGCCTGCGCACACCGCCGGGCGGGCCGGTCGCGCCCGAAGGCGCCCTGTTCCGCTGCCCCCTCTGCGGCAGCAGCGCACTCGCTGCCGAGGGCCAGGCGCTGGCCTGTCCGCAGGGGCATCGTTGGGCCATCCGCGAGGGCATCTATGATTTCAAGGAGCCGGTGGGATAATTTCAGACGATCCCCGCTGTCCCCAGTAGCCCCGACGCCGGATCTGGTGTATACTTGTGAAGGTACTCAACGGATTATCTAATAACGTCACCTTTATCAACCACCGGGGGACCAAGCTATGAAAGTATCCTGTCTGCAAGAGAATCTCGCCAAGGGGCTGAGCATTGTGGGGCGCGCCGTCTCCGCACGCACCACCTTGCCGGTCCTCAACAATGTCCTCATTGCGACCGATAAGAACCGCCTTAAGCTGGCCGCGACCAACCTGGAGTTGGGGATCACCTGCTGGATCGGCGCCAAGATCGAGGAGGAGGGCGCGACGACGGTGCCCGCTCGTACCCTCACCGATCTGGTCAATAGCCTGCCGCCGGAGCGCATTGAGATGGCGCTGAATGTGCGCAACCAGATGCTGGAGTTGCGCTGCGCCCGCACCGAGGCGCGCATCAAGGGGATTGACGCGCAGGAATTCCCGCTGATGCCCTCCGCCGAGGAGGAATTGCCCGGTGCTGTGACCGCGCTGATCCGCGCCGAGGACCTGCGCGAGATGATCAACCAAGTCGTGTTCGCCGCCGCGACCGACGAGAGCCGCCCGATCCTCACCGGTGTCCATGTGGACATCCAGGGCGAGCGCATCACCATGGCCGCCGCGGATGGCTTCCGCCTCTCGGTGCGTCACGCCAGCCTGGTGGAGCCACCCCAAAACCCTATCGCCTTTGTTGTCCCGGCGCGGGCGCTGAATGAACTGGCCCGTATCAGCGCGGATGAGCAGAACCCGGTGGCCATCCACATTGTGCCGGGGCGCGGCCAGGTGCTCTTCCATATGACCAATGTGGAGCTGGTCTCGCAACTCATTGAGGGCAACTTCCCGGATTACAACCGCATCATCCCCAAGGCCTACAGCACACGGCTGATCACCGACACGGCGCAGTTCCGCAAGGCGTGCAAGACCGCCGACATCTTCGCCCGCGAGAGTGCCCACACCGCCCGTCTGTCCATCGCCCCCGGCGATGAGGTCTCGCCCGGACGTCTGACCGTCACGGCGACCTCGGCAGAGACCGGTGACAACGTGGGCGAACTGGATGCCATTGTGGAGGGGGCGGGTATGGACATCGCCTTCAATGTCCGCTATCTGATTGACGTGCTGGACCGCGTGGATACGAATCAGGTGGCGCTGGAGCTCACCACGCCCTCCAGCCCCGGCGTGATCCGCGCTGTGGGCAACGAGAACTTCCTGCATGTGATCATGCCCATGCATCTGTCACGCTAATGCCTGCGGAGCTTTCACCCGAACACCTGCGGCGCGTCTGCCCGCCTGAACGCTTTCATTTTCAGAGCACCGCCGAGTTGCCCCACACCGATGAGATCATCGGCCAGCCACGCGGCACGCGGGCGATTGAGTTTGGCATCGGCATTAAAAGCCCCGGCTTCCATATCTACATCATGGGCCCTGCCGGGACCGGGCGCGAGACGGCTGTGGCCCGCTTCCTGCGCCAACGGGCAGTGCACGAGCCGACCCCGCCGGACTGGGTGTACGTGTATAATTTCGCCGAGCCGCGCTGCCCGCGCGCGCTCAGCCTGCCCCCCGGCCTCGGCAGCCGCTTCCGCGACGACATGCGCACGCTCGTGGAGGACCTCCAGCGCGAACTGCCCCGCGCCTTTGAAGCCGAATCCTATACCCACGCGGCCGAGGCCATCCAGCACAAGCTGGAGGACGAGAACAATGCCCTCTTCGCCTCCCTCCAGGCCCAGGCGGCAGCCCGCCACTTTACCTTTGTGCAAACACCCTCCGGCCCGGCGCCCGCGCCCATGTTGGAGGGGGGCCAGGTGATGCCGCCGGAGGTATACGAAGGCCTGCCGGACGAGGCCAGGAAACAGCTTGACGAGACGCGCCGCGACCTGCAGGACGCGCTGGAAGACGCCCTGCGCCTGGCCCATCAACGCCAGAAAGCGGCCCAACGGCAGTTGCGCGATCTCCAGCGCCAGGTCGCCGCCAGCGTCGTGGACCGCGAGATCGCCGATTTCCGCGAGACCTACGCGGCGGTCGCGGGCGTGCTGAGCTATCTGGATGAGGTCCGCGCCGACATCCTGGACCACGTGGACATCTTCCTCCCCCGCGAGGGTGAACAATCGGCGGAAGGCCCGCCCACCCGACCCGGTGACCCCTCCGGTGTGCGCCGCTATGCGGTTAACCTGCTCGTGGACAATAGCAAGACCCAGGGCGCGCCCGTCGTCGTCGCCGATAACCCCACCTACAGCTATCTGATGGGGCGGATTGAGCACGAGGTGCGCTATGGCGCCCTGGTCACAGACTTCACCCTGGTGAAGGGCGGCGACCTGCATCGCGCCAACGGTGGCTACCTGGTCATCCATGCGCCGAATCTCCTCAGTGACCCCTTTGCCTGGTATGCGCTCAAGCGCACGCTCCAGAACCGTCGTATCGCTATTGAGGAGGTGGATACTCGCGCCCCGGTCGTGCCTACGCTGGTGCTGGAGCCGGAGCCGATCCCACTTGACATAAAAGTTATCCTGCTGGGCAGCCCGCAACTCTACGCCTTCCTCTACGACCAGGATGAGGAGTTCCGCGAGACGTTCAGCGTCCGCGCCGATTTTGATGTGGAGATGGAGCGCACGCCGGAGAATGAGCAGCAGATGGCGCTATTCATCGCGGCCCGCTGTCGCCAGGAGGGCCTGCTCCACTTTGATCCGACCGGTGTGGCCAAGGTGGTGGAGTTCGCCTCGCGGCTGGCCGGCGACCAAAACAAGCTCTCCACGCGCTTCGGTGACATCGCCGACCTGGTGCACGAGGCGGCCTATTGGGCGCAGCAGAACGGCCACACGCTGGTGACGGCCGAGGACGTCAACCGGGCGCTGGAGGAGCAGGTGTATCGCTCCAACATGCTGGAGGAGCGCGAGCGCGCATTGGTGCGCGACGGCATCCTCTTCATTGACACCGAGGGCCAGGTTGTCGGCCAGGTGAACGGCCTGGCAGCGGTGCTGCAGGTCGGCAACTACGCCTTTGGCCAGCCGCAGCGCATCACCGCCCGCACCTTCATGGGGCGCCTGGGCATCGTCAACATTGAGCGCGAGGTGGCCCTCGCCGGCCCGATCCACAACAAGGGCGTGATGATCCTGACCGGCTACCTGGGTGGGCAATACGCCCAGGATCAGCCGCTGACGCTTTCCGCACAGATCACCTTTGAGCAGAGCTACGGGGGCATTGAGGGCGATAGCGCCTCCTCGGCGGAACTGTACGCGCTCATCTCCAGCCTGTCCGGCATTCCGCTGCGCCAGGACATCGCGGTGACCGGCTCCGTCAACCAGCGGGGGGAGGTCCAGCCGATTGGCGCTGTGACGGAGAAGATAGAGGGCTTCTACGCCGTGTGCAAGGCGCGCGGGCTGACTGGCAGCCAGGGCGTGATCATCCCGGCGGCGAATGTACGCCACCTGATGCTGCGCGAGGAGGTGGTGCAGGCGGTGGCGGAAGGCAAATTCCACGTGTGGCCGGTGCGCACGATTGACGAAGGGCTGGAATTGCTCACCGGTGTCCCCGCCGGTGAGCGCGGCCCCGATGGCAGCTACCCCGAAGGCACAATCCACCACGCCGTGCAGAAGCGCCTGCGCGAATGGGCCGAGGGCATGGCGCGATTTGAGTCCCCCCGCCCTGTCACGGGGCCTTAACCTGGCTCAGGCCAGGGGTTATACAGACCCCCGGTTTCTTCAAGAGACCGGGTTTCTAAGGTCATAGTCTCAGCCCAAGTCGCATCTTATCGGGTTGCCTTCCATGTAATTTCATGATACACGTAATTACGTGGGGCATGATATGGAAACACGGAATATCGCCAGGCGCAGCGCACCCCATAATCGCTGAGAAGAACGTGCCGCAGGAGAGTAAATCTATGAGCAACGCGGAGGTGTCCAAAACCCCTAACTTCATCCGTGACATCGTCGCCCAGGATGTGGCGGAGGGCAAATTCGGCGGGCGCGTGGTCACGCGCTTCCCCCCGGAGCCGAATGGCTATCTGCACATCGGCCACGCCAAAGCCATCTGCCTGGACTTCGGCATCGCGGCGGAGTTCGGTGGCCGCTGCCATCTGCGCTTTGACGACACCAACCCCACCAAAGAGGAGGCCGAGTACGTCCAGGCGATCATGGAGGATGTGCGCTGGTTGGGCTTTGATTGGGGGGAGCACCTGTACTTCGCCTCGGATTACTTTGAGCAGCTCTATGAGTGGGCCGTTGAGCTGATCAAGAAGGGCCTGGCCTACGTGGACGACCTCTCCCCCGACGAAATCCGCGAGTATCGGGGCACCCTCACCGAGCCGGGGCGGGAAAGCCCCTACCGCAACCGCTCTGTGGAGGAGAACCTGGACCTGTTTGCCCGGATGCGCGCGGGCGAATTTGAGGAGGGCACGAAGACGCTCCGCGCCAAGATTGACATGGCCTCGCCCAACCTCAACCTGCGCGACCCGGTGATGTACCGTATCCGCAAGACCCCACATTACCGCACCGGCGACACCTGGTGCATTTATCCCACCTATGATTGGGCGCACGGCCAATCCGATTCTATTGAGGGCATCACCCACTCGCTGTGCACTTTGGAGTACGAGGATCACCGCCCGCTTTACGATTGGTTCCTGGACGCGCTGGGCATCCACCATCCCAGGCAGATTGAGTTCGCCCGGCTGAACCTGAGCCATACCGTGCTGAGCAAGCGCAAGCTCATCCAACTGGTCAACGAGGGCCACGTGGCTGGCTGGGATGACCCGCGCATGCCTACGCTGGCCGGGCTGCGCCGACGCGGCTATACCCCGGAGGCCATCCGCGATTTCTGCGAACGGATCGGCGTCACCAAAGCCGAGAACCTGGTGGACATCGCCTTGCTGGAGCACTGCGTGCGCGATGACCTCAACCGGCGGGCGCCGCGCGTCATGGGCGTGCTGCGCCCTCTGAAGGTCGTCATTGAGAATTATCCGGAGGGGCAGGTGGAGTGGCTGGAGGCCATCAACAACCCGGAGGACCCCAGCATGGGCACACGCCTGGTGCCGTTCTCGCGGGAGCTGTGGATTGAGCGGGATGATTTCCGTGAGGTGCCGCCGCCCAAGTACTATCGCCTGTCACCCGGCACGGAGGTGCGCTTACGCTACGCCTACTTCATCAAGTGCGTCGGCATAGTCAAGGACGAGCGCACAGGCGAGGTCGTGGAGGTGCGCTGCACCTACGATCCGGCTACGCGGGGCGGCGATGCCCCGGATGGGCGCAAGGTCAAGAGCACCATCCACTGGGTCTCGGTCCCCCACGCGCTTCAGGCCGAGGTGCGCCTGTACGACCACCTGTTCCTCACGCCTCGGCCCGATGAGGACGAGGACTGGAAGGCCAGCCTGAACCCGAACTCCCTGGAGCGGCTGACGGATTGCCGCATTGAGCCGTCGGTGCGGGGGGCGCCGCCCGGCACGCGCTATCAGTTTGAGCGGGTGGGGTACTTCTGCGTGGACCCGGATTCCACCCCGGAGCGGCTGGTGTTCAACCGCACCGTCTCCCTGCGCGATACCTGGGCCAAGATTGAAAAGGCCCTGAGCGCAGCCCAGGCCGCCTGAGACCTCAGCAGTAGCCGTAGGGTAGGTTTCCATACCTGCCACAGCGGTCGTGGTTATCCTTGCCGTGTGGCTTGCCAAGAAAACGTTTCTGTGCACACCGATGAAAGCAAATGATTAAAGCAAATGATTAAGGAAACCCAAGCGTACCAGGAGCTGCAAGCGTACACGCTCTCTCACGGCGATCCTGCATTCATTCATCAGCACGTGGTCGATGCCTGGGCGCTTCAGCATGCCGACGAGTACACCAAACCGATCACGATAACATTCGCGCTCGTTGGGCTATATTTGCATATAGAGCGAGGTTGGTCTGGGCGGCAGGTGCAGCGTGTCCATATGATCATGGGTCGGCGTAAACGCGTGTGGCCGCAGTGGCTGGTACCGGTTGAACGCGGGAGTATAACCGTTGAACAGGTGATGGCATGTTCTCCAGGCCCAGAACGAGATCGAGCCATTGAGGCATGGTGCCGATCGGTCTGGCAGGCATGGCAGGACAATCGGCCGATGGTTGCTGAGTTGCTCCGAGAATACAACATTCAATAACCAGCAGTAGTGGCGGCTATGGAAAGCCGCCCTACTGAGACCACAGTAGGGCAGGTTTCCACACCTGCCACAGCAGCAATGGCGGCTATGGAAAGCCGCCCTACAGGCTGAGACCTCAGGCAGCTTCCGTGCCGCGTTGAAGCCTCTCCAAAATAGACGCCGGGTGTAAACCGCGATAATCTACGATCACCTGGATGACGGCGGGCAGGGCCTGGAGTTCGTGCGGCGCGTGGCTGGTGGCGACGGCGATGGCGCGCATCCCCGCACGATAGGCGGCTTCCAGGCCCAGCATAGAATCCTCAAATACCAGGCAGCGTTCCGGGGCGATGTGCAACCTGCGCGCCGTAGTGAGGTAGATTTCCGGGTCGGGCTTCCCCTTGTTCACGTCGTCTGCACCCACAATGACCTGAAACAGAGGGGCGATGCCCAAGCCCTCCAACACCAGCCGGATGTTCTCCATCCCGGCAGACGTGGCCACCGCCATAGGGATACCCAGGCGGTGCGCTTCACGCAGGAAGTCCACGAGTCCGGGAAGCGGTTTCATCTGAGGCAGATACAGGGTGCGATAGATCGCCTCCTTGCGCTCCGCGTAGGCGTTGACCTGTGCCGGAGGGAGTTGATCGCCCAGGACTGCTCGCAGGATCTCCTCGCTGGTTTTGCCAAACACATGCGCCCGGACCTGGTCTTCCGTGATGTCCACGCCCTGCTCCCGGAAGAACATGAACCATGCCTGAACATGGAAGGCCATGTTATCTACGAGCGTGCCGTCCATGTCAAAAATGAAGGCGGGGCGTCCTGAGGCCATCCTGTGCCTCCTCTTCCCCCTGGATGTCCACGTCCGGCGGGGGCTTCAGGCGGGCTGGCGTTCGGCGATCACCACCTGGCGAACCATCCAGGCGACGATGCCCAGGCCGATGACGAACAGCACCAGGAAGACGACCAGCGGGCTTAGCTGCAGGTTGACCGGCTCGGCGGTCACGTCCAGGAAGCGGCTCAACTCCGCATTCTGCACGATCTGGCGGCTGATGGCGTTCAGCGCCACGACGCCGAACTGGGCCAGGCCGGTGAATAAGGCCAGCCGCCGCGTCACCCCCTGGCGCTGTGCCAGGATCAGCAGCCAGGACAGGCCCGGCGCCAGGGCTGTCAGCGCGGTCAGGATCACCGGCGGCCCGCCCAGCATCAATGCCCGTACCTCCGGGCGCCAGGTTGCGAACACATACCACGCGCCGGTGAGCGCGAACCAGACCAGGCCCAGGGTGTACAGCTTGAAGGCGAAGCCAGGCGCCCAGCGCCGGTAGGCCTCGCTCTCCCTGCCCGCGAAGAAAGCCGCATCCACAACCGTGTACGCCGCCGTCGTGGTCAGCGCCAGGCCGAACATCATCAGCCAGCGCGGCCAGAGGGTAGGATCCCCTGTGTTCAATGCGCCCCCGGTCACTGCGCCAGCGGCGTTGGTGCTCTGCCACAGCCCCGGCCAGGCCTCCAGATGGGTCATCAGGCTGAAGTTGTTGGCGAACAGGAAGCCGATAGCGATGAACACAAGCGCCGCGACCCAGCCCACAACCCGCCTGAGGAACGACAGACGCTCGCGGCGCAACGCGGTGACGTAGATGTACACGCCGTAATAGGCCAGGGTGAGCAGGCCAAAGATGCTGAACCAGGGCCAGGCCATGAGGATGGTGGCGGGGTAGAACACGCGATAATAGGCCACCTGAGTGAACAGGAGCGGCACGATGCCCAGGTTGACGCCGAGGGCGATGATGATGGGCATCTGGTTGAGCAGGCGCGCCGCCCATCGCCGGGCGTGTTCGCCGCCCAGCACGTGCAAGACCACCGCCAGGATCAGCCCGGCATACCACAGGTTCATGGGAAGGGTGTGCAGGGCGAAGCCCAGCGTTTTGAAGAAGACGATGAACCAGTAGGGCGCGGGATAGCCCAACGGGCTGGTCGGCCCGATCAGATCGGTCGGATCCATGATGACCTCCTACCTTTGATTGCCGTAGTACATGCCGGCGGGATGCGGGGGCGCAATGGCGGCCAGGTATTTCGTCAAGAGTTCGGTCTCCTCGGGCGTCCCCGCCCAGGGCGGCATGAAGAAGTTCACCCGCTCCGGCTGCTGCACCAGGGCGCGGATCATGTCTGGCGTCCAGCCGCGGATCATCTGGGCGACAGCAGAGTAGCCCACCTCGGCGGCGTGGCAGTCATTGCAGTGGTACTGGAAGAGCACCTGGCCGAGCCGCACCTGGTCGGCCTCCGGCAGCGCCAGCAGCCTGGCCTCCTCAATCTCGTCCCCGTTCATCACCTGCGGGTACTGCGCCGCCACCAGCGCCTTTGTCCACGTCCCGCCTTCCAGATAGCCGCTTTTCCGCAGAGCCGGGATCTCTTCCGGCAATATCTGGTTACTCATGACGACGTTATACACGATGTAGGGCTTGCGCACGGCCTCGCGGACGAACTCGCCGGTGGTGATGGCTGCCAGCCCCAGGCCAAAGAACAGGATGGCGAAGCCGGGGCTGAGCCAGCCGGGGTTGCGATAAGGGCCTAGGTACAGCATAACGAACACTGCCGCAGTCACGGCGAAGATCAGCACCATGAGCACGTTCAACGCGCTGGCTGCCACCAGGGCCGCTTTGGCCGATTCGGGCAGGAAGACATACCAGCCCAGGCCGCCCAGGACGACCAGGATGGCCCCGGCCAGCGCCGGGCGCGCCGACCGCGACTCAATCAGGTTGCGCAGTTCTACATCTTTTACCTTAAAGGTCGCATGGAGATATACGTAGAGCGAGGCCAGCAGGAACGCCCCGCCGGTGCGCGCCAGCACCTGTGGGACGAACTGCGGGTTGAGGAAGCCCACCCAGAAGTCGCGGTTCTGCGGCCAGGCGCCGGTGTTGAGCATGAAGGCCGTGATGCCGGTGATCAGCACCAGGCTGATCCAGGCTGAGATGGCGTAAATCCAGCCGATGCGCGTATGTGTCGTGGGGGACAGCCGGCCCCAGTAGTAGTAGAAAATGAAGGCGGAGACGATCTCCAGGACGAAGAAAACGTACTCCATCCCCCAGCCGAAGACGAAGGTGTGGATCAGGGTCTCGGTCGCCAGAGGCGAAGCCAGGCCGATAGTCCACCAGATGCCCACGCCGGTGATCGCGCCATACACGACTGTGACCAGGATAAAGAACCAGGCATGGTCCTTGAGATAGGCCAGGTAGCCTTCGTTGCGCGTGCGATAGGCGTAGCCCGTCTCCACCGCCAGGAACAGCCCGCCGCCCACAGCGTAGTGTGACACGATCACATGGAGCAGCGAAACGAGGGCGATCAGCATGGGCGAGGTCAGGAAGGGGACGTGCCACCAGGGGTAATGCATACTTCCCTCCTTTTGCATCCGGGATCATCCACCCATACTAATTCGCTCTCAGCGCCCCATATAGTGTCATCTGTCATCTTCCAGGCATGACAAATGTTATGCTTGGCCAGAGGGTATAGAAACCCGCCGTCTTTGAGATAACGGGTTTCTACTCGCGGCCTGATCGCCTATAATAGCCCTTTGAGGATGTCATGGCAACGGAGGACACACGCCCCCTGTTCACTGTACATAAGCTTGACCTGGCCGGCCACGAAGTGATCGCTTACCAGGGGTGGCTGGTGGCGCGGGACGATCAGCGCATCATCCTGGATGCCCGCTGGCAATGGGAGGCCCGTGACTACGGCTACGCCACCTTTGAGCCGGGTGACCGCTTTCTGGAGTATTATTATCCCCAGCGCTGGTACACGGTGTTTGAGGTCCGCGCCGCGCAGGACGACACGCTCAAGGGCTGGTACTGTAACATCACCCGCCCGGCCCAGATTGAGGCGCAGGACATCCGCTCGGTGGACCTGGCGCTGGACCTGTGGGTCTATCCGGACAGGCGGGTCGTGGTGCTGGACGAGGACGAGTTCCAGGCGTTGGCGTTGACCCCTGCTGAACGCCGGGCAGCGGAGAGCGCTCTGGCGGAGTTGCTCACACTGGCCGCCGCTGGCGCGCTTCCGCCCAGATAACGCTCATTTTTCCCCGTGATCCTGAGCTTCGGACATGGGTTCGGACAACTGCAGCACCCTGCCTGGTCTTATGTCTGAAGTTCGGTTCGGTTCATTAGAGGTTGACTTTGACGCCAGGTTGTGCTACATTGCTCTTCAAGAACGCCGGGAGAAGTAAGCGGCCAGGCCCTGATAGAGACGGAGTGGCCACAGGCTGGAAGCCCCCACAGGCGCCCGCCGCCGAACGTCGCCGACAATGCCTGATCACTTTGCCAGTGCTCAAAACGATATCGTTTCCGCGGACCGATCGGCGACCTTGCGCCGGGAAAAGCTCAGCTACCTGTCCATGATGGACCTGTTTCGCGACCTCAGCCCGCAGGAACTGGCCGAGATGGACCGGCAAACGACGATGAGCACCTGCAAGGCGGGCAAGATCCTCTACATGCCCGATGACACCGGCGAGGTGCTCTTCCTGCTGAAAAAAGGCCGCGTGGAACTCTACCGCATTTCCCCGGAGGGCAAGAAGCTCGTTCTGGCCGTCCTCGGCCCAGGCGCTATCTTCGGCGAGATGTCGCTCGTCGGCCAGGGGATGCAAGACACCTTCGCCCAGGCTGTGGAAGACTCGGTGCTGTGCGTCATGAGCCGCGCCGACGTGGAACGGCTCATCCTGGCCAAGCCCCAGGTGGCCTTGCGCTTCGTAGAAGCTATGGGCAGGCGCCTGGCCCAGGTGGAGAGGCAATTAGAAGAAGTGGCCTTCAAAAGCATCCCCGCCCGCCTGGCCGCTCTCCTGCTGCGCCTGGCGGGCGAGAGCGGCAACAGGACCATCGTGGGCTATACACATCAATCGTTGGGTGAAATGTTGGGCACCTACCGGGAAACCACCACCCAGGCGCTCAATGAGTTCAAGGCTGCCGGGCTGATTGATATTGGCCGCAAGCGGATTACGATCCTGGACTGGACGGGGCTGGAACGGATCGCGGAGATGTAGGGAGAGAGAAGCGATGCAATTCGGCCCAGACGATCTCTTGGGCAAAGTCGCGCTGGTCACAGGCAGCAGTCGCGGCATCGGGCGGGCCATTGCCCTGGCCCTGGCCCAAGCAGGCGCGGATGTGGCCGTCAACTACATCCATCGGCAAAGCGACGCCGAACAGGTGCGCGCACAGATTGAAGGCTATGGCCGCCGCTGCGTGACAGTCCGCGCCGATGTCTCCCAGGCGGCAGAGGTTTCCCAGATGGCAAAGTTCATAGAAGAGAGGCTGGGGCCGGTGGCCATCCTGGTCAACAACGCCGGTATCGCCCGGCCCAAGCGTCTGGAGGAGATCAGCGAAGCAGATTGGGATGAGGTGCTAGATACGAACCTGAAGTCGGTCTTTCTGGTCACCCAGGCAGTCTTGCCGGGGATGCGCGCCCGTAGATGGGGACGCATCATCAATATCTCCTCCGTCGCCGTCCAATTGGGCGGCATTATGGGCCCCCACTATACAGCATCCAAAGCGGGCATATTGGGCCTGACCCGCGCTTACGCCTCGCTCCTGGCGAGAGAGGGCATCACGGTCAACGCTATTGCCCCCGCGTTGATAGCGACGGAGATGATCGCCGGCCATCCACAGGCCCAGCCGGAGCGCATCCCGGTGGGGCGCTTTGGCACGCCAGAGGAGGTCGCCGAAGTCGCCGTCATGCTGGCCCGCAATGGATACATCACCGGCCAGGCGATCCATGTGAATGGCGGCGTGTACATGGGCTGAGGCTGTTTCAGCGAGCGCCCACATCCGCCAGCCATACCCGGCTGCCGCACTGCACCAGCAGGCGACGGTCATCGCGGGTCCAACCCAACCGGATCGTCCGCCAGGAGGGACAGGGCAGGTCGGTCAATCGTTCCCAGGGTCGCCCCCGCGTGCGAAGGGTTGGGGGCGATTGAATTGCATCCCCCAGAGCGCAGGTTGACCATTCGGACGTTCTCAATATAATGGGTAGCTCTGATTTAGAGTTGGTATAATTGTTCAAGCAATGACAACAGCAAAAAGACGCGTCCTGGTGAAGCGCGCACCGGCCCAGGAGCCGCCGGTGATGGAAGCCCAGGAACAGGTGGCTGTTGTGCGCCGGCCGGTTGTGACCATTGAGACCGCCGGCTATATGGGTTTGGCCCTCCTCGCTGCCGCCTTGCGCCTGTACCAGTTGGGTGCCGCCCCCCTGTCCGCGCACGAAGCCGGTGAGGCGATGGCGGCCTGGCGTCTGGTCCACCCCGGCCTGGCCCCGCCTACGCCAGCCAGCCCGCTCCTGTTCGGCGTGATGGCGTTTTTATTTGCCGTCGCCAACGCCAGCGATGGCGCGGCGCGCCTCCTGCCCGCGCTCGTGGGCAGCGCGTTGGTGCTGACACCGGCCCTGTTCCGGCAGTGGCTGGGGCGCGGCGGCGCGCTTATGGCGGCGGCAATCCTGGCCCTATCCCCCTCTATGATCTACGCCTCGCGCCTGGCCTCCTCCGAAGTGCTGGCGCTCTTCTGCGGGGTCGTCCTGGCAGCGGCCCTGCTCGCCGCCCTGCGCTCCGAGGATAGGCGCTGGCTGTATATCGGCGCAGTTGCGCTCGGCCTGGGGCTGGTCTCCGGCCCGCTGATCTATTCTACCCTGGCGATGGGCCTATTCATCGGCCTGGTGCTGTGGCCGATGGCCAGCGAGGAGGCGCGGGCCAACGCCCTGGCCGCCTACGCGAACGCACGCAACACGCCCGGCCTGCTGGCGCGGCTGGGCGCGACTCTGGCGGTGACCGTTTTCCTGGGCGCGACGGCTCTCATGGCTTTCCCGACGGGTCTGGGCATAGCGGGGGACGTGCTGGCCACCTGGATCGCCGGTTTCGCAGGCACGCGCTGGATCGCCTATCCAATGCAATTGCTGGCGCTCTACGAGCCGATGGCCCTTGTCCTGGGGATCGGCGGGCTGCTCCTGATGGAGGTCCGGGCACGCCAGAGGGGGACAGGGGCAGGTCCTGGGCCTGCTCTTTGGCCGCGCATCCTGGGCCTGGGCGCGCTGGCCGCGCTGGTGCTCATGTTGCTCCGCAGGGGCGGCACGCCGGGGGAGGTCCTCCTGGTCGTGTATCCGCTGGCGCTCCTGGCCGGGCCGTTCGTCGCCGATGTATTGGAGGGACTGCGGCAGACCCAACAGCCCCTAGCGGCCTGGGGGCTGGCCGCCGCGCTCATCCTCATCGCGGCGATCAGCGCGATCACCCTGGGCCTGTACGCCGAACAGGTGGGCCTCAGTGTGGAACAGGCGTCGCCGAGGCTGTTGCTCGCGCTGTTGCTCCCCCTCATGGGGCTGGCGCTGGTAGCGCTGACAGTGACCTGGGAGCGTTCGCTGTGGCGGCCCGCCGTCGCGGTGCTGATCGGCCTGCTCACGCTCTACACCCTGGGCACAGGCTGGGGGCTGGCGCAACTCCGCCCGAATGACCCACGCGAGCCTTGGGTTCAGCAGCCCACTTCGGAACAGGTGCGTATGCTGGTCAGCGTGCTGGAAGAGGCCTCCAGGCAGCGCGTCGGCATGGCCAACGAACTGCCCGTGACCGTGCAACAGACTGGCGATGACGTCCTGGCCTGGTATCTGCGCGATTTCGTTAACGTGACGTTTACAGACCGATTAGGCGCTCAGGTGACCACGCCGGCGGTGATCACCGTGGAGAGCGAGCAACCGCCAGCGCTGGGCGGCGCCTACGCGGGCACGGACTTTGTCCTGCGCACTCACCTGGTGCCGGAACGCCCCAACGAGACCGATTGGATCCGCTGGCTGGTGATCCGCAGCGGGATGCTCGCCCAGCCTGACATGCGGGTGGTGCTGTGGGTTCAGGCGCCGACGAGCGGACAATAAGGGCGGAAGACGGAGGACGGCGCCCAGTACCGGGCTTTAGCCCGGTTCCTGAGGAGGATGAGATGGGTGTAGCTGAACGGGTGGTGACCGAACGGGAGAGGGTATCTATTTGGGAACGCCCTCTATGGATGGCGATGGCCATTGACTGGGAGAAGGTGCTGGTGGCGGGCATCTTTGTGGCCGCCGTCGTCAGCCGCCTGTGGATGGTGGGCGCGCGGGTGATGAGCCACGACGAGAGCCTGCACACCGAATACTCCTGGTATCTCTTCAAAGGGCGGGGCTTCCAACACACCCCCCTGATGCACGGCACCTTCCAGATGCATATCATCGCGCTGTTCTACTGGCTGTTCGGGGATAACGACACCACCAGCCGCCTCCCGGCGGCCCTGTTCGGCATCGCCCTGGTCATGTTCCCCTTGCTGCTGCGGCGCTGGCTGGGGCGCACCGGCGCGCTGGCCACCTCCTTCCTTCTGCTGATCTCGCCCTCTATCCTCTACTATGCTCGCTACACGCGCAACGAGGCCTTCGTCCTGCTGGAAGCCGCCGCGATGGTCTGGGCCTTCCTGCGCTACGAGCAGACGCGGGAGGCGAAGTGGCTTTACGTTCTGGCTGCGGCCACCTCGCTCCTGTTCACCACGAAGGAAGTCTCGTACATCTACGTGGGCATCTTCCTGCTCTTCCTGGTCATCCGCTTTGTGCTCCAGGCCCTGCGCGGCGAGGTCGCCTGGACCTATGAGGAGTATCGTCGCCCCTTCTCTATCGCGGTGGCGGCGACTCTGGCCCTGGGCGCGATAACGGGCCTTGAGTTCCTCAACTCCGGCGGCATGGGCGGCGGCTTCAGCACCACGCTGACCATCCTGCTGATGCTCGTGGCGGCGGCGGGGATCGCGGCGATTGTGCTGGTCCTGCTGGGCATCCGCGAGGAAGCCCCGGCGGAGAGCGGGGAGCGGAAGAACCCGAACCGGGCTGAAGCCCGGTACTGGGCACTACCGCCCATCGTGCTGGAGGTCCGCGAAGGTATCCGCAAGTACGCCAGCCTGGAGCTGATCCTGGTCTTCGCCACGCTCATCCTGCCGCAGTTCTCGGCACTCCTGGTCAAGCGGCTGGGGTGGGACCCGTTGGATTACACGGATGCGGGTATTATACACTCCGCCACTGTTGTCGTGCCCTTGTTGCTGTTGACGCTGCTCATCGGCGCGATCTGGGACTGGCGTCGTTGGCTGATCGCGGCGGGCATCTTCTATGCCATCTTTATCACCCTGTACACGACCGTGTTCACCAACCCCCAGGGCATCGCCAGCGGCCTCATGGGATCGCTGGGCTATTGGATGGTGCAGCAGGGCGTCAAGCGCGGCGATCAGCCCTGGTACTATTACCTGATCGTGACCCCTCTCTACGAATTCCTGCCGCTCATCCTGGGCATGGCCGCGATCATCTATTATGGGGCGCGCCGCTGGACGGCGCGGGCGCAACGTCGCGCCGTTGAGTGGACAGATGAGGCCATCGGCAGCGACGTTTGGGTCCCCTTCTGCGCCTGGTGGCTGGTTATGTCCTTCGTACTGTACTCCTACGCCGGTGAGAAGATGCCCTGGCTGATGGTGCACCTGGCGCTGCCCGCCGTCCTCCTGGCAGGCTGGCTGCTGGGGCAGTTCCTCACCACAGCGGACTGGCGGACTATCGCACGGCAGGGCGGCTGGGCCGTGGCGCTGTTGCTGGTGCTGATCGGCTTCGCCTGGCCCGCGCTGGTGGGCAGTCGCCCCTTCCAAAGCCAGGAGCAGCAGGAATTGGCCCGGACAGCACAGTGGCTGTCGTCACTGCTGATCATCGCTGGTTCGCTCGTCGGTGTGTATCTGTACTGGCAGCGGATGGGGACGCGGCCCCTTCTGCGCGTGGCTGCCGCGGTGGGCATCCTGGGCCTGGTGGTACTGACGGTCCGCACCGCCTGGCGGGCGAATTACATCAACTACGATAACACCAGGGAGTTCCTGGTGTACGCCCACGGCGCCCCGGCGGTCAAGCAGGTCATGGCACAGGTGGAGGCGATCTCGCAGCGCCTGACCGGCGGTCTGGACCTCAAGGTCGCCTTTGAGGAGGACACGGCCTGGCCGTTTACCTGGTACCTGCGCAACTACCCCAACCAGCGCTACATGGGCGCCAGCGCCTCCTCCGATGTGCGCAATTACCCGGTGGTTATCGTCGGTGATAAGAACTACGCCAAGTTTGACCCCTACCTTAAGGACACCCACTATAAGTTTGAGTACATCTTCCTGTGGTGGCCGATGGAGGACTACAAGAACCTGACCTGGGAGCGCATCCGCTATGCGCTGACCAACCCGGAGATGCGCGAGGCGGTGTGGGACATCATCTTCAACCGCGATTACGAGAAGTATGGCCAACTGACCGGCGGCAACTATGCGCTGAGCCAGTGGCCGCTGCGCCATAGCTTCCGCCTCTACCTGGACAAGAAGATCGCGGCCCAGCTTTGGGATCACACCGTCGGGCCGGTGGAGCCGATCAAGCCGCCGGAGGACCCGCACGCCAAGACCAAGCGCGACATCGCCCCCATCCAGGTCTGGGGCACGCAGGGCAGCGGCGAGGGCCAGTTCAACCGCCCGCGCAACCTGGCCATCGGCCCGGATGGCTCCATTTACGTCGTGGACACGGACAACCACCGCGTCCAGAAGTTTGACGCGCGGGGCAACTTCGTCAAGGCCTGGGGGAGCATGTCGCCGAAAGGGAACGACGGCCAGCCCATCCTGCCCGCGCCGCCGGGGACGTTCACCGAGCCTTGGGGCATCGCTGTGGACAAGGACGGGAATGTCTATGTCGCCGACACCTGGAACCACCGCATCCAGAAGTTCACCAGCGATGGCGTGTTCCTGAAGGAATGGGGCACGTTCGGCACGCCAGGGGTGGACAACCCCACGTTGGGGCCGGGCCAGTTCTGGGGGCCGCGCGGCATCGCCATCGGGCCAGATGGCAACGTGTACGTCACCGATACCGGCAACAAGCGCGTGCAGGTGTTCACCCCGGACGGTCAGTTCATCGCTGCCTTCGGCGGCGGTGGCCCGCTGGACGGCCAGATGGATGAGCCGGTGGGCATCGCCATCGCCGAGGACGGCACGATCTACATCGCCGACACCTGGAACCAGCGCGTCCAGGTGTTCAGCAAAGACCGGGTCTATCTGCGCCAGTGGAAAGTGGAGATGGGCTGGATGGACAGTTCCGGCGAGACGCAGGGCATTGACAACAAGCCCTATATCGCTGTAGATAAGCAGGGCCGGGTGTACATCACCGACCCGCAGCAATACCGTGTGATTGTGTACCGCAGCGACGGCACGGAACTGCTCAACTTCGGCAACTACGGGCCGGAGCCGAACAACTTCGCCCTGCCCACCGGCATCGCCGTGGACAGGGATGGCAATATCTACGTGGCCGATACGGACAACCACAAGATCATGAAGTTCGGCCCGATCCAGTAAACTATCCTGATTGAAAAGCGGTGTGGCGATGACAGGCTCAAAAGGGCGCGAAGGACAGGACAGGCTTTCGCGCCCTTTTATGTGCTCTTCGCCTGGCGTGGCGCTCTTCCTGATTTAAACCTATTATTAAGGTGCTAAGGACACGATGAAGCTACACGAATACCAATCCAAACAACTCTTTGCCCAATACGGCATCCCTATCCCGCGCGGAAAGGTCGCTGCGACAGCGGCGGAGGCACGGGAGGTCGCCACCGGGCTGGGTTGCCCGGTGGTGATCAAAGCCCAGGTGCTCGTGGGGGGGCGGGGCAAGGCCGGCGGCATTCGCCTGGCCCGCACCCCGGAGGAGGCCGAGGCCGTCGCTGCGGCTGTCCTGAGGATGACCATTAAGGGCTTGCCGGTCAACCGCGTGTTGGTGGACGAGGCCGCCAATATCCGCGACGAGCTTTACCTGGGCATGACCATTGACCGGGCCGCCCGGCGGCTGGCGATGATCGCCTCTTCGGCGGGCGGTGTGGACATTGAGGAGGTGGCCCGTACCACGCCGGAGAAGATCGTCAAAGTCCACATTGACCCCTTCCTGGGGCTGCGCGATTACCAGGCCCGCGACCTGGCCTGGGGCATTGGCCTGGCCCGCGAGCACTGGGGCGATTTCACCCGCATCGCCCGCGCCCTCTACGAGGTCTTCATGGACAGCGATGCCTCGCTGGCCGAGATCAACCCGCTGGCGCTTGTGACGAACGGCGAAGGACGAATGACGGAAGACGAAGGCCGTTCGTCCTCGGGCCTCGGCCCCCCGTCGTCCGCTCTCCGTCTGCTTGCCCTGGACGGCAAGATCGTCCTGGACGATAATGCCCTCTTCCGCCACCCCGACCTGGCCGAACTGCGCGATCTGAGCGATGAGGCCCCCGCCGAGACCGAGGCGCGGTTGCACGACTTAAGCTATGTCAAACTAAGTGGCGAGATCGGCTGCATGGTCAATGGCGCCGGCCTGGCCATGGCCACGATGGACACGGTGAAAATGTTTGGGGCCGAGCCGGCGAACTTCCTGGACATCGGCGGTGGCGCCACAGCGGAGAGGGTGGCTGTGGCCTTCCGCCTGATCCTGTCCGACCCCAATGTTAAGGCGGTCCTGATCAACATCTTCGGTGGGATCACCCGCTGCGACGAGGTGGCGCGGGGCATCCTGGAGGGGATGCGCGAGGTGAAGACCAATGTTCCCATGATCGCCCGGTTGGTGGGCACAAACGAGGAGGAGGGCCGAGCGCTGTTACAGCAGGCCAGCTTTATCACCGCGCGGACATTGACGGAAGCGGCGCGGAAAGCAGTGGAGGCTGCCCGTGAGTATTCTGGTTAACCGAGACACTCGTCTATTGGTTCAGGGGATCACCGGGCGCGAGGGCCAGTTCCATACGCGCCAGATGCTGGAGTATGGCACCAACGTGGTCGGCGGTGTGACGCCCGGTAAAGGCGGGGAGTGGGTCGCCGGGGTGCCGGTGTTTGACACCGTGAAAGAGGCCGTAGAAGCGACCGGCGCCAATGCCTCTATTATCTACGTCCCGGCCCGCTTTGCCCCCGACGCCATCTACGAGGCCGCCGATGCCGGCCTGCCGCTGATCGTGTGTATCACTGAGGGTATCCCTGTCCTGGATATGATCCGGGTGCGCGCCTACCTGGACCAGCGGGGCACCCGGCTCATCGGGCCGAACTGCCCTGGATTGCTCACCCCCGGCGAGGCCAAGGTGGGCATCATGCCCGGTCACATCGGCCTGCCGGGGACGGTGGGCGTCGTGTCACGCAGCGGCACGCTAACCTACGAGGTCGTTTATGCCCTGACCCTGCGCGGCATCGGCCAGTCCACCTGCGTCGGCATCGGCGGCGACCCAATTATTGGCACGAGCTTCGTGGATGTGCTGCGCATGTTCCAGGAGGACCCGCTGACCGACCAGATTGTGCTGATCGGTGAGATCGGCGGGAACGACGAGGAGAAGGCGGCGGAGTTTATTGATCGCTATGTGACCAAACCGGTGACCGCCTTCATCGCTGGACGGACGGCGCCTCCCGGCAAGCGCATGGGCCACGCCGGGGCGATTATTGAGGGCGGCACGGGTCTGGCCGCCGACAAGATCGCCGCCCTGGAAGCCGTCGGCGTCCGTGTCGCCGACCACCCGGAGCATATCCCGGACCTGGTAGCAGAGAATCTACCGTGATCGCTAATTCGCCCTCTGGGGCTTCCGGATAGGAGCAGAACGGGCTAGCGGTAATCCAACTCGCCGATAATGTAAAGGTCGCCCTGATAGCGGACGCCCCCGGCCGAGAACGCCGGCAGCCTTTCAACTGTCTCCGAATCATATATGCCGACTGCCACCCAGTAGTGATCGGGTGGCAGGCCAGCCGGTAGCGTCACGCGATGCTGGTCAAGCACCTCGTCCCCGGCGTCCCACAAGACGGTTGGGAGGATGTTGTCCACCGGCATGGCGTCATCCTGGGCCAGCACCTCGCCCCGCCCGTTCCAGATATGAATAAACACTTGGTTGAATTATGTACCATATAGGCGTATAATGGGGTTTATATCAGGGGACACTGGGATGACGATCTCACCCCGCGGCACACTGGACCGGGAACTGGCGCGCCTGCGCGACGAACTGTTGCGCCTGGGCAGCCTGGTAGATAGCGCCATTGAACGCGCCCTCCGCGCCTTGCAGACGCGCGACTTGGCCCTGGCCCGCCAGGTGATCCAGGACGACCAGGCTATCAACGACCTGCGCTATAAGATTGAGGAGGATTGCCTGGCGCTGATCGCCACGCAACAGCCCGCCGCTGTAGACCTGCGCACGACGGTCGCCATCCTCAACATCATTATTGACCTGGAACGCATGGCTGACCACGCCGCCGGCATCGCCGAGATCGTCATCCGCATGGGCACGGAACCCCTGCTCAAGCCCCTGATTGACATCCCCCGCATGGCCCAGATTGACCGCGAGATGCTGCGCCGCAGCCTGGATGCCTTTATCGCCCACGACCCCGACCTGGCCCGCGAGGTGGCCCAACGCGACGACGAGGTGGACCACCTGTACAATCAAATCTTCCGCGAGCTGTTAACCTTCATGATTGAAGACCCCAAGACGATCACGCGGGCGACCTATCTGCTGTGGATCGCGCACAACCTGGAGCGCATCGGCGACCGCGTCACCAATATCAGCGAACGGGTCGTTTTTATGACTACCGGTATCGTCCGTGAACTGAATGTGTGATCGTCCCTAGCCTGCGCAGCAACTCAACTTGGCCACGTCCTTCTCAAAGGACAATACGGCCAGCTTCAGCCCTTCAACGTTGGTCAGATAGGGGAACATCGTCTCCCGCAGTTCGCGCACGGTGATGCCAAAGCGAATCGCCAGCACCGCCGTCTGGATCATCTCCCCCGCTTCCGGCGCCAGGATGTGTGCGCCGAGCAGGCGGTCGGTGGCTGCGTCGGCGACGAGCTTGATCAGCCCACGCGTGTCGCGCGCGGCCAGCGCACGAGGGACATGAACCATGGGCAGTGTGCTCACCTTCACCTCATACCCCTGTTCACGGGCCTGCGCTTCGGTAAGCCCGGCGCTGGCGATCTGCGGGTCGGTGAAGGTGATACGCGGGATGTAGCCGGCGTCGTAAACCCGGCCCGCATCGGTGAGCGCGTTCTCCGCTGCCAGCATACCGGCATAGGCCGCCACGTACACGAACATGTCCCGCCCGGTCACGTCACCCGCCGCGTAAACAAATGGGTTGGAGGTTTGCAGTTGGTCATTGACCAGGATTTCGCCGCGTTTGCCGAGTGTCACCCCGGCCTCTTCCAGACCCAGGCCAGCGGTGTTCGGGCGGCGGCCGGTGGCCACCAGCAACTGCTCGGCGTCAAAGCGCATCTCGGCGCCGTCCTTCGTCCCGGTCAGGATAGTGCGGCCATCCCGCCTTTCCACACGGGTCGTCTTGAAAGCGGGCACGATGCGCAGGCCCTCCTCTTCCAGGTACCCGGCCAGGGCCGCACTGATGTCCTCATCCTCAAATGGAGCGATACGCGGTAGCACTTCCAGCACCGTCACAACCGTCCCGGCGCGGGCGTAAGCCTGCGCCAGCTCCAGCCCGACGGCGTTGGCCCCAAGGACGATCATGGACCGGGGCAGTTCCTTGAGGGCCAGGGCGGAGGTGCTATCCAGGTAGGGGACTTCGTCCAGGCCGGGGATGGGGGGCGCCCAGGGCGAAGCGCCGGTGGCGATGATGATTTTGCCAGGGGCGTAAGACCGGCCGTCAATCTCAACGCCGTTCTTGCCGGTGAGCCTGGCGCGGCCCTGGATGTAGGTGATTTCGGGGTAGGCTGCCAGCACATCCTCATACTTGGCCTGGCGCAGTTCCTTGACCAATGCGTCTTTGTGGGCAATGACTTCCGGCCAACTGATCCGGCCCGGCACAGTGTGCACACCGCGGAAGCGATGCTGGCCCGCAAGGTGATACAATTCTACCGCGCGAATGAGCGCCTTAGACGGCACGCAGCCGACGTTGACGCACGTGCCGCCGATGGTCTCGGCCTCAACCAGAGCGACCTTGAAGCCAAGTTCGGCGCCTTTGATCGCCGCGGCAAAGCCGGCCGAGCCGCCGCCGATGACCATCAGATCGTAGTCAGTATGGCCGCTGCGCAGGGGGCGCTCATCGCCGCCTGGCCGAAGAGCCGCCGCCGGCTGGCGCGCCAGGACTCTAGCGCGGTAACCCGCCCGGCTCACGGCCAGGGACAGCGCCTCATCGCTCACGCCGGGGTCCGCCTTCACTGTCGCCCGGGCCGATTGCCAGCCCGGAACATCGGCCCTCCGCACACCGGGCACACTCTCCAGTGCCCGCCTCACGTGGAGAGCACAGGAATCACACGTCATACCGTGCACTTCCAGTTGAATCGTCTCTTGTTCATTCCTTTGTTCACTCATCAGTGATAGACCTCCTTACCGTTATTTAAGCCAACCGGGCTGCACAATCCCCCTCCCCCCCATGGGCATATTGCCCGCCCTATGATAACCGGAAAGCCCGGGGTTGTCAAGTCGGTGCCCCTGCGTTTTACCCTTCATGCTTCATCCCAACGCCCTGGCTGCGCTCTTGACCACCTCGCTTAACGTCGGATGGATATGGATGGATTTGGCGATAGGCTCGGCGCTGCCGTGATTGTACATCGCGGCCACGACCTCGTGGATCAAGATGTCGGCGTGCGCGCCGAGGATGTGCGCCCCCAGAATCTCGCCGCTCTTTGCGTCGGCGACGATCTTGACGAACCCCTCCGTCTGGCCCAACGCCTTGGCTCGCCCGCTATGGGCAAACAGGTGCTTGCCCACCCTGACCTCATATCCGGCCTGGCGTGCCTCCCGCTCCGTCAGCCCCACGCTTGCCACCGTCGGCTCACAGAACACCGCCCGTGGCACGACGCGATAGTCCACTTTCTTCCCCAGCCCACGCACAGCGTTCAGCGCAGCTATCGGCCCATCATAGGTGGCGCGGTGGGTAAACATCGCCCCGCCATTGGCGTCGCCGATGGACCAGATATTGGGCGCTGTGGTGCGCAGTTCGTTATCTACCCGGATCACCCCGCGCTCCAGAGCCACGCCAGCCTGTTCCAGGCCCAGCCCTTCTACGCGCGGGACGCGCCCGGCGGCGAACAGGATCACTTCAGCTTTGAAACGCCGCGCCTCGCCGCCCACCTGCGCGACAACCACCTTCTGATCCCCCTCGCGCTCCGCATGGAGCACAGGGGCACTTGTGTATAGGTCAATCCCATCGGCGCGCAGTACCTCGGCCAGGCTGGCAGAGACCTCCTCGTCCTCGTGCGGCAGGACGCGTGGGGCACGGCCCAGCAGGGTCACCTTCGTGCCGAAGCGGGTGTACATCTGGGCGAACTCCACGCCGACGTAGCCCGCGCCGATGACGATCATGGAGGCCGGCAGCCGCTCCAACTGAAGCGCCTCGTAGTTGGTGATGAACCCAACCTCGGCCAGGCCGGAGATGGTCACAGTCGCCGTGCGCGATCCGACGGCCAGGATGGTTTTCTCTGCCGTGATCTGCCTGCCATCCACGCGCAGGTCCACCGGCGAGGTCAACTCGGCGTGGCCGGTAAAGAAGTGGATATTCTTGTTCTTGCGGAGCGCCTGATAGATGCCGGCAATGATGCCCTGGACGATGGCGTCTTTACGGGCGATAGCGGCGGCCAGGTCAAAGGTGACCGCGTCGGGGTTCACACCGCGCACGCCGAACTCGTGGGCGCGCCGTTGGACCAGGTGCATAACTTCGGCAGACCTTAACAAGGTCTTGGTGGGGATGCACCCCTCGTTGACTCAGGTGCCGCCGACCTCGCGCATTTCAATCAACGCCACCTTCGCGCCGAGATTGGCGGCCATATGCGCGGCGGGCAGGCCCCCCTGCCCGCCACCGATGACGGCGATGTCAAATTTCTCCATGCGAGCGTCCTTTCGCCGGCCACCAGGCGATGCGTGAACCGCTATTGCGCCGGCTCGGTAAGTTTGATCAGTTCCAGGCAGATGTGTCCCTGGCCCGTTTCAAAGGTGTTGCCGCAATATGGACAGGTGATCACAAGCGCCTTTTCGCCCACGCCCACATAGCAGCAGCCGATCGGGCAGATGTGCACTTTCCCGAAGCCAAGCAGTTCGGTGCAGTACGGACACTTCTTCTGGCGAGACGGGGTATGGCCGATCATCAGGCGTTCTTGAGCACGAGCGCCATCGCCGTCTTCAACCGCTCCAGCGCCTCCACGTCGCCCCGGCGGGCGCAGTCGGCCACGCAGGTCTCCATATGGCCCTCCAGCAGCTTAATGATGGCCTGGTTCAGGGCCGCCCTGACCGCAGACATCTGCACCAACAGGGCCTCACAGTCTTCTTTATCATTGAGCATCCGCTTGATCCCGCGGATATGCCCCTCAATACGGCTGAGCCGGTCCTGCAGGTTCTCAATCAGTTCAGGGTCAAGATAGATTTCAGCCGGCGCAGCTTCACCGGCCGTCTTCTTCAGGGTCCGTGTCCTTGGCATAAGTCACCTCCTGAGATTCAGTTTTCAGCAGATGTCCTGGGATGACAATTCAAACACACGCTGTATAGCCGATTGTGGCGGTGGTTGGCCGGTGCGCGCAAAATACAGCAGGATATAGCGATGGAATTGTCTTAGAAGATCTGGAGTAGTGGATGACATCCTCCCACCTCAACTGAGGAATAGAGGTTCATCGGCGTTCTCTTCCAGAGTACGCTCCGGCTGACAGCCCGCGCAGGTGGATGGCTGGGGCGGCGCGATGGACACACGCTTGTCGCGCCGCCCGTTCGGAGGCGCAACTCTCTTGCCGTCACTTGTCCCCAGCCATTTCAGCGCCAGCCCGCCGAGAAAGTAAGCCGTCGAGAAGACATAGATGAGCGTCACGTTCTGGTTCAGCCAGGCTCCCAGCGCCGTCCCGGCGGTCACGCCCAGGAGCAGAGGCAGGGTGAGCGGCAGATGGCAGGGGCAGGCGATGAACGCCGTCACCGCCATAAAGGTGCCCTTGATGTTGTGCCAGAGTGTCAGCATCTTCTTCCTCAATACGAACGGAGCAGAGCCAAAACAGGCAACTGCCGGTAGATCAGATAGCCGCCAGCGACGATGAGCAAGAGCGCGCTCAGGCGGGTGACGTAGGGCATGAGCAGGCGCAGCCGGGCAGCCACTGCCCCTTTGAAGGCGGCCGCGCCGATGGATACGGCCATCAGGACGATCCCCATACCTGCTCCATAGCTGATGAACTGAATCAGGCCTGGTAGCAGCCCGCCGGCGGTCAGCGCGCTACCCACGACCAGCAGGAACACCGGCAATGTGCAGCCCAGCGAGGCGACGGCGTAGGCGACCCCGAACAGGATGAGCGAGCGTATCCCGCGTCGCCGCAGGTCCGGCTGGGGCGCAGTGATGTTCAGATATAAAGAATGGCCTGAGAGGAGCCACAGCCCCAGCCCGATCAGGACCAGACCAACGGCAATCCCTAGCCAGGGGACAAGTCGCACCAGCCAGCGCCCACCGGCGGAGATAACCAGGCCGACGGCGGCGAAGAGGGCCAGAAAGCCGAGCGTCACCAGCAGGCCCAGGGCCAGGCCCTCGGCGGCACGGCGGAGGAGGGGCCGGTCGTCAAAGCCTGTCTCACTTGTGCCCAGAGTATAGGCGATGAACGCGGGCACCAGGGCGAAGCCGCAGGGGTTAACCGTCGCCAACATACCGGCCGAGAAGGCAAAGGCCAGATCGGGGAGATTCATGGCAGCAGCTTCTCCAGTTCCGCTTTCAGCGTCTCATAGGGGGTCGGGTAAGTGTCCTGGTAGACCAGGGTGCCATTCTGGTCAATGATGAAGGTAGTATCCAGCGCGCGCACGCGGTAGGTGCTGGCCACCTTCTGCCCGGTATCCAAGGCCCAGACGTAGTTCCCATCCCCGGCCAGGGCCTTAAACGCCCGCAAGTCCTCCGGCGTACTGGAAGGGTCCACGTCCAGCGCGACCAGGGTGACGCGGTCGCCATATTCCTGGTATAGGCGGGTCATCGCCCGTGCCTCTGGGAGGCAACTACTACACCAGTAGGCCATGATCAGGATGGCGGTCGGCTTGCCGCGCTGCGCGGACAGCGAGAACGTCTTGCCGTCCAGCGTGGGTACGCTGAAGTCCGGCGCCGGCGCGCCCAGCCTGACACTGGTCGGCACGCTCACCGGGCCTGGTGGGACGGTGGGCGAACCGGTGGCCAGTTTCTGAGATGCGGCCAGCCACACCGCCAGGGCGATGAGCGCCAACGCGCCCAGGCCGAGCACCAGCGGCCCGACGCGCCAGGCGATGCTCTGTGTGTGGCGATAGTCGCTGTGGCCCTCATCGCGGTATTTGACAGGTGCATGTGGATGTGCTCGTTTCACTTTTGGCATCAGGAAGCGTTTAACCCCCTCCTCATTGCGCGACCCCCGGCCGATCCATTGGGGTCGTTCATCTTAACCACCCATGAACTCTACCACGATGCCCATCCCCGGCTGGGGGATATAGCGCAATTATACACGCAATGTGATCCTCCTGTCAAGTGCAATACCATTTCGTCCCCAAGAGCCTTGATTTGAACCCCCTGTCATCCCTTCGCTTTGCTCAATATGATCGGCTAAGGTCCGTCGCTCTCCTGGAAAACAGGTGCCCTTGATCGTCAAATGCCCATCCGGGGGATGGGCATTTGACAGCCCCAGCGATTCGCGCTATAATTGGATATATCCCCTCCCCAGGGAGGGGATATATCCAATGGAGGACGAGCCGATGGGAGTCCCACTCTTGGCAACTGTGTTGCACACCCGGACGAACGCAGACTGGCTGTCCGACCTGCGCAGCCCCGGCCCGGCCCAGGCCCAGGCCCTTCAAGCGTTATGGGACTATCTGGTCGGCGCCGCCGTTGCCTATCTTAAGCGCCGTCGGGGCGAATGGGTCGGGCTTGAGGATGCTGAACTACGCCAACTGGCCGAGGACCTGGCCCAAGAGGCCCTGCTGGATATTCTGAACAAGCTGGACACCTTTCGCGGTGAGAGCCGCTTCACCACGTGGGCCTATAAGTTCGTCATCAATGTCGCGGCCGAGGAACTGCGCCGCCGACATTGGCAGAATATCTCTTTAGAGGCCCGACCCCCAAGCGAGGATTTGCCCCCGCTAGCCGAAGCCCTCGCCGACACGCAAGCCCCCGATCCTGAAACGGCCCTGGAGCGCGAGCACGTCTGGGAAACCCTGCGTCGCATCATCGCCGAAGACCTGACCGAGCGGCAGCGCGTGGTGCTCATCCGTCTGACCATCCAGGATGCGCCAGTGGAAGAAGTGGCGCGGGAATTGGAGACCCCCCCGAATAACATCTACAAACTCCTGCACGATGCTCGCAAGAAGCTCAAGCGCCGACTGCTGGAGGCGGGCATCACGCCGGAGTATGTTGGGGACATCTTCAGCGAAGGGACGTAAGAAATCGGCCTCTCATGCAGCATACCTCTCAGACATAAGGAAAAAGGAAAGGTGAAGCCCATGCTGAAAGCCAACCCTCAACGTCTGTTCCGCTCCATCTTTGCTACGCAGGAGGAAGAGATCACCTGCCCGATGTGTTTTGAGTTGTTGGATAGCTACGTGGACAGTGAAATCTCCGGGGCAGACGCAGCGGCACTGCTCCCTCAGGTCCGCCAGCATCTGGATTGCTGCTATCAATGCTATGAATTGTACGAAGGGCTGCGGCAGATCGCCAGCCTGGTGTGAACGAGGTGATTCCTATGGCCCAGTCCACCCTTCCAGTTCCCCGAACGCCGGCCCGCAGCACTTCGCCCGGCCTGCCGATCCTGGTCGGCTTCCGCGAAGAAATCCTGCCCGCTTTGCTCGTTCTATGGGCCGTCGTTCTCCTGGCATTCCTTGCCTGGCGCCAGGACTTCTGGTTCCCCGTCGGTGTCTGGGGCACGGTCACCACGATCATGCTCTGGCCGGTGGGTCGCCGTCTGAATCTGGCCTACCGCGAGTATCGGACGATCGGGTTCATCCTTGGCGTCCTCAGCATGGCCTACATCATTTTCACCGGGTTTGCCATGCAGTCCGACCTGCCTTTCCTGACCAAGTCCATCATCTTCTGGGGGCTGGTGGTGGACCTGACCGTCTTTGCCATTATCCCAAGTCTCGGCCTGGCCATCGGCAAGCCGGTGGAGATGTTCTTCCGCCCCGACCTGATCTTCGGCGATGGGCGGGTGCTGTGCTGCGGCATCATCGCCATGGTGCTCGGCATGCGCTACATCATTGGCTCGCCGCCTATGGGCGCACCCTGGCCCATCCCGAAGTGGAACTGGTGGGCGATCTTCTTTGCGATGGTCGCCGGTTTCATCCCCATGATCCCACTGCGGGGCATCATGAAGCTGCGCATGCGCCTGGCCCGTATACGCGAGGGCCGCTGGACGGGGTGGGGAGCTGTGGTCCTGCGCGAAGGCCTGCTGGTGATCGCTGCGCTGGCCATCGGCTACGGCTTTCACAATGCCTTCCTCGGGGCTACGCCGTTCACCATCGCGATTCAAACCGATGCCCCGGGGTTCGGGACAGCGCTGGGCATCGTCATCGTGTCCGCGCTCTTCCTCGTCTTTGTACGTGGCGGCTACAAAAAGCACATCGGCGACCCATTTATCCAGGAGACCGTCGCCCAGACGTGGGTCAAGGAGATTCTGCTCGTCGCCGGCCTGATCCCGCTTTATTACGGGCTAATGTCGCTTCTGCATATGGATGCCATGCACCTCCAGCGCGGGGTGGGTGGGTTGCGCACCTTCTCAAATGCCGCGCTGATCTGGCCTGTTGGTCTGCCCATCTTCTTGTGGGGGATCGCCGTGCTCATCCCATTGCGGGTGATGGCCCAGGTTTACCAGCGGCGGGCGATCGTGAAGCAGATGGCCGCGGTGATCCTGCCGCATGAGACCCCTGAGGCACGCCATCGCCTGTTGCGCCGGGTGATGATAGCGCTGGCCGAGATGCCTGAGGCGCAGCGGCTGGTGTACATGCGCGAGATGCAGGCGGCACTTCATGTCGCCCCGGAGGGCGTGCGGCAGTTGATGACCGAAGCCCGTATGGCGGTCATGGCCGAACTGCCCGCCGCGCAACGGCGGACGCTGATAGCGGCAATGGACCAGTTGATGGCCGGGCATGAAGGGGCGTGGTCAATGCACGGCGGATAACAGACAACGGGCTGCTAAAAGAGGTGAATCTCGTTATTGCGCTTGTGCTTGTGAGATGACCATCAGTTTGGTCTGTGAGTCACAGGAGGAAGTCCAATGCAAACAGGGATGAGCATGAAAGAGATGGCCGCGGCGCTGGCCAGACAGCCAGAGGCGGCCCGCCGCACGATGCTCGGCGACCGGATGCAGATGTTCTATGAAAAGCCGGAGGCCGAGCGGATTGAGGCGATGAAGATGATGATTGAGGGGATCTATGGCCTGTCGGACGACGAGATGTATAAGATCGTCGCCACGCGCACGGCGCTCCTGGCCGAGATGCCCGAGGCACAACGCAAGGCGCTGATGATGGCGCATATGCAGGCCGCCCAGGCCTTCCCAGAGGAGCAGCGCATGAAGGAGATGAAAATGGTGCAGGAGGCCGTCGCCGGTCTGCCCCAGGCCCAGAAGCAGGTGATGATGCGCGCGCTGCAAGGGATGATGAGCGATGGCATGGCCATGGGCGGTGGTATGGCGACGGGCCATGATAGGGCAATGGCTGGCGGCAGACCGGCTGTGGCCATGCCCGGTTCGGCGGCTGCGCCGGTTGAGACCCAGGCCGAAGGCCAGGGCCGGCGCTGGATCACCTTCGCGCTGGGCCTCTGGGCAGTTCTCGCGGCGTTCATCTTTGACTATGGTGCGGGCGGGGGCGCCCTGGGACAGGCGATTGGTGGGATCGTGGCTGCGCTCTTCCCGCTGTTGGGAACGGCCTACTGGCTGGCGGCTCTGGCCGGCGTGTGGCTGATTATCGCGCCGTTCATCTTTGGCTATGGCGGCGTGGCCCAAGTCTTGGGCATCCTGACGGGCATCGCCATCGCCTGGCTGGCCGGGACGCTCGCTGCCCGGCGCTCCTGAGCGGCACTGCGCTATCCTGCTCGGAGGAAAGGAGGGCAGGCGTAGCGGTGTTAACCTCTGGTGCGTTTCCCCTCACTCCAACCCTCCCCCGCAAGGGGGGAGGGGGTGATAAACAGGCTAAAACCGATTCTCCTGGAAAGGAGGTGAGAGGCATTGACCTGGGTAACGCTTCCGCGTTGGACGCTGCGGCCTGTAGCCCGATGCTCTAACGGCTGCCAACGTCTGCCCTGAGCAGGGCGTAAAAAGGCTCAACGGCTGGTATTTTGCCTGGGGGGAGGCCCTGAGGCATGGGGCATATCCTCCAGGCGGGGGGAATATACTGAGGGGACAGAAAGGAGGAAAGTGAAATGGCACGCTCTATTGGTGTGGTAGAGTGTGACTGTCTGTCGGATGTCATCAAGGCGGCCGACCGGATAGTCAAGTCCGCAGATGTGCGGCTGGTGCGCCAGGAGCAGATCGGCAACTCCAAGGTGGCGCTGGTCCTGGAGGGCGAGACAGATGACGTTGAACGCGCCCTTGCAGCGGCGAAGGAAGGCATGTCCTCGACACTGACGACCACGCTGATACCCAATATCCGCGGGGAGGTTCTGAACATCTTTGACCTGCCCGGCGGCCGGTTCTGGCAACGCGCCTGAGGCCCCGAGTATGGCGTAAGAACCTGGGTAAAGCCAGGTACCGGGCAACGTGAACCCTATTGGACGGGGCGACCGGGTTGCTATCCCCCCGTCCGTCCTCCCTCTCACTCCCTCCCCTTAATAGGGGGAGAAGAGGGAAAGGTCCGGTGGCCCCGTCCGAGGGTTCGGCCTCATTTAGCGCTTATCCAACGCTCATGATGATTCGCTTACACAATCAGGAGACACGTGATGAACTGGCTACTCTGGATTCTCGCGTTGATCAGCCTTGGTGTCCCGGTCGGCTCGCTGACGATTGATCGCATCTTCGGGGTTCCGGCGCGCCTGCAATGGAAGATTTGGGGCATTCCCTCGCTCATCGCCTTTCTCGTGGCGCTGTTCGGCGGGCTGGCCTCAGAGAATGGCGTGGCTGAACTCATCCTGTGGGGCGTTGTCAGCGGCATCCTGGCCACGGCCGCGCTTGACGTTGTGCGGCTATTCGGCCATCACGTCCTGCACGCCTTCCCGCTGGATATGCCCCAGATGTTCGGCACTATCGCCTATGGGCTGGCGCCCCAACTCCAACGCAACGTGATGGGGCAAATGGTGAAGTTCCTGTCCGAGGTCCCCGAGGCGCAGCGGCGGATGATGCTGGCCGAGCGCCTGCGCGCCATCGCTGGGCTGCGCGAACCGCTGCGGCTGGCCGTCGTCAGCGCGATGCAGCACGGGCTGGCGCAACTGCCGGAAGACCGGCGACAGAGGATGCTGGCCACGCAGATGGACCTGATGGCGGAGCTTGCCCCGGAGCAGCGCCGGGCGTTGATGGCGGCGATGGACGCGGCCATGGACGGCAGGGCCTCAACCGTGTACGCCCAACCACGCGGCCTGCCCCAAATCCCGATGCAATTGGTGCGGCGTTTCATGGCCATAGCTCTGCCACAAATCTGGAGGGAAGCCGGGCTATCGCCGGCCCGGCCCATCCTGGCCGGGTACATCTGGCACTTTAGCATCGGCGTCACCTTCGCCATCACCTACAACCTGCTCTTCGGTCATGGCACGTGGGCGTTGGCGTTCGGCTGGGGCGCCTTCGTCTGGCTGGCGATGATGATCGCCATGCCACCGATGATGCCGCTGATCAGGTTCCCCTGGTGGTTCCCCATTGTCCCGTTTATCGCGCACATGGCGATGGCGGTCCCGATTGGCTACGTCGCGCTGAACTTCCTCAGCCCGGCGGCGCACGCGGCGAGCCTGGTGGGAGCGTTGGGATGGCTGCCGTAGCCGGTTCGGCTACCCTCATGCATTGTCCCACGCCATTACCGAAGAGCCGGTTCTCACCCCACCTCCACCAGGTGAATGAGCACGTCCTCAGGCCGCACCCCAGGCTGTTCCGCACCGTTTACGGTGGGGTTACGCGCAATAGCCGGGTATAGGCACTGAATCGGGTTAGATTCCCCTGAGAGAGCGCCAGGGTCTTGGACTGCAACTGCCTGGCCTGGCAATCCAAGAGGTAACCACGCAACACAAAATCTAACGGTGAAAGCGGGTGCTCTACTCGCTTGAGCATGTTAGCCTCCCTTTCGGTGATAAGAGGGGCTTAGATGTGGGAGTGATTGCGGGGAGGCTGGCAGATGTGCAGATGGTATGGTATAATCCCCCACGCAGGCCGACGTAGCTCAACCGGCAGAGCACCCGCCTTGTAAGCGGGGGGTTACGGGTTCAACTCCCGTCGTCGGCTCCTGGCACATATCCGGGAGCGCAAGAGCAGGATAAGTCCACCTCAGGCCCCCGCCCGGTGCCTATCGCCTGTCGCATATCGCCACTATAATAACGGGACACGAAATGGCGCATATTTATGCCCTGGCGAACCAAAAGGGCGGCGTCGGCAAGACCACGACGGCAGCCAGCCTCGGCGGCTACCTGGCCGAGATGGGTCAGCGCGTGCTGCTGATCGATCTGGACCCGCAGGCCAACCTGACCTCCTGCCTGGGCGTGGACAAGGCCAAAGCCGATCCCTCCATCTACGACGCGCTGATCGGCGATCTGCCCCTGGCCGAGGTTATCCTGCGCAGCGCGCGGCTCAAGCTGTGGCTGGTGCCCAGTGCCCCGCCGCTGGCCGGCGCCGAGGTTGAACTGGTGGGCTTAAGTGCGCGTGAGATGCGCCTGCGCCAGGCGCTCGCGCCTGTAACTGAGCGCTACGACTACATCCTGATCGACTGCCCGCCGAGCCTGGGGCTGCTCACGATCAACGGCCTGGTGGCCGCCTCCGGCGTGATCATCCCGGTGCAATGCGAGTATCTGGCCCTGGAGGGCCTGACGCAACTCATGCAGACATTGAACCTGGTGCGCCGCAGGCTGAACCCCCAGCTTTCCATCCGGGGGATGCTCATGACCATGTACGATGTCCGCACCAACCTGTCACAGCAGGTGGTGAACCAGGTGAAACAGCACTACCCCGGCCTGGTCTTCCACACGATCATCCCGCGCAGCATCCGTTTGAGCGAAGCGCCCAGCTATGGCCTGCCTATCAACCTGTACGCGCCCCGCACCCCAGCCGGAAACGCTTATCGGGCGCTGGCCGAGGAGTTGACCGCCGGGGATGGCGTGCAGTGGCCGTTCGCCCGGCTGAAAGGGGAGGCGTTGGTATGAAGCGAGGATTGGGGCGGGGACTCTCGGCGCTGATCCCCGGCGGCGAGGAGCAGGGCCTGGCCGAGGTGCCCATCGGCAGCATCGGCCCGAACCCCCTGCAACCGCGCACAGCGCTGGCGCCAGAGGCCCTGGCCGAACTGGCCGAATCCATCCGCGAACACGGCCTCCTTCAGCCGCTGATCGTCACACGGGCCGCCTCCGGCCCGACGGAGTACACCCTGATCGCGGGCGAGCGGCGCTGGCGGGCCGCCCAACTCGCCGGACTGGCGACTGTGCCCGTGATCATCAAGGAGGCCAGCTCCAGGGAGATGCTGGAATTGGCGCTGGTGGAAAACCTGCAACGCACTGACCTGAACCCTCTGGAGGCGGCGGGCGCCTTTCGCCAGCTTATAGATGAGTTCGGGCTGACCCAGGAACAGGTCGCGGCCCGCGTGGGCAAGAGCCGGGCGGCGGTGGCGAACACGTTGCGGTTGCTGGCGCTGCCCGTAGCCGCCAGGGAAGCACTGGCCGCCGGGCAGATCAGCGAAGGGCACGCCCGCGCCCTGCTTGGCCTGCGCCGCCAGGAGGCCATGCTCGTCGCCCTGGCGCAGGTGCTGAGCAAGGGGCTGACCGTGCGCGAGACGGAGGCGCTGGTGCAGCGCCTCAACGGGGAGCGCCCGGCGCCAAGGGCCTCCGGCCAACGCCCCACCCCACCGGAGGTCCAGGCGCTGGAAGACCGCCTCTGCCAGGCCTTAGGCACGAAGGTCAGCCTGGTGCGCGGTCGCAAGGGCGGGCGGCTGGTGATCCACTTCTACTCCGATGAGGAGTTGGACAGCCTGTACCGGCGGCTGGTTGGAGAGGACCTCTAGCCCTGCCGCGCCTGGGCGATGCGTGCCACCAGCGCCCGCGCCCGCTCCGTCAAATCCCCCACGTTACCGGTCACCAGCATCTCCCTATCTATCAGCTTATCCCCGATGCCAATAGCCAGCGCGCCCGCCGCGATGTAGGCATCGGCGTCATCCGGGCCGGGGCCGCTGGTGGGGATGAGTGGGATGCCGGGGAAGACGGCGCGCAGATTGCGCAGGTATTGCGGGCCGAACAGACCTGAGGGGAAGACCTTCACCAGGTCAGCGCCCGCCTGCCAGGCGGTGTAGGCCTCGGTG
>DAOUBF010000089.1:0-18683 GCA_034432795.1 Anaerolineae bacterium
CGGGAGGGGAGGTCAAAGGTGAAGGTGTGGCCGGAGGCCGAGAGGAGGGTGAGGGTTTCTCCGACGGCATCCACGACGCGCACCGGCCCCCCCTGGCAGGGCGTGAGGCGCTTCACGTAATCAACTTGCCGGGTTCGGGTGACATTGCCATCCAGGTAACGACGGTGGACGTCTACCAGCACCACACCCTTCGGGCTGGGGCCGCCCGCCGGGTCAGCCACCGCGCCAGCCCACACAATGATACGCACACTGCCGCCCTCTGTGTTTTCATCCCAGCGGTTTTGAATGGAGTAAGAGATAGAGGAGTACCCGGCGACACCCTCCGAAATCGCCCCGGCACCGGCCAGTATGCCCACGACAGGCGGGAATACGGTCGGCTGTGGCGTGTGGAACCGTGCGGTCGCTGCCGCGTTAGTGCCTATCGCACGGGCTGTCTCCTTCGCTCCTGGGACAGCTGTGTGGATGGTTCGGGTCACCTGCATAATCGCCCGCTTGGTGGCTAACAAGTCAAACGGGTCTGGCGTGGCGAGGGGCGAATCTGCGGGCGTCGGACTCAAGCCGGAACAGCCGGTCATAGCCCAAAGGAGGACAACGACCACACCGCTTGCAGCAGTGGCTAATATGTATGTATGTGTACGTGATGGTCGGTTCATGATAGCCTCGTTTTCTTTATTGCCAGGTCTAATCGCTATCAGGCGGTTGTGGCCAATCCACATCCCACAGGATGTCGGTTGACCATTTCAGTTCATTTTGGCTCGTGCCGGGATGATGGTTGATCCAATCCCACAGTTGGAGCCATCCTTGCTCCGGTGTGTTGTCATCGGTTGTACATCCTCGCGGGTGTGGGCTGTGGCAGGCGCCGTACTGCGTCAGGGAGCCCAGAAAATACATGGGATTGTTATAGAACTGATATCCGTAGTAGCTGACACGCTGCCACTGGTCGGCGTTGACATCTGGGTTACCATATCCGTCATCCCACAGGTAAATCTGCGGCAACGGGTAGGCGGGAGGGAATATCCAGGAGACGTAATAGATGCGTTCAACGGTCCAGTCAAGTGGCGGATGGCAGTAGGGACAAGCGGTGTAGGGGCAACTCGTGCACGCGCCATAGTTGATGTAGTTTGACCCCAGATAAGGGTTATAAGTTTCGCTGTATCCCAGCGCCCAGTCATAGGTCGGCCAATACCCGTTGAACTCTGGCTCTATATCGTTCGCGCCGTACACGGTAAGGTCTTCATCCCATCCCATCGTGTAGATGATCCATGTGTTCAGGTCGTTGATCATATAAGCCCACGCTTGGCCATGATCTTCGGTGACCGCCGGAGGATAAGGTGAAGGCGCGTCAGCGTTATTCGTGCCGATGGCGAGCGTCAGATGGGAACCAGGGGGAGAACATGCATGGAAGCCTTCCAGGTAGCCCTTGACCGCCCAGGTGATTTCGTAGATCGGATGGAAGATCCGGTAATAGGATGTGACTGCGCCGTAGTAGCCGTAGTAAACTGAGGGATATCCGAAGTCCAGAATGACGGTCACATCCTGGGCACCACGGGTACGTCTCTGTCCCTCATGACAGCCCTGATCGTACATGATGCCGTAATCAACAAACTCAACGTAATGCGATGTGGTGGAGAGCGGCGGGGTCATGTTGATGGCCAGCGACAGATACGCTTGCGGTGTCGTGGGCGGAGGCAGCGGGCTATCCAAGGCCAGCGACCGCACACCTGTGCCCGCCTGGACACTAGCGATAAGGAGCAGGACACCGAATGCGATCAGGGCGATGACAAGGAGAAGCCGGTAACTCATGATAGCTCCATCGCGTTATGTAAGTCCCTCCAGTGTAGCACAGAATCACCGCTCTGTCAATATGTTCAGTGTGATTATGAAAAGAGAATTGATACATCGGCCCGGCATCCCTGGCCCGCGCCTCTATAGGGAGAGACGCTGCTGGCTGCTCCTCTGTTCCCGCTAGGGGACAGGGCGACGCCGGCGCAGGGCGTGGGCGTCGCCATCGCGGGCCGGTGAGGGCACGGCTGCTGACGCAGGCCGGCCTGCGTGAAGCTGTACGGGCACACAGCGGTGCGCCCCTCCTCACCTGATTGCGCACAGGCGTTTCAGCGACTTGGGGTGGACATGTTATAATTAGGGAAGTGAATCACACCACGAGGACGCGCATATGGCAACGCACGTGCTCATCCGGCCACTCACCACGGTTGAGGAAGTCAGGCAATGCGAGGAGATCCAGCGCCAGGCCTGGGGCATGGAAGACCTGGAGGTCGTGCCGCTCTCTGTGCTCATCACCGCCGCCAAGAATGAGGGCGTACTGCTGGGGGCCTTTATGGCGAATCAGATGATCGGTTTTACCTTTGGCTTCCTGGGCGCACGCCCCACCGCTCAGCGCGACGTGCCGGTGCACAGCCGTCTTAAGCTGTGCTCCCATATGACTGCCGTCCTGCCCCCCTACCGCGACCAGGGCATCGGCTATGCGCTCAAGCTGGCTCAGCGCGATCACGCCCTGGCGCAAGGGCTGGACCTGATCACCTGGACCTATGACCCCCTGGAAGGACGCAACGCCGCGCTCAACATCGCCAAGCTCGGCACGGTGACGAACACCTATTTGCGCAATATCTACGGGGAGATGCGGGATGCGCTCAACGCCGGGCTGCCTACCGACCGCTTCCAGGTGGACTGGTGGATCAGGAGCCAGCGGGTGAAGATGCGGCTTGCTGGCGAGCGCCCGCGCCTGAGCTATGAGCAGGTCATCGCCAGCGGGGCACAGGTGATCAATCCGGTGACCCTCCAGAGCGACGGCACCCCCCAGCCGGGCGCCTGGCAACTGCCCTCCGGCCCGATGGCTATAGCGGAGATCCCGGCGGATTTCCAGGCCCTGAAACGCAAGGACCTGGCCCTGGCGCACGCCTGGCGCCAGCATACCCGCGAACTGTTTGAAGCCTGCTTCGCCGCCGGTTACGTCGTCACCGACTTCCTGCATGAGACCGTCGGCGGTTGGCCACGCAACTTCTACATCCTGACCCGCCAGGAGGATACGCAAGCATTGTAGATTCAGGCGATCACAGATTTACCCCCCACCCCGGCCCTCCCCCACAGAGGGGGAGGGGGTAAGTTCCCTCCCCCTGGATAGGGGAGGGTGAGGGAGGGAGTGACAGTTCGCAAAGAGCGCAAAGAGAAATAGAAATGCTTCGCATCCTTGGCGCCCTTCGCGCTCTTTGTGTCTTAGAAAAAGGGGAACTAACTTGCGCATTGAACGGATTGAACTCTACCACATCAAAATGCCCCTGGTGGCGCCGTTCCAGACGAGCGGCTGGACGGAGGTGGACCGGGCGGTGCCCCTGGTGGCGGTGTATAGCCAGGGGCTGGTCGGCTGGGGCGAATGCGTCGCCTCGCAAGGCCCCTGGTATTCCTACGAAACGGATGAGACCGCCTGGCTGATCCTGAGTGAATACCTCATCCCCATGGTGCTGGGCCAGGACATCACCGATCCCAGCCAGCCCTTCCAGCTCACCCGCCGCGTGCGCGGGCACAATATGGCCAAGGCCACGCTGGAGATGGCCATCTGGGACCTGCTCGGCCAGGCGCAGGGCATCTCACTGGCGCAGATGCTCGGCGGCGTGCGCGACCGCGTAGAGGTGGGCGTGAGCGTCGGCATCCAGCCCTCCATCCAGGCCACGCTCCAGACCATCCAGGGCTACCTGGACATGGGCTATCGGCGCATCAAGATCAAGATCAAGCCCGGCTGGGATGTGGAGGTCGTGCGCGCCATCCGCCGCGAGTTCGGCGACATCCGCCTGCAAGTGGACGCCAACTCCGCCTACCGCCTGGACGAGGCCCTGCCCGTCTTTAAGGCCATGGACGACCAGGGACTGCTCTTGATTGAGCAACCCCTGGGCGAAGACGACATCCTGGACCATGCCAAGCTCCAGCCCCACCTCCGCACGCCCCTATGCCTGGACGAGAGCATCCACACGCTGGACCACGCCCGTTGGGCGTTGGAGGTGGGCGCCTGTCGGGTGATCAACATCAAGCAGGGGCGCGTCGGTGGGCTGTGGGTCAGCCGCCAGATTCACGACCTGTGCCAGGCGCAGGGCATCCCTGTGTGGTGTGGCGGCATGCTGGAGACGGGCATCGGGCGGGCGGCCAACGTGGCCCTAGCGAGCCTGCCCAACTTCCGCCTGCCCGGCGACATCTCGGCCAGCGACCGCTATTACCACGAGGACCTGATTGACCCGCCCTTCCGCCTCAACCCCGACAGCACGTTGACCGTCCCCACCGGCCCTGGCCTGGGGGTGCGTCCCGTGCCGGAACGCCTGGCAAAGGTCACGTTGCGCCGGGCGGAGTTCCGGGTTGGATGAGGGGATTGGGGAAGCGTCCAGCCCCTACTCAAATCACATTATACTCCTGGATGGCCCGCCCCTCGCGGAAGCGATCCAGCCGCAAGGGCGTAATATCTATCGTGTGCGCCGCGCCGTCCAGGATCTCCTCGGCCAACAGCAGGCCAGCGATCGGGCCATGCATGAAGCCGTGACCACTGAAGCCGGTGATACAATAAAACCCCTCCAACTCCGCCACGCGTCCCAGGATGGGATGGGCATCGGGCGAGACCTCATACAGCCCGGCCCAGGCGGCGGCCTTACCCGCCCGCTCCAACAGGGGTAAGCGCTGGATGGCTGCCTCCAAATGCACCAACTCCCACTCCGGGTCCACGCTCTGGTCAAATCCAGGGCGCTCATTCGGGTTGGACATGCCCGTCAGCAGCCCCTCGCCCTCGCGATGGAAGTACAGGCTCTGGGCGAAGTCAATCACGAAGGGGAAGTCGGGGGGAATCTCCGGCAGGGGCGTGGTGACCAGGATCTGGCGGCGGATCGGCTGGACGGGGATGTCCACGCCCGCCATGCGCCCCACCAGGGCCGCCCAGGGCCCCGCTGCATTGACCACAACCGGCGTGGCAATGTCCCCTTGCGAGGTGCGCACGCCGCGCACCCGCCCGCCCTCAACCACAATGCCGGTCACCTCCACATCGGTAAAGGGCTTCGCCCCCAACCGGCGGGCGCCGCTGATATAGCCCTGGGTCACGCCCGCCGGATCGGCCAACCCATCGCGGCCATAGAACGTGCCTGCCAGTACGTCGTCGGTGCGCACCTGGGGCAGCCGGCGGGCCACCTCGTCGTGCGTCAGCCACTCGGTCATGACGCCCAGGCGATGCTGCAAGGCGACATGGCGCCGGAACGCCTCCACGTCCTCCTGGCGCGTGAGCAGGAAAAGGTAGCCGCAGAAGCGCAGGTCAATCGGATACCCCGGCTCCTCCTCAAAGCGCTCCAGCATGGCGATGCTTTTGAGCGAGAGACGGATGTTGATCTCGGTGGCAAACTGGTGACGGATGCCCCCGGCGTTCTTCCCTGTTGCCCCCGCCCCGAAAAACGGCTCACGTTCCAGGAGCACAGTGTTGGTACAGCCGCGTTTGGCGAGATGATACGCGGTGCTGGCGCCCATGACGCCCCCGCCAATGATGACGACATCTGCGGTGTGTGGCAGCATGTCCGCTCCGCTCACAACCATACATTATCATCTACAGGTCAATCATCCGCCCCAGCCCCCGCTCCTGCGCCACGCGCAACACCTGGCTGGCGACGGCCACATCCTGCACGGCGTTGCCCACCGATTTGAACAGGGTGATCTCGCGGGGGGATGTGCGCCCCGGTTTGACGCCGTTGATGATCTCGCCGATCTCCGCGTAGATATGCGCTTCGGAGATCAGGCCCTGGCGGATGGGGATGATCAGGTCGCCCGCCTCCGCCAGGCAGGCCTCCCGCGAGTCCACAATCACCTTCGCCCGGCGCACCGTCTCCGCATCTATCTCCTGCATCTCAGGCGTGTACGCGCCGATGGCATTGATGTGCGCCCCGACAGCGACGTCCTTGTTGTTGAAGACCGGCGTCTTGGAGGTCGTCGCCGTCACGATGATCTCGGCATCGCGCACGGCCTCCGCTGGCGTATTTACCGGCCGGACCTGGGAGGGGATCGGGCCAAGGCCGCTCATCTCCTGGGCCAGCACCTCCGCCTTGAACAGATTGGGGTCGTAGACGCGCACCTCGCGGACGTCGCGCACCGTGCAGACGGCCTCCAACTGCGTCCGCGCCTGGACACCGGCGCCAAACAGCGCCACAATACTGGCATCGCGGAGCGCCAGCAGGTCGGTGGCCACGCCGGAGGCCGCCCCCGTGCGCAGCGCGGTCAGCCAGGTCCCATCCATGATCGCCATCGGACGGCCCGTTCTCGCATCCAGGACAACGACAATCGCGCTCGTCGTGGGCAGGCCCAGGGCGGGATTGCCGCTATACACCGAGACGATCTTGACCGCCAGGTCGCCACTTTCCTCAAGATAAGCAGGCATAAACAGGGAGACCCCATCCTTCGTCTCCACGCGGCTGCGCACAGGCACACGGGCGCGGCCGGCGGAGAGCTGGCCAAAGGCCCGGCGCACGACAGGGATGGCCTCCCGCATGGTGAGGGTGGCACGCAGGTCTTCTTGAGATAGGATACGGACTTTCACACAGCACCTCCTGCATCCTGCATCCGCTTGTGAATTCTATCCGCCCGACCGAGCCTGGCAAACCAAGCCAAAGGGATCAGCTATCGCCTGGGCCGGTCACAGGCAGAGCCACCCGCTCTGTAGGGACGGGCGGCGCTGACCGGGGCGCTGGCGGATCCAGCGCACCCGAACGCAGGAAGAGCCAGAGCGCAATCAGGGCGAACCCCGCCGAGCCGATCAGCCCCACCGGCAATGGCCCCAGCAGGGGATCAGGCGTGCCCTGGACGAAAAGGGCCGCGATCCCGGCAATACCGTTCAAGGCCCCATGAGCGATCACAGCCGGCCACACGCTCCCGCCGCGCAGCGCCAGCCAGCCCACCAGCGTACCGAAAGCCAGCGTGAACCAGACCATTAGCAACATCCCCAGCCAGGGCGCGCCCACGTAATCCAGGCCAAAGTTATAGCCCATGGCGATGACCGGCCAGTGCCACACCCCCCAGATCAACCCCATGAGCAGCATGGCCCTGCGCCCGCCCAGGGGCAGCAGCTTGGGCTGCAGGTAGGCCCGCCAGCCGAACTCCTCGCCGAACACCGGCAGCGCATTGAGCAGCGGCGCCAGCAGGATGGCCTGCACCGCCCCGGCGATGACCGCCAGCCAGGGGCTGACCTCAGGCACCGGCTGCTCCGGCGCGGCCTGCTGGAGCATCGCCTGGACCATACTAAGCGAGGCATCGTAATACTGGGGGAATAGAACAAAGAACAGCGCTGCCCCGGCGAACGTCAGCAGGCCCGGCGCAAGCCAGGCAATCACCCAGTACGGCCAGCTCTGACTCAGCTTCGGCCTCAAATACGTGCCCCCCCAGCCTTCGCGGGTCACCAGCCGGGTCAATACGTGTGCAATCGCCGGCGCGCCCATGTACACAGTCGTAAGGATAAAGAAGGCCAACGGCAGGTTGCTGCCTGCCACAGGGGGGCTATTCACCAGGCCGCCCGTGAGGGCAATCGCCAGCCCGCCCGCCCAGGCGATACCAAATGCAAAGATAAGATAGACGATGATCCGCCTGAGGTCCAGCGCCCTCGCCCCACTTTCAAGGTTCATTTGCTCTTCTCCTTACCCCCTTCCCTCTTGTAGGGGAGGGTTAGAGAGGGGGAAATCTTTCGCCTCGCTCCTATCCTATTTACCCCGCTCCCCCTCGCTGACCACGACCAACGACAGCAGGAAACTCACGATGCTGACGATGAGCGCCGCCAGGAATACCGTCCCGAAGCCGCCGGTGATTTGAAAATCAAACCCCAGGCTGCGCCCGATAGACCCGGCCAATTGCAGCATCAGCGCATTGATGACCAGCGTGAACAACCCCAACGTCAGAATGATCAGCGGGCAGGTCAGAAACACCAGGATAGGCCGGATGATCGCGTTGACAAAGCCCAGGATCAGCGCGACGGCCAGGATGCCCCCGTTGCTCGCCTCAACGCCGGGCAGCAGCCGCACGGCAACGAACAGGGCGATGGCGTTAATGAGCCAGCGGATAATGATGCGACTGAGCATGAAGCTCCTTTCACCAGACGGATGCCACACGATTATAGCACAGTTTCATAGTTGCACTCCTGCCCCCTCCCAACTAACCGGGCTGAAGCCCGGTACTGGGCGGGGGAGGAAACCCATCCCCTCACGGCGATTGCCGCTTAATAAGCTGTAGGGGCGAGGCCAACCTCGCCCCTACTTCACCTATCCGTGTGACTTGCGCGTTCCGACCACACGGCAAACACAGTTATTTGATCCGGTCAGTGAGCTGCTTCAGGCTGACTTGTTGAGCCGTTTAAGCGCCTCGTCCACCGTCATTTGCCCGGCCTCCACCGCCTTCAGCACGTCCATCGTTGTCATCGGGGGTGGTTCAGGCGCTTCAGTGACGGATGCAGCCGGCGCAGCAACTCTTTCCGTCGTCCGTCGTCCGTCGTCCGTCGTCAAAATCAGATCGCCGCTGACGCTGTTGAAGTGCACCTCCACACCGCCGCCGTTGAGCGTGGCACGCCAACTGCCCAGCCCATGCCGCTCAATGGATGCCAACACATCTGAACGCACACGCCCGCTCACGCTCTCGCCCACAACGGTGGCACGCGTCCCGGCAGGCACAGCCAAAACCACATCACCGCTGACGCTATGGAAATGGTAACGGCCCTGCGGCGCCAGGGGAGTCGCCACATAGGCACGGCCACTGACCGTATCCACATCCAGGGAATCCCATTGGCAGCGCTCCAGACGCAGGTCGCCGCTCACGGTCTTGATCGCGGCGCGCCCACGCAACTCCTTGCCGTCCAGGTGCGCGCTCACCAGGCTGATATCGGCCTCGCCGTCCAGCGCCTCGGCCTGCACGCGCCCGCTGACCAGGGACAGATGGGTCTCAGGCCGCAGCCCGGCCAGGGAGACCACGCCGTCCACAGCGGAGAGGTGAACCCGGCAGCCCGTCGGCACTTCCACAGTGTAATCCACCACCGGCGGGCGCTCGCCGCCCAGCCAGCGCAGGAACGAACTCCACCAGCGATTGTGGACGGTGCGAACGGCGACATGGCTGCCCTCCTGACGCATCTCAATCTCTGCCTTCGTACGGCCCCGCTGCACCGCGATAACGTGGATGTCGGGCCGCTCCCAGGCCGTGACGCGAATATCGCCGATGATATTCTCCAGCGTCAGGCTGGCGTCGGCGCCCACCGTAAACGTCCTCTCAATGCGCTCTTCCATCGGTCATTCTCCCCTGAGTACCTTGAACTTTACTCTACATAGATCTCCAGGCGTTTCCCCTGCTCCTCATCGGTGATCTCTATCACCTTGCCTCGCTGTCCACTGCGCACCGCCTCCATGACCTGGTCAAAATCAAAGCCCTCTATGCCGGGCGCAAAGCGCGCGCCCATCTTTACGGCCACAGCGACCAGGCTCATGGGGATATTTACGCTGATCTTTGAGCGTCCGCTGCGCAAATCGGTGACGTGGACGCGAAACCAGCGAGGTTCATAAGGAGCCCGGCCCGCATCGGCCTGCCCCTTGCGGCTCGCCCGGAGCGCCGCCAGCAGGCGTGCCCCCTCCTCCGCTGTGATCTTCTTCTCTTCAATCATCTTGAGAATTTGCATACGCTCTTCAACAGTAGCCATCTCACCCCTCTTTGCGATCTATCTTCATGTGAATCAGCGTGCGCACCGGCGTAAAGCCCAGGTCACGTAGTACCGTCTCAACCTCATCATCGCCCGCCGGGTGCTCTATCTGGACCGGGCGGTTGCTGGGGAACAGGCGCGACAGGCCATGCGCCAGCAGGGCTGCCTCAAAGCGCCCCCGTGCACTGGGATGGATAAAGAGCGCCATCTCATGCGCCTCCCCTCCCCACGAGGCCACCAGGCGCAGCGCCGCCAGCAGCCGCCTGCTCTCGGCCACCACCCAATGCTCTTCGCGCCGGCCATTGAGGACGTTCGCCAACTCCGACAGGACGCCAGCGCGGAAATCCTTCTTAGAGAGCGGCTCCAGCCAGTTCAATCCAGGCGGCCGGGCCATACGGGCCAACATGTACTCGGCCTCCCATTCGTCGGGCCGCCGCTTCCTGATGGAGACCTCCGGGGTTTCCGGGGGCCTCGGAGGTCTGGCCGGGCGACCCCGCCAGGTCGTCATGGCGCCCAGACGGTGAAACCCCATCTTCTCATACAGGCGCAGCGCAGGCAGATTCCCCTGCTCCACCATCAACCCGGCCCAACGCCCGCCGCGCTCCCGCATCAGGCCCACTGCCGCCTCCATCAGCGCCTGCCCGATCCCCCGGCGGCGCCAATCGGGGTGCACGGCCACGTTGCCGATCAGCCAGCCCTCACCGCGCGCACCCGCCCGCCGCACCGACACGTTGCCCACAATGCGGCCTTCTTCCACCCAGACGAAGCCAGGGATGAAGCCCTCACCCACCTGGTAGAGACGGGCCAGCAGCCACAGCCAAGGCCCGGAGCGGGCCAGCCATTGCATCTCGCGCATGGCTGCCCGTGACTCCGGGTCCATCTCTGGCCCGAACACCAACTCCATCAGCGCCGCGATCTGGCCCAGGTCGCGGCTCAAGTTCACCGGACGCAGGCCACTTTTCGCCTCGCCGCGTACGGCCGTATGCGCGACCACCTCAGTCTCCCAGGGCCTCCAGTAACTTCGCCGCCTCCTCCGCGCTGATCTGGCCTCGCTCCACCATGCGCAGGATCATCAGCCGCTCCTCATCGCTGACCGGCTCACCCCCCCGGCCAGCCGCTGGCGGGGCTTCACCCATGCCCACGCCGAACCACCGGCCCCAACGGCCAAAGCCGCGCATGGTGTGATGAGCGTGGGTGGCTGTCCGTTCGGCTTCACGATGAATCCGCCTAGCCTCGCGCAACGCCTCGCGCCGGATGCGCTCGGCCTCCCGCTGGATCTGGCCGACATCCACCTCAATGCCCACGTTGAAATCACCCACCTTAAAATCAAACACATCGCGTTCGCTCTCAGGCCGCAACAGCAGGTCACCGCCCGCCTCCAGGACGACCGTCGCTGCGCCCGCGCCCAACGTCGCCGTCATCACGCCATTCTCGCGCACCAACACCAGGCCGGGCACCGTAGAGCGCAGGTCGCCCTGGCAGCGGACCTCCAACCTGGCGTTGGCCTCCGGCGGGATACGGCATATCAGGTCCCCCTGCGCTCGGAAGCGGTACTCCGCACCGGCAGCGAACAGCGTGCCCAGGCGGATGTCCCCCTGCACCTCCTCTGCCCGCCCGCCAGCCTTCAGCCCCCTGGCGCTCAGGTCGCCGTTGACCCGGCCCAGCCTCAAAGGCCCTTCCAGGTCGCGCACAAGCGCATCCCCTTGGACGATGTTGACCTCCAGCGGGCCAGAGATGCCTTTGGCACTCAGGTCACCGTTGACCGTGCCAACCTGACCCGCTCCCACACCGCGCAAGGCCAGATCCCCCTGCACAGTCTCCATCAGGATGCGCCCCTCCACCGCCTGCACGCGCACGCTCCCCTGAGCCGCGCCCACCGTCAGGCTGGCAGCACGGGGGACACGTAGGACCAGATCTGATCGGCTGGAAAGAGCCACGCGCCCGTTCTGCTGCTCCGCCGTCACATCGCCTGCGCTGCCCCTGACCTCAACACGGATGTCGGTCCGCTCCCAACCCAGAACGCGCAGGTCCCCCCTGCAGGTGGGGATGACGATCTCCGGGTCGGGGCGATTCGGCGTCAAGACAAACTCATGCATCCCTTTAATCCCCCTTCAGTCGTCTCACAGCTTCTTCGCTGGTGATTTTCCCGGCAGCGAGGTCCGCCAGGATAGCCTTGCGCTCCTCTTCCGCTATACCGGCTGGCTCCTCGCCCACCTCGTAGCCCATCGCACGGATCACGTCCAGCAGGCGGCCACGCACTGTGGGATAGGACAGGCCCAGTTCCTCCTCAACGCGGTTGATCTTGCCCTCATTGCGCAGGAAAACCTCAACGAAGGCCAGTTGCTCCGGCGTCAGGCGATGCAGGCGGCCCAGGTTAAAATGGCCCTCAACGACCGTATCGCAATTGCGGCAGTGCAACCGCGTTACGATCAGAGGCTCGTGGCACACCGGACATTGGCCCAAAATCGGATACATCTCCCCCTCCAGACAGGCAATCCAGAAGTTAAAACATGAATTTAATAATCACAACATTCTACTTTATGAATTATAACATATATCTTGAAAATGTCAAGAGGGAGAGGCGGCCAATAATCGGGCCAACAGGCTGAAATCCACGCGAGAGGTCAGGTCCAGGCTAAGCGGGGTCACCGAGACAACGCGATCGCACAGCAGGGCATACACATCCGAATCCGGCTCAAAGTCGCTGCGGTCGGTGGCCAGCCGGTAGCCCACCACGCCCGCCTGGGCCAGGTCGGCGCGCTCAGGCTTGACGGGGATGTAATAAGGGCGGCGCGAGAGACGGGTGATACGCCAGGGCGTCTGAGGCGTGGCATCGGCGGGGATGTCAATCTTGAGGACATCCACATCGGCCGGTGGCGTCAACGCCAGCCAGCGTGCGGCAAACAGGCGCGTGAAGTGGGCGGCCGCCTCAAGGCGGACCTGGGTTGAATAGCTCTCGTGCAGTTCAACCGGCGCTTCCACCGAGACCGCCAGCCCCCGCACGCCGAAGGCAGCGCCCTCCAGCGCCGCGCCAATTGTGCCGGAGATCGTCACGCCAATGCCCACGTTCTCGCCGTAGTTGATGCCCGCCACAAGCAGATCGGGCTTGCGCGGCGCGATCTCCAGCAGGCCATGCAGCACCGCCTGGGCAGGGGAGGCTTCTACAGCGTAGCCCTGCCAGATGCGCCCATTGACCTGAATCGTCTCGCGGGAGATGCGGCCGGTGAGCGAGCGCGGCATGGACCGCCCCGCGCCCGATTGTTGCTCTCGCGGCGCCACCACGAGGACATCCCCCAGGGGCTGCAATGCCTCGGCAGCGGCCCACAGCCCCGGCGAGCGGAAACCATCATCATTGGTCAGCAGGATCAGCGGCCTGTCCACATCACGCTTCCAACTCGGCCTGAAGGTAGCATTCAGCGAAGGCGATCGCGCCAGGGGCCAGCGTCCCCTGAATCCCCTCCACCTCACCCACGATCTCCGCATCCTGCTGGCCTTCCAGGCTCAGCCGCAGCCAGGCGATCTGCTTCTCTGTGGCCGGGTTGGTGATGACCTCCCACTCGCGGATGGCCCCGGCAATGCCATAGAAGTTGGGCAGGATGTCCGGGTCATGGTGGGCCAGGCGCGCCTGCATGAACAGAGAGGCGAACGGCGCGGTGTCCGGCGGCTCCACCACGATGCCCTGCCCGGCCAGGCCAACCATGCGGGCGCGAAAAGCTGTCCCTGGCCGGAAAGCTTCGGGCGCAAGCCCCAGGTAATTCACCACCTGCACCTCCACCTCCGTATCGCGGCTGCTGCGCACCGGCTCATGGTCGCTGTCCGGGTAGCTGGCCCAAAGCTGCGCCAGCGGCGAGGAGAGCAGGTGGCCGCTGGCCACAGGTTCGTAGGGGCTGTCCGGGAAGCTCAGGGCAGAGAACATAAACGGCGCGACGGTGCGCGCGCGGAAAGCGGGGAAGAACGCCACCGTGCGCCTGGGGTCGCCCTCCTCCACAGCCGCCCACAGCGTAATCCCCTGGTCACCCACGGCCCAGCGGCGCACATGGAGGTGGGGATAGCTATCCTGGGGGATTTCCGTTCCCTGCGCCAGGGTGCGCTCAATCCAGCCGCGATACACCTCGCGGCTGGCAATGTCAAAGCCGAGAGCGCTCAAGACACTCATACCATGCCTCAGCCCACTGTCCCGGTAGGATTATAACACAGTGCCACCAACCGGAATAAATCCCGATACCGGGCAGAGGCGCAACCCGGCTTCAACCGGCCATTGGGCCAGCACCCATCGCCCGCCCCCTGGCCCCCATTGGGGGATGCCCTCCCCCATCCAGGGGGAGGGAATTTACCTTCGGCGTTATTCGCCATACAGACGATTCTGTGCTATGATTTAACAAATACCCACGTACCATGCGTATCCTGGTCATCTCTGATATTCACGCCAATCTGGCCGCGTTTGAGGCTGTCCTGGCCGATGCGGGCAAGGTGGATGCGGTGCTGTGCCTGGGCGACATCGTGGGCTACGGCCCCGACCCGAACGAGTGCGTCGCCCTGCTGCGCGACCTCAACCCGCTTATCAGCCTGTCCGGCAACCACGATTGGGCCGTGCTGGGCAAGCTGGATGTGGAGGACTTCAACCACGATGCTCAGGCGGCCATCCGCTGGACACAGAGCGCCCTTCGCCCCGATCACCGCGCCTATCTCCAAAGCCTGCCCCCGGCAGGCCAGTTCGGCGACTTCACGCTGGCCCATGCCAGCCCGCGTTACCCGGTGTGGGAGTACATCACCGATACGCTGACCGCCGCCGAGAACTTTGAGTATTTCAACACTCCCTACTGCCTGGTCGGCCACACCCATGCCGTCGCCATCTTTGAGCAGATCGGCGCGAACGGGTATTGCGACCTGCTCCTGCCGGAGTACGGTGTGCCGCTCGCGCTCGGCGAGGAGCGGCTGATCCTCAACCCTGGCAGCGTCGGCCAGCCGCGCGATCACGACCCCCGCGCTGCCTATGCCATCCTGGACGATGAGGCACGCACCTGGGAGGTGCGCCGCGTGGAGTATCCCATTGAACAGACCCAGGCGCGCATGCGCGAGATCGGCCTGCCCCGCCGCCTGATCGCCCGGCTGAGCTACGGCTGGTAGCATTTTCCCGCTTGCCACTTGAGCCGACTTTAAGTATAATCTCATTACAATCATAAAAATTCATCTATCCTTCCCACTGCAAAGGACGCAAAGGGCATTTGGACCACGAAAGGCACGAAAGGATGCGAATGACGCCAGAGGCTTTCGTGCAATTCGTGTTTTTCCGTGGCTTTCGTGATCCCCTTTGCGCCCTTTGCGGTAGGATCAGAAATTTTGCAGGTATTGGGGGACACCATGCCGATCTACGAATATGTGTGTGACCACTGTGGCAGCCGTTTTGAACGTATCCAGCGATTCAGCGATGACCCTATCCGCATCTGCCCGGACTGTAACACCGAATCGGTGCGCCGCGTGCTCAGCCCGGCGGGGATCATCTTCAAGGGGTCCGGCTGGTATATCACCGACAGCCGCCAACTGAAGTCCGGCGCGAAAGAGGCGACCAAAGAGCTGGCTCCTCCCAAAGAAACGAGCACCTCCTTCTCTAAGGATGGCGCCGGGGAGGATGATTAACGAATAGGGGAACAGGGGGACCAATAAAGGCCCCCTGTTCCTTTTGTAACAAGGGAGGGGGATGGTGTATAATCTTCCCTGGGAAAGTTCCGTGAAGCAGGAGGGTGACGTTGTCTGAGCCTAAGATCCGCGTCCTGATAGCCAAGCCCGGCCTGGACGGCCACGACCGAGGCGCGAAAGTGATCGCACGGGCGCTGCGCGACGCGGGCATGGAAGTGATTTACACCGGCCTGCGCCAGACGCCGGAGATGATCGCCGAAGCCGCCTTGCAGGAAGACGTGGATGTCGTCGGCCTGAGCATCCTCTCCGGCGCCCACATGGCCCTCGTCCCCCGCGTCATTGAGCTTTTGCGCCAGAACGGCCAGGAGGACGTGGCCGTCTTCGTTGGCGGCATCATCCCCGACGAGGACATCCCCGTGCTCAAGGCCCAGGGGGTGGTGGAGGTCTTCGGGCCGGGTGCATTGACCGAGGACATTATCAAGGCGATCCATAAGGCAGTGGCCAGCCGGGTGCCGCATATCGCGCGCTAGGCAGCGGACACGCCAGCCTGCCCCCGCGTGTGGGGCAGGGGAGCACGGGTGCATGAGCATGGAGTTGGTGGAGAAGGTGCTCGCGGGCGACCGGCTGGCACTGGCGCGGCTGGTCTCGCGGATTGAGAACAACGGCGCCGAGGCGCGTGCCGCCCTGGCCGCGCTCTATCCCTATACGGGCCGCGCCCATCGCGTAGGCGTGACAGGCGCCCCCGGCACGGGTAAAAGCACGCTCGTCAACGAGATGGCCAAGGTGTGGCGGCGACAGGGCCAGACGGTGGGGATTGTCGCGGTGGACCCGACCAGCCCGTTTAGCGGCGGCGCGCTCTTAGGCGACCGTATCCGTATGCGCGACCTGGCCGGTGACCCCGGCGTGTTCATCCGCAGCATGGCCACGCGCGGCAGCCTGGGTGGGCTAGCACGGGCCACCGGCGATGCGGTCAAGGTGCTGGATGCCGCCGGGTTTGACATTGTGCTGATTGAGACTGTCGGCGCGGGCCAATCCGAGGTGGACATCGCCCGCACCGCCCACACCGTCCTGGTCGTGGAGGCGCCCGGCTTCGGCGATGAGGTCCAGGCCATCAAGGCCGGGATTTTGGAGATCGCCGACATCCTGGTGGTGAACAAGGCCGATCAACCCGGCGCGGAGCACACCGCCCGTACCCTGCGCGCCATGCTGGACCTGGGCCAGGCGCGGCGCAGTTGGCAACCCCCTATCCTCAAGACGGTGGCGACCGAGGGCCAGGGCGTCGCCGACGTCGTGGAGGCGGTCACCCGGCACCGCGCTTATCTGGAAACCAGCGGCGAACTGGCCCGCCAGGAACGCGAGCGCGTTACCGCCGAATTGCACCACCTCCTGCGCGAGGCGCTGGTGGCGCGCTGGCTGCGCCAGATCCCGGATGGCCAGGTGGATGCCGCCATTGAACGCATCCTGGCGCGCGAAGTGGACCCGCATACGGCAGTGGAGGAATTGATCGCTTCGGTTGGAGGTTAGAGATTAAAGAGAGATCAGGGATTGGAGATGGGAGACAAATCTCCGATCCCCAATCTCCACCACAGGGGGAGATACTATGTCCGATAGGCGCATGTACGGTGACATCCAGCTTCTGGCGGGGACAGCCTGTCCCGCGCTGGCCCAGGAGATCAGCGATTACCTGGGCGTGCCCCTGAGCGGCCGGGACATCATCCGCTTCCCCAACGACAACCTGTTCGTGCGCCTGCATCGCAGCGTGCGTGGGCAGGACGTGTTCGTCATCCAGACGCTGTGTGCGCCGGTCAACGATAACCTGATGGAATTATTGATTATGATTGACTGCCTCAAGCGCGACTCCGCCGGTCGCATCACCGCTGTTTTCCCCTATATGGCCTACGCCCGCAGCGACAAGAAGGACCAGCCGCGCGTCCCCATCACCGCCCGCCTGGTTGCCGATATGCTCACCGTCGCCGGGGCCGACCGCTGGCTGACCGTTGACCTCCATGCCGGGCAGATTCAGGGCTTCTTTTCCATCCCCGGCGATGAGATGACCGCCTTCCATATCTTAAGCGACTACTTCTTGAAGAAAGAGTTGGAGAACGCGGTGGTGGTCACTGCCGACCTGGGCTTCGCCAAGAAGGGGCGCAACTTCGCCGCCAAGCTCCACCTGCCGATGGCCTTCGTGGAGAAGCGGCGCACCGGCAACGCCGCCAGGGCCGAGGCGCTCACCATTATCGGCGAGGTGGAGGGCCGCGACGTGATCATTGTGGACGATGAGGTAGATACCGCCGGCTCCGTTATCCAGGCCGTGCAGATCGCCAAGCAGCACGGCGCTCGCGATGTCTATCTGTGCTTCACCCACCCGGTCCTCTCCGGCCCGGCGGTGGAGCGGCTGGCGGCAGCGCCGATCAAAGAGATCGTCACCACCAACACCATCCCGATCCCGTCGCACAAGATGCTGCCCAATATGAAAGTGCTGTCTATCGCACCGCTGCTGGGCGAGGTGATCCGCCGCGTGCACGAGGGGCGCTCGGTCGGCGAACTCTTTAACGAATAGCCTCCTCCTGGGGGATTAACCGTTTCTCCATCACCCAGCAAGGCTCCACCACCGTCTGGACGATACCCTCCGGATCGGTGTATTGCCAGTAGCCGGGGTCCTCGCTGAAGACGGTATAGCCCAGGCGCTCATACAGGCTCCGGGCGCGGGGGTTGTCTTTCGCTGCGGCGATCACCGCCCAGGTATAGCCTCGTTCGCGCAGCACCTGCTCGGCGGCTTCAATTAAGCGCGTGCCGATGTGATGGCGCTGGAACGGCTCCATCACGCGCAGGCTATAGAGATAGCCCCGATGGCGACCATCGGCGAAGCTGCTGTCGCTGGAGGCGAACTGAATGAACACCTGGCCGATGGGGTAACCGCCGACGTCGGCGACGAGCATCAGCCGCCGCCCGGCGCACTGCTCCTCAAAGGTCTGACGGAACAGGCGGCGGAAATGGCGGTACTGCCCGCCCCATTCCAGCTTGGGCAGGTCCGCCTCCACCGCCGGGCGGATGGTACAGGTCAGATGGAGGCTGAATGATTCCATCTCCATACTGAGAATTATAACCCAGTTTGCCCTGATCTGTTACCGGCTGCATAGGTAAGCTTGGGCCTAGATCATTTGCCAGCAGGAGTTTTTAATGTGCTGAGTCGTGCACGAACTTTCCGGCCCCGGTAGATAGAGGTATAATTAAGCTGTGTTACTTAGCCGGGTAGCAGGCGAGGAGGCCAGCGATGGACATTGGGCATTTGACGAAGCAAGATAGCGGAATAGCCATAGAGGACCAGACAACAAACGGTCGGGACACGGTCCAG